>CALIHR010000060.1 GCA_938020505.1 uncultured Actinobaculum sp. | reverse complement strand
TCGTGCGGAAGATGTAGGACTCGACCAGCGTCACGTTGCCGGGATGCTCCATCGCCCCTGCGTTGTACTCCGGGCAGAAAATCTGGTCGTACTTGCGGAAGGGGTAGGGGAACCCGTAGTTGGCCTCGTAGAATTCGAAGCCTTGCTTCGTCACCTCGTAGATCTCTTTGGCGTCGACGTATTCGATGAGCGACTTGCGCGCCCAGATGCCGAGGGGGATCTCGCGGCTGTCGACGGAGCGGTAGACGTCGGCTTCCGCGCTCGCGTAGGGGCCGGCGATGATGGACACGAGGTAGGTGGACATGCGCTCGGTGGGCGTGAACTGCCACGTGAGGATGCCCTCGCGGGAGGGGACCGGCTCGGGCGACGGCGAATTCGACAGGACTGTCCAGGAATCGGGCGCGTCGATCGTCAGGGAGAAATCCGCCTTGAGATCGGGCTGCTCGAAGCAGGCGAAGACGCGCCTGGCGTCGGCCACCTCGAATTGCGAGTAGAGGTAAACCTCGCCGTCGGCCGGATCGACGTAGCGGTGCAGGCCCTCGCCGGTGCGCGAGTAGTTCATCGTCGCCTCTATGCGAACGGTGTTGTTCGGCGCGAGGTCTTCGAGCGGGAGGCGGGAGTCGGCGAAGGCGTCGACGTCGAGCACGTTCCCGTTGAGAACTGCCTTGTTCACCGACTCGGCCACGATGTCGAGGAACGTCGAAGCCCCCGCTTCCGCAGTGAAGTCGATCTCTGTGATCGAGACGAAGGTCGTTTCCGACCCCGTCGCCAAATCGAGGTAGATGCGATACGAGTCCGTCTGAATCAGGCTGGAGCGCTTTGCCGCTTCGTCGCGGGTGAGGTTTGTTCCTGGCATGAATGTCCTTTCGAATGGTCGGTCCGATCGAATGGTCGGTCCGACGCCAAGTTAGTTGGTCCGACGCAGAGTCTCGGGCAGATTGTCCGTTACAAGGGTACGCGTTTTGGGCGAAGAGAAAAGCGGGGCATCGCGCACTCGGTGCGCGGGCCCCGCTTCCCCCGTCGTTCTTCTCGCGGTCGGCCTCGATTGTGCTTCTTTGGCCGCGGGCGTCTACTTCGCCGACCCGGCGTCGGGCTTGCCGCTGGCCGCGGACATCTCGTTGGGGACGACCTTGAGGTCGAAGGACGTCACGACCTCGCCCGTCGAGATCTGCACGAGGTGGATCTTCTTCGAGGCGGGCTCCGAAACGTAGGCATAGTCGCCGATCGCCGTGACGTTCGGGCCGGGCTCCTGCCAATCGTCCTTCTCGCGCCATTCCTTGACCACCTTGACCTTCTTCTTCACCTCGCCGGAAGCCGGATCGAGAATGGTGAGATTTCCGTCGTAGGTGAGGACCAGGCCCTCGCCGTTCGGGCCGCGCGCGAAAGAGCGGAACCAATAGGGCGATCCGAGGTCGACCTTCTTCACAGTGCCGTTCGCCGTGTCGATGACTCCCGCCGACGTCGGCCTTTCGGTCACGCCTTCTGCGCCTTCGGCCGGCTTGACCGTCTTGTAGTCGGCGAGCACATAAGGCGAGGCGGGGGAGCCGAATTGGTTGCCGGATCGCTGGTAGGCCTCGGGGACGGGGACCTTGTGGAAGGCCCCGTCCCGGTAGACGACCGGGCCGTTCGTGCAGCCGAAGGAGACGACGTCGCCGTTCGCGTTGGACTGCGCTGCCGCCTCCCCGTGGACTCCCGGGCAATCGGTTGTCTCCGCCACGACCTTGCCGCTCGGATCGACCTCCTGGATCGTGTGGCGTTCCTTCTCGGTTCCCTTCGTTGTCAGCATGTTTCCGTTGGACAGCGGCACGGCGACACCGTGGTGGGCGTCCCCGCCCTTGAACGCCTTGATTTCCGAGGGGTCGAGCTTTCCGTCCTTGAGGGCGTCCGCTGCGAACGTCTGGACTGTGCCGTCGCCGTCGGCGAACAGGGATGTGCGCCCGGCGTGGTTGACGACGTGCCCGGCTTTGGGCGCTTTGATTCGCGTGGACGTGAGCCTGGGGGAGGCGACGTAGTAGTGGTAGTGGTCCTCGTGCCGCTCCGCAATGAGGCCGACGTCGAAGAGTCGGAAGACGTCGCCGTCCGAGACGACGACGTGGCGGCCGTCGCCCGCGGGGTTCAGACGCAGGAAGCCGCCCTTCTTTACGTCCGCCAGAACCTTGCCCGTCGCTCCGTCGAGGGTGAGAAGCCCGCCGTCGTAGGAGACGACCAGGCGCGGCTTTAGCGACGAGACTTCCTTGGGTTTTGCCTTTTCGCCCCCGCTGCCGCCGTCCTTTCCGTCGTTCGCGTCCGCAGCGGCTGTCGATTGAGAGCCGTTCGTCTTGCCCTGTGAATCGGAGCATCCCGCCAGCGCAAGGGTCGCGACTGCGACGAGGGAGGCGAGCGTGCGCATAGTTGAATGTGTCATATTGATAACAATAATGAAAATCATTATCAAATTCAATCGATGCCCGCCGCGCATTGGCTGCCCGTTTGGTTTTCGGCTCCGCGCTTCGGCAGAGGGCAAAAATCGGCGGGCGGGAGGAATGGGCAAGCGCCTACCAGATGCGCACGCGCTCCTCGGGCGGCAGGTAGAGGGCGTCGCCGGG
>CALIHR010000059.1 GCA_938020505.1 uncultured Actinobaculum sp. | reverse complement strand
TGTCCGACGGCGTTACGCGCATCGGCCCCAGAGCCTTCGAATCCGACCGCGCGCTGTCCGCGTTCGCGCGCATCGGCTCCGGAGAGAAGGAGCTGGGCGCCGGCCTGCCCTCCAAACTCGCCGAAATCAAGGAAGGCGCCTTCGCCTCGAGCGGCATCAGGGACATATCTCTGCCCTCGAGCGTCACATCCATTGACGACGGAGTCTGGCGCTGGTCGAAGCTCAAGAAGATCACCCTCAACGAGGGGCTCAAGCGCCTGGGCTCCTATGTCTTCGGGGAGTCCGACGTCGAGGATATCACCATTCCCGATTCCGTCCAGACGGTCGGCTTTCACGCCTTCGTGGATATGCCATCTCTCAAGCGTGTTCGCATAGGCGACAATGTGGGAGCGGATCTTCTTCTTCAGGCCTTTAACGATACTCCGAAGCTCACTGAAATACATGTTAAGAACAGTTCAGTCAACTATACAAGCGTTGAAGGAGTTTTGTTCGATAAGAAGAAAACTAAGCTGATCGCATTTCCTGCTATGCGTAAACAGGGATTCAATACTTATACGGTACCTGAAGGCGTCACTGAAATTTCTGCTTACGCATTTGAAAAAGCAAAGATAACGAAAGTTACTTTTCCCGCTACGTTAAAACATATACGCGAATATGCATTCGCGAAAACGACTCTTACCGACTTAACTCTCCCAAATAGTTTCGAAACTATAGGAGATAGTGCTTTTTACGAGATTTCATCCTTAAAAAGCGTTGATTTGGGTGGAACTATAAAGATAGGTTCCTCTACATTCTACCATGCCGATCATTTGACACAGGTGAACTTGCGTCCTGACCTCGGCCGCCTCACTGAGATCGAAGGCAATGGTTTCTTCGGTGTACCGCTTACCACACTCACGATTCCCGATTCCGTGACCGAACTTGGCTATCTTGCTTTCGGATATAGTAGAAAACTCACGAAAGTCCACATCGGCGCCGGAATGAGAACCTTCGATCCGGAAGCTTTCGATGACGATGACGGCTACGGTCGTTTTCCGCTAACTTTTAGAGAACTCACCGTATCGGCGGCCAATCCTGTCTATTCAGCCGATCGTAACTCGCTGTACGCAAAGCGTAATGACGGGTTGCATCTTATCAGATCTTACAACAGCGCTACGGCATCCGAATACTCTGTCCGAAAGGGAACCGTGCAAATCGACGAGGAAGCCTTCAGCGGCCATAAGAAACTCGTGAAGATCATTCTTCCAGAGGGACTCAAGCGCGTTGGGCAGCAAGCCTTCTATCGCTCGAATTCTCTGGTCAATGTGAACTTTCCCGAAAGCCTCGAATACGTCGACGGTTATATTTCAAGCTTTTTCCGCGAAGTTGAGTTCGGTACGCACATCCGTGAAATTGCCTATAATTCTTTTTTCGATGGGATGCCCGAACGCATAATCGTGCGTGGTGGAATCAACGGAAAGTTCACTGATTCATCTGCATCCCTTGACAAGCCTGGAAAGCAGAAATCCGCTTATTTCGGAGAGGGCATGACCAACGTCGTCTACGAAAACGGAGATCTCCCGAAGATCATGGTTCTGCCGTCCACCCTGAAGGAATTCCGGCTGCGGCCATGGACTACCGACCTGAGTATGAAGGACGTCTACATTGCGGCGGCGCCCGGGACTGCGGCATGGAATCTCGTCTCCGGGCAGATGTCCAAAATAGGCATGGATCCGGCGAGACAGCTGCACTCCTATACGCCCCTCAAGGCGGTCTTGCGCAACGCGGACAAACTCGTGCGCGGCTCGAAGTCCCCTGTGACGGTCGAGGTCTCGGGCGGTGTGAACGGTCGGCGGCAGGCGCGCATCCTCGCGGTCTCACCGACCGGGAAGACCTCCGTGTTGCACGACTGGACGGACGCCTCACAGCTGCCGTCCGCCACGGCGTCTGCGCGCACAACCGCGGTGAACGGCGGAAGGGCCGCCATCGCCCGGAAGGCGTCGCTCAAACTGGCGGACGGCCCGACTGCGCCGAGCGGAGCGGCCTCACCGAGTAATGCGGTCTCACCGAGTGACACGGCAGCGCCCAGTGGGACGAGCTCGTCGCAGGCTTCGTCGAATCCTTCGACGCCGAGCGGGAGCCCCTCCGGCAAACCCACCGGACAGTCGCCTGCACCGAGTGAGACCCCCACAGGAGGGGTCACTCAGCAGAGCCCGAGCCCCAGCGAGGCTTCCCCTTCGCCCTCCCCCTCCTCCGCGGACACCCCGGCGTCTCCCCAAGACCAGGGAACCGGCGATCCCGCCTACGGATTCACAGCCGAGATAACGGTGCCCGCCGATGGCTCGAGCCTGAAACTCGAGGTCCGCGACGAAACCGGGTACACCGTGCGCACGGACGTCACCGGCGTTCCCGCTCCCAAGCCCTCGACTCCGAACTCGCCCACGCCCTCGGCTCCTACGCCGTCGGCGTCTCCGACTCCGACGGCGCCCCGAACTTCGGCGCCGTCGCCGGTGCCCACGAGCCAGCCGACCGCTCAGCCGGGCCCCTCGCAGCAGGTGCTTCCCGGACCTTCGCCGTCGTCCACTGGTCGAGCGGATGGACCCTCCGCATCCGGCCGAGCTGCCGCCTCTGCGGGCCCGGCTGCCCCCGTGCAGACGTATGCTGTCCAGGGTCGGCAGGCCGAGGCGAAGCGTACGGCGAGCGCTGGGAGGCCAACCGAGCGTCCGGCCAGAGAAGGCCGTCTCGTCAAAAGCGGTGCGACCGTGAAGACGATGGCGGCTCTCGCAGCGCTTCTCCTCGGCGGTGGACTGGCATTGCGCAGGCGTGCGCGGAACGCGAACTGAAAAATGGGTACACGTCTTTCCCGGCTTTGGCTGGCCTGCATCGTAACGGTCGTCGGCAGCTGCTTCGGATTCGCCCCAGCGCGATCGCACGTATCCGCCCAGCACAGGGCCTTCGCCGGCGAGGCGGCGGCCGCGGCGGCTTCCACCGCTCGCGGCCACGCGTCCGCCGTGAGGGCGAACCCAACCGCGGTTTCCGCGCAGAGCATTCGAGAGGGTCGAATGAAGTCTCCCAGCGGGAAGCCGACCGTCAACCTGTCCACCACAAGGCTAGCCATCGCCAGTGGAAGCAGCGATACGCTGACGGCCCGCCTCTCGCGTTCATTGAGGCGGGCGAAGTTGACGTGGACGAGTTCCAACCCGATCGTCACCGTCAAGCCCATCACCGCCAAGGGCGACCAGGTCAGGCTCGAAGCCAAGAACGCCTCCGGTGACGCGACCGTTACGGCGGCCGCGACGTCGGGCAGCTGGACGTACACCGCCTCTGCTCTCATCAGAGTGCGTCCGGGCGATGCCGGGGGCTTCATCGTCGATTCCGGCGTTCTCCTCGGATACAAGGGGTCCTCGCCGGACGTGAGGATTCCCGGCGGTGTGACGGCGATCGACGGAAACGCCTTCTTCCTGCGGAACGTGGAGAGGATCCACGTCCCCGCTTCCGTTTCATCGATCGGCGACCAGGCATTCGCCAAAGCTCCGAATTTGAAGGAGATCGCTTTCGAGGACACCGACGTCAATCCGAGTAGGCTGGCGAGCGTCGGTTCCTCCGTGGTATCCGAAGATCGGAAGCTCATGTCGTTGACGTTGCCTCGCTCCGTCACCAAGATCGCACCGGGGGCTTTTCAAAGCTGCTCGATGCGGGAGATCTCCCTCCCGGCGGGGCTGACCGAGATCCCCGACGACGCTTTTCGCCACTGCGCAAAACTGGCGAAGGTGACGCTGTCGGACAGCGTGACGCGCATCGGCCAAAGGGCTTTCAAGTCGAATGGGGAACTGTCCGACTTCACGCTCATTGGCCGCGGAGGAAAGAGAGCAGGCGTCGGCCTGCCGTCCAAGCTGACCGAGATCGGAGCCGGGGCGTTCTCTGGTACCGCTTTCACGGAGTTCTCCCTGCCGAAGGGAGTGATCTCCGTCGGCGACGGCTTCTTGAGCGGCTCGAAGGTCGAAAAAATCACCCTCAACGAAGGTCTCAAGCACGTGGGGGCTAGAGCGTTCGTGCTGACTCCAGTGGAGGAGATCGACATTCCCGACTCCGTCCAGACGATCGCTTCGGAGGCTTTCTCGCATGCTACATCCTTGAAGCGGATTCTCATAGGGAAGAACGTCCGCGCGGATATCCTCGTGGGGGCTTTCGTCAGTACGCCGAAGCTCTCCGAGATACAGGTCAAGGACGACGCCCTCAACTACACCAGTGTCGACGGAGTGCTGTACAACAAGGACAAGACGAAGCTCATCGCCTTCCCGGCCGCGTGGAAACGGGGTGTCAGTTCCTATTCGATACCCGAAGGCGTCAGAGAAATCTCTAATAAGGCTTTTCACGAAGTGAAAATTATGAACGTCTCCTTTCCTTCGACATTAAAACGTATAGGGAATGAAGCATTCCGATTAACGGCTCTAACATCGGTAAATCTTCCTAAATGTGTCGAAACAGTAGAGATGTGGGCTTTCAGCGCCATATCGAGTCTTGTGAGCGTGGATCTCGGCGGAACGATTACGGTGGGCACCATGGCCTTCAGTCATAATGGCAAGCTCACATATGTGAATATGCGTCCTGAGCTTGGAAGACTCACAACTATCAAAGACTACGGTTTCGGACGGACATCTATAGTTGACCTCGTCATCCCCGACTCTGTCACGAGCATCGAAGAGCACGCCTTTTGGTCCAATGACAAATTAAAGAAAGTTCATATTGGAGCTAAGTTGACGTCTTTGGGTCAAAATGCATTTTACCATACTCGTAATCTCAAAAATCTCACGGTTTCCGCTGTTAATTCCGTATTTTTCGTGTACGGTAATGTCCTTTATACGAAGCGTGCTGATGGGTTGCATCTGACTCTTTCTCCGAGCGGGAACTCTTCGATCGAGTATGCGGTTCGGCGGGGAACTGTGCAGATCGACAGGGGAGCCTTCAGCGAGAACGCGAAGTTGGCGAAGGTCGTTCTGCCCGAGGGGCTTAAGCGCATTGAGGGAGACGCCTTCTACGGTGCGTCCGCGCTGACAGAAGTGAAATTCCCTCAAAGCCTCGAGTACGTCGACGGCTTCGCGTCTACCGGTTTGCGCGAGGTTGAGTTCGGCACGAACATCCGTGAGATCGCCCAAGATTGCTTTTCCGGGACGATGCCCGTACGCCTCATCGTGCGCCGCGGCATCGACGGAAGATTCACCGACTCGACTAATTTCCGCAGCGGCGAGCCGAAATCCGCTTATTTCGGCGAAGGTATGACGTCCGTGTCCTACGTGTACGGCGTTTTCCCGGAATATTTGGTTCTGCCGTCCACCCTGAAGGAATTCCGACTGGATGGCGCTAGCGGGACCGGCACCGGCAAGGTGAAAGTCTACGTGGCGGCGGCGCCTGGGACTGCGGCGTGGAATCTCGTCTCCGTGCAGATGTCCAAAGCAGGCATGGATCCGGCGAGGCAGTTGCATTCCTATACGCCTCTTAAGGCGGTTTTGCGACATGCGGACAAACTCGTGCGCGGTTCGAAGTCCCCTGTGACGGTCGAGGTCTCAGGCGGCGTGGAGGGCCGGCGGCAGGCGCGCATCCTCGCGGTCTCACCGAACGGGAAGACCTCCGTGCTGCACGACTGGACGGACGCCTCACAGCTGCCCGGAACCAAAGCGCCGACAACCGC
>CALIHR010000058.1 GCA_938020505.1 uncultured Actinobaculum sp. | reverse complement strand
GAGGAGCAGCGCGGCGGCGACCACAGCGTAGAGGGAGCCCAGAAGGATGTGGAGCGGCAGGTTTCATCGGAGATATGTGGCGATCTGGCGCTCGTCGTCGATAGGATGCCCCGAATTGACCTGCTCCTCGAGCTTCGCAAACCCGGTGGGTATGTGGGCGAGGGCTAAGTAGAGGGGAAAGAAGACGACGGCGAGCACCTGCGGCAGCAGGGCATGCCGGCCGTGGTTGGCGATCAGGGAGAGCACCGCCACAAGCAACGGCCCCACCGGAAGGAAGGCGAAGTAGGTCCTCCTGACTTTCAGCTTCCGCCTGAACGGCGCGTACTGCTCAGTGAAGAACTCCCAGTTTCGCCGGCGGATAGTCCATTGCAGGAAGGATCCGAAGACGACGACGTAGGAGAAGGCGAAACCGGCCGCAATGGCCTGCGAAAGGACGTTGACCGTCCAGAAAACCTGCGCTATCGAACTCACCATCTTGTCTAGTAGGCTGCCCATCTAGCTAGGCAGGCTGCGGTTTCAGCACGTCGTTCAGCGGATTGTCGCCGCGCCGTCCGCTGTCGCGAGGCTATGGCGCGACGACGGCGAAGTCAACGGTGCACCGGAATCGAACGCCATCGGCGCTTCCATGGGCGCTTCGTCGATCAGAATCGGCGGAGGGCCCCGCCCCTCCCCAAAACTGCAAAACCCCCACTTCGAGCCCTGTAAATCCCCCTTTTCAGATCCTGCAAATCCCTCATTTCAAGCCCTGCAAATCCCCCAACAAGGCCTCTGCGCGCCCCGGAATGCGTCTAGACTGGCCCCGTGGACACCAGCGAGATCACGGGCGTCAGCTATCTTCCGCGCGCCGTAGACCCTCTCATGGTTCGCGTGCTCGAGTCGACCGGCGCAGCCATTCTGGAAGGCCCTCGTGGTTGCGGCAAGACCATGACGGGTCTCGCGCACGCATCGTCCTACACGCTGCTCGACACGCCGGAGGCGCAAATGGCCGCCGAGGTCGATCCGCGTCTGCTGCTGGCCGGGGCGAGCCCTCGCCTCCTCGACGAATGGCAGATCGTCCCCCAAATCTGGAACCTGGCACGCAGGGAGGTCGACTTCTCTCCAGAGCCCGGACGTTTCATCCTCACCGGCTCGGCCGTGCCGACCGCCGATCCCATCCGGCACACCGGCGCGGCGCGGTTCATCCGAGTCCGACAGCGCACCATGACCTGGGCGGAGAAAAGCGGCTGTCTCAACGCCGACGGGGTCTCACTGAGAGCGCTGTTCGACGGCGCCATACCGCAACCCTCGATGTCCGCGGCTCCGCTTGAGCAGATCGTCCACGGCATTCTGCATCCCGGCTTCCCCGGCCTGCTGAGCGCCCCATCGGACATCGCCGCCCGCAGCATGGAGAGCTACATCAAAGACATCGCGACCACCGATCTCAACCGGCTCGCGAGCCTGCGCTCCGAACCGGCAGTCGTCGAGCAGCTCATCGCCTCGCTGGCCCGTTCCACCGCGAGCGAGGTTTCCCAGGCGACGCTGCGCAAGGACATGTCGCGGACGCTCCCTGCGCCTTCGGAGGGCACAACCGCTAAGCTCCTCGAGCTGTTGGAGCGCGTCTTCCTCCTTGAGACGATCC
>CALIHR010000057.1 GCA_938020505.1 uncultured Actinobaculum sp. | reverse complement strand
TCGGCCGGCGGGTGCTGGCGAGGGCCGGGGAGGGCAACGCGCATGCGGCGTCGTTCCGGCGGGGAAAGGTCGAAGGCAAAGCGCTCTGCTCGCAAAGCGGCCGTGCGTTTCGCGACGGCGCTTGTTGGGTCCGCGCTGGTGTTGGGCGGGTGCCGCACGGACTCGACGTTCGAGTTCAAAGCCGACGGAAGCGTGAGAACGGAGATCATCGTTGAGGACGACACCGGCTCGATGCGGACGCTCAAAGGAAACTGCGACGAGCTGAGAACTGTTGTCTCCGCGACCCGTAAGTTCTTAGCGGAGGGGAAAACGGAAGACATAACACCTCCTAATGGGAATTTGACATGCAAAATCACGTCCAATGTAATGCCTGACAATCTCAAATTCGAGGAGAAAACCGACTCATACACGATTACGTTGCCAGCTTCAAACGTCGAAAAACCAGATTCTGAGATGCCGACTGCAAAAACGACAATTATCATGCCCGGAAAAATAACAAAAAGCACTATTGGGTCAGTATCTGGAAATAAGGTCACAATAAGCGGGATTGATTACATAGTGGATGGTTTTACCATCACTTCTCGCAAGGGCGGGGCAGCCAGTCCTGCGGCCGGTTCGACGGCCGGCAAGTCGAGGACGGCCGCGCCGGCCGGGCGCCACGGCGCGCAGGCTGGTTGGTCGGTGTGGGTGTGGGTTGGGGGCGGCTGCGCAGTGCTGATTGGGCTGGCTGTTGGGGGAACCGCAATCTTCCGGGCTTCCCGCAAAAGGAAAGAATACGCCGCGCTGGCTCAAAGTGTCTCGGCACGGTCGGGGGTTGCCTCGCCGAGACCGTTCGGCAATCCCGACTGGCCAAGATGACAGGGCGATTGACCCCGACAGCCCATCGGCCTGATCGATCCGTCTCTTGTCGTTACGCGGAAAAGGCCCCCGCGGGAAACGCATTCAGTCCCGCACAGGGGGTCACATGCGGCCTCGCCTCGAGCAGGCGCGATCGTGACGACGTCGCTGCCTGGGCAGCAGCTTGGTGGGCTCGGGCGCGGTTGTAAGACCCCGCCCCGGCGGATCCACGTCTAGTCTTGTCTCCACAGGTTTATCTGCCGACCCGTCGAGAGATGGACCCGTTGAGGGATGCGTTTGCTCGCTTTTCAGTGTTGGTCGCTGGATGGAATGCGCTAGGCTGTGTACAACCGTGAAAGTTATACATAGGTTTTTTGACTGGTCAAGGAGAGGCGAGACGACCCACAGACAACTTTGCGCCGACAGCGCGGTGGGGAATGATGATGTGCCCAGTGCGTGCCATCAACGGTCGAGGCAGCGTTTGAACGTGCGCCGTCATTTTAGCGGGGAAAGGTCGGGGGCTAAGCGCCTCCGCCGCAAAGCCGCTGTGCCTTTACTGACGGCACTCGTTGGGTCCACGGCGCTGCTGTTGGGCGGGTGCCGCACCGACTCGACGTTCGAGTTCAAAGCCGACGGAAGCGTGAGAACGGAGATCGTATTCGAAGACGACACCGGCTCCATGCAAACACTCAAGCAAACTTGTGAGGATTTACGAGAGTACTTCGGAAGCATTGGCGATTTTGCGGCCAACGCGAGGATGGAAGACATCACTCCCCGTGGAGGCCATCTTACTTGCAAAGCCACGTCACACACCCCTCTTGGCAGTGTCAAACTGGTGGGTTCAGGCGACACTTATACCCTTACGCTCAAGCCGACGGATGAGACTAAAACGGATGAGACTAAAGAGGATATGGATGGGTTGACTGCGAGAACGACGATCGTCATGCCCGGGAAGGTGACGAAGGCGAGCACGGGGACTGTTCGCGGGAACAAGGTTGTGATCACAGGGGTCGACTATCTGGTTGACGGTCTGAAGATCACGTCGGAAAAGGAAGGGCCTCGCGACCCGTCGTCGAGTAGTGAATCAAGAAACTCTGCCGACAAACGCCCTTCTGACGGCCACAATGGGCAAGGCTTCCCGCTGTGGGCGTGGGCGGCTGGTTTAGGCGGTTTGGGCTTGGCTTTCGCTGGTTTTACGGTTGCTGCGGCTCGAAAGAGGCGCGCTCGAAATAACCAAGTAAGCCGTCCGGGCGGTTTCGACGAGGCGGGCGACCGTTAAGGGGGCGAGGCGGCGGGCAGGAGAAACGGACAACAGGCGGGCGGGGACACAAGGTGTGTGTTCCCGCCCGCCTGTCTGTCTGTTGTGGGTTTATTGGTTGTGAGTGTGGTTGTCTGCAGGGTGGGGGCCGGCGGGCAGGAAGGTGATGCGCCTGTCGGGTTCGTAGGCCGAGGTGTTCTTGTCTTCGCGGCGCCTTTCGCGGGAGGACGTTCTGT
>CALIHR010000056.1 GCA_938020505.1 uncultured Actinobaculum sp. | reverse complement strand
CTAGAACGGATGAACCAGAATCACCTGTGTTGCCAATTACACCATACCCCAGTGTTGTCGTAGGCTTTCGCTGGTGACAGATAGAAAAGGCTACTGGATTGAGCGCCGTTGGGCAAAACGACGGCGCGTGCATCCCGTCACTGAGTGCCGAAGCACTCGGGCAGCGCAGGGGACGAGGCCAATACAACACAGGGCAGTTCGCACTTCCGTCGGAGACTTCGGCGACCCGCAGAAGGCCCAAAGCCGACTCGCCCCTCAGAAGGCTCGCCTCAGAAAACCCGGGGTGGGTTGAGCCACAGGACCGATCCCGGCGTCCATCCGGTCATCATCGTCAGGGGTCTGCTGTGCGAATCGCCCACGACATCCTCCAAGGCCAGGGGTGCATAGGCGGATCTGATCGCGCCTGCAACGGAGATGTAGACGCCGTCGACCTCCCGCCGCGCAGCCTGCCAATCGACCGTGTACATCTGCCCCTCGGCGTCGCCCTGCCATTCAGCCTTCACCTCCGGCGCCAGTCGCGCCGGAAAGCGCGCTACGAGCCGCGTCCAGTCCTCGGGTTTGTGGATCGGGACGATTCGCGCGCCCTCGGCCCCTGCGAGAGACCCGCGGTCCAACCGGGCGACGTCGCAATCTCCGGCGTCGTCGCCAAACCACTGTTCCGTGCACGTATGCCCGTCGACGACGCTGTCCTCCCATCTGTCCGGGTCGAATCGACTCGCGGGGAGGTCGCGGTAGCTGAAGAGGACCTGCCAGTCCATCTCGGAGGAGGGAAACCACGTGGGGCCGGAACCCGTCGGCGTCCGCGAGGCTGGAACCGTTTCGTGCCAGGTGTAGACGGCGGGGTCGAAGTCTTCGCTCCACCATTCGAGGCCCGGCAGGCGGATCAAACGCTCGGCGATTCGGTCAAGCCGGGAGCGCGGGCCGTCGCCGCACAGATCGTCGATCGAAATCTCTTCTTCGTATGAGCCGAATGCGTAGCTCACCGTCGCGTCAGACAGCGCCGTTTCGACGATTCGGGCGAGCTCCACTTCGCCGCCCGCCTCAAGTGCGCGTTCACACCAGGCGGCGACGCGGTCGGCGTGGCGCTCGACGATCCCCCGCCAGTCGCCTTCGGGAAGGGCGTTGCCCCCGTGGGCGCCGTCGCAGGGAGAGCGGGCGACGTCGGAAAAGGCATCGGCGTCGGAAGTAGCGCCGCCTCCGGGGGCGCCGACATCGGAAGAAGCGTGCCCTCCGGGGGCGACGACGCCGAAAGAAGACGACTCCGAATCGCCGACGACGAGGCTCTGCCCCTCGGCACGTGAAATCGAAGACCACGGCGGCTTGCGCCAACGAGTCCAAGGCGGCTTGCGCCGAAAAGACCGTGGCGACTGACCGCGCCGAAACAGACCGTCTTGCGGCGGTTGAAGAACGAGGCGCATGCGCGAAGCCGAGTCCCCGAAGTACGGGGGTTCGACGGAGGGAAGGCCCTGCGCCCACGCTGCCAGGCTCCCGTCCGAAAGCCTGGCCTTGCTTTCCAGCGCGGATGCCAGCTCGCGGACCAGGACGCGCTGCATAATGCCGCTGCGGACCGTGTACTCGCGAGTGCGGAGCCGCCGCAGCTCTGCGCGCGGTTTGCGAAACCACTGCCGGGGCCCGCGAATCCAGAAAGTGCGCCGTCCCACCCTCATGAGGCCAGGCTACAGGCACACTCGCCGCGCGACCAGAACGGCCCGACGGCCACAGCCAGAGTAAGCCTGACCGCCAAGACCAGAGCAAGCCCTGCGGCCAAGCCCAGACCCTCCCGCAAACGCAGGGCTACAGGCGCGCCAGCAGCCGCTCGATCCTGGCCAATACCTCGTCCTTCCCGAGGATCGCCATCGAGTCGACCACCGGAATCGAGACGTTCGTGCCCGTCATGGCGACGAAGAGCGGGCCGAAGGCCAGCCGAGGCTTGATGCCCATGCCCTCGACGAGCTTGGCGTCAAGGGCCTCCTTCAGAGCTTCGGGCTCGAGCGAATCCATCGAGCGCACCGCCTCGGCAGCGCCGGCGAGGGCAGCGGGAGCCGAATCCTTGAGCTTGGCCACG
>CALIHR010000055.1 GCA_938020505.1 uncultured Actinobaculum sp. | reverse complement strand
CCGCCGCTCATGACTGCGACGGAGTCCGCCAGGGCCGCCGCTTCGACGTCGTGCGTGACCATGACCACGGTGGTTCCCTGCGAGGCGAGCCGACGAAGCCAATCCAGAACGACGCCGCTGGAGTCGAGGTCCAGCGCGCCGGTGGGCTCGTCCGCGAAGACGATGCGCGGTTCGCTGGCCATCACACGGGCGATGGCCACACGTTGGCGTTCGCCGCCGGAAAGCTGATGGGGCTTCAGATTCGCGCGATGCCGCAGGCCGACCGCATCGAGCGCGGCGTCGATCTGGCCTTTGGAAAGCGCGTGCCCGGCGAGCCGCGAGGGCATCGACACGTTCTCCGCGGCTGTCAAGGAGGCGATGAGGTTGTACTCCTGGAATACGAATCCGACGTGCCGCGCCCGGAACGTCGCGCGTTTGGCCGGTTTCATCTCCGATGTCGCGCTTCCCAGGATCGTCACGCGCCCGCCCGTGGGCTCGTCGAGGCCCGCCATGCAGTGCAGCAGGGTCGATTTGCCCGAACCCGAGGCTCCGACCACCGCGGTGAAGCTTCCTTCGGGAAAATCGGCGTCGACGCCGTCGAGGGCGATAACCCGGGCGTCCTTACGGCCTGGCACCTCGTATACGCGCGTGAGTCGGCGGACGGAAATGGAAGCTGCGGCTCCGGTTTTCTGGGGGAAGGCAGCCGAGTCCGAGCGGGCGGCTCGCAAGCGGGCGGCTCCGGCCTCTCGGGGACTGGGAGAAGCCTCAGGCGTGATTCGTCCGTCGATGTGGGTTCGTCGATCGACGCGGGGTTTTTCTTGATCGTCAAATCTCATGCTTCAAGCTTTGCAGCGGCGGTCTCGGTTTTCATATACAGCTGGCTGGCCAATTTGCAGAGGGCTGGCGGTAGCGCGACCAGGGGACTGACGCGAATGAAGTGCGGCGGGCGAATGGAAGCAGGCGGCTGGCTGCGAGACTGAGCAGGTGTCGGGACTGTGTAGACGGCTGGGCTGTGCGGATGGCTGGGCTGCGCGGTCGATAGCAAGGGCGGCGTTGCGGATCAGGCAGGCCCAGGACGGCTAAAGTGAAAGCATGCTGCGCCGCTTTTTGATCGCCGCTTCTGCCCTGCTTGCGTGGGGCGAGTTTGTGCATTGGCGGGCGAGCAGGGCATGTTTGGGCAGGGGCGAGGCCGCCGAAGGGCAAGCGCTCGGGCAGGCTCATCGGCGATCACGCGTGCAAGCAGGTGGACGAGGTCCGGATACGGGGCAGAGAGACGTCGGCGAGGCCGGCGGAAAGTGCGAGGCCGACGTCGGCGGGGCGGATGCCGTAGGGGCGGGCGTCGGAAGGGCCGTCGTCGTGCTGGGTTTCGCGAATCGGAGCGCCCGCGCGAACTTCGTCAACCGGTATCGCGTGCGCGCCGGGCTCCGCTCGCTTGAATCCGCGGGGCGGCAACGTGTCAAGCTTCGATCGCTCGAATCTGGCGGGCTGCGAGTCGCCGCTTCTCAGCGAGCGCCGGCGGTTCGCCGCGAGTGGGCGGTTCGCCGCGGGTCGGCCCGGCGGAAACCGGACGCTGTGTCCGTTTCGGAATGCAGGGCCGCCTTCGCTGGCCGGCCTGTTTCAAGCGTCGCGCATGCCTCCGCAGTCTCAGCCATTGTGCATGCCTCCGCGCCTTTAAGCACCGCACATGCCTCCGCGAATGCGGGCGTGCTCGTTCTTTGCGGAGGCGCGGTGTTGGGCCCCGTCCCCGAGGCCGACGTCATGGAAAAGTACGCGCGTTCCCGTGGATATGCGGGGCCGATCCGCCTGGACCGCGAGAGCCGGTCGACGCTCCAGAACATCGAAAATGCGATTCCGCTGATCGAGGACGCCGGTTCCATCGCGATCGTCTCCAATTCGGTGCATGCGCTCAAAGGGCGGGTTCTTCTGCGCGAGCTGCGCCCGGACCTCGCCGACCGGCTCGTGCGCGGGGCGGATTACCGCTTCGGCGAGCAAATTCTCGTCAAGCCGATAGCCGCCGTGGCGGGGCTCGCCGACCTGCGGGCGCTGCGGCGTCGGCTCCGTTAAGGACGGGGTCTTGCTCGGGCTTGGGCAGTGGCCTGCGCGGGTTGGGGGAGAAGCCATACTCGGCAGATGCAACCCGCCTACTGCCAGAAACGCCGATGAAGCTGCCGAGGCGGAGCGTTCAGATTGCCGTTACTCGGGCAGACGCAATTCTTCCAGCACCGTAGCGAGCGCTTCGCGGCCTGCAGGGGAGAGCCGTGCGCGCAATTCGGCGTCGAGCTCCTCGACCGCCGCGGCGCTTTCCGCCAACAGCTCCCGCCCTTTCGGGGTGAGGGTGATGACCTGCACCCTCCGGTCGGCGGCGCTCCGTTCGCGGCCGATGGCCCCAAGGTCCGCGAGCTGATCGACGAGGGCGACGACGAGGCTGGGGGCGACGTTGAGCCGAGCCGCGATGTCGCGCTGGGACGAGGCGTGGCCCGCGCCCACCGCCGCGAGAACGCCGACCTGTTTGTGGCTCAGGCCGAGCCGCTTCGCACGCTGGGAAAAGGTCTGTGTTATCTGGGATCCGGCGACTCCCAGGCGGAAGCATGCCGCCTGAAGGATCGTCTTGCCGTCGACGTCGTCCACGTGAAGATGGTAGCATTATAATTAATTCATAAATGAATGATTGATAATCGAACGAAATTGAGGAAAGGGGCGATTATGCCGTTATGGCTGAGTGTCGCAAACTCGTTGATTGCGCTGGGGTCGGCCGCATTTGGCGTCCTCGCGTTGATTCGACCGGAGGCGCTGAACGGGCCTGAGGCACCGGGCGGGCTGAAGGCGCCGAGTGGGTCTGGCAACAACGGCGAGGCATTGGCCGGACGCGGCGGCTCGGGCGACGTCGAAGGCGTGCGCCTATATGCCGCCATGTACGCCGGACGCGCCATTCCACTCGGTTTGGCCGTGTCCGCCGCCGTGTGGATTGCCCCCAATGGACGGGCGGCTGCGCCGCTCCTTGGCGTCGCCGTCGCCGCGCAAATTGCCGACGTCGTCGTTGCCGTCGCGAACCGGCTGAAGGGAATGGCCTTCGGCGCCGCGTTCGCCGCTCTTGTCCATGCGGCCGCGCTCGCGACAGTGCTGTGAGCCGCCGGCTCGGCGCGGCGCCGTGAGTCGGTGCCTTGGAGCGGAACCGTGGGCTACCGCATATGGACACGGGAACGAAGATGATTTAATCTTCAACTATGAAGTCATTCGGATTCCTCAGCTTTGGCCATCATTCGCTCGACGGCGAACACGGGCCGCTCGCCGGAGAGGCGCTCCGCCAGCAGATCGAGCTTGCGCGGGCCGCGGACGAGATCGGCGTCAACGGCGCATACTTCCGCGTCCACCATTTCGCTCCCCAAGGATCCTCGCCCATGCCGATCCTCTCGGCGATTGCGGCGTCGACGAAGAACATCGAAGTGGGCACGGGCGTCATCGACCTGCGCTACGAAAATCCCCTCTACCTCGCGGAAGAGGCGGCGGCATTGGACCTCATCGCCGAAGGCCGCGTGGCGCTCGGCGTTTCACGCGGCTCGCCCGAGCCGGCGGAGCGCGGATGGGAGGCCTTCGGATATCGCGGCGGCCAAGCCAACGGCGCCGACATGGCCCGGCAGAAGTTCGAACTGTTCATGGCGGCCGTCCGCGGCGCGGGAGTGGCGCGATCGGCGTCGCTGGAAGAACAGTACCCCGCCCTGTACAAGCCGGGAATTCCGCTGCCCGTCTTCCCGCAGTCTCCGGGTCTGGAGCGGCGTATTTGGTGGGGTTCCGGGTCGCACAAGACGGCCGAGCAGGCCGCGCGCGACGGTGTGAACCTCATGAGCTCGACCTTGGTGCAAGAATCCGACGGCGCTTCCTTCGGCGAGATTCAGGCCGAGCAGATTGCCAGATACCGCGCCGCATGGAAGGAGGCGGGCCACGGCTGGACGCCCAGGGTCTCGGTCTCCCGCACGGTCTTCCCGCTGGTCGCCGAGGAGGACCGACAGCTCTTCGGCGTCCGCGGCGAGGGGGAGGATCAGGTCGGCTACCTCGAAGGCGCCACCAAAACGACCTTCGGCCGGACGTACGCCGCCGAGCCCGACGTGCTCGTCGAACAGCTCAAGGCCGATCCCGCGATTGAGGCGGCCGACACCCTGCTTTTGACGATTCCCAACCCGCTGGGGGTGGACGTCAACTTCAGGATTCTCAAGAACTTCGCCGACTACGTCGCGCCCGCCCTCGGCTGGATTCCGGCGACGGAGGGCCCCGCTGAGGGCCGTTCCGTCGGCTGAGGAGCGGTCGGCCGAATCGCGCCTCGCCGAATCGCGCGGCAAGCTGGAGTTCGCGGGGTCGAGGCCGGTCTCGAAGCTCGCTGACGGACCCGTCCGGTGGCGAATACGGGGCCCGCGGTTCGAGGCCAGCCTGAAGGCGGGCTCTGGGCGGTGCGACGACGGGGTTCCAGGTGATGTGGCGGCGGGGTTACGTGTCGCTTGGCTGCGGTGCACAGGCCTCGAACGGGGCTTTCTTGTCCACAACTCCTCGTGGCAAATCGACAGCGGTCTTTCGGTGTGATCAAATGTTATTCAAACAACATATTCACGCGAGGAGATTCGATGACGAAGACACGGCTGCGTTCCCTTTTCGGCGGCGCGGCAACGTTATCACTGCTGATTGCGCCGATTGCGGCTCACGCCGACGGGCGCGGAACCCCCGGGGGCTCCTCCGATTCGCAGATTTCCGCGGACGGCAGGCCGACGTACAAGCCGACGCCGCCGCAACCGGCGCAGCCTCAACCGGCGCAGCCGCGGGTCCCCAAGCCCGCCGCCTCGAACCCGGGCGTTCCCTCCCAGAGCGCGACCGCCGCCCCGAGTGCGAATGCGCCCGCGGCCCCGCGCTCGAACGCGCCCGCCGAGGCGAATGGAACCGTGACCCTCGATCTGTACAACCTGACCGACGTCCACGGGCACATCGAGAAAGCGAGCAAGAACGGGGCCGTCACCGAATCCGGCGTTTCGGCGGTCGGCTGCTACCTCGACAAGGCGCGCTCGGCCAGCGGCAACGTCTCCTTCACGCTGCTCGGCGACAACATCGGAGCCTCGCCCTTCACATCCGGCTCGCTGCAGGACAATCCGACCATCGCCGCGCTCAACGAGCTCAAACCCGTGGCTTCGACGATCGGCAACCATGAGCTCGACCTCGGCGTCGACGTCTTCAAGCATCGCATCGACGGAACCGGCGGGTACACGAAGGTCGGCTTCCCGTACCTCGGCGCGAACGTCGACGGCATGGGCCGGTACCTCGGCGACAAAGTGATATGGACGTCGGCGTCTGGCGTCCGGGTCGCCTTCATCGGGGCCATCGCGGGCGACGTGCCCTACAAGCTCAGCCCGGGCGCCACGGCGGGGTTGACGTTCAACGACCCGATTCCCAAGATCAACGCGATGGCCAAGGAGCTCAAAGACTCCGGTCAGGCCGACGTCGTGATCGCCATGCTTGACGACGACGTCAAGAACAACTACCCGAAGATGGGCCCGTCCGTCGACGGGATCATGGGCGGCGACACGCATGTGCCCTACAAGTTCTCGATGGTGGACGGGGCTCGGGGCAACAAGCTCTCGGCCATAGCCTCCGGATCGTACACGGACAACCTCGGCAACCTGCAGATCACCTATGACAAGGCGGCGAAGAAGGTTGTGCGCTCCGAAGCCAAGCTCATTCCCGCTTCGGAAGTGGCCCAATGCGGCGAGAAGCAGTCGATCAAGCAGATCGTCGACAAGGCGGTGGAGGACTCCAAGGCGGCCGGCGACAAGGTCGTGGCCACAGGCTACGGCTCCGCTTTTTCCCGCGGCGTCTTCTCATCGAACGGCGAGACGCCCGACCCCGGTTCCAACCGCGGCATCGAGTCCTCGCTCGGCGACCTCGCCGCGGACTCCCTTCAGGAGACTGTGGTCACGAAGGAAGGCAAGCCGGTGGACATCGGCGCCATCAACGCCGGAGGGCTGCGCGCCGACCTCGTCCCGTCGGCGAACGGAGACATCACTTACCGTCAGACCTTCGCCGTCCAGCCTTTCTCCAACCAGCTGGGGTATGTGACGATCACGGGCGCGGACTTCAAGAAGGCCCTCGAGCAGCAGTGGAAGACCAACCTCAATACGCAGAACTCGCGGCCCATGCTCAAATTGGGCCTGTCGCGGAACGTAAAGTACACCTTTGACCCGGCCAAGCCTTACGGCAATCGCATCACGTCTGTGACGGTCAACGGAAAGCCGCTCGATCTCAAACGCAAGTACACGGTCGGCTCGGTCACCTTCCTGCTTTCCGGCGGCGACTCGTTCGACGCCCTGACCGCCGGCGGCGCCCCCGTCATCACCGACAACCTCGACCGCGACAAGTTCAACTCGTATCTGGCTGCCCACCCGGGCCTCAAACCGCGCGCCGCCAAATCCTCCATCGGGGTCACCCTTCCCTCAGAGCCGGTCAAGGACGGTCAGACGATTGACGTTTCCCTTCGCGGGCTGTCCTTCTCCGAAGGGCCGTCGGTGACGAAAAACGTCAAGGTGAGCGTGGGGCAGGCCTCCGCGACGTCGCCGGTGGACAACTCGCTGGCAGACCCGGACGCGAACAACGAGAAGGCGACAATCACGGCCGACGGCGCCGGCCGCGCAGTCGCCAAGGTGAAGGTCGACGGCAAATGCGCGGCGAATCCCGGGAAGCAGATCAAGCTTCCCGTGACCGTGAGGACCGATTTCGCCGAAGTCGTGGGGGCCGAGCAGGGGCTGACCGTCACTGTGGCCTGCGGCGGATCGGCGCAGCCGACGGCTTCGCCTTCGTCCGCCGACCCCGGGGCGCCTTCGGCGTCGCCCTCTTCCAACCCGAGCGGCACGGCCGTGCCCACCGCCACCGGCAGCGCCAAACCGACCCGGAGCGGCGATCCGAGCGACGGCGGCAAGCCAAGCGCCAGCTCGAAGCCAAGCTCCACCTCCACTCCGAGCGGCACGGCCAAGCCCGGCGCCCCCACGGTTAAGCCCAACCCCACGGCCGCGCCCAGTGCCAGCTTGAAGCCGAGCGCCACCGCCGAGACCTCGAAGCCCGGCGGCGACGCCTCGCCCGGCTCCGCGCTTCCGAGCGCGGGGGCAGACCCGGGCAACGGCGGACCGCGCGACGGCGACAGGCCGGGAGACGACCTTCGGCCCAGCTCCACCGGAGATCCGGATCCCGCGAAGGGCAATGCGCACAAGCGGGGCGAAGGCTCCGTGCCTCACGCCTCCGCGGCGAACCGCAACGCGGACAGGCCCGACGCAGATGGAAAGGCCAAGCCGACGGCTGCCAAACGCAATCTGCACACGCCCGGTCTGGCGTACACGGGCGCCGAGTCGCGTCCGCTCCTCATTGCGGCCTTCGTGCTTCTGGCCGTCGGCGGCTTGCTTGTGGCCCGCCGTCGGATGGCTCGGGAAGACAACTGAAGCGACGGACAGGATGTCCGCGGTTGGGCGGGGAGCGCAGCGCCCAACCGCGGACGTGTCGAACCTCCTCCCAGTCGATACAAAAGCGTATGCTGAGTGAAGCGCCTGCGCCGATCGCATGCGCCGATCGGCCGGAGCGCCCCTGATGCGCCGCGGGTCGAACTACTATCCTCCCAACGAGTCGCGGCGCGTCAGACCGCCCGGCGGCTTCATCGCCGCTTTTCCCTCGCACGGGGCGCAAGAGCCCTCCGTTTTAGAGGCGCAAAGCCTTGCTGCGCGGTCGCGCCTGCGCGGCGCGTCCGGGTCTGCTTGGCGGGCGCCTCTCACTCTTCCTGCTGATCGTTTCTGCTTATTCGCAGCGCGCGTCTACTATTTGCAGCGCGCGGTTTTATGGTCGCTGTGATAAATTTCGATTTGTTTCATCCGTCTTGCGGCGATGTCGAGGCGGGAGCGCTGTGTCCTTGGGCGTCGATTGAGAGGCAGGGAACTGTTCATGGTTGATGCCCGCCCGTCGCCGCGCGGCCTCAAACGCTTTGCGACCCTTCTCCTGTGGCTCGGCGCTCTGGCATACATCAGCGCGATAGGCGAAGCGATCATCGGCTGGCCTCTCGGCGTCCACGATTCCTATCTGTCCGAGCTGGCGGCGCGCCAGTACCCGAAGAGCTGGCTCTTCCGCCTCACGGACTTGCTCAGCGGCGTCGCCATCGTCTTCGGCACACTGCTTTTCGTTCGGCACGTGGGATTCCAGACAGGACTCCGTCGAAAATCCGCTTCGATCGCGCAAGGCAAAGGCGCCCTGCGCGCGGGCTGGGGCTCCCTTTGCCTCTTCCGCCAGGCTCTCGCCGCGGGGCTTTTGACCTTCGCTCTCGCGACAATCGTCGACAGCACGGTGACCCCGCTGGATTGCGCGTTGTCCCTGCCGGAATGCCGAGAGCAAATCGAGGCCGGGGAGGCGGGGCGATACGAGTGGATGCACGACGCCTCAAGCGTGGCTGTGGGAGTGGGCACGGTGACGGTCGCTTGCAGCCTCATCCTGATCGTCCTTTTCCGTTATCGTGCCCGCTACTCGCTCGGCATGCGGATCGCGGCCCCCTCGCTTGCGATCGGCGTCGTTCTCTTCGTCGGCTTCCTCACTGGCGCCGAGCTTTTAGGAGTCGGCCCCCTCGGCCTCACCCAACGAATCCAGGTTTCCTTGACCGGGGTCCTCATCGCTTTCGCCCCGGCGGGATTCGACCCGGAAGGGGCGTTCGTCGTGCGACGACGGCGTAAGTGACGACGGCGCAAGCGTCGCCCCGCAAGCGCCGTCCGCATTCAATGCCGTTGCAGGCGGCGCCGCGTTCAATGCGGCCGCGAGTGAGACTTCGACGCTTAATGCCGCGGCAATCGATGATTCACAGAAATCGCACACAGAAAACAGCGGACTTACAGGAGTTTCACAAGTTTTCGTGATGGAATGGACGAGAAAACGGGAGGTTCAAAGGAGTCTATGCAGCTATGCTGCGCGACAAGCGAGGTGACGCGATATGACGTGGCTGATTCTTCCGGGGTGGGGGCTCCCGCCGAAAGACTACGAGAAGCTGGCGGACCTCTTGGGGCCGGACACCCGCACACTCGACTCTTGGAAGGTCCCTCTGACGGCTGACACCGACGACATTCGCGCCGAGCTCGGAGCGTCGGATTCGCAGAAGGTCGACCTCCTTGGCCATTCGCTCGGCGGCCTCGCCGCGATTGAGTGGGCGCTTCGCCGGCCCGGCCAGGTCAGACAGCTGGTTCTCATCGACCCCACCGCCCCGGACGAGGTCCCGTCGCACTTTCACGTAGAGGGGAAGCTTCGACGGGGGATGGACAAGCTGGCCGGGGCCGCCGTTGAGGCCCTATGGCGCGTGGGGCCCAAGATTCGCCGATGGGGAATCCGCCAAACCACCGGAAGCGAAGACACTCTTCCGATCAACGAGGCGCGTGCGCGTTACGGGACGCGGGAAAACAGCCGACGCCTGGCCGAGCAGCTCTCAGCCAGCTGGGAGCATGCCGCCCGGGTCGAAGCTCTGCTCGACGTCGGCGCCCACAAGGAGCAGCGGCGTCGCAGCCCGGCGCCGCTGCTCCTTGTGGGCGCGGGCAGCGGCAAGCAGCGTCGATTCCTGCGCAGCCAGTGGGATCTGGGGCGCAAGCTGCACGCTCGAACGATCATGCTGACCGGCCAGAATCACGTTTTCCCGCTGACGAGGCCGGATCTAGTTGTGCGCCACATTGAAAACCCGTGAACCGCGGCCCGGGCTCAATCCGTCTGCGTCCACAGCCCGCCTGAGCTGCCCGGCGTCGCGCCGCCCGCTGTTTGCCCTCCTGCCTTCAGAACTTTAGAGCTGTATCGGGCTTAGAAGAGCCGGGCCGCCTGCCGCGGGCATGAATGGACGGGGCGAGTTTTCGGGGCGTCAGCGGGCAGGACGAGTTTCCGTGTGTCAGCGAGCGGGGCTGGCTTTCAGGGGCGTGAACGGACAGGCGGTCCTCCGAGCTTCAACAGACGGGGCGAGCCTCCGGGCGGACGAACGGGAAAGCGAGGGTCTCGCGAATCGAAGCGCCCAGCAGGAACATTGCTATCCGGTCGATGCCCAGGCCGAGGCCGCCGGTGGGAGGCATTCCGAATTCGAGGGCGGAAAGGAACTCTTCGTCGACCTCCATGGCCTCGGGGTCGCCGGCCGCCGCCCGCAACGACTGCTCGGTGAGCCGCTGGCGCTGATCGACCGGGTCGGTCAGCTCGGTGTAGGCGGTGCCGAGCTCCATGCCGAAGGCGACGAGGTCCCAGCGTTCGGCCAGGCGCGGATCGCCTCGATGGCGCCGCGTCAGCGGCGAGGTCTCCACCGGGAAGTCCGTGTAGAAGGTTGGGGCGCCCGTGCTGTCTTCGACGAGCTCCTCGTAGAGCTCGGTCACGAGGTCTCCCGCGGTCATCGAGGCGGCATAGCGGATGCCTCGCTCCCGGCACAGCCGCTGGAGCTCGTCCGCGGGCGTGTCCGGGGTGACGTCGGCGCCGACGGCCCGCGAGACCGCCGCGTGCACCGATACGACCGGCCATTCGCCGTCAAGGCTCACGACGCCGCCGTCGGGCGCAGGCGCGACGGCCTTTCCGTGGACCGCCCACGCCGCCGTCCGAATGAGATCCTCGGTGAGCCTGCGCATCGTTGTGTAATCGCCGTGCGCCTCGTAGGCTTCCAAGGCCGTGAACTCGGGGTTGTGCGTGGAGTCCGCGCCCTCGTTGCGGAAGTTTTTCCCGATCTCGAAGACCTTCTCGAATCCGCCGACGCACAGCCGCTTGAGGTACAGTTCGGGCGCGATCCTCAAGGTCAAATCGAGGTCGTAGGCGTTGATGTGCGTGGAGAACGGCCGTGCGTTCGCCCCTCCGTGAATGCGGTTGAGCATAGGCGTTTCGACTTCGACGAAGCCGTGCTCGGCCAGCCTTCCTCGGATTGCCCGCACGGCCGCGCTGCGTGCGAGAAGGCGGCGTCGCGCCTCTCCGTCGAGCGCGAGGTCCATGTGGCGCTGCCGCACGCGCGCTTCGGCGTCGCGCAGCCCCCGATGCTTGTCCGGAGGAGGGGTGAGGCATTTTGCGGCCATGCTCCAACCGTCCGCATGGACGCTGAGCTCGCCGGAGCGGCTGCGGCAAGCCCTGCCCGAAACGCTGACGAGGTCGCCGGGATCGACCGTTTCCCTCCAGAGCGCGAGTCCGGCCTCGGGGCGGTCGGCGGTGAACATGACTTGGCGTTCCACCCCTCCCTCGCGCAGATCCGCGAAAAGGACGCCGCCGTGGTCGCGCACTCGCACAACGCGTCCGACCACCGAGACGGCCCCCGAATCGTCCCTCACGTCGCTGAGCGCGTGGGTTCTCGGCACGTCGGCGGGATAGGGGTCGACGCCGGCGCCGACCAGGCGCGCCAACTTTCCCCTGCGAATTCGCTGCTGCTCGGAAAGCCGCCGCTCGGGCACGGTCGGCGTGAAAAGCTCCTCTTCCTGTTTGCGCACGGCTTCGGCCAGCTTCGCCGCCGTCTCCGGGAGGTTGAGCTGCGACGCGCGGGATCGGCGCTGGAAGGTTCGGGGAAGCTCGGGGACGAAGCCTTCGGCCTGCCCGACGGCGATGAGCACCTGGGTCAGCTGCGCCGTGCTGCCGTAGCAGAGCAGGCGCGGGCGCCATTGCGGCAGGTACTTTTCGTTCGACTGGTAGAGAGAGTGAAGCTGCCACCAGCGCGAAGCGAAGACCAAAACTTTGCGGTTGAGCTTCTCCAGCGGGGAGGCGCCGATGCGCTCGCCGCGGGCGAAGGACTCCCGGAACATCGCGAAGTTCAAAGAGATCTGCGTGATTCCAAGCCTGTCGGCATTCGCGATCAGCTGGGTGACCATGAGCTCCGTGACCCCGGACACCGCGGCCGGGGAACGCCGCATGAGATCCAAAGAGACGTCCCGGCGGCCCCACGGGACGAAAGACAGGAGGCCGCACACATCGCCCTCTGCGGTGTGCGCGGTGACGATCACCGTGCGCCCGTCGCGCGGGTCGCCGATCCGCCCGGAGGCCATGGAAAAACCCCGTTCCGGGCCGCCGCGCCGCCACACGTCGGCGATCTTGACGAGCTCCTCCAGCTCGTCCGCGGGAATCTCCGACTGGCGCCGCACCTGCACCCGGTACCCGGCGTTCGTCGGCCCCGCGATCGCCTTGCGGACGGCTCGCAGCTCCGGGCTTCCGAGCCTGAAGGAGGCGACGTCGATGACGGCCTCGTCGCCCAGGACGATCGCCCTGAGACCCTGGGCGCGGTACGCCCTCGCTCCGTCTTCGCTGGCTGAGATGACTCCGGGGACCCAACCGTAGGAACGCGCGTGCTCCAGCCACTTCGCGATGGCCTGAGGCCACGATTGCCTGTCTCCGATGGGATCGCCCGCGGCCAAACACACGCCGAAGATCACGCGAAACGACAGGGCCGCTTTGCCGTCGGGGGAGAAGACCGTTCGTCGATCGTCCCGAGTCGCGAAGTACCCGAGCGAATCCGCCGAGCCGGAGGCGACGAGGAGCCGCCGCACCGCCAGTTCGTCGTCGTAATCCCTTTGGACGTTCTGCGGCGCGGCGCGGAGAAAGACGGCGATGGCCAACACGACAGTGGCAACCGAGATGATGCCCGACGCCGCCTCCACCCAGTAGGGCCCGTCGATGGAAGAGCGGAAGGGACGCTGGTCGGACGGAAGGCCGAGCGCCACAGAAACGCTCCAGTTGACCGCTTGGCGGAAGGGACGCCTGCCGAACCCCGCCGTTTCCAGGGCGAAAAAAGCGAATCCGGCCGACGTCGCGAATCCCAAAACGATGACGAGGCACGCCCGCCGCAAAGCGCCGGGGGCCAAGCGGGCGGGAAAGGCGCTGCGCATCCAGAAGGCGCTCGCGGTGACGAACAAAGCGAACGCGACGGACGCGAGAAAGTGCCAGCCGTGCAGGCGGAATCGCTCCGAAGAGTCCGAGTTGATGTGAGAGAGGACGGCGGCGACCGCCAGCGCGACGATCAGGGACACCTGCCACATCACCACGGACAGCCACAGCGCGGCGCGCTGGCGCCGCAAAAGCCCCAGCGAAAGGAACGTGAGCAGGAAAAAGGACAGCAGGGTCGGATAGGAGGGGATGTTCGTCACATTGAGGGCGCGGGCGACGTCGTAGACGAAATCCGGAGCGAAGGCCAGCAAGAGCAGCGCGACCGCCTGCCACACCGCGAAAGCCTGCACAGTGAACACCAGGATGCGGGCGCCCAGCTCTTTGGCCCGGCTCGGGCTCTTCTTGCGGCTCGCGCCCGCCGGGTTCTCAGCCGCTGCGAGCGTCCCGTCCGACATCACCGAGTGCCCGTCGGACGTCACACCGTCCAAGGCGTCCTCTTCAGCCATGTGCCCTTCTTGCCGGGGTTCCTCAGAGGGAATGCGGCCCTCCGACGGCACGTGCCTTTCTTGCATGGATTTCCCCGACGGCATGCGCCCCTCCGGCGCCGCGCCGTCCGCTGTCGTCGGCTGCTCGCTCGTCAAATCCCTTGTCCTTCTCATCGGCGATTCACGGGCTGCTCCGAAAGGGCCAGGTTGCCCGGAAAGCGCCGAGGGCCGCATGGGCCCGAGCGCCGGTCCGTCCGCGTGCTTCTGGCGTCCAGGGGCGGTTTACCCGTGAAATTTTCTATTGGAACTGTAACGGGTCGGGCGCTGCGCAGTCCATCGGAGACCGATTCGAGTGACGATTGTCAGCGATCCGGATGCGTGCGGCGAAGAGCGCCTTCCCGAAGAACGGCGGGCAGGCGCTTGTGCTTTGTCGGGCAAGCGCTTGCGATGCGCCCGCGACCGCATTGTGGATGCCCGCAGCGGAATTTCGCGGGATCACTTATGTTCGACTCATGGAGGAACGAAACGGCTCACAGCGTGCACTGATCGTCGGGCTCGGGATTTCCGGCATGGCCATGGCCAAGGGGCTGCACGAATGCGGCTGGGACGTGACCGTCGTGGAGCGCGCCCCCGAGCGCCGCCGCGGAGGCTACTTCGTCGGGCTCTTCGCCGTCGGCAAAGTGGCTGCGAAGCAACTGGGATTCAACGGAATGCGCAACAGGGCGCCCAAAGTTCGAGACAACTACGCACTCGGCAAAAACGGCGAAAAACGCCGAGGCCTCGGTTTCGGCGACCTTCCCGGCGACCCGTGGCTCGTGCTCCGCAGCGACATCGAGAACGCCGCCTACGAGGCGATCGAGGCGCTCGATCCGAAGGTCGACGTGCGGTATTCGACCGTTCCGACGCGCGTCGAACAGGACGGCGCAGGCGTCGACGTGTGGCTCAAAGACTCTTCGGACGGCACGGAAAGCCGCGAGCGCTACGATCTGCTGGTCGGCGCCGACGGCGTGCACTCCACGGTCCGCAAGCTGGTCTTCGGGCCGGATGAGAAGTACATCCGCCACTTGGGGTACATGATCGTCGCCTCTCAGATTCCCGAGGACCTTCCGGGGCTCGAACGCGGCCAGGGCGCGACCTTCGCCGAGGCCGGAAAATCGCTCTGGGTGTTTCCCTTCGAGGACCGTCCGGCCACCGTCATGTTCAGCTACAAGGCCGACGACGTCGCCGCCGAGTTCGCGGCCGCCTCGCCTGCCGCTCGAATCCGCGAGGTGTACGGCCCGCGGGTTGCCCCGACGGTCAAGGCCGCGATCGATCAGCTCGAACGCGCCGACGAGAGCCTCTTCGACGAGGCCGTGCAGGTCCGCATGGACAAATGGCACAAGGGGCGTGTCGTTCTCATGGGCGACGCCGGATGGTGCCTGACCCTGTACTCGCGTATGGGGGCCTCCACCGCATTGGCGAGCGCGAACCTGCTGACCGCGATCATCGGGCAGAGGGAGGGCGACGTCGCCGGGGCGCTCGAAGAGTGGGAGGCCAGGTCGCGCCCGTTCATCAGGCATTATCAGAAGGTCGGTGCGCGCAACAGGGCTTTCTTCACACCCGCGGGCAGGGCAGGCGGGACGGCGCGCGCCCTCGCCATGTCGGTTTTCAAACGCCCATGGGGGCGTTCGCTGCTTGCGGCATTCGTCGGAACCGGAGGGAAAGGCAACAAGCTCATGAAGTCGGTCATTCCCGCGCGGGGGCGGACTTCGCCTTCCCGGCCGCGCGAATGACCGAAGCCTTTGACCTTCTCGGCTCCCGATTGAGATTTCCGGTCCCTGATTGAGTTTTCCGGCCTCGACTGGGCTTTCCGGCGCCCGATCCTGGGCCTTCGGTCCGTGAGGGTCGGCCGTCTCACAAAGGGAATGGCGGAATTCATTGAAAACCGTATTATCTGTGCCTTGCCTACCCTTATGTCGGAAAGTAGCGTTGAACCATGAGCACCTGGTCCCTTTCTTCGGCGAGCGTCGGCGCCGTTTGCGTCGCCGCGGTGCTTGCTCTGGCGGGCTGCCGCGGATCGGACGCGGGCAATTCCTCGACGGAACCGGGGCGGTCGCCGAGCGCGGGGGTTTCGACGTCGCCCGTCGCCCGTGCCGGGGCGGGCGAACCCAAGGCGGGCGCCGAAGCGAAGCCGACGGCGCCCTCGGGGCGTCGCGGCGCCCCCTCGCCCTCGGACGATTTCACGAAGGCGGCCGTCAAACCCGAGGAATCCAAGCTGCCCAACCCCTTCGACTCGCTTTACGATCGGGATTTCAGCCTCGCGGACCTCTCTGCCGACCCTGCCGGCGCCATGGAAAAGCCCGCGGTCGCGGACGGCCTGAAGAAGTCGGCGGCGCTCGATCCCGCAAACAAAACCTTCGTCTATCGGGCGACGGACGCGAGCAAGGCCGAGGGCGGCTTCGTGCGTCACGACAACTCGCACAAGCAGGCCTTCAACGCCGACAACACTCGTTTCATCGCGCGCGACGGGCAGGGCGCCTGGTACCTCTACGACGCCGCCACGTTCAAGCAGATCGAGAGACTCGGCGAGCTCAAGGGCAATTGCGAGCCGATCTGGCACGCTTCGGACCCGAACCTGCTGCACTTCACCTTGCGCGACGGCGGGACCACGTGGTGGACGTACAACGTCGAGGCCGAGAAAGGCGAGGTCATGTTTGACTTCTCCGGCAAGACGCCGTGGTCTCAGGCCACGTCGTTTTCGACGAAGGGCCGAGGCGCGGCCAGCGCCGACGGACGGTACCTCGCCCTCATCGCGACGCGGCACGACGAGGCGACTCAGACCAGGAACGTCTACGGCGTGGTCGTGCTCGACGTCAAGGACAAGCGAATCGTCGGCACGCTGGACGCCAGGAACTTCCCGAAGCCAGGAGCTTTCCCAGACTATGTCAGCGCCTCGCCGAGCGGGAGGCACGTCGTCGTCTCATGGCCCGGGGACGCCGGGGGGACGCGCGCCTACACCCGCGACCTCAAGGATTCTTTCGAGCTTCCGACGACGTCGAAGCACGCGGGCCTGGCATACGGCCCGCAAAAGCAGGACTATTACGTATTCGCCGACTACGGCAAAAACCAACTCTCCGCCGTCGACCTCGACTCCCACGAGCGCATCGACCTGCGCAGCCTTCACCCCGCCAAAGGCGAAAACTACACGTTGGACATCAGCGGACAGGCGTACGACAAGCCCGGGTGGGCCGTGGTCTCGACGTACGGGGAGAAGAAGGACGATGCTTCGGACGAATCGGCGCCCCAGGAGCGAGCCGAATACCGGAAGGTGTGGCTGGTGGAGCTGAAAGCCGGCGGGCGGGCGCTGAGCGTGGCCAATGTCCGCACAAACGCGTCCGCGATCGGAGGCTCGTCGAAGGGTGCGGCCCCCCAGGCGGCCGGCGACCCGGATTTCTTCAAGCCGCAGGCGAGCGCCTCACGCGATCTGAGCAGAATCGTCTTCGCCGACAACTTCGGCCGAGGGCCGATCGAGAGCTACATGGTGGGCCTTCCGAGCTGGGCCGTCAGGTGACCCAGCCGGACGGTTATAAGCCGGGCCAGGTTTCAGGCATCAACCGCCGCAAGAGCAGGGCGCACGCCGTCCCCGCACGGGCTCCGTTGACTGAACGGTTTGAAAACGGGTGCACTTAAAGCACATCGTCCCCCCGGCCAGGCCTCTTCCAAGCCCAAATGGCCGGGGCCTATCTTTCTCTGATATCTGTGAGGCGGTTTAGTGTGGGCAAGACGCGGCTGACGATTTCGGAGCAGGTACGCTTGCTGGAGCAGCGGGTGCGAAAGGTTGGCTGGACAGGCGAATCATGCCCCTCCTCGGCGCGAATCCCGAACTTAAACGTGGTATATTGACACCGCATAAGTGCGGTGATCACACGCCGTTCTGCGGCCTCACTCCTCGCGCCACTGCCAGTCCATGACCCGCCACGGCAGGTCGGCGAAGAAGGAATCGAGCCGCTCAATGTGCGGGTTGAGCACGGCGGCCACGATTTCCGGGTCTTTGTCGCGGTAGGCGCCGGGCAGGCCCAACGCCTCGTAGTCGACGTTCAGTTCGCGCGTCGCCTCGCCGCCGATCGAAATCGCTATGCCGTTCGAATCGGTTGCCGTGCATCGGAATTCCGTTTGGTCCCAGGGGATCTGCGCCGTCGTCGGCGTCGCCGCCTCCGTTTTGCGCGCGATTCGGTAGACGCACGACGACGTCATGAGGAAGCCCGCGGATCCGGGGCAGTCCATCCAGGCGAAGGGCACACCCTCGACTTCACCCTTGACGGCGCTGAAAGCCGGCCAAAACCGGTTTGAGTGCGCGGGGTCCGAACTTCTCGTGTGCGACAGGTCGGGAAGATGGACGGCTGCGGAGCCGGCGGGGTTGAGAAGAATGAAGTCCACCCCGTGGCGGCGCGCCGTCTCAGCCCAGATGCCGTCGGCGGCTTCGCAGCAGCGCCTGTATTCGGCCTGGCTCGCCGAACTGCGATCGAGGACCTGCTTGGCCTCCTCGAAAAGGAGGCGGGTGGCAAACCGTTGGGGGCCGGGAGCGTGCGGAACTCTCGGCGTAGGGGGATTCACGGCATTGACGTACGCTTTGTATTCGGCGAGCGTCTGCGCGGGCAGCAGTGGCGCCAGATTCTCGGCGAGCCAGCTCAAGTTAGGGCGCGGCCAAAAGCCGGCGGCCTCGAACACGGGAGCGGGCGAAACTGCGAAGCCGTAGACGGCGCTCAAAAGGCTCCCGTCGTTCGAGCCGCCGTTTGAAGGTTCGCCTGCAAGGATGGCGCCCAAAGCGCACGAGGCAAGGAACTGCTCCCACCCCGTGTATAAAGCGGCGATTTTCTCTCCGTAGTGTTTGATCGCCTCTGCCGCCGCTTTGTCGTCGATGAGCCGCGAACTGTAGGCGGCAGACAGCAGAAAGACGACGAAGGCGTCGCTCAAGCCCAGAGGGCCGCGGTTGTCGGCGACTGCCATGAGCCATGCGGGGACCCTCCACTGCGTGGCGGAGGCCGCGCGACTCGAGGGATCGATCGCGAGATTCGCAGGATCGATCGCGAGATTCGCGGGCCGGAGTGCGGCGCCCTGGGCGGCGAGGCCCTCTTCCACGCTCTCGTTCTCGGCGCCGAGCTCTTCGAACGGGCCCAGGCTCGGCGCAAGCGCGCGGAGCGCATCGGCGGCACGCATCGAATCGAGTGCGCGGGCCGAATCGAGTGCGCGGGCCGAATCGAGTGCGCGGGCCGAATCGGGGGCCCGCGCCGGATCCGGGAGCGAATCCGGGGGAAGCGGCGCATCGAAAGCCTGCGCCGCTTCCCCGACGCCGGCCTTGCCGGCGCCGTCGTCGGGCCTGGGAAGGTACGTCTCCTTTGCGGCAAAGGAGAGATCGTTCGAAATGCGCGCCCCGTCTGGTAGCCTTCCGTAGACGTCCGCAATGAGTCGCAATGCGGACGCGCCTCCTGCCGCTGCGTGCTTATCGTCTGCCGCTCCAGGCCTCTTGCTTTCCGCGGCGAGCCTGTCCATTGCACGCTCGATCAGGTCTCTCACGGCCGGATCGCCGCCTTCGGATGCGCGCCGGGGCGCGGCGACCGACAGCAGGTCCCTGGCGATCACGCTCGGGGCGAGGGGCGTGAGATGATGCAATTCGAACCGATAGGGCGCGCTCAACAACATGTACTCGGACTTCAGTTCCATTTGCCTCGGCTCGCGCTTGTTTGTTGTCCGTCCTTGTTTCTGGTCCCGTCCTTGCCTCCTGCTCCGGGGGCTTTCGGCGCGCTCGCGCGGAATCGCCCCGAGGGCCTCGCCGTTTGGACGAGGGCGGCGGTTCCCTGGAGGCGACGGGTTGACGACTTCATCGTACGTATGCTTTCGCCGTTGCGCAATGCCAATCTGCTTGGGAAAAGGCGGCATTGGGGGCGTGCGGGTCCTGCGATTCGACTAACGCGAACGTTAAACGTCGGCAAGCGCGGAGTTCGAGACGCCGCCAAGGAGGCAGTCCGATATGCGGCAAGCGTGGAGTTTGCCCCAACCGCTCGCTTTCCGGGCAGGGCGGCTCTAGATAGAATGCAAGTAGCCTGCGGTCCCATCCGTTTCGGATTCGCAAACAAAGCTTGACGGCAAGCAAGAAGGATAGAGAGATGCACGAAAACGGCGACTACGGCGTCGATGACCCCGGATACGATTGGAATCGCCGGCAGCCGGGCGGTTTCTACGGCGCCCCCCGGACGTCGGGCGGAGGAAGCGCATGGGGCGGCAAGAAACCTGCGAGGCGCAAACGATCGCTGGGCGTGGCTGCATTCTGGGTGGCCGCCTCCGCTTTGCTTGTGAACGTCATAGCCTTGCTTCTCTTCAAGGAGGGCCTCCGTGACCTCTGGTCGCTCGCCGATTCCGGCATGGCTCCCGAGGACGGCGACCTGGCCAAGCTTTTCCTGCTCCTCATCCTGATGCTGGTCGCGGGAATATGGGGTGTTGTGGGATTGTCTCTGGGAATTGCCGGCCTGGTTTTCTCTTCGAAAGACGGGGATGCAAGAAACAGGGCCTACTCGATACTGGCGATCGTCTTCACTTTTTTCAACCCGCTCGCCATATCGATGGTGCTTAATCAGTTCGGTTTATCGCTCTTGTGACCGGCTTGCAAGCTTATTGCGACATCCGCCCTGCCCGGAGCGGGCTCATTCGTCGAATTCCGGGATGGCCACGGCTTTGCCGAAGGAATCTCGGGAGGCCAGGTAGGCGTGGGCCTGCCGCATCTCGCTCAGGCGGAACGTCCGCTCGGGCCTCACGTCGATCTTGCGGTCTTCAATCGTCGAGATGAGCGCTTGCAGCCTTTCGCCGTCGACGTCGCCCGAATAGAATCCGGTCAGGCATCCCCCGTTTGTGTCCGCGATGGGGTCGAAGCCGTCAAGGGTCCACTGCCCGCCGAGCAACCCCGTGATGCACACGGTTCCGCCCGGCCTGATATGGGCGAAGGTGTCTTGTGCCGCCGCCGGGCCGACCAGATCGAGGATCGCATCGAAGGAGCCCTCCGTCTTCAGCGTATTGCGATCGTCGACGACGCATTGGTCGAACCCCTCGTCCAGGAGGCGTTCGCCCTTTTGCGCGCTGCGCGTCGAGCCTGCGACGCGGCACGAGGGGCAAAGGGCCTTCACGAGTTTCAAGAACGCGACCCCCACTCCCGACGTCGCCCCGCGCACCAGCACGTCGTCGCCGTCCTCAAGGCGAAGCCTTTCCAACGAGCCGAAGGCGGTGTAATAGGTTTCGGGGACGGCGGCCAGCTGCTCCCACGGCAGAGATGTGGAGACCGGGTAGACCTGTTCGTCGGGCAGGAGCGCGTACTGCGCGTAACCGCCGTCGAAAGCGCGCCCCATCTCGCCCATGATGGAAACAACCGTCTGGCCCGCGTGGAGGCGGGGGTTGAATGTGCGTTCCACCTGCCCGACGCACTCGATTCCTAGAATGCGGGGGAACGAAACCGACGGCGATTTTCCTTCGCGCGTGAAGACCTCGGAATGGTTGACGCCGACGCCGCGGACCTTGACGAGCGTCCACCCGGGGCGCGCTTCGGGCGTCGGGACCTCGCGGCATTGAAGGGCCTCCGGTCCGCCAGCCTTGTAAACCACCACGGCTTTCATGCTGTCTCGCCCAGCCTTTCTTTCCGTGCCTTTACTTTCCCTCGGTCGCGCCGCACGCCTGCGACGCAACCCTCTTTTTGTACGCTTCGCCCCAAGATTCAAGGGCGGCGAAGACGGGGGAGAGGCTCATGCCCAGCTCCGTGAGCGCGTATTCGACCCTGGGCGGGACCTCGGCGTAGGCGGTTCGCGTGACCAACCCGCAATCGGCCATTGCGCGCAGATTGGATGTAAGCATCTTCTGCGAGATTCCGCGTACGGAACGCTGCAATTCGCTGAATCTGCATGCGCCCTTGAGCAGGTCCCGAATGATGAGGATGCGCCACCGGCTGGAGATGAAGCCGAGCGCGACTTCCACAGGGCAGTCCGGGAGACCGTCCGCGGCTTGATCCTCCCACAGCTGGCGCCTCTGCGTATGCGATGCTTGATTTTCGTTCATATTCCGCATTGGTTTCCTGTAGGTTCCTACAGCACTTTAAAGTGCCTTCTTTCAAATTTACACCAAGAACCTTAGCCTGGTTCCGCAAGCCCATTCAAAAGAGCGCCATGAAAAAGGAGCGTCATGAAAACAGCCGCAGCTGAAACGCCCGAAGCCGGAAGGCCTTGCGGGCCGCTGAAGATCGGCGTCATCGGAGCGAACGGAAAATCCGGTTCTCTCATCGCGCGCGAAGCGGCCGCCCGCGGGAACGACGTCGCGGCAATCGTCCGCCGAGACGTCGAGACCCCCGCCGGGCGCGCCTTGGTGCGCGACGTCTTCGATCTGACGGCGGGCGACCTAGCGGGTTTTGACGCCGTCGTCGACGCTTTCGGAACGTCGAGGCCCGAGGGCCTCCCGCTGTATAAGCGTCATCTCGGGCATCTTGCATCGGTCCTCGCAGAGACCGCGACGCGGCTGCTCGTGGTCGGCGGCGCCGGAAGCCTGTACGCCGACGGCGAGCGAACCGGATCCTGCATTCTGGCGGGGGAGGAGTTCACGTTGAATTCGGACGGCGAGAGGCGCCATGAGCTGCGCGGACTACGCGATCGGCCTGATCGATGAGACAGAGGCCGGCAAGCGCGTGCGCGAGCGCATCACTTCTCGTAGGCCGTATGCGGCGGCTCGCCCCTGCGATCGGGCGCAGGCCCCGGCGGCCGGATCCCGGTTCGCCGTAGGCGCATGGCGGTGGGCCCGAGGCGGCGGAGTCCGCGACGACGACGCGATGCGCGGCGTCGCTACCTGAGCTTGACCGGCGCCGCCCCCTGGCCTTGCGCGTCGAGGATCGAGCCGAGGAGGCCGGGGAACCTTTCGTCGAGCTCCTCGCGCCGCAGATGGACATAGCATCTGGTCCCTTCGGCCCGCGTGGCCGTGATCCCCGCGGTGCGCAGCACCTTCATGTGGTGGCTGAGCGTCGATTTGGAGACGGGCGCGTCGAACTCGCCCCATTGCCTTTCGGACCCGTCCGCGAGCAGGCGAACTACGCCGAGCCTCAGCGGATCCGAAAGCGCCGCGAGCACCGCGGTCAGGGGCACGTCCGCGAGGTCGGGATGAACACTCCTTGCCATTCCTCTAGTATTGCATTACCTTATGTTCTATCTTCGTCGAACATCGAACAAAGGATGTGTTGAAAATGAACCACACAGAGAACGAGGCGCACAGCCGCAAAAAGACGGCGGAATATCCGAAGGGCGCCGCGGACGCCTCCGAGGCTGAGGCGGGTAGGGCCGGGCACGGCGAAAAGCCTTCGGCCGACGAAGCTGGAAGTCCCGCGGGCAAAAGGAACGGCTCGGGAACAGCGCGCCCGGCCGTGATTCTGGGCGGCGCCGTCGCCTTCCTCGTGGGCTGCGACTCCATGGTCGTGGCCCCGATCGCCCCCGAAATACTCCAAAGCTGGGGCGCTTCCGCCTCACTCTCCGCCCTTCTCGTGGCCGCATACGCCCTGGCATACGCAGCCATGAGCCCTTTCTTCGGGGCGCTGGCGGACTATCGGGGCCGCCGGCCGGTTGCCGTTGCGGGATTGGCCGTCTTCGGGGCGGGCACGGCCTTGACCTTCGCTGCGCCGAATCTCGCGATGGGCCTTGCCTGCCGCGCGCTCGCGGGGCTTGGCGCGGGGATGGTCATGCCGACGGTTTTCGGCGAGGTCGTCAGCCGTTCGACGCCGCAAACGCGCGGCGCGAATGTCGGAGCAGTCACGGGCATGCTGCTGTCGGCCACGGTCGTCGGAGTCCCGATCGGCTCTCTCCTGGCCTCCGCCGTCGGCTGGCAGTGGACCTTCCTCCTCATTGCCATTCCCGGTTTTCTCGCGATATTCCCGGCGGTGCGTGTTTTCGCCGGCGTCGGGCGGCAGACGGCCGGCGTGCGTGCGAGCGGCGGCGAATCCGCGACGGCCGACGGTGCTCGCGGCGGCGCCTCGGCCGCCGTCGCAGGAATGCTGAAGGCGGCGCTGACCCATCGCGGGCTTCTTCTCCTCTTGCTGAGCACCGGTCTGTGGCACGCCGGATTCGCCGTGGCGTACACGTCGATCGGGGCGTTCTACGAGGACCGCTATGGCTTCGGGTCGGCGGAAATGTCCTGGGTGACGCTCGCGGCGGGCGCGGCGGGAGTCGCCGGCGCGGTCGTGGGCGGGCGTCTGCTCGCGAGATGGCGCGCCGCCTCCTATACGGCGGCGGCGGGAGGCGCCGCCGCCCTTGGCGTGACGGCGGTCGTCTTCTCGCCGGGCCCCGTGGCTGTGACCGTGCTCGGCCAGATGGTGTGGAGCGTCGGCGTCGTCGCGGCGCAGCCCGCATTCATGACCCTCGCCGCCACTCTCAATCCGCGATTGCAAGGGACCGCGTTGGCGCTCAACGGCGCCGCTCAATACTTTGCTCAGTTTGCGGCTTCGTCGGCGGGGGCTGCGATCCTCACAGCGACGGGCAGCTTCGCGTGGCTTGGCGGAGCGTCCGCGGCACTGGCCGTGATATCCGCCATAGTCATTCGCGGCGTCCGCACTCGCTGAATCCGAGGGGAGCTTGGGGCCCGCCTCGAGCGCCCGCCCGTTCGACGCCGCCAGCATCCCTTCCAGGCTGGGCGCCGGCGCCCACAGCGGGAGGGATGCTGGGGCCTGCCCAGAAGCCGACGCCTCGGGCGAGCGGCCAATCCGCCGGAGCGCGGACGGCCTCGCCGGTGTGGCCGGCCCGAGCGTTCGAGTCCGAATCCCGCAAGAACGGCCTTCTCGCAGGCGGATTTGGCCCGCCCGTATTTTTCCTGGGAGGCCTCCTCGCCTTCGGGCAAGGCAGGCGACGGAATGCCCGGCGGTCAGTGCGGACGCCGCGATCGAATGGCCCAGGCAGGCCGTTCCTCCAAGAATCAGGATCTTCATGGCCTTCTTACTGAGCCTTGAGCTTGCTGAGGGCGGGCGGCGGAAAAGCGGCTCGGTTCTCTGAGAGCGAGCGTTGGTTGGGGCGGGCGAAAAGGCGGCGCGTTTCGGGGCGTGAGCGCAGTCCGCAAAAAGATCGGTCGGCGAAAAAGTTCGGTCAGCTTGTCGCGCGCCCCGCGGCCCACTCGGCCACGCGCCGAGCGCTCTCGCTTTCCGAGATGTCCTCGACCCTGGACATGATCGACCATCGCACGCCGAACGGGTCGAGGATCGAAGCATAGCGGTCGCCGGAGATGAAGGTGCTCGGCTCTTCACGCAGGGTCGCGCCCGCGGCGAGGGCCCGCGACACGACGTCGTCGACGTTGGGGCAGTAGAGGCCCAAAGAGTAGCAGGCGCCCTCGGAAGGCGGCGGAACCAAGCCGTACTCGGGATTGGGCTCGCCGATTTGCAGCTTGCCGCTCCCAAAGTCAAGCTCGGCGTGGACCACCACGCCGTCGAATTCGGTGACATCGACTATCCGAGCGTCGAACACCGAGCGGTAGAAGTCCAAGGCCTCTTCCGCGCCGATGATGGCGAGGAAAGGGGTGAGACTCGTGGAACCGTGCGGGATTCCGCCGGTTGTGTGCTCTCCTGTGACTCCAAGTTCGGTCATGCTGCCAAGCATACAGGCTGCGCCGGTTTTGCACAGGAGGCAGTTCATTTTCTTTAAGGAAAACGCAGTGGCTCTTCAGTTGGAAGCCCCACCGGGCTTCCAAAGGGAAAGCTCCAACCCGTGGGTGAAGCCGAAGTGAAGGCTGGCTCCTGAACCCGAAGCGGCGCCTGCGGTCCAGCTGAAAGTCTCCGGCTTGCTCACGCGAAGACGTTGACTAAGGCCACGAAGGCTCCCGTCCCCAGGCCGACGCTCAGAAGCGTGCGCCGCCCGCACAGGAGGTGAACGGCTGCTGTGACGGCGGCCGCGATCGAGGCGTGGAGCAGGCGGCCGTTCTCCCCGCAAGCGCCGTGGTTCGGAACGTCGCAGCGGCCAGAATTCCGAGGATCCCGACGGGCATCCATGCGGCCATCGTCGTGACGAATCTTGATCGGCGCAGCGGCTTGAGGATCGCGAAAGGAACGGCCCTCAGGGCGAAGGTGATCGCAAAGGCCGTGGCCAGTACGGCCAGAATGCGGCCGGTGCTAGGCATCGCCGCCCTCCGCCGTTCCCTTTCGTTTAAATGGACGGCGCACCTTCGATATCGCGTAGCGGGCGGCCAGCATGGCGACGAAGGCCGACAGCGAGGTGAAGATCGCCGAATTCGGCGTCAGGACGACGCCGATGGAGAAAGCCAGCCCCGCTAGGAGCGCCGACGGCGCCTCGCGGCCGTTTTTGTACGCGTCAAGGGTGAGTGTGATGAAAAGGGCGCACAGGGCGAAGTCCAGCCCGTCGATGGGCTCGGGTATGAGGGAGCCGAGCGCGACGCCGGTGAGCCCGCCGCCGACCCAGTAGCACTGAAAGGCGATCTGCACCGTCAAGAGCTTGCGCGCCGTCCAGTTCTCGGGGTCGACGGCCGTGACGGCGTAGGACTCGTCCGTCAGCGCATACATCGAGTAGAAGCGGGCCAGCTTGCCCTTGACCGCCCGCAGCGGAAACGAGAAGGCGTAGAAGACATGGCGGAAGTTGACGAGGAAGGCGGTGAGCGCAATGGCGCCCAGCGCGGCGCCCGAGGTGATCATTCCGATGAGCAGGAGCTCAAGCGACCCGGCGTAGCCGGCGGTCGAAAGCGCCGGGGCGACCCACCAGGGCAGCCCCGCCTGAATGACGAGCAGGCCGAAGGCGATGCCGAGCGGATACATCCCCAGGCCCGCGGCCAGCGACAGCCGCAAACCCTCGAAAATATCAGCTTTTGCCGAGGGGCGCTCGGGCTGTGCGTTGGAGGGTGCGGGCTCCGCAGCTGAGCGCTCGCGGCTCGCCTCGAAACGCTCGGGTTCCATTGTCACCGGTCGATTCTAGGCCCCGTGGCCGAGTGTTTCCAGGAACGTTTTCGGGTTGCGCCTTCGGACGGGCGACGGCGCATTGCTCGTCAGGCAAGTCTTCGCGGCTCCTGCAATGCAGCCGAGCAGGCCTTGTTTCAGAATTTCTTGGGCGCTTCTTCCATGGCCGGCCGGTTGTCTTTGTCCATGTGCGCCTTCCACGGGCCGCAGTCTTCGTCGTGGCGCAGCATCCAGAGCCCGTCTGTGTTTGCGGCGTCGATTCCGAAGAATAAGGACGTCCTTTCTGGGAACTGATTCCCTGCCGATACGCGGCGCGTTCGGGAAGCCGCTAGTTTGGAAACGTTGTTGAGGGAGTGTTTTCAACAATGCGATTGTCAACAGTGCTCTTCCCTGTAGCTGTGACTGAGGATGGTCGCCCGTTGACACGCGGGCCGAATTCGATGTGAACGTCGCGCATCTTGCCGACGGGCTCCGCCGCGTCGGTGCGGCGTCCCTGATGAATACTCGCAATGTCGATGTCGGGGTTGCGCAAAAGTGGGTGCTCGGCGGGAGGCATCACCTGCTCGCGCCCCGCGCCTAGATCAGGACGCGCATCGATATCTCCGCCGTTCTGTCCTTGGGGAGCTTGTTCACCCACGAGGGCGAGACCGAAACGCGGGAAAGGCCGATGAAGAGCTTCTTTCGCCATTTCCACATCGAACGTTTGCTCCCCTCCATGATGTGGATGTGGGAGAGCATGAAGAAGGCTTCGTCGTCGAGCTTCCAGGAAAGCTTGAGGGTTCGCTGGCCGTGGCGGATGGTTTCCGTCAGGTCGCGTTCGTCCATGAATCCGTAGCGGACGGTCAGATGTGTGACGCCTCGCACTGGCGAGGCGATCTCGTCGAGAACCACCCGTTTCGAACGCGGAACGTGAGGTGTGGGAAGGGTCTTGATCGAGACGATGACGACGTTGTCATGCAGCACTCGGTTGATCTCTGTGTTCTTCTTCAACGCGAGGGGCGTGGTTGTGAGCATCGAATGAGGGTAGATGGCGGTTCCGGGGATTCGCCGAACGGCGGAGGACGCCAAACCCCGGAGGTACTCGGAGAGGCTTCCCTCGCCGGCCCGGCGCGAATGCGTCACGAGTTCCTCGCCGCGCCTCCATGTGGTCATGACAACGAGCATGAGCGTCGCGATCAGAAGCGGAAGCCAGCCTCCCGTCGCGATCTTCGTGACGTTCGCGGCGAAAAGCGGAAGCTCCACGGTTAGGAGCACCGCGGCGGCCAAGCCAGTCGCCCACGCAGGCCAGCGCCAGCCCGCTCGGGTAAGCAGCAACAGGAGCGACGTCGTCAGAAGGAAGTCTGTGGTGACCGCCAGCCCGTATGCCGCGGAGAGCCGGTCGGAGTCTTGGAAAATGAGGATGATCGATGCGACGGAGGCGAATAGCAGCAGGTTGACGGCCGGAAGGTAGATCTGGCCGGACTCGGTCGCCGAGGTGTGCTTGACCTTCATATGCGGAAGGTAGCCCAGGTGGGAGGCCTGCCTCGCGATCGAGTACGCGCCCGAGATCACCGCCTGCGAGGCGATGAGGGTCGCCAAGGTGGCCATGAAGACGAGAGGCACGGTCAGGCTGCTGGGAACGAGCATGAAGAAGGGATTGCTCAGAGCTTGCGGCCTGTCGATGAGGAGGGCGCCCTGGCCCAGATAGCACAGGGTCAGAGAGGGCAGGACGACGGCGAGCCACGTGCCCTGGATGGCTCGGCGCCCGAAATGGGCGATGTCGGCGTAGAGGGCCTCCGCGCCTGTGACGGCCAAAACGATGGCGCCCAGAGCCACGAAGGTGGTTTCCGGGTGGCGTGAGATGAAGGAGACGGTCTCCACGGGGGACAGCGCCACGAGGATGCGCGGGTTGTCGACGATGCGGGGAATCCCCATGCACGCCAGGATTCCGAACCAGGCCAGCATGATCGGGCCGAAGACCTTCCCCATCTTCGACGTGCCCTTCCGCTGGGCCAAGAAAAGCGCCGAGAGGATCGCGAGCGCCGCCGGGACGACGTATTCGGCCATGTGGGGGAAGGCCACCTCGAGGCCTTCGACGGCGGAAAGGACCGATATAGCGGGGGTGATGACGGAATCGCCGAAGAACAGGGCCGCTCCGAAAACGCCGAGGAGCGCGACGACGGAGGCGATCCGGCCCGGCTTCAAGCTGCGGCGGACCCTTGTGGCGAGGGCGAGGATCCCGCCTTCGCCCTCGTTGTCTGCGCGCAGAACGAAGCACACGTATTTGATCGTGACGATGAGGACGAGAACCCAGATGATGCAGGATATGACGCCGGTTACGTCGTCTTCGTCCAGGCGCACGGCGCCGCCGTCAAGCGTGAAGACCGTGCGCAGAACGTACAGGGGGCTGGTTCCGATGTCGCCGAAGACGACCCCCAGGGCGGCCAATCCGAGGCCCGCCGATCCGGCATGCGCCGCGGCGCCGCCTTTCTTGCGCGAAGATGCGACTTTCATGCGGGCTATCCTACGCCCGGCGCCTCCGGTGCAGCCCAATCGCAGACGCCCGTCGCCCGCCGAAGGCGGGCTGAGCGCCGGCCGGGGCGGGGGCCGGGCGCAGGGCGAAGACTGGGCGAAAGCCGCTCTTCATCGGGTCGGCTCACCGGCGCTCCCGGCCGGTGAGCCGACTGGCGAGAGGGACGTCACAGGCTTTCGCGGGTGATCTTCACGAGCCAGAACTCGGGTCCGTTGACGAGGACTTCGTAGGCGAAAGAGCCCGGGAGCTGCTCGACCTGGGCGAGAAGGGGAGCGGGCAGGTGCCCCGCTTTGATTGTCAGCGCGAATCCCGGGCTCAGCGAGGCCAGGGCGCCGAGAATCGCCGCGTGGCGGACGAAATGCGGGATGGCGTGGACGTCGAGGACTTCGTCCTCGGAGGTGTCGAGGACCTTGTAGGCGGACGCCAAGGCCGACGTCGAAGCCTTCGTCTCCTCGGCCTTCTCGGCTTTCTCGCCGTGATCGTGACCGCATCCGCAGGTATGTTGGGACATGGAACCCTCCTTTGTTGAAACAGCTGTTGAAACGGCGCAACGATTCTACGCGGCGAGGCGAGGGGCGGGCGCGGCGCGTCTCGTTTTCAAGCTCAGCGCGAAGCGGCGGGACGCGGGCTTCGCCCGCGTCATCGCGACTTTCACCGGCCTTGAGCCTTTTTCAAAGACATCGCCTTCCATTAAGATGGAAACAAGTGTTCTGCGCATGGAGGATGAGGAACCATGAACGCTCAGATTTTCCCGCGCGGCGATCGGCTTCCCGAGGGGACGTTCACCGGCGCCGCCTACATGCATCCGCTTGAAGACAACGATCTGCTCAATGCGGGCGCGGTGACGTTTGAGCCGGGGGCTCGGAACAACTGGCACGCCCATCCCGTGGCCCAGCTGCTCGTCGTGACCGCGGGGGAGGCCCTTTACAAGGAGGAGGGCAAGCCGGCCGTGCGCATCCGCACCGGCGAGAGCGCGTACACTCCGGCGGGAGTCCGCCACTGGCACGGCGCCGCCCCCGACGTCGAAATGACACACGTCGCAGTGACGCTCAAAGGCCCCGACGGGCCCGTGGAGTGGAGCAGGCCGGTGACCGACGAGGAGTACGCGCAGGCGGCGGCCGAAGCCGTTTGACGGGAGAGGCGGCTGCGTGGACATGGCCGGCGCAACGGAGATCGGCGAGGGTGCGATTGGCGCGATGCGCAAGCTCGCCGAGTCGGGCTGGGTTGCCACGCCGTCGGCGGCCGCAGCTTTGTCAAAGGCCGGCCTCCCTCTGCCCGACGTCGAATATCTGGCTGAGGCGTTCGACAAATCGGTCTGGAAGGCCGCCGAGGATGCGGCCCGCAGCCTCGCCGAGCGCTTTCGGACGGCTCGGTTCTCCGATGCCGCGGAGTTCACGCCCCTTCTCGTGCCCGATCCGTCGAGATTCGACGTGCGCGTCCCCGCGCCGGAGGGAGCCCGAGCAGATCAGCCCGAGGCGCTCAAGCCCGATTTCCTGGACGAGAGGATCGGCGAGGGGGTCAATGCCTGCGACGAGGGAGACGCATGGACCCTGTTCGTCGCGGCGACGTCGCCGGCGGGTTTGGCGATGGGAAGCTACGACGACGTCGCGGGCGCCCCGTCCGAGGCCTTCACCGTGGAGGGCTTTGACACACGTTCCCTCATGATCCGCCAGCTGTGGGGCGCCCTGACCTTCCAATGCGGCAGCGAGATGCCCGACTCGGAGCGGCGCGAGACGTGGACGTTCACCGTGGAGGCGCCGGTCTCGGGCGCCGTCGTCTCGGGGACTGTGCTGCACGGCCAGGTCCGCCAACGCCTCGGAAAGCCGAATCGCGGCATTTCGTCTGCGAGGGTGCGCCCCGCCGTGAGGATTGCGGGCGCCCGCGGCTGAGGCCGGGGCTGAGCCCCGATCCGGTCTCGCGGCCGGAAAGGCTGAAGGGCGGGTCGGAAAGGCTGAAGGGCGGCCGGCGGCGCGGAGCATGTGCGCTTGCAGGCGCCCGCGTGCGGAAGGCTTCCCGCGGGCGCAAAGCGGCATGCGGCTGACGAGGCGCACGCGTACGCGTTTTCGGGTCTCCCGCTCCGAGGCCAAACGACGTAGACTATTGGCTTCAGTCCGTCATATGAAGTCACGCAAAGGGGCGCCCATGGGCAACTTCGACCTTCATAACCTCCCCGATCAGATCGTCGCCGTCGTCGTGACCTTTGTTCTGTGCCTGCTTCTTGGGATTGAACGCCAATTCCACCAGAAGAACGCCGGCGTCAAGACGCATGTGCTCGTCGGCCTCGGCTCGTGCCTGTTCACGCTCGTCTCGGCCTACGGGTTCACGCCCCCGGACGCGGCGGGCCTGGACCGTTCCAGAATCGCCGCGCAGATCGTCTCGGGCATCGGCTTCTTGGGCGCGGGCGTCATTTTCGTCAACAACGACACCGTCAAGGGCCTGACGACGGCGGCCACGGTGTGGGTGTCCGCCGCGATGGGGATGGCGTGCGGCGCCCACATGATTCCGGTCGCGACCGTCGTTCTTCTGCTGCACTACGCCCTCATCTTCCTGCTCGGGCCGCTGTCGAACAAGCTTCCCTCGAGTCACCGCAACAATCGGACGGTCATCGAATACCAGTCCGGGCACGGCGTCATGCGCCGAATCCTCCTGACCGCCACCCGCCACGGGTACCGGGCCACCGTGAATTCGACGTCGTCGATCACGACGGAGGAAGGGCCGGGAATGCGCGTGGTCATGCGCTTCGAAGGCCCCTACCCGCAGGACGCCCTCATGCGCGCACTGTCGGAGGTCGAGGGCGTGCAGGCCGTCGACGTCGTCGAACCGGGCGACCTCGACTGACGTCCGCCAAGCCGCCCCTTCGGCGATCGGGGCTTCCCGGTTGGCGCGCGTGCCTGCCGCCTGAAGTCAGGGGAGCGGGGCCGACGTCGGCCGGCCTCCGACGGGGCACGGCGACTCGCGTGCCTTCTTGGCGTCAGCCCAGCAGGTCGCTGACGACGTCGAGGTACGGGTACTGCGACCAGGCGGAGCGGTCGCCGATGACGTAAAGGCGGTCCTTCGCCCGGCCCACCGTCGCGGTGATGAGATTCGGGTTCTTCGTGACCCTCACCTTCGCCGCGGCCCGGTCGGGGTCGCCGCCCAAAACGAGGATGACCACCTCGGAGCGGCCGCGCGGCATGCGCTGGATCGTTCCAGTTCTCAAGCCCGGCCAGTGGATCGAGGAAAGCATTTCCAGCTCGCGCGCCACCTGCGTGAACGGAGTGACGATGAAAATGCGGTCGGCGGGAACCCCCTCGGGCCTGAGCTTGTCGAGGATCTCCCTGACGGCGTCGATTTCAAGGGGCTGCACGTGGCTTCCGGGGTTGGCCGCGGGTATGTCGATCCACGCGCTTTCGGGAATCGGCGTCGGCGAGCCGGCCGCGCCGGCGAAAAGCGATCCGTCGTAGGCGATCGCGTTGACGATCGAATGCATCGGCTCGGAGCAGTGGCTCTGCACGCGCAGCGGGATGCCGACCCACAGACCCGCGGAGGGTTCGCCGTCGGCCCGTTTGCCGGTGCGCAGGGTCGTGCCGTAGCTGCTGACGCGGTCGGCGAGCGTTTGCACGGAGGCCCCCGGGGCGAGCCATTGGGCCGTCCCGTACATCGAGGCGATCGACATGCTCGTTTTCATCGGCACGGCGACGGTGGGCTCCAGGCGCAGGGGGTCGCCGATCGCGACGGTTCGTCGAGCTCGGGCGAGCGTTCCCACCGCCATTTGGGGCCGGACCTCGGCCGCCTCGTCGACCGCCAGCCATCCGAAGGCCTCGCGCCCGATCGAGTGGAACATGCGCGCCGCGGCGGTGAAAGTCGTGCAGACCAGGGGAACGGCGAGGAACAGAAGCTGCCACGCGGCGGTCAGCTTCTCCGGCTCGAGGTCGTTCGGGCAGTTCCCGGCGACGACGTCGGTGGCCGCATCGAGCCCCGGATGGGTGAACTCGGCTGCCGCGCGCAGGAAGGCGGCGTGCAGCTTCAGCGCGGCCAAGAAGAGCTCCGAACGGGCCTCGTCGAGTTCGACGTCGAGCCAGGGGGTGTTCTGCTCCCGCTCCGCCTCGCTCTGCCGTGCCCCGGGATAGGACTTTCCCCACAGCCGCCGATCCTCTTCGCATTGGCGGGTGAGCCTTGGGATGTCGGCCCGGATCTGGGTCAACTCCTGTTGAATCGCGCTGACTCGGCGGGCGCGTGCGCGCACGAGCTCTTCCGCCTGAGCCAGAGCCGTATGGGCGAGGCCGTCTGCCTCCGCCGCGGCGGCCTCCCTTGCGCTGAGCTCGTCGTAACGGGCCTGCCAGTCGCGCTTGGCGCCCCCTCCCGATCCGATCCTGCGGAACAGCCCGGGCTCTTCCTGGCGTTGGCTCTGGACGAGCGCGCTCGCTGCGCGAAGCTCGCGTTCGGCGGACGCCGCCGCGTCGATGAGCTCGGGAACGGAGGCCTCCGCCTCCCGCAACTCCGCCACCGCAACGTAGATCGCGTCTTCGGCGCGGGCGAGGCGAGCGGGGAGCTGGGCGAGCGTGTCGCGCCGCCTTTCGGCGTCGACCCGCTGCTGGAGAAGGGTTTCGACCTTCTTCTCCACCTGCGCGTAGGCTGTGCATGCGTTTGCCCAGTCGGCGAGCCGGAGGTTGTCGCGCCGGACCGTCTGCTCCTCGAGGATCGCGTTCATCCCCGCGACGCCGGCCGTTCTGTCCGCGAACCAGTAATCGCGGCGGAAGGCGGCCTGCTGCGCTTTGGTGTCGAGCTGGGCGGCGACCATCGCCCAAGCCCCCGAGGCGTCGGAGGCCTCGCGGTCCGAAGGCCGGTCGGCGGAGGGGGCGGCTGCGGCGCCCTTGCGATCGCCCGCGGCCCCGGCAGGCGCCGGCGGATCGTTTCCGAGGTCGATCGCAGACGAATCGGGCGAGGACGCCGAGGGCGCTGAGAGGGCCGACGGCGCGGAAGCGGCCGACGCTGCAGAAAGGGGCGACGCGGCGGAAATGGCCGACGCGGCTGACAAAGGCGAGGCGGAGGACTGCGACGAGGCCGCACTGGGCGGCGATGCTTGATCCGGTGAGTCGGAGGACGGGGCGGGCGCCGCCGAGTCGGCCGAGAGAGCGGAATCCGCCGGGGGCGCCGAGGCCGCGGGAGCGTCCAAGCTCGCGGACGCCGGATCTCCTGCCGGATCGATCTCGGCCGAAGCGGGGTCCGGCATCGGCGAATAAGGGGCGTTTGCTCCCGGCGCCGTCGAAGTCGCGGAGTCCGCGGACGGCGCCGATTCGACCCCCGTCGCGCCGATCTGCGCCGCGTCGGCGGCCGCATTGCCGTTCGTCGGCGCCTCGCCTTCCGTTGGCACATCGACTTTCGTTGACGCCTCGCCCTCCGTCGGCAAGGCGGAATCCTCGGGCGCCGCACCGTCTGCAGACGCGCCCGCCGTCGCGGGAAAGCCGAATCCCGCCGGGTTTGCCGACGCCGCTAGAGCCGACGCGGCAGAAAGTCGAGAGCCCGCAGAGGGGGCGGCGGCCGAGGCGAGGGAGAACGCCGGATCCGACGAGGCCTCCGCCAGGGAGGGGTCCGTCTTTCCCATGTGGAAAGCGGATTGCTTGACGGCAAGCTTCGCGTTGCTCAGCAGCGAGGCGCCGCCGGGGCGCTGCTTGGGCGCGAAGGAGGCGATGTCAATCGGCGGGAGAGATCCGCCGGCGTCGTCCGAGGAGACCGACGGCAACGGGAACCCCGCATTCGACAGGGCCGTTGAGTCTATGAGCAGGGAGTCGTTCAGCGGCAGGCCGGCGAACGGCGAGTTCCGGGAACGGGCCGAAGCGGGCAGAGCCGCGGAGGCCTTTCGGCCGGAGCCCGTTGCGGCGGGGCGGGCCTCGAGGCGGGAGGCCGCCGCAATGCGGCCGCGGTTGACGTAGGCGGCGAGGTCCTTGAAGAACGCGTCGCCCGAACGCCATTTCTTCGCAACGAAGGCTGGCGAGAGAAACTCTTCGGCGAGGGTGTCGGTCGGCCCGGCCGAGACCACGACGGTCTCGAAACCTGTGAGCTCGGGCTTGAGCTGGGGAACTTCGCGGCGGGAGGCGCCGTCGTCCCACGTGTGGATCGTGCCGGTGAACGCGTCTCTCGGATCGCGCAGGCGCGAAAGCCTGCGCGCGCGTTCGACGACGTTGCCGGCCAGAATTTCGCGGACGACGGCGGCCTTGCCCGTGCCCGGCGCGCCGTTGACCGCGAGGATCCCTCCCCTGTCGGAGAGCTCGTGCATGGCGCGATTGACCGCAAACTGCTGGTTGCGCGAGAGGTGCAGGGCAGGGTCGGCGGGCCATCTGCCGGCCGGAATGCGGGTGGCGCTGAGCCGGGCGTCGATGGCCGCGCTGCGCTTGCGCATGTCGTGCCGGCGGGCGGTGTTGACCGCCCTGTCGGGCGAAAGGAAGCGCGAGAGCGCCGTTCCGGCGTCGTCTCGGCGAATGAGGTCGCTGGCAAGGGCGATCTCGTCGAGGAAGGGGCTGTTGAGGCTGTCCTCCTCGCCCACGTCGGGGGGAAGGCCGTGCGCTCCGGGAGCGCCGGGTTCGCGGACTCTGACGCTCTTGATCCGCACGGCGGGCCGTGCCAGCGAAGGAATTCGCGTCACGCCGGCGGCCGATTGGGCGATGGCGACCAGTTCTGCGAGCGAATTCGATGTTTGCGGGGACGGGTGGCCGTCCGGCGAACGCCGAGCCTCAAACGTCCGAATCGAATTGACAAGCTCCTTCGAGCCGGCGTCGAAACCGAGGAACCACCAGGGGACGATCGGCCCGGGGTCGCGGGCCCGCCCCACGCCCCACGCGGCGGAGGACAGCACGGCGGTTTCCGGCAGGACGCGGCCGAGGGAATCGAGCTGAACCGTGGCGCACGCGCTCATTCCGCGGGCGACGGCCAAATTGTCGGTCGAATCGACGAAGATCGATTCGAGCTCGCGAGCGATGTTCTCAGCGGTGAAGCAGCCCAGATAGACGGTGTGACGCCATTCTCCCTCGAATGCGTCGGCGTCGGCGATCTCCTGCCAGGGAAGCATCATTCCCGGGCGCAGATCAAGAACCTGATAGTCGGGGAGGGGCGCCTGGACGCCGGTGCGGCTCTTGCCGCGGCGTGACTCCGCCCCTTGGTAGCGGTGGAAGCGAACGGGCAGATCGGCGTCTTCCGCGGCGTCTTCCGGCGTCTCGCCCAGTGCGGAGGAGGGCAGCTCGAGCTGGGCGCGCCAATCCTCGCCCTGGCGCCGCCGGCCATTGCGCCGCGACCTCCGTTTGCGTCCGGTCGGCTCGGGAATGGGCTCGGGGCTGAACTGCTCGATCAGGTTCCACGTAGCGAGGACGCTCAGCTGCTCGTCCTTGAATCCGTGCATCCCTTCTGACATACCTCAGCCTATCTTCCGCCGCGCGAGAATCCGCGCGGCCCTAGGGGAAATCTTACTTTGCGTCACGCCAAAAGCGCGGGCTGAGGCTTTCTAGGCCGGTATGGGTTGCAGCAACCCTGTTCGACTGGGGTAAACACGATCGTGTCCTTCCAATTTTGCGTGATGTGACGGTGATGCCGCCTCCTGATACACCATGATAATAAACGCTTGCGGCAAGCGCGTGAAGCGACCCGCTAGTCTACAGAGACGGCTGTCGTTTTGGTGCCGCAGGTAGCGATGGTGTTATCTGTGTCTTTCACCTCAGCGTACCAGCTAAATGGGCGAGTGATTCCCGGAATACGGGTGTATGACTCCACAATCGTCAAATATCCGTGCTCGATGACCACAAAATTGTCGTCCTCGACGGGAAAGACCTTCTTTCCGTTGAGGTGCCCGGCTGAAAGGACTCCGCTCGCCCCGTCCTCGCCGAAAAGCGTGACGACGTAGCCCAGGGTGTCCGGCGGCGTCCCGACGCCGTCCTCGTACACGAAACGCGCCGAGTACTTCGTTCCGTTGCCTCGAAAGACGACCTTGGAGACCGGGGAGTCGGAGCCCGAGACGGGCGTGCACTCGACCGACGTCGTGAACGCCCCCGTGGATTGCGACGACGGCGATTCGCTCGGGCTCTGGCGGGCTCGGGCGCGCGAGGACGACGGCTCCGGGGTCGATGTCGGGCCTTCGGTCGTCTCGGCGGAGGGGGGCGCCGACGTCGCGGCCCTGGATTCGCTCGATGTGGGGGCCGTCGACGGCGCCGAGGAGGCCGAAGGCGACGCCGTTCCGCGGGCTTGGGGCGAGGCGGCGGTCGAAGCGGTCTGCGTCGGCGTTTGTGAATGACTTTTCTTGGCGTTGGACGACCCTGACGATTCGCATGCGGTGAGCGCCGCCAATAAGGCCGCCACGGTGACCGCTCTTGCCAGTCTCTTCGGCATGTTCCCTCCTTCGTGGCGTTGTTTTTGCCTCCGCGTGTTCAAGCGCCACTCCTCAATATTGTTACCGCCAAGGAGACATTGTGTCATGGGTACTATTGCCCAGACTGGGTGTGTGTGAGGGTTATTCCGCGAGATGGCGCGGAAAAAAGAAGGAGTGTTAGCTCCGCCAAACTGGGGGTGAATTGCGCGGGTTCGCCCCCTTCATGATAGTGTAGCTCGATTGCGGAATCCCCGAAAAGAAGGTCAGCAGTCCCGGCGTCGGCCGCTCAGCCAGCCGGTGAGCTTCGATCCCGCTCCTTTTGCGAGGCTTTTCGCCCCCTTTTTGAGATGCCCCTGGGTTTCCTCTCGATGCGCGGCCAGCAGCTCGGCAATCCTCGCCCACGGGATGGTTCTGCGAATGGCGGAACACTGGCTGGTCAGGCGTTTGCGGCGGTTCGCCTCCTCGACCGCCTCGTTGAGGGTGGCGGCGTCTTCGCCCAGAGCTTCGGCGATCCACAGCATTCCTTGCGGCGACGTCGAACGATTCCATCCGACCCGGGCTTCGAGCGAGCGCCTCTTGTGGGCGGCGCCGTCGGGGGCCTCTAAATCTTCGTACCAGCTGACCATCGACTGTTTGGGGCTGGAATACCAGTGCTCTTCCGCAAGCAGGCGGTCGGAGCCGGATCTGCGCGCGTCATATCCGTCCGATATGGGAAGCCTTTCGGGCAGTTTGGACAGCACGCGTGAAAAGTCCACAGCGCTGAGGTTCTCATCGCTCATTATTTTCACCCTAACGGAAGATTGTCGTCCAATTGGACTTTTGTGTGCGTGATAGTTTTGTCTTCGTCGGCGTTTGTATTTTACGTCATTTGGCATCGATAGGTCCACAATTTTCACGTCTGTCCGCATGGGCATCATTGTCCGACGCCTGACGAAAGGAAATTGCCCGAATTGCCGGGGAGAAAACTCGCACGACGGCGCCTTCCGCCCGTTGTCGGCCGCGCCCGTCTCCAATTCGTCCGCAGCGGCCGCGTTCGGCTGCTGGTAGGCTGGCTGAATCCCACGGCGCGGGGGCGGCCTCCGCCAGGGGGGGCGATAGGCGGCTTTTGCGGTGAGACTGCAAACGCCTGAGCGGCGACGCTCAGGAAGACTCGGGCGAGGCAACGCCCGGGAGGACACGGGCGGCGACGCCCAGAAGGACTGGAGGGAAAATGACTCCTTGGCGGTGGACGGCATACTGCCTTTTCACTTTCGCCCTTGCCGTGTTGGCGTTCAGATTCGCCGTGGACCCGCCGCACATGCTGGCTGTGGGAGTCGCCGCCGTCGTCCTCGGCGTTCTGGCCTTGGTCTTCGCATTGAATTCCGATAACAACGGCGGCCCGCTCTCCGCGCGGGGCAACGACGTTCTGGCCGCGCTCGGATGGGCGGGCGGAGTGATCGGCCTGGCGTTTTTCCCGCCGCAGCCGTCGTGGGCATGGGTCGTGGCGATGATCGGCCTGTTGACCGCTATGCAGAGGTACGCGGGAAGGCAGTGGTACGGCTAATCCGCGACGACGACGTCGGGCTGCCCGCTTCGCGGCAGCAGATCCTCCTGTTCGGCCCACATCCGCCACCACCCGCCGGGGTCGCCCTCTCTTCGGGCCACGCGTTCGCGGCGGCGTTCCTCGTCCAACTCGACCCAGACGGCGAGGTCGACGAAGGGCCGGCAGGGGGCGCTCGCCGCCCCGCATCCTGTGAGAATGAGAACGTCAACGGGCCCCGACGGCGGAATGCGAACCTCCTCCGCCCACGTGCCGCGGTTCCAATCCCACGTGCGCGCCGTCGCGATTCCTCGGGACCGGACGGGCTCGAGAATCCGGGCGGCCACGGCCTCGACGCCGTCGATCAGGCCGTTCCAGCCGCCGATGAACGACTCGACTTCGACCGCGGCGGCCGCAATGCCCCCGTCGCGGAGCTCCTCCAGCAGTTTTCCGGCCAGAGTGGTCTTTCCGGCGCCCGACCTTCCGTCGATCGCGACTATGAAGGTTGGCCGCGCCGCCGCCGGACCCGTCGGCGCGGCCGCCGGCATTCCCGGACCTGCCGACGTCGGCAAACCCGTCGGCGTTCGCGAACCCTGCCCGCCTGCCCGCCTGGATTCTCCTTCCAGCCCCTGCCTGGGTTCGCCTGTCAGCGAGCGAATGAGGCGAGGCGCCTCCGCCGGCGAGACTCGTATCGGATTGCTCTCGGGCATACCGGCTTTCCTTCCTTTGAGCGCGGCCTTTGATGTTTCACACAATTAAGTTATCCTTACCTTACTTAGGGATATCCTTGTTCATATGTCACAACATACGCCCCCCGCGGAAAGCGAATCCGATCGCGCGGACGCTCCCCGCGTCGTCATCGTCGGAGGCGGTTTCGCCGGGATTTCCGCGGCGCGCAGCCTCAAGAAGGCGAAGGTCCGCATCACGCTCATCGACAAGAATCCGTACTCGACTTTCCAGCCGCTTCTCTATCAGGTGGCCACCTCCACCCTGAACCCCGGGGACATCACCTACTATCTGCGTGCGATCCAGGCGGGGCAAAAGAACTTGAGGGTAGAGCTCGGCGAGGTCACCGCCATGGACCATTCGGCCAAGACGGTCACGGTCGACGGCGCGAACGCCGTCCCCTACGACTACCTTGTTGTTGCGACCGGCGTGGCCGCCAACTATTTCGGGATTCCCGGCGCGCAGGAGAACGCGCTGCCGCTCTACACCCGCGGGCACGCACTCGACGTGCGCGATCGAATTCAGGGGCTCCTCGACGCCACGGCCAAACGCCCGGGCGCGAAGATCCGAATGGCCGTCGTCGGCGGCGGGCCCACCGGCGTGGAGACCGCCGGTGCGCTCGCGGAAATGCGGAACAAAGACGTTCCCGTGCTTTTTCCGGAAATCGGGGCGGACGGGATCGAGGTTGTCCTCATCGACATGGCCGACCGCCTGCTCGGGCCGTTCGACCCCAAGTCGTCCGAGTACGCGAAAAGGGCGCTTGAAAGGCGCGGCGTCAAGCTGATGTTCCGGACCGCGGTCAAGGAAGTGCGCAAGGACGGCGCCCTCATCGCCCCCGTCGGCGGCGGGGACGAAACCTTCCTCGAGGCCGCCGTCGTCCTGTGGGCTTCCGGCGTGGGAGTGCCCGAGGCGGTGAACTCGTGGGGCCTCCCGCAGAGCGCCCGCGGGCGCATACTCGTCGATGACCGGCTCCGGGCAGAGGGTTTCCCCAATGTCTTTGCGGCGGGCGACGTCGCCTCGATAGGGGAGCGCGGGCTGCCCCAGCTCGCTCAGCCGGCCAAGCAGACGGGCAGGCACATCGGCAAGGCCATCCGCGCCGACCTCGGCGAGAAGAAAGACCCGGGCGCCTTCACGTACAAGGACCTCGGCATCATGGCGACGATCGGGCGAGCCGCGGCTGTGGCAGAGATCAAGCATTTCCCTCGGATGAAGGGCTTCCCGGGATGGATGACGTGGAACATGGTTCATATCGCCACCCTCATGGGAGGCCGAAATCGGCTGGCGTCCATGGTCAACCTCGGAATGAAGTACGTCACGTGGCGCAAGAGCCACTCGTTGATCGTCGGCGACATCTCGGACGTTTCCAAGGTCGCGGGAACCGAAGGAAAGCCCCTTTCCGTCGCGCGCTCTTTGCGTTAGAAGACCTTCCGCCTCGGCGTGAAGGGCGCCCCGTTCGGATTGGCGAAGGGCGCTCAGCGCGTCGGCTGCATCCCTGCCAGACGTTCTCACGCGCAGTCGTCATTCGCGGGAGGCTTCGGCCTCTTGGGCGTCGATCGTCTCCCGCAGCTCGGCCAGCTCGACCATGTCGGAGGCGGCCCCCAAGAAGTGCGCCCCCCTCGGTTCGACGGCGTTGCGAACCGAGGCCGTCGTCGATTCGACTGTCAACCTGCTTGGCCCGTACCCCTGGATGAAGTAAGCGAATTCCCGTCCCGAAAGCTCGTCCGCCCTGGGATGGGTTTCCAGCCGCTCGAGCAGGGTTCTGGCCGCTGCACTCATTGTCTCCGTGTAGACAGGGGAGCCGAGGACTATGACGTCGGCGGCGAGCATCTTCTCCAGCACGACGTCGAACTCGTCGTCGTCGAAACTCTGACCGAAAAAGCCCATGCGGTAGTCGACGAGGTGGATCTGTTCGCTTTCGAGGCCCTCGAGCAGGGCTGTTCCGCATTCAACTGTGGATCCGTCCTTTTTGGCGCTGGCGTTGATGAAAAGATACCTTCTCGGCATTCGTCCTCCTTCGACTCGTTCAGGTCTTATGCTCATTGCGGGTCTTTCTGCCGGTTGCAAGTCTAACGGCTCGCCCGCGGATGCGGCCCTCCTTTTCGCGCAAAATCGCGTTCCTCTCAATCTCAGGCGAGTGCGGCTTTCGGGCGGACTGGCCGCCTTTGCGCGCGATTGGCCGCCCGCGTGTGCGGCTGAAGCGTCTGAGCGCGGCCGTCGATGCCGTTGCCTTCCTCCTTGGAATCGCAGCCTGTGTGGCAGGGCTGAAGCTTGTCTCGGCTGCGCATTGAGGAGTCCGGCCCGCAGCGGCTGGCCTGGGCGGCCTATAATCCATATCGGATCCAGGGGAACCGAGAATCCACTCTGGATCTAGGACAGAGACAGACTGAGGGTCTCGCCGAGTCTGGGGCCTGGAGTGTCCGCCCCGGAACTGGGACGGCCGAGGGCCCGCGCCTGTTTCAAAGCGATCGAGCTCTCAGGAGGGTTCATGGCAAGGCTGGCGACGTACGTTTCGGGCTGCGGAGGAGCGACGTCGATCGTGGCCTTCCACGGCGTGACGGACAATGGGCCGTCTTTGGCGGGAATCGCCCAGAGATGGAATGGCGAGCGCCGAGTGGTCCTCGTCGACTCGCTTGGCCACGGGCTTTCTCCCCGGCTGACGGACGGGGAACTGGCCGATCCCTTCGGTGCGAGCGTGGAGGCTGCCATCGACGTCGTCGAAGAACAGGCAGCGTACGCCGCTTCGGGGAAGGTCGCGCTCCTTGGGCATTCGATGGGAGGCGCCATCGCGACTGCGGCGGCCGCGGCGCGCCCCGAGCTCGTTGAGGCCCTCGTGCTCGAAGACCCCGCGTGGCTCACCGAGGAGCAGGCTGGCGCATACAAGGCGGGAGCCCGGGCCGAAATCGCTCGTTTGGACCGAATTGCGGCCAATCCGGCCGACGGCATCCAGGAAGCTGTCAACGACCATCCGAGCCGCGCCGTCGGCGAGCTGGCGGCGTGGGCCTCCGCCAAAGGGCAGGTTGACCGCGCGCTTGTCGCAGCGGGCGCCGTGGGGCTGACGGTTCCGCGCACGCAGCTGGCCGCGGAGATCGCCGTTCCCTGTCTCTTGATGACGGGAGATCAGCCAGGCGCGCTCTTCACGGAAGAGGCAATCGCCTCGATTCTGGCCGTCGGCAATCCTCTCCTCAGGGCGACGACGGTCGCTGGCGCGGGCCACTGCATCCGCCGCGACCAGCCGGAGGCGTTCTATCGGGCCGTCGAAGCCTTCTTGGGCAGCCTGCCGAGCTCGGAGGCGTAAGCCGCGGGCCTCGAGCGCGGGCTCCCGCAGGCAATGAGCCCACCTGAGAATCTGCCGGAACCGCGGGCTCCGGGAGCGGGGGCTCCCGACCGCGAGACTGAGCCCGTCAGCCTGCAAGGGGCGAAGGGGGCGGGGACATCGTCGTCCCCGCCCCCCTTCTGTCTTTCCGGATCCCCGCCCGTGAATCGGCTAGTTGACGCTCGCCTTTCCGAGGGTCACTTCGACCTCCCTCTGGGAGCCGTCTGCGCCCGTCACACTGAGCTTGACCTTGTCGCCGACCTTCTTCTTTTGAACGGTCTTGGCGAGCTCGGACGAGTTCTCAACGGCCTTGCCCTCGATTGCCGTGATGACGTCGCCCTTCACGATCCCGGCTTTCTCGGCGCCCGACCCCTTGACGAGGCCGATCACCTGCGCTCCCGACACCCCCGCGGGCGCGTTGGGAACGTTGGGGTCTTGCTGAGGAGCCTGGCCGTCCTGACTCGTTTTGCCGACCGACCTGACCGACACGCCGAGGGCGGCGTTGCGGCCGATGACGTTCCCGTCGTCGGTCTCTCCGTTGAGGATCTCCTTCACGGTCTCCATGACCTTCGAGATGGGAATGGCGTAGCCGTTGATTTCCTCTGACGTTTTGCCCGTCGACGCGGCGGTGTTGATTCCCACCACCTGATTGTCGGCGTTCATGAGCGGCCCCCCGGAGTATCCCGAGACCACGTCGGCGTCGGTCTGGATCAGCCCTGTCAGCTTGTTCTTGCTCTCGGTGTTCGAAGCGCTTTGAGCCGTGATCGAGCGATTGAGCGCCGTGACCGTGCCCTGAAGCTTGGTCAGGTACCCCTGGCCGTGGCCGTTGCCGACGGCGTACACCGTGTCGCCCGAGCTCGCGGCCTTCTTCGCGATCGAGGCGGCCTTCAGATTCTTCGACGGATTCTTGATCTTCAGCACGGCCACATCCTGCGCCGCGTTGTGCCCCACGACCTCGGCCTCGTACTGGTCGTTCGTGTTCGGGTCGGTGACGGTGACCGTCGTGGAGGATTGAACCACGTGATAATTCGTCACGACGATGCCCGACTTGTCGACGACGACTCCCGTTCCGGCGCCTTCGCCTCCGTTGAGCGCGGAGTTGACGAGGACGACGCCGGGGGCGGAGTTTACGCGTTTTCCTTTGGCTGGGCCGCTTGAGCCCTCGCCCGTGTCGTCTATGGGCGCCTGATCGGGGACTTGGCCCTGCGGGGGCTGCTTGGTCTGAGGGTTCGGCTGAACGGACTGGGCGCTCGGCTGGTTCTCACGGTCCTCGATCGCCATTCCCGCGAGGCCTCCCAGGACTCCGCCCAGAATCACTCCTGCCAGTGTGGAGGCCGCGAGCGCCGCGGTGGACCACTTGTGGCGTTTGCGCTTCGGCGACGCTGGAGCGAAGGGCGCCCCGTCCGGGTACCCGCCCATTGACTGCTGGGCGGAAAAGTCGCCCCCGAATTGCTGGCCGAATGCGTTGCCGTCGGCGCCTTGCCCGGAAAAGCCGGCATGGGCCTGAGCGGGCATGCCTTCTGTTGCCGGCAGGCTCCCCGCGGCTTGGCCTGAGGGTTCGCCGAGCTGGGCCCGAGGGTCCAGGTAGCCGAAACCTTGGCGCTCCTGGCAGTCCTGGTGATCCCGCACGCGCGGGAACGCAGCCGATTCCGATGACGACGGATCTTTAGCCTGGCACGCCGACCTTTGGTAGGCCGCCCCGAAGCCGTCCGCCGCATAGCGCGGCAGGGATTGCGTCGGTTCGACATTCTGTGGGCGGAGCTGTCCCTCGGCGTCCTTCTCGCTCAATGTCCCCTCCTAGAGGATGCGTTCTCTGTATGTCATGAATAAGTTAACTGCCGACAACATGGGGCTGCCGGAACGTTTCCTGGGAAAATCCAGTGACTGATCCTGTGAGTTTTGCCTTTCGGCGGTCTCGTGCGGTTCCGCCTCCCGAATTTCCCTGCGGTCACTTGACGACGGTGTCCTTGGTTGGCTTGCCGCTGAGGACTTCGGTTTTCACCCGCAGGACGTCGGATATCGCGATCGACTCGGCCTGCACCTTGGAATCGATGTAGTACCGCGCATTCATGCCTAGAGTTTGGCCTGTCTTGGGGTTGACGGTTGGGCCGCCGGAGTATCCGGGAACCATGTGGCAGCTCACGAGGAAGGACATGCCGTCGTACGTGAAGTTGTCGATCGTCGTCGTCCCCCGGTTGCGGGCGACTCCCGTTTGCACGTGGCCCGAGGCGGCCGTGGCCTGGCTTTCCGAATCGGGAAAGCCGAACATGACTGCCGGATCGCCGGGGGCGGGGGACTTGGCCGCCGGTGTGATCGGCGTGAGCGGGGGGAGGCCGTCGACTTTGAGGATGGCGACGTCGGTCAGCGGGCTGTAGCCGATCAGGCGGGCGGAATGCGTGCTCCCTTTCTCGGGAATGTAGACCGAGAAAGTAGGCGAAGGGTGATTGACGATGTGATAATTCGTCGCAATGATCCCCGACGGATCGAGAATCATTGCGGCCCCCCGCATTGTCTCGCGCCCGTAGGTCGTTGTTATTCGAGCCAAACCGGCAATGCCGTTGGTGGGCGTGGGAGTCGGCTCGGGAGACGCGGGCTGGTAGAAGTTGGGCGTCTTGCGGGCTGTGGGGGAGGGCGGCGCGGTCGTCTTTGAGGCCGAAGGCGTGGACGCGAAACTTGTGGACCGATTGACGACTGACTCGACCTTCGGGCTTGCCGACGACTGGGAGAACGCTGTGGTAAGTCCCACAAGGCCGATGGCGATGAGGGCGACGACGCAGAATACCGCCGCGGCTATTGACGAGCGGGGGGACTGAACGTCCTCTTCCGGCCGAAGACTGGCATTTGTCAGCCACGATGGCGCTGTCGCCCCCTCATGCGCCTCAGCGCGTGGCACGTCGTTCGCTCTCATCTAGTGTTCTGTCCTTTGTCCGTTACGTGTCCTCTCAACACTATAGCCTCCAAAGGCGGCGCAACGCTGCCTGGTGATGGTTGTCATCCTGCCCTCGCGTCGAAAGTTTAAAGAGGCCCGAAAGGGCGCCGCAAGCGAAGTCGCTCGCGGCGCCCTTTGCTCAGAGGCCCGCCTATCCGCCGGGATTCTGCCTGTCACGGGTGTTCTGCCTGTCAGCCGGCCGGCGTCTGTCCGCCCGAGCTCTGCCCGTCGGTTCCTTGAGTCTGGTTCGAATCCTGCTGGCTGTCCGACCCTTTCTGCTGTTGATTTTGCTTGTTCTTGGTGGCGTTCTTCCCCCATTTCGAAGATTTCTTGCCGCTGGATCCCTGGTTGCCCGAATCCTGACGGTCGCCTCCCTGCCCGTCCGACGGCGGCTGGGGTCCCCCTCCGCCGCCCGGCGGTTGGGGCATGTCGCCCGAAGGCGGCTGCGGCCTGCCGTTTCCGGCTTTGCCCGCGCCTGAACTCCAGCTGTTGCCGTGGGACGAGTCGTCGGTCAGGGCGTTCACGCCCGCCATCGTCGCGCCGCCGACGACGATTCCGGCGACTCCAGCAGCGGCCAGCGCCCTCGTCGGCCATCGGCGCTTCGCCTTTTTCTTCTCGTCGGCGGCTGCCGCTGGCGAACCCGCGGCTTCGGCTGATTCCGTGTGGTCGAGGTTCGCCTCGACCGACGCCGCCTCGGCGGTCGGAAGCGTCGCCGTCGCGCTCGGTGCGTCGCTTGCTTCCGGCGCGCCTGAGGGTTCCGAGGGGCCGAACGGCCGGCTGGCCCCCGTCGGCCCGTGGGCCTCAAAATCCGCTGAATTCGCGCGGTTGTCGTTGTCGCTCACATTCTCCTCCAAAGGAACTGTCTTTGTCTTGACATGATTATTCAAATGGAGTTTTCGTGATATTTTTATGAAGTTTCCTGTGAATTTTTTGTGCGACACTTCTTTATGGGCGGGTGACGTGCGTTCGATTCTGGAGCGGGGGTCAGATCCAGCTGGGCAGCCACATATGCAGCTGCCAGAAGCTGTGCGAGATGTTCTGACCCGTCCACAAGGGGTACCAGAACGCGGCCGCGGCGGCTATGACCGTCATAACCAGCCCGACGAAGAAGGCTCCTGTCATGCGCCTAGCGTGCGGTTCCCACCACTGCTTTTTTCGCGGGGCGGCGATGGGCGGCACGTTGGGGGTCGGCGAATAGAACTCCGGCGGCACGTTGGGGGTCGGCGAATAGAACTCCGGCGGCACGTTGGGGCTCGGTGAATAGAACTCCGGCGGCACGTTGGGATTTGGCAGCAAGGGTCCAGGCGCATGCCAAGAAGGGGGTGCGTCTGTTCTGACCGCGTTTGCATTGCCCGCACCCGGCGCGAACCGACTCGTCTCGTTGCGTTCGGGGCGCCGTGTCGCCGCGTTCGCATTGCCCGCACCCGGCGCGAACCGACTCGTCTCGTTGCGTTCGGGGCGCCGTGTCGCCGCGTTTGCATTGCCCGCACCCGGCGCGAACCGACTCGTCTCGTTGCGTTCGGAGTGCGGCGTCGCCGCGTTCGGCAGGTACGCGGCTGTGTTCGGGATGGGCGCAGGCGCGCCCGGAGGCTGCGCGGCCGCGTTTGGAGGGAACGCCGGCATCGCCTTCGGCGCCTGGGGCGCCCCTGCGGGCGACTGCGGAATCGCGCCCGGCGGCAGAGGCTCGTCGCTGAAGCGGACGGCGATGGCGTTGCGAAGCTGGGAGCGTGCCCCGTCGGGGCGAGGAACGCTCTGCTGCCAAACGGGGCGGGCCCGGCCCGAGACGAAGCCAAAGGACAGTCGAGGCTGTCCCGAGTACGCCCGCCCGACGATCTGCGCGGCCACGCCGACGGCGAAGGTCAGCGCCAAAACCACGTAGGGGAGGAAAGCAACGGCGTAGAACTGGAAGATTGTGCGGTTCGTGTAGGAGATCCAGGGAAGCCACATGGCGCCGTACCCTGCGAGTATCGACCACGCTCGCCAGTCCCTGTGCTTAAAGGCGGCTAGGACGACGACGATGAGCGCCACAAGCCCAAGCCACCACACCGCCACGTTGCCGATGGACGTTATCGCCTCCACACACGAGTGCGCCCCGCATTTGTCGGGGGCCTTGTCGGTGCCGAGCCAATAGAAGGAGACGGGGCGGCGCTGGATGATCCAATCCCACATCTGGGACTGGTAATCGTGGTGGGACGACAGCGTGTGGTGGAAGCGCCACATCTCTTGGTGATAGTGGATGAAGGAGTTGACGGCGTCGGGGGCGTCGGGGAGAGGGAGGAGATCCTTGCCCTGCTTCCGGGCCCAGTCGCGGCCCCACGAGCGGGAGTTGGCAAACCACGGGATCCACGCCGCGAGATAGGCCGCGATCGCCGCAGGAACCAATGCGAAAAAGGCGGGCAGGCCGTCTCTGAACACCCCTGCGCCGAACCACAGCCGAACGCCGGCGATGCGGCGCGCGGAAAGGCCCCATGCGAAGGCTATGAGGCCGAAGACGGCGACCGCGTAAATGGCTGACCATTTCACGCCGCCCGCGAAGCCCAGAAAAGCGCCTGCCGCCAAAAGCCACGGGCGCCCTAGAACGTTAGGCCCCCAAGGGTCCCTCGGGGCGTGAGGCGCCCGCGGCCCGGCCGATAGAGACCGGAATTCTCCCCGGGCCACCCGTCTGGCGAGTTTCGCCCGCGAATGCTCTCGGTCGATGAGCAGCGCCCAAAAGCCTAGAAGAACGAAGTAGGCCAAGATGTTGTCGAGGATTCCCGTGCGCGACATGACGATTCCCATGCCGTCGAGCGCCATGGCGATTCCGGCGAATCCGGCCAGAAGAGGGGAGCGGAACATGCGCATCGCTATACGGGCGACGAGGATCACTGCAAGCACGCCCACAATCGCGGTGGAGAAACGCCAGCCGACGCCGTTGTCCGATCCGAACAGCCACTGGCCCGCGGCCATGATCCATTTGCCCAGCGGAGGGTGGACAACGTAGTCGGCGTTGTCCTTCAAAGCTGAATAGTCGCCGTTGAGGAAAAGCTCGTTCGCCTTCTCCGCTCCCTCCCATTTGCCTTCGTATCCCTTGCGCAGCAAAGAGAAAGCGCCCTTGACGTAGTAGGTTTCGTCGAAGACGATCGCGTGTGGGTGGTTGAGATTTGAAAAACGTGTGATGAAGGCCACGAGGGCCGCGATTGCGGCGGCGACCCAGCCCTGTCTGCGGGTTTTGAGGGGGAGCTTCACCCCGATCGGCAGGAGGCCCAGCCTTCCCCGAAGGTCGTTTTCGTAGGCTTCGGCGTCTTCAGCTTTCAGAGGCGTGCCGGGATCTCTCCGGGAGCCGGGCGAAGGGCGCCATTCTTGCTCAATGGCTACAGCGGGCCCCTGCTGACCTGCTCCGGCGGGCCCCTGAGCGGAGTGAGTTTGCCCGGGGCCGCTTTCGCCCTGCTGGCTGCTGGGGGTCGTGTCCTTTTCGCTCACGGGGTGAGTCTACCCGGGGCGACTCGGCGTGTGTCGGATGCGTTTGAAATAGTTATGCCCATGAGATCGGTGAAATAGTTATGCCCATGAGACCAGCGATAGTTTTGGCCGCGACGCCCATCGGCAACGACGGGGACGCGTCCGCCCGTCTGCGCAGTGAACTTGAGAGGGCCGACGCCGTCGCCGCGGAGGACACCCGGCGCCTCCTCAATCTCGCCGGTCGGCTCGGCGTCGCCATTCGCGGGAGGGTCCTCTCGTTCCACGAACACAACGAGGCCGATCGGGCGCCTGTTCTCCTTGGCCTTGCGCGCGAGGGCAAGAGAGTCGTAGTCGTGAGCGACGCAGGCATGCCTTCGGTTTCCGACCCCGGATACAGGCTCGTCACGCTCGCCGCGCGTTCGGGCGTCGACGTCGAAGTGGTTCCGGGGCCCTCCGCCGTGTTGGCGGCTTTGGCCGTTTCGGGGCTGGCCACGGACCGCTTTTGCTTCGAGGGTTTCCTGCCTCGCAGGGCGGGCGAGCTGGCCGCGGCGATCCGGGGGCTCGAGTCTGAGGGGCGCACGATGGTCTTCTTCGAGTCCCCGCGGCGCCTGGGCGCCGCTCTGCGCGCCATGTGCGAAGGATTCGGCTCTGACAGGCCCGCGTGCGTGTGCAGGGAGCTGACAAAGGTCCATCAGGAGGTCGCGCGAGGCTCGCTGGGGGAGCTCGCCGAGCGTTTTTCCGGAGAGGTTCTCGGCGAGATCGCCGTCGTCGTCGCCGGGGCTCCACGGAAGGAGGCCGACGTCGAAGCGTCGGTCGCCGAGGTTCTCGCCCTCGCGGACGCCGGCCTCCGGCTCAAAGACGCCGCCGCCCACGTCGCCCGCCGCGTCGGCCTGCGAAGGAAAGACCTGTACGACGCCGCAGCCGCGGCGCGCGCCGTCTGATTCTCCCGAGGCTCTCCGACGCCGCTTGCGCCTCTGGGACTTCGTTCGGGCCCTCCGGCTTGGCTTGCTCCTTTCGAGTTTTCGGCGCGATTTTGCGGTTTCCCCGGATCTTGGCCGGCCGTTTCAGCCGGTTTCCGAACAATTGCCCACGGCCTCCCTTGCAATTACGCACCATTGTCTTTGCGAAATAACTTCACAAAGCAAGGCAGTCAGGTTATCCTTACTTTGTCGCTTCTTTTCGTGGAGGTCCCTTGAATCCGAATCTGTCGCTCTTCCCCGGCCGCACGTCGGTCGATCAAGAGGTCTGGGACGCTCGCAAACGTTCCTGCGCCCATCGGCTCCTGAACGGCGCCGGCCAGGCGATGCTGGTGGCTTACCGCGAAGAGCCGGCGCTCAATCTGACGGCCATCGCGCACGGCATTGCGGCGGACGGGAGCCTAGTCATCGCTACCGCCGAGCCTGTGCTCATCGAGGTCCTCGCGAGCCGCGACGTCGGCGCGATGGACGTTCGCATGTCGATAGAAAAGGAGTCGCCTGATCCGACGGTTGAGATCGTGGCGTCCGCCGTGCATTTCCTCGGAACTGCGCGATGGCTCTCGCTCGAGGAGACGGCCGAGGCCGTTGCCGCGGGGGTGCTTCCGGACGACGTCGCCGCGATCGCCTCTGCGCCGGGAGGCTGCCTCGCCGTTGTGTCGATGGAGCGGGTGCTGCTCCACGACGCGGCGGGAGTGGCGCCCGTCTCCTGGGAAGAGGTGTGTCGCCAACACCATGAGGCCGAGGCGGAAGCCGTGGGCGGGGGCGATCTTTTCGCCGACAGTTTCGGTGAACTCGTCGGCTTGGACGTTCTTTCCTCTTTTGGGCGCGACGCCGTCAATGAGTTGTTCGGCGCGGTCATGCTTGGCGTCGTGCCGGGGGCGCTGCTCGCGCGGCAACCCGTCCGCGTCAGCTGTGAGCACGTGCAGACCGCTGTTCTCTGCGTCGACATCGACAGGGCGGGCCTGACGCTCATGCGAGTCAGCCGCGAAGAGGCCGTGACCGCCTTCGTCCCCTTCGCAGCCTCGATCCTCAGAGGAGACGAACTCGCCCGTGAGATCGGGCGTCTCGTAGAGCTTGGCTCCTGACGCTTAGCGGATCCAGCGTCAGGAGCCAAAGAAAATGCTGGGACCCCGAGTGCGCGGGGTCCCAGCATCGTTCTCGTCGATGGAATCGCGTGCCGGCGGGCGCGCCGCCGATCGACGGCTACCGGGCCTTGAAGCCCGCGCAGTCGGCGTCGGCGGTGACGTCGATGGACGCCGCCGTGCACACGAGGTCGGAATTGTGGACGCACTCGAGGCGCTGGCATGCGCCGACGAGTCCGTTCGCGGCGACCGAACGGCGGGCGTCCAGCTTGGCGAAGGTTGCGCAGCCGCGCTCACCCATTGTCATCGCGACTGTGCAGCCGCCGTTGTTGAAGGAGCATGCGGTTGCCGCACACGTGGAAACCGGTGTCTGGGCCATGATGAACCTCTTTCAGGTAGAAGACGGCGAAGCGGCTCGATCGCCGTGCGAAGCTTGAACACCTTCAATCTATGCCCCTTCGTCTGCGACGGATAGGAAGGGAAGGGCCACCTCACCGTTGCTGTTCCGAGTTTTGCGAGGCTGCCCTAACCTGGTGATTTCTTTGGCCTAATGCCGTTTTGAGCAAGTGCCGCATTTGGATGTCGTTTTATGCGCAAAAAACGTCACGTTAAACGTCACATTCTCTGGCTGCTTCCGCGAGAGCTCGCGGATAAATAGACAGCCGAAACCCTTGCGAAATTCGCGCTTCTCGCCGGCGGACTCGCGCAGCCGGAGGCTAGGCTCGCGCTCTCGAAGGCCGGACTTGCTCCGTCAGAGGCCGGGGCGTCGCGTCAGAGGCCCGGTTTGTCGTCGATGTCTGAGAAGTCGAAGTCGGCCTCGTCGGCGTCGTCGGAAAAGTCGATCTCCTCGTCGATGTCGACGTCGAAGTCGTCGAGATCGACGTCTTCCGCCTGGCTCGAAAGGCTCAGCCCGGCGCCCAGCCCGGCTGTGAGCCGGGCAGCGAGGTCGGGCTCCTCGTCGTCTTCGTCAAGGTCGCCGTATTGATCGTCGTCCGAGTAAGGATCGCCGTCGGCGTAGCCGTCCTCGGCATAGCCGGCGACGGACGCGTCGTCGCCCGGAATCGGGGTGTCCTCGCCCTCCTCGTAGAATCCGAAGGCGCTCCCTGAAGCCACCTGCTCGACGCCCGCCTCGTCCATCTCCGTCCGGGCGGCGACGCCGAGCTCCTCGCTGACAGGCACGGTCAAATCGGACAGGACGCGCGTGGGCCATCCCGCCCTCAGCGCGTCGAGGGCGGTTTCCTTCACGCAATGGGATTCGGCAAGCCCGACGACGTCGACCTCCTCAATCCCGGCGGCGCGAAGGATCTCCTCGAGAGAGCGCCCGTCGGCGTCGCTGCCTTCAAACCCCGAATAGGCCGCCTCGTATTTGCCCTTTTTCACCGAGGCGTCGACGGGAAGGGAGGCGACGGCCTCGTGAAGCTCGGCCTCGGCTGTCCCCGCCAGCGCGTGAGGCGGCCACGTGTCGATGAAATCCGGCGTCTGCGAAAAGTGAGAGCCGGGGTTGACGTGCCAATCCTGCGTTGTGACGACCATTGCGTATTCGTCGGCGTTCTCGGTGACGAAATCGGCGATCCTCTCGGCCGTCGCGTTGCCTCCTTCGACTGCAAGCGCTCCGCCCTCGCAGAACGTCGGCTGAACATCGACGATGATGAGTGCCCGTGACTCGGCCATGTTTCCCTCCAAATCCCCGTCGCGCCTGAGGACGGGGCGGTGCTTTCCCGATACCGAGAATTCTAGCGGCCCCGCTTCGGTCTGCGCCTGCCCGCGCATGGGCACGATTTTCAAGTTTCGCTGTCCGCAATTCATCGGCGGCTCGGCCGCCCGGTTTGCACGGGTTGCGCGCCGAAGCTTCGGAACGGAGGCATCGGGGCGCGCGGCGGACGCTCGCGAGCGCGCTCCCGCGGCGTCGCCGGCGCGCAATCGCGTCCATGTGTGCGGGGAAAGATGAACCGAGCCCCGCGGCGACGTAATCTTATGTCTATGTCGCATATCCTCTCTGCAGTTGCATGGCCTTACGCCAACGGCCCCCGCCACATCGGCCACGTCGCGGGCTTCGGAGTCCCCTCGGACGTCTTTTCCAGGTACATGCGAATGCGCGGCGAGGATGTGCTCATGGTCTCCGGAACGGACGAGCACGGCACTCCGATCCTCGTCGCGGCCGAGGCCGAGGGAAAGACCCCCAAGCAGCTCGCCGATGAGAACAACAGGATCATCGTCGAGGACCTTGTGGCCCTCGGCCTGTCTTACGACCTCTTCACCCGGACCACCGCGGTCAACCACGAACGCGTGGTCCAAAGCATGTTCGAGGTCTGCCGCGACAACGGGTACATGATCGTCCAGCAGCAGAATGTGGCCATCGACCCGGTGACCGGAAACACCCTTCCCGACCGCTATATTGAGGGCACGTGCCCCATATGCGGCAGCGAAGGCGCCCGCGGGGACCAATGTGACACCTGCGGGAACCAGCTCGACCCCCAGGATCTCATCGACCCCGTTTCCAAGGTTTCCGGGCAGGCGCCGCGGTTTGAAGTCACGGACCACTATTTCCTCGACGTTCCCGCGTTGGCGGAGAAGCTGGGGGAGTGGCTCGACGCCGTCGAAGCCACCGGCGAATGGCGCCCGAACGTCATCGTCTTCTCCAAGCACCTCCTCGAAGACGTGCGCCCGCGGGCGATGACCCGCGACATTTCCTGGGGCATACCGGTTCCGGGCTGGGAAGACCAGCCGAACAAGCGGCTGTACGTCTGGTTCGACGCCGTCATCGGCTATCTTTCCGCTTCCGTCGAATGGGCGCGCCGCCGCGCCGCGGCAGGGGAGGGAGCCGCCGATGACTGGCGCAAGTGGTGGAACGACCCCGAGGCGCTTTCGTACTACTTCATGGGCAAAGACAACATCGTCTTCCACTCCCAGATCTGGCCGGCCGAGCTGCTCGCGTACAACGGCGAGGGCTCGCGCGGCGGCGAGCCCGGAAAACTCGGCCGCCTCAACCTGCCGACCCAGGTGGTCGCCTCCGAGTTTCTCACTATGGAGGGGAAGAAGTTCTCCTCGTCGAAGAACGTGGTCATCTACGTGCGCGACGTGCTCTCCCGATACCAGCCCGACGCCCTGCGCTACTTCATTTCCATCGCCGGGCCCGAGACCTCGGACGCCGACTTCACGTGGGCCGAGTTCGTGCGGCGCAACAACTCGGAGCTTGTGGCCGGCTGGGGCAACCTCGTCAACCGCACGGCCGCGATGATCGCCAAGAACTTTGGCGAGATTCCGACGCCCGGGCGGCTGGAGGAGGTCGACGCCGAGCTGCTCGACGCGGTGCGCAACGGCTTTGCGACCGTCGGCGAGAGCATCGCCAACCACGGCCAGCGCGCGGCTCTGACCGAAATCATGCGGCTCGTCGGCGAGGCCAACGCCTACGTCGCGAAGACGGAGCCTTTCAAACTCAAGGCGCCCGAACAGCGCGGGCGCCTGGCTGCCGTGCTCCACACGCTGGCGCAAGCGGTGTGGGATCTCAATACGATGATGTCCGTGTTCTTGCCGCATTCCTCGAATGCGATCGACCGCGTCTTCGGAGGCAAGGGCGACCTCGCCCCCATGCCCCGCCTCGAGGAGGCCGAGGACCTCGACGGGGGCGATCCCTATCCGATTATCACAGGCGACTACTCGCCCGTCCGCCCCTGGGCGCCCAGCGAGATCGTCCCCGGGACGCCCGTGGCGAAGCCGACGCCGGTGTTTGCGAAGCTCGACGAAGCCGTGGTCGCCGAGGAGCTCGAACGCCTGGGCATCGAGGCGTAGAGGAGCTCCCATGGGCGGCAATCGCAAGAAGCGGAGAACCTACCCGGACGTGCCCGAACGCTTGGCCTCGGCCATCGTCGACAATCACACCCACCTGCCGGTTCGCGGAGACAGGGACTATGCGGCGCTGTCCTTCGACGTCGCTTCGGGGGTCGAGGAAGGCGACGGTGAGGCTGGCGCCGGCGCCAGCGAAGACCGCCAAGGGAGCATTCCCTGGCATGTCGCCAGGATGGAGGCGGCGGGCGTACGCTGCGCGATCACCTGCGGCTGCGACGTCCCGACCCTCCAGCCGACCGTCGCGCTCGCCGAACGCTGGCCGAGCCTTTCCGCGGCAATCGGCATCCACCCCAATGAAGCGCCCCTGCATCGCGGAATAACTGAAGAATCGCCGGACGGCATGGCCCACGGACTCGATCCGTGGCACCGCGGCCTTTCGCTGGAGGACGCCGTGGCCGAGGTCGCGGCGTTGGCCGCAAGCGCCGACGTCGTCGCCATCGGCGAAACCGGCCTGGATTTTTACCGGACGGCCGCCGCTGGGAGGCAGGCGCAGGAAGAGGCCTTCCGCATGCACATCGAGCTTGCGAAGGACCTCGACCTGCCCATGCAGATCCACGATCGCGAGGCCCACGCCGAGTGCATGCGGATCCTTCGCGAATGCGGCGCCCCCGAACGGACGGTCTTCCACTGTTTCTCCGGGGACAGGGAGATGGCCGAGGCGTGTGCGGAGAACGGTTGGTTTGCAAGTTTCGCCGGCCCGATGAGCTATCCGGCGAACGAAGCTTTGCGCGAGGCGTTCATGGCGCTGCCGGAGGAACTCATCTTGGTCGAAACCGACGCGCCCTACCTCGCCCCCGTGCCTTGGAGGGGACACCCGAATGCGCCCTACGCCTCCGCCTACACGGCTCGCTTCATGGCCGGCCTTCGCGGCGTCGAAGAGGCCGCCTGGTGCGAGGTTCTGGATCGCAACGCGCAGCGGGTCTACGGAGTCTAGACCGCCCGGCGGCCGCCGCCTTGCCCTGCGCCCATACGGTTCGCCACAGGGAGGCAGAGGAGTCGTCCGCCCACCCGTATGTCGCGTTGCTCCTCGCCATCGCGCCGACGCCGAATAGGACGAGCGCGCCGCCGAGCATCGTCCACAAGCCGGGGCCCACGGAGGCGTCTTGCCCGAGCGCCGCCACTATGCCGAAGGCGGCGAGGTCGACGATCCGTCCGCACGCGATGACCGCGCCGGCTCCGGCTATTGCCGTGGCGGCGCCGCGCTCGCTGTAGCCGTCTGGGCGGCAGAGCGAGGCGGCGACGGCCACGGCGGCGACGAGCGCAGCGACGAGGACGAGGCTTTGCACCCAGAGCTCGGCGACGACGTCGAGAAAAGTGAGAGGCTTGGCGTCGGTGATGTAATCGAGAAACATCCCGGCGACCACGGTCAAGCACGAAAGCGACGCCGCCGCCGCGAAGAACAGCTGCGCCCTTCGCGCCCTCCGGCTCCGCGAGGTCGGCATCTGAAGAAACGCGTCGGTCTCCGCGATGAGAGCCGGCGCCTTTGTGTATTCGCGCGGCGACGCGACCCTGTAGGCCGACGGCGACGCGTCACGGCCGCCCGCACGGCGAGGCTTGGGCGGAGGCGAGCCGGGATAGTCGTGCATAGGTTCGACGTTAGCGGCTCGAAACCCTTGTTGCCGCAACGAAACCTGGGGAGCGCTCTACCTCGGGCAAAAAAGCGCCGCACGCGCGGATTGTTTTCCGGTGCGTGCGGCGCTCAAGTCGATGCCGGTATTTGTTCTGCGCAGACCAGTGCGCTCTAAGGTTCAGATTGAGCGGCTTCGTTTGCGCTCATTTTTAAGTTGATTCGCAGTCGCCAGAGCCGACCTAGTCGTCCTTTTGATCCTTGTGCTCTGCAAACTCAGTGTCTTATCAGCGTCGCTTGCGGCAACCCGCCGTCACTGATGGGGCAAAGGCTGTTGGCCTCCTTGGTTGGATTGTTGGCCTTCTTGGTAGAGCTGCTGGCCGGTCTGCGGAGATCCTTGCTGGCCCTGCTGTTGCGGAAAACCTTGCTGGCCCTGGCCTGCAGGCGCCTGACCGGAGGCAGCGGCGACGTCGAAATCGGAGGGTTTGCTTTCAGCCTCGATCCGATTGGCCGTGTTCCGAACAACGAAACCGGCTATGAACATAAGAACTCCCGCCACGGAGAAGAGGATGAAGCCCATTCCCAATTGGTCAAAGGGAAAGTTGTCTCGTTTCATTTTTATGAAATCAGCGATGCGTCCGACAACGAATACGCCTCCTGCCGTGACGCCTGTGCGCCCGGCTATTTGTATCGATGTGAGCTTTCCTCCCGTGATGAAGGGGGCGAGGCTGAACCCCAGGACCACGAAAATGGCAGCGATGCTGATGAGCAAGCCCACCGTTCTGAACTCGCTGTGTCCGAGAGCCTTGAGCAATGTCATGCTGGACACTTCGTCCGACATGGCGTATTCCTCGTCGAATTCATACATGGGGAGGAACAGCGAGACGACGCCCGCCAGGGTAGAGGCGAGAGAGAAAGCAAGGCCCGGCATCGCGCGGGAAAGAGGCGTTTTGCCGCCCGCGGAAGCCGTATTGGATGTGTTATGTGTTGTACTCATAGCAGCATCCTAGATGAAACCAAGGGGCGGACAGGGCAACTGTGAGCGCTCTTTCAGTTTGGTCCTAGAGGCAAGCAGTCAGATTCCCAAGGGTCCGCCCCTCGGTCTCAGAGACTCCGTCGACTTCCGGTCACCAGGGCTGCTGGCCGCCCCACTGCTGGGAATAGCCATCCTGCTGAGGATAACCGCCTTGTTGCGGGTAGCCGCCCTCAGGATAACCGCCCTGTTGCGGGTAGCCGCCCTGCTGAGGATAACCGCCCTGCTGTTGGAAGCTTGGATCTTGATAGCCTGCCTGAGGGACGCCAGGCTGTTGACCGTAGGGGCCGAACTGTCCATTGCCCATCGCGGGGTTTGCCCCGAAACTGGTTCGAGCTCGGAGCTTTCCGGCCAAAACCACAGTGACGCCGCCGCCTATCAAGACGAGGAGGGCGCTGAGAGTCAGCAAGTAGAAACCGAATCCCAAAGAGGACGAAGAGGAGACATTGGAATTATAGGCGCCGCCGTAGCTGTTGCTGATTTTGTCCGCGATTTCTTTGTAATCATTATAGTAGCTGACACATATTATCAGGGAAATGACTCCGAGGACTATACAAGCGATTCCTGCTCCCTTTGCCAGCCCAATTTTGCTGTTCACGAGAGCGGCAACGCTTAGCGCGAGGGAGACGACAATGGCTAGAACGGTAAAATATGCTTTGCCGGCTCCGGGCGCATTGGGACTGGATTTCGTTATCGCTTCGAAGAGGCTTGCCCCGTTCGATTTTTCATTCCCGTATGCCGCGAGGGTAACTTTTATTAATGGAAGAAACAAGCCGATGAGGCCGATTGCTGCGCCCGCCGCCGTCGTTGCCAGACCGGGCATGAGACGCGAGCGCGCCGAGCCCTCATTGGGGCGATTGGGCATAGGTGTGTTGTAGATGCTCATAACACCGGATATTAGCGAATCGAGGCAGCTAGGTGAAACGGTGGGAAAGGGGAGTTGTGTATTTTCGGCGGCATGTTGACGCAAACTCTCAAGCAAAACAGCCGGTGCTTAAGACGCCGGGCATCTGCTTAAGACGCCGGGCATCGCTTCGAAAGCTGCGACCGCAGAGGGCCGCCTTCGCAGCGCTCCTTGGCCCGCCCTCGGAACGGCGAAAAGGACTCTCGCTCGGGAACGGGCTTTGCCGATCTCCGAGCGAGAGTTCAATGAGTCGATTTGCCCTAAAGCCGATCGTCGTAAAAGTTGGAAGACGTCACTGGTCGGTCTTGGGACGCCAGGCCTCGCCGTCGTTCTGGGGCGGCGGCGCAGCTTCGGACGCCGAAGGGCTCGACGCCGGAGTTCCCTGCCGGGGGGACTGAGCCTGGGCAGGCGGCTGCATTCCCTCGGTCGGCGTCTCGCCCGCTTGAGGGGCGCCGCCGGTCTGGGGTGCGCCGTCGGCCCCGGACGTCGGCGCAGCTTGCGGAGCCTGCTCGCCTTGGGGCGCTGTTTCCTCAGGAGCCTGCTCGCTTTGGGCCGCTTGAGGCGCCTGTCCGTTCTGTGTCGGCCCGCCTTGCTGGCTTTGCGCGGGCACGTTGCTCGGCGCCTGCCCGAACTGCGGCTGATTGAACTGCGGCTGGCCGGAAGACGTCTGCGGCTGAGGATGAGAAGCCTCTGACTGTCCGAAGGGCGCCTGTTGGCTGCCCGGAATCTGCTGATTGCCTGGAGCCTGCTCATTGTTGAACGGCTGCTGCGGGCCGTTCGGCTGTTGCTGCGGCGCGCCTGGGCTTTGGAAGGCCCCCGGCTGTCCGTACGCCTGCGCGGGCTGGTTCGCATCATATGGCTGCTGCACGTAAGGCTGGGCGGGCTGGTTCCCTCCATACGGCTGCGCTGCGGGGGAACCGTAGCCTCCCTGCATGAACTGCGGGGAAGCCGAGGGGGCTGACGGCACCGAAGCCGGCCAGCGGGTTTCCGGAGCCGACTGCGCAGACATGGGAGGGGCTCCCGTGTAACTCGACCCCGCCGACTGGGCGAAAGGCGGCTGCTGCTGGAAAGGGGCCTGAGTCGAATACGGCTGGCCGTAAGGCTGCGCGGGCGGGAACTGACCGGTCCAATTCTGGTCGCCCGGAAGCGGCTGCCCCGCGGCGCCCACAGGCGGCGCAAGCGTCGATTCTTGGTTCGTGTAGGGGGCGGAGAGATAAGAGCCGCCGGTGCGTCCGTCGGAGCCGGCTCCCGCCCTCAAGCCGCTGATCAGCGTGAGAAGGCCTCCCAGGGCAAGGATGATTCCGCCGATTCCGATGAGCCAGAATCCGATTCCACGAGAGGCGTCGTCGGCGAATTTCGCGGGTTGGAAGTTGACCGCCCAGTTGCTGACGGTGATGACGCCCGCGAGCGTCTGCGCCAGCCCGGCCGCGAGTCCGCCCGCCTTGGGCGATTTCTTCGTGAGCGACGGGATGATTACAGCCACGACGGCGATGACGCCCAGCGCGAGAGTCAGGAAGAACGGCCCCATTGAGCCCTTGTAGTTGCCCGAGTTCAACCACGAGAGGTTTCCTCCTTCGGCCTTGAAGTAGGGAAGGAAGAGGCCTATGACGGCGAGAAGCGCGCCGATTCCTCCGACGAGCGCCGCGATGCTCGTCTTTCCCGAACTTCCTTTGGGCTTGGGGGCGGCAGGCGAGTCGTGGCCCGCAAAGGGCGACGGGTACGCCTGCTGATCGGTCGAATTCTGGCCGATCTGCCCGGTGGCCGTGGCATTCTGCGGAGGGTACTGAGTGCTCATAAGAGAATGGTATTCGCTAGAAGCCGTCGGCGGCATGGAACTCGCCACATGTCCGCATTCTGGAAAGCTCTCCGCGAACGACGTCGAAACGGCGCCGTTGTGTCGCAGCCTCGAGACGCTAATTCACACTGCCGTATGGTGGCCTGAAAGAACTGGAGGGCCTCCCTGAACTGTGGCCTGTGGGAGACGAGCCGATGTGCGGCCCGGTGCGCTCGTTGCCGGGGCCCTGGGGATTTTGCCCGTAGCTCGGCTGAGGGCGCGCCCCCTCGGCGGCAAAGACGTTTCCCACGGCCCTAGGGTCTCCCGCGAAGTCTGATGGCGACTTGTCCGAAGACTGCCGCAGATAGGCGACCCCAATCATCTTCGGAGTGGCTTTCGTCGCTAGAATGATTCCAAGAATCCCGCATGCGAGTAGAAGAAGGCCTGCTGCAAGAATCAGCCAGAAACCGAGCCTCGGACTGTACGAATATTCTCTAACCCGTCTGAAAGTGGTTCGCTTCTCGCCGATTGATATGGCAAGGACGGCGCCGCTCGTCATTAGGCAGGCCGTGCAAGGCGCCCACCGGGAGGCGTCGGTTTTGTGACGACGCAGGACGAGGGCGAGGAACGCAAAAACGACGATTGCGAAGAAGATGTAAAGGAAAAAGTATCCGCCGCCGAAGACGGCAAGGGTCTGCTTATCCGAATTGGAGTCCGAGCTGGAGGAGGATTTTCGCCAGTTGAACGTGTAATAGGGGACGAAACAGCCGGCGACGAGGATCGTCGCTCCCACCCCCGAAAGGGCTGCGGTCACGATGTTGAGGGTATTCTTCCGCCCCGATGTTGCATAGAGGTCGAGAGCGTCTATGCCGAAGGGTGCGGAGGGATCCGGGATTGGCTGGTTTGAGGGCGCGAACGGGCCTGTCGGCGTCGCATTGGGCGACGAAGGGAAGTTGCTGGTCATGATGTCAGCGTAGTTTGACATCCCAGTAGGGCAGGGCTGCTCGTCCATCATGTGGTCGCTCGCAAAGTCTGCACGCTTGCAGGGGACTTCGTATGTCTGCCGGGAACGTCGGATGTGCTTGGAGAAGTGCACAGCAATCAACTGGTCTCGTTCGCTGTCGGCAGGAATGTGTGATGTGCTTGGAGGAGTGGTTGGCTCCATATAGAAACTCCTGGTGTCGTTTCGAATGCAATTGGTTCCGTTTCGGGGGCAAGTAGCAGCGTTTCGAGTGCCAGCGGTGCCGTTTCGGGACCTTCTAGAGTTGTCAGCTGCATGACGGAATCGGTTGAGTGTCTGGACGCATTCGCTGAGCGTCAGGCAATGTCGTTTGCTCACGCCTTCGTGAAGACGGTCGACTTGGGAGGGTCGTTCGCGGGGAATGTCGCGTTCGTGCGATCGGCGATGCGGATGCGCGCTGTTCGGGTGAGCTCGTTCTATTACAAAACGATATCTGCGGGATGTTGGAGACATTTCCCTTGTTTCGCGCCGAAAAGTCAAACTCTGAAGGTGTGAGATGCGATACGTGGGTGGCCAAAAAGATAACGATTTGGTTACACTCGTATCAGAATCGTTATCAACCGGTTCCCGCTTTGCGGGTCCGCCGATAGAACAAGGAGAGATCGTAGTGGGTCGTCACAGCGTTGCCCAAGGCGAAGCATTCGAGTTCAACATAGATCTGTCGAAAGCCCCCGCGCCCGGTTCGAGGCGCGCCGCGCGCTTGGCCGCGCGCGCTCAGCAGGGGCTGAGCCAGAGCCTTCTCCATCCGGATTCGCCGCTCGGATACCTCGTGCGGCCGTTCACGGAGAACGAAGAGGAGGCTCATGCCGCAGCCGCCGCCGAGGCGCCGGTTCCCGAGGCTCCGGTCGAGGCAGTTCCGGTTGACGCCCTCGTGGACGAAGAGCTGGCTTCGGTCGGCGCGACGTCGACGAAGAAGAGCCGTTTCTCCCTTTTCTCCCGCTCGCGCGCGGCCGTCGTGGCCGTTGTCGCCGCCGCCTCCGGCATCGGGGGCATCGCGGCGGGCACACTCTCGGTCGCCAACGAGAACGATGCGCATCGCTTGGACGCCACGGCCGGCGTCGCCCAGCTTGCCCCGGTTCAGGAAAAGGCGGCTAAGGCGACCTTCACCGTTTCCGTCGACGGCCAAAAGCGCACTGTCACAACCACGAAGCCCACGCTTTTGGGCGCTTTGGCCGACGCCGGCATCACCGTCGACGGCGACGACAAAGTCTCGCAAGAGATGTCCGCCCCGGTGGCCGACGGCTCGACCGTGACCATCACGCGCGTCGAGAAGAAGACGGTGACCGAGGACGTCGCCGACGCGCACAAGAGCAGCAAGGTCGATGACTCCAACCTGGCCAAGGGGACGACGGAGGTCAAGACCAAAGGCGTCGATGGCGTCACCGCCAACACCTATGAAGTAACGTATGAGAATGGCAAGGAGACCGGGCGCACACTCGTCGTCTCGAGCGTCAAGGTTGCTCGTGTCGACGAGGTCGTCAGCGTCGGCACGAAGGAGGCTCCTCCCACCAAGACCGTCACGACGGGCGACGGAGGGACGGCAGAGGTCCCGTCTGCCGGCGCAACGCCCGCTCCGGCTGGTTCATCCCAGCAGATTGCGGCGTCGATGATGGGATCCTACGGCTGGGGCGGCGATCAGTTCTCTTGCTTGGTCAAGCTGTGGACCAAGGAGTCGAACTGGAACTCGCACGCTCTCAACTCCTACTCGGGCGCCTACGGAATCCCGCAGGCTCTGCCGGGGTCGAAGATGGCCTCCGCCGGCGCCGACTGGCAGACGAACCCCGCCACCCAGATCAAGTGGGGGCTCGGCTACATCAAGGGCCGCTACGGCACTCCGTGCGGCGCGTGGGGCCACTCTCAGAGTACCGGTTGGTACTGATCGGGACCGTTTGACGCCGATCAGGACCGTCCGCATTTGACGAAAACGACATCCGCTTTGCTCGGGGCCAGCCACATTCGTGAGCTGGCCTCGACGCTCGGCATACGGCCCACGAAAACGCTCGGGCAGAACTTCGTCCACGACGCCGGGACGGTCCGCCGGATAGTGCGCGAGTCAGGAGTGCGGCCCGGCGACGTCGTCCTGGAAGTGGGCCCCGGTTTGGGATCGCTCACTCTCGCCCTGCTGGAGGCCGGAGCCGCCGTGTGCGCCGTCGAAATCGATCCGGTTCTGGCCGGCGCGCTCGAATCGACGGTCGCAGCGCGCATGCCCGAGGCGGTCGAGCGCCTGGCCGTCGCCAACCTCGACGCCATGGATGTAAAAGCCCCCTCGAATCTTCCGGTTCCCAGAAGCCTGCAGAGCGAGGAAAGGGCCCCCCGAAGCCTCGCCGAGCCCTCGCGGCTCGTGGCCAACCTTCCCTATAACGTCGCCGTGCCGATCTTCCTCGGCTTGCTCGAGGCGCTGCCCAGCGTCCAGTCGGCGACCGTCATGGTCCAGGCGGAAGTCGCGGACCGTCTCGCGGCGCCGCCGGGCTCGCGCACATACGGCGTTCCCTCGGCGAAGGCCTCCTGGTACGGGGAGGCCGCGCGCGGCGCGAAGATCAGCAGAAACGTGTTCTGGCCGATCCCGAACGTCGATTCGGCGCTCGTGGACTTCAAGCGGCACGGCGCTTCGCCTCGGTCTCAGGCCGACGACGCCGGGCGGGTTGCGCTCGCCGACGTCGCCCGTGAGGACGTGTTCGCCGTCGTCGACGCCGCTTTTGGGCAGCGGCGCAAAACTCTTCGCGCCGCTCTGGCGGCCTGGGCCGGAGGCGCCGCGCGCGCAGAGGACGTGCTCGTCGCCGCGGGAATCGATCCGAAAGTCCGAGGCGAACAGCTGGGCATCTCCGAGTTTGCGGCGATAGCGCGCGCCGCGAGCGCGCTTCCCTGACTTGTTGGGACGCTCCGGCGATTCGCCTGTCAACACGGTGTGGCGCGCCGTCTTCTGTGACCTGTTTTTCGCTGTCCGGATGGGAAATCAATAGGGACTCACACTAAGCTTGAGTGGGACGCACAAAGAAGGGAGCAGACGGTGGATCGCGCCATGCATGAGTTCTGGCTCAGAGCTGAACGCCGCATTGACGCCTGTCTTGCCCTGATCATGGCGTCGATGCTGTGGCTCGTCGTCCTCCCTTTGACGGTGATGCTCACCGATCTCGAATGGAGCCGCCTGACGGTCGTTCTCATGTTGGCGGCGATTCCCATGTGTTCCGTGGCTCTTTGGCCGTTGAAAACGGGGCTTATGACCGTGCGGGCGATCGAGGAGCGCGACGGCGAGGAAGTGGCCCGTTGGCGCGAAACGCTGGTTCCGCCCGCCGAACCGCGGCTTGTGAAGGCGCGTCTGCGACGAGTCCACTACCCAATGCTCGCCGTCATAGCGGGGGCCGGCGCCTTCACCGCCTCCATCGCCCTCAATCGATGGGCGCACGCCAAAACCGCCGGAATGTCGAATTTCTCATTGGGGGTTGCGCTCGGCGCCGTCGGCGTCGCCCTGGGGGCGTGCGTTCTCATGCTCGCCGGCAAGATTCGGCCGAGAGCCCTTCTGCTGGGCCTCATCTTGGTCGGCTGGGCCATACCCGCCGGCGGAGGGGCCGCTTCCCTCGCCGTGATCATCGGGCGGCAGGATCTGGAATCCGCCCTGGCGGTTCGGACTCTGACAACGGTCAGTTACGTCATCTTCGGGCTCATCGGGATGCTCGTCTCCCTGCTTCTCTTCGCTTTGTGGCTGGCGTGGCTCGGCAAGTTTGCGAGCGGAAAAAGCCTGGAAGTCAATCATCTGGCCAGGGCGGTTCCAGTCCTTCCCGAAGGGCGAAGCGCCGCTTCTGCAGCGGAAGCCGAGTTCGACGCCGAAGACCTCGATGTGATCAAGGAGGCCCTGTCGGTTCCGGGATCGGTGCACGCCGCTGTCACCGCCACCCTTTTGACGACGCTGGCCACGGTGGGCCGGGCTGTCGCCGAGACGAACGAAACGGCCGTCGTGACGATCCTCGGCGCGATTGCCGCGTGCTTCGCCTCTCTTGCGCTCTACCTCGCCGTGAAGGTGTGAGGCTGCCGGGCGCGGCGGCGCCGCTACACTGGGCACGTGCAAGAAGTTCGCGTCGTCACACCTTCCAAAGTCAATCTGGCCCTCAGAGTCGGATCGGCTCGGCCAGACGGATTCCATCCGCTTGACACCGTCTTCGAGGCGCTTGACGTCCACGACGAGGTGATCGTCCGTCAAAGCGACTCCCTGAGCCTCCGCATAGAAGGGGAGGGCGCGGACGCCCTTCCGACGGATTCGACGAACTTGGCTCTCCGCGCTGCCGGGGTTTTGCGCAAAAGGTTTGGCGCCCCGGATCTCGGCGCCGAGATGACGGTCCGCAAGGCAATACCCGTCGCGGGAGGAATGGCGGGAGGGTCCGCCGACGCCGCGGGCGCCCTCGTCGCCCTCAACGCGCTGTGGGGGCTCGGCCTGTCGAGCGCCGATCTGATGAGCCTCGGGAGCGAGCTCGGCTCCGACGTCCCTTTCTGCATCATGGGCGGAATCGCGCACGGCACGGGGCGCGGCGAAGTTCTCACCCCGGTGCGTCCCGGCTGCGGACACGCGTGGGTCCTCCTGACGAATCCCGTCGGACTTTCGACGCCCGCGGTTTTCCGCGAGTTTGACCGCATCGCTGCGGCAGCGAAAGGGGCCGGCCCCTTTCCGAGGGAGGTCGCGGGAACCGAAAGACCCGGGCGCGTTGCAGCTGGGGACGCGGGATCCGGCCGCGCCGCCGAAGCCGCCGTCGCCGGGAACCCGGCGTCGACCCGGGAACTGCGCGAGGCCGTGGCCCGCGGAGACCTGCAGGCGACGGCGGCGCTCATGGCCAACGATCTTCAAGCCCCGGCCTTTTCACTGCGCCCGGATCTCGAAGACGTCGTCGAGCGAGCGGGCCGTTTTGGGGCAGCGGCCGTCCTTTCGGGCTCGGGGCCGACGGTCGCCCTCCTGGCCTCCGACGCCGCTCACGCCGACCGCCTTGCGATGCGGGCGGCGATCGAGTTTCCGAGGCTTCGGGCGGTTCGTGCGAACGGCCCGGCCGCCGGCGCCTGCGTTGCGGAGGCGAAGTGATGGCTCATCTTCTCGGAGCGCAGGCGATCGGCCTCGAGTACCCCGACAGCGTGGTCCTCGATTCGGCAGCCCTCGGAATCGAGGAGGGGGACAGGATCGGCGTCGTCGGGCGAAACGGCGGCGGCAAATCGTCGCTTCTGCGAATCCTCGCGGGAACGCTCGATCCGACCAAAGGCCTTGTGACCCGCCGGAGAGGCGTGCGCATCGGCGTTCTTGAGCAAGACGACGCCCTCGACGCAGACGCCACGGTGGGCCGTGCGCTCGTGGGCGACGCCGCCGAGCACGAATGGGCCGCCGACCCCAAGATCCGCGACGTCATAGCGGGCCTCGTCGGGGACCTTGACTGGCAGGCGCGGGTGGGCACGCTTTCCGGCGGACAACGGCGCCGCCTCGGGCTCGCGGCCCTCTTGATCGGCGAGTGGGACGTTCTCATGCTCGACGAGCCGACCAACCACCTCGATGTCGAAGGGATCACGTGGCTTGCGCGGCACCTGAAGAACAGGTGGCCCAAGAACGTCGGCGGACTCCTCGTCGTCACCCACGACCGTTGGTTTCTCGACGAAGTCGCGACCTCCATGTGGGAGGTGCACGACGGCGCCGTCGAACCGTTCGAGGGAGGGTATGCCGCATATGTCCTTCAGCGGGTCGAGCGCGACAGGATCGCGGCGGCGGCCGAATCCAAACGCCAAAATCTCATGCGCAAAGAGTTGGCGTGGCTGCGCCGCGGCGCGCCCGCCCGCACGAGCAAGCCGCGTTTTCGCATCGAGGCGGCAAACCGGCTCATCGCCGACGTCCCTCCCGTCCGCGACTCCGTCGAGCTCACGCGCATGGCCGTGTCGAGATTGGGCAAGGACGTCGTCGACCTCGAGGACGCGGGCGTTCGCTACGGAGACCGCGACGTGCTGCGCGAGATCACGTGGAGGATCGCCCCCGGCGAGCGCACCGCGATCCTCGGCGCCAACGGAGCGGGAAAGTCGACGCTTCTGGGCCTCGTCGCGGGTTCGGTCGCGCCGACGTCGGGCAGAGTCAAACGCGGAAAGACGGTGAGGATCGGCATCCTCGACCAGCGATTCTCCGCCCTCGAGGAGATCGGCGGGGATCTGGTGAGGCAGGTGCTCGCGCGATACAAGGCTTCTTACACAGTGGGCGAGAAGGAGATGACCCCTGCCCAGATTCTCGAGCGCCTGGGTTTTTCCCGCGATTGCCTTTCCTCGCGTGTGTGCGAGCTTTCTGGCGGGCAGAGGCGGCGCCTTCAGCTGCTTCTCGTTCTCTTGTCGGAGCCGAACGTGCTCATCCTCGACGAACCTTCGAACGACGTCGACACCGACATGCTCGCGGCCATGGAAGACGTCCTCGATTCATGGCCTGGAACGCTTATCGTCGTCTCCCACGACCGCTACCTCGTTGAGCGCGTGACGGACCGGCAGTACGCCATTTTCGACGGGCGGCTCCGGCACCTTCCCGGCGGCGTCGACGAGTATCTCGAGTTGAGCGACGCCGCGAAAGCGGGATCTGAAGGCGGCGCCGGGAAGAAGAGCGCCGGCGGCAGCGCGCCGAAGGCCCCAGGGAAAAGCGTCGGATCGGCGAAAACGGGGGTAGGCTCGGCCGCGGAGCAGAGCGGGGCCGAGCTGTCGGGCGCCGAACGGCGTGCGGCCGAGAAGGAAGTCAACTCAATCGACCGGCGGCTTGCCAAACTTGCGGACAAGGTGGCGCAGGTGCACGCACGGATGGCCGAACACGACCAGAGCGACTACGTCGGCCTGCGCAAACATGCCGACGATCTGCGCGCTCTTGAGGCCGAGGTCGCCGAGCTCGAAGACCGCTGGCTCGAACTGAGCGAGAAGCTCAGTGATTAATCACTTTGCAAAGTGTTTATACGTGTGTGATGATTGAAGCGTGAATGAAGGCAAGCTTCTAACGGAGACCGCCCGCATGTTTCGGGTTCTGGGAAACGAGTCCCGTTTGCTCCTTCTTTCACTTGTGAGCCATGAGAACAGACCGGTTTCGGCCCTCGCCGAGGCGGCGAAGATGAGCCAGCCGCTCACATCGCAACATTTGCGGATCCTGCGCGACGCCGGGCTCCTTGAAGCGGATCGCCGCGGCAAGGAAGTCATCTATCGGATCTCCGACTGCCACGTCGAACACGTGGTGCGCGATGCGATCGCCCACGCGCGGGAAAACGCATGAAGAAAGGAAAAACTATGAGCACTGCCGACCCCCACGCTCACCACACCGTGGCCGAGCACGCCCATGGAGAAGGCTGCGGCCATGAGGCCGTTCAGCACGGGGACCACGTCGATTACGTCCATGACGGGCACCGCCACGCACGGCACGGCGATCACTACGACGACCATCAGGACGTCGCCGAGCACACCGTGGCCGAGCACGCCCACGGCGAGGGCTGCGGCCATGAGGCCGTTCAGCACGGGGACCACGTCGATTACGTCCATGACGGGCACCGCCACGCACGGCACGGCGATCACTACGACGAGCACTGAGAACTCGCCGGGCATAGAAACTTCGACAAGCTAGAGGCTCGACGAGCTGGAAGGCTTGACGAGAATCTAGAAGGCTCAACGGCCTGAAACAGGCTCACACAAGCAAAAAGGGGAGAGTCCACGAAACGGCGTGGACACTCCCCTTTCGGCCTTTTCGGCGGTTGGAGCCGCCGCGGCTGGCTCGCTTCGGTTCGACCCGCCTCGGCTCACTTGCTTCAGAGCCTCGCAGGGCCTAGGCCTAGTTCGCGCCCCGCAACGCCTTGACGATCTTGATCCGCTCGCCCGTGCGCAGGATCGAGTTCTCGTAGATCCTCCCCGCGAGCGCGGCGAGGAGAGGAATGAAGGCGATGTTGACGGCGAAAGCGACCAGTTGCTGCCAGGCGGGCACGCCGCCGAGCGCCGTCCGCATGATCATGGTCGACGGAGAGACCAAGGGAATGAACGACATGACCTCGCTGGCCGTCGAATCCGGCTGGGCCGGGACGTAGTAGAGAGCCGCGTACATGGGTATCATCAGCCCGAAGACGATAGGCGTCTGAACCCCGCCGAGGTCTTCTTGGCGCGACACGGTCGAAGCCAGAGCCCCCGTGAGCCCCGAAGCCGTCAAATAGCCGACGACGGTCCATGCGAGGAACGTCGGCAAGAATGTCCAGACTCCAAGCTTTCCAAGCGTCCCGAGGTCCGGCAGCAGCCCAGCCAAACCGAGCCCTCCTACGATCCCGACCACGTAGGCGGCGAAGACCACGAGCATTCCCGTGCCGATGCCGAGGATCTTCCCAAGCAGAAGGACGCGCGGCTTGACCGTGGTGAGGAGGATTTCCACCACCCGGCTGGCCTTCTCTTCGACGACGCCGGCCGAGAGAACGCCGATGCCGGTGAAGATCATGACCATCAGGAGAGAGACGCCGAGAGAGCCCATCACGAAGCCGAAGGGGTTGCCCTCCGACCCGTTTCCCGTGACTTCGGGGGGCGTGGTGTCGACGTCGTTCTTTCTGAGGAAGTATCCTCCGATCGCCCCGCCGATGAACATGAGAGCCACGACGATGCAGGTGGAAACCTGTATGGCCTTCGACCCTAAGAGCCTCGTGAACTCGCGTTTGAAGATGAGGGAAAGAATCATCGGGCTGCGTCCTTCCTGCGGCTGAAGAGGCCTCGGCGGCCCTTTTGTGAGGGTTTCTCGGGTTGGGCGGCGACCACCACGTCCTTGAACAGGTCGGCCAGGTGCGGGCGCCTGGGCGCGAATTCGCGGACGGGGCCGGCGGACAGGGCGGCCCGGAGCAGCGCCTGGTCGTCAAGCCCTTCGGCGTCGACGACCACGCGGGTCAATCCGTTTGCGCCGGGGGCGTCGGACGTTCCTTCGAGCGGATCGGGCTGCGCCTTGGCGCCGGCCGAAGCCAAGGCGGCGTGGACCCTGTCGGGGCCGGCTGAAACGGCCAGCGCAATCTGCGGCTTGCCTGCGTTGCGCAGCTCGTGAATTGTGCCTTCTGCCACGATCGAGCCGCGGGAGACGATGCCGACGCGGTCGCACAACCGCTCGACGAGGTCAAGCTGATGGGAGGAGAAGATGACGGGGACGCCGGATTTTGCCTTGTCTTTGAGGACCTGGCTCATCACGTCGACCGCCACCGGATCGAGGCCGGAAAACGGTTCGTCGAGAACGAGGATGATGGGATCGTGAACGAGGGCCGCCGCCAGCTGGACGCGCTGCTGGTTGCCGAGGGAAAGCTTTTGCACGTTGTCGTTTCGCCTGCCCGCGACTCCCAGCCGATCGGTCCATTGCTCCGTCGCCTGCGCCGCCTCGGTTTTGCCGAGCCCGTGGAGCCGCGCGAAATACTCCAGTTGCCTTCCCACCTGCATTTTGGGGTAGAGGCCGCGCTCCTCGGGCATGTAGCCGATCTTGCGGCGGACGTCGTCGTCGACCGCCTTGCCGTTCCACGAAACCCGGCCTGAATCGGTGGAGAGCACCCCCAGCATGATCCGCATCGCGGTCGTCTTGCCTGCGCCGTTCGATCCGACGAATCCAAATATCTCACCAGGCTGGACTTTGAGGCTGAGACCCTTCAACGCTTGCAATGTCCCGAAGGACTTATTGAGATCCTGAACTTCCAGCATGTTTCATGTTTACCACACAGCGAGGGGCATGCCACATTCGACGCAGGGTTTGCCGCCGAGAAACGGGAAGGAGAGCGCCTGCGCGAGCCTCTGTCCAGGGAAAAGCGCGGCACGGCGGCTTCGACGCCTACGCCGCCTGCCTCGAAAGCGGGGCCGGGGCTCGCGGCGCGGCGAAGCGGGAACGAGAAAGCGTCCGCCGACCGGCAGCGGAGCTGCCATCGACGGACGCTCGACCTTTCGTGAAGAGAGATTGAGTTGCGCCTCAACGCGTCTGGAGATGTGGATCCTTTTCCATGCCTCGAAGGCCAAGGTAAAGCAGGTTCGTCACCTGGGCGGCGACGAGCGTCTTATCGACCTGCATGTTCTCGCTCCACCACTGACCTATCTGCCCGACGCCGCCGGCGAGGATCTGCCCGTAGACGGGCGCCGATGCGGGATCGAGTCCCTGCTTCTCCAGGAGTGGGGCGAGGAAAATGGTGACTTGGTCCGCGATGTCCGCCATGACGGTCTCGAAGGTCTCGCTCCTGACGGCGGTGGGCGACTGGTGGGCGAGCAGATGGAATCCGTCGGCGTTCTCCTCAATGAAGTCGAGAAGGGTGACGACGATTCCTTCGAGAACTGCTCGCGCGCTGTGTTCGGGACGCATCTGCGACCGCAGGATGTCGGAAAGGGCCTTCACCTCGCGGTCGACGATAACCTGGTAGAGACCTTCCTTCCCTCCGAAATGCTCATAGACGATGGGCTTGGAGACGCCTGCCGCACTCGCGATTTCTTCGACGGAGACGGCATCATAGCCTCGAGTTCCAAAGAGCTGGCGGGCTACGCGGATTAGCTGTTCACGGCGCTCGGCTCGGGACATCCGCACGCGCCGGGGTGACGAAGAAGAATTTGCGCTCATACATCAATTATTGCAGTAAAAGCGGCTGTTTACTTCAGTCCGAAGGAGGATCTCTCCCCATTGCCACTCCGCTTGGACGGCGAATCGATCGTGCGACCGTAAAAAACGTTTGCTTTTCATCGGATGGATGCGCGGACTTGCCTGCTCCCTCAAATGCCCGCCATCTCGGGCATCGTGGAGGGGAAGGCCGAGCCCGGCGGGGCGCGGCGCCGGCTGCGGGCAAGGGCGGTTCGCCGAGGCCGAATCCCCAACATATCGTTTCGCTCAAAGGGAAGGGCTTCGCTTCCGGTGAACAGCGAGGCGGCGGCTTGGACGGCTTCGGCCCGGCTTTCGGAGGGCCTTTCCGACGTTGGGATGACTTTTCGCGGACGCGCCTATACAATCGTCCCGGTGATCCGCCCTGGTGTAATGGCAGCACAGAGGTCTTTGGAACCTTTTGTCCGGGTTCGAATCCTGGGGGCGGAGCCGATGCGGCGCGCAGTCGACGTCGATGCGCGCGGACGGCAGACGACGCAGGTGAAAGCGCGTGGGCGACGTAGGCGAAACTCTCAGACAGCGGTTAAACTTGGTCCATGACCACAGGAAGGGGCCTACTGTGAGCAGACCGCATCCGGCTGCCGTCGTCGTTCTAGCCGCCGGTCAGGGAACCAGGATGAAATCCGAGATCCCCAAAGTCCTCCATCCCATGTGCGGCCGCACGCTCCTCGGCCACGCGATCTTCGCGGCGCGGGGGCTCGCCCCCGATCACATCGCCGTCGTCGTGCGCCACGAACGCGACCGCGTCGCCGCGCACGCCGCCGAATGCGATCCCGGGATCACGATTGCCGACCAGGACGAGATCAAAGGCACGGGCAGAGCCCTCTGGTGCGGCTTGCGCGCCCTTCCTGCGGATCTTTCGGGGCCGGTCGTCGTAACCGCGGGGGACACGCCCCTGCTTTCGTCCGACGTTTTGTCTCGCCTTCTGGGACGGCACGAAGGCAATGCGGTCACGGTTTTGACCGCCGTCGCGGACGATCCCACAGGCTATGGCAGGATCGTCCGCGACGCCGAAGGGGCAGTCGCCGGCGTCGTCGAGCACAAGGACGCGACGCCGGAACAGCGCGAGATCGCCGAGATCAACACGTCCACGTACGTTTTCGACGCCGACTTCCTTCGCGAGGCCGTCGGCGGCCTCGACACCGAGAACGCGCAGGGCGAGATGTACCTGACCGACGTCGTGGCGAAGGCCTATGAATCCGGCGCGGGCACAGGCTCGTACGTCGTCGAGGACTCGTGGCTCGTCGAGGGGTGCAACGACCTCGTCCAGTTGGCGGCTCTGCGCGAGCAGATGAATCGGAGGACCCTCGAGGCGTGGATGCGCGCCGGGGCGGCGATCGTCGATCCCGCGACCACGTCGATCGACGTGACCGTCACATTGGCGCCGGATTGCCGGGTCCTGCCCGGAACGGGGCTGTACGGGACGACGTCGATCGCGAAGGGCGCCCTCGTGGGCCCGGGCGAGTTCACCGACGCCCTCGTGGGCGAGGGGGCCGATGCGCGCCACGTCGTGGTTCGCGACGCGGCCGTGGAGGCGGGGACCGCGCTTCCGCCCTACACAGTGCTGACCGGGGGCGCCAGGGCCGCCGGCGTTTCCGAATAGCGAGGGAAACTATGACCGGAATGCGGATGGCGAACGACAAACGCCTCGTTCTCGTAAGCGGCCGGGCGCATCCGGCGTTGGCGAAGGAAGTGGCGGACGAACTGGGAATCGACCTCTTGCCGGTCACCGCCTACGATTTCGCCAACTCTGAGATATACGTCCGTTTCGAGGAGTCGGTGCGCGGCGCAGACGTGTTCATCCTCCAGTCCCACGCCGACCCCATCAACACGTGGCTCATGGAGCAGCTCATCATGGTCGACGCGGCCAAGCGGGCCTCGGCCAAGCGAATCACCGCCGTCGCCCCCTATTACCCCTACGCACGCCAGGACAAGAAGCACAAGGGGCGCGAGCCGATCTCCGCCCGCCTCGTTGCTGACCTGTTCAGGACGGCCGGCGCCGACCGCATCATGTCCGTAGACCTGCACGCCGCGCAGTCGCAGGGTTTCTTCGACGGCCCCGTCGACCACCTGTGGGCGATGCCGACCCTGGTCGAATACGTTCGCGGGCGCATCGACGTCGGCAGCGCCGTGGTCGTCTCTCCCGACGCCGGCCGGATCAAGGTGGCCGAGCAATGGGGCAATAGGCTCGGAGGGGTGCCTCTCGCCTTCGTGCACAAGACGCGTGACCTCACCCGCCCCAATCAGGCGACGGCGAACCGCGTGGTCGGCGACGTTTCGGGGCGCACCGCCGTGATCGTCGACGATCTCATCGACACGGCCGGAACCATCTGCGGCGCGGTCCGCATCGTGCTGGAGGCAGGGGCCAAGGACGTCATCGTCGCCGCCACCCACGGGGTGCTCTCCGATCCGGCGACCCAGCGCCTGCGCGAATCGGGGCTGCGCGAGCTCGTGGTCACGGACACGCTTCCCATCGGCCCGGAAAAGCGCTTCCCGGCGATGACGGTGCTTCCTATCGCCCCGGTTCTCGCCCGCGCCATCGACGAGGTCTTCGAGGACGGGTCCGTCACGAGCCTCTTCGACGGGGCGTACTGACCCGGGCCCGTGTTTTCGCCTGATTTCGGCGGAGTCTAGGGCGAAAAGCCGGGGCAGAACGTCGCCGACTGTTTGGGTGAGGCCTTCCGGCCGAAGTCAATAGCCGGTTGGTGTGACGTACGTATCCGAAGTTTGCTCTGGTTTTCGAGAAACTCTCGGCTCTCTTCGGGGAACCCGAGTTTTCCTTTGTATTTCGCGGATTCTTCGGTCAATTGGCGATAGAGCGGGGATCAATCGGGGAGAGCTATCCATCATTGATACTTTGTGAGGCATATCGGCAAACACCTTCGTTTCACATATAAATCTGTTTTAAGCATTTAAACTCAAATAAAAGCATCAATAAGCAGCGAAAATGGTTACCATTGGTATTTTTGGGCAACGTCGACTTAAGGTTTATTCCCTCAAAACCTTGCTTTCGTCCCGGATATCCCCGCTTCGAATGTCCTTGGCGTACAACAGTGGCATAGGGCTGATATTTATGCACGACGGCAAATGGGCCCTCAGCGGTCGGCGGCGATCGTCCAAAGGCTCGATCTGAATGCTGTTCTTCTTGCTCTTGTCGCTTGTGGGCCATTGCCGTTCCGGGACTGGCGGCACACTTGTCCGCGCAAGATGCGAAGGGGTAAAAGAATCTCACTCTATCTTATATGTTCTCATTTCTCTGCGATCGGCTCTGCAGGCGTCCTTCTTGCAAGGTAAGTTCGTTGCGAAACAGACCTCGGACGGGTCGGGTGCGCCGGGAATCGCGTGCCGTTTCGGCATGAAACGGCCATTGTTCGACGAGAAACGAGGGGGCGCGACGAAACGTGCCGCTTGCCTTCGTGAACCTTCGCGGGGCCGTTCAGTTCGTATTGATAAAAATCAATAAAAGTATTCAAATACATTAAATTTAATTAAAAATATGTTTCGGATTCAAAATAAATAAAAACGCATAAGAACTAAGCAACACGCCGTTAGAATAAACGACACACCTTGGGGGGAAAACCACTCTGGTGGTGTGGACAAAGTTCGTTGTAGGCTAGCTCTAGGCCCGGCAAAGGGTTCCATGGTCAAGGGTCCATGGTTTCACATAAAAGAGGAAGGTACTTTTTCATGTCACAGAATGAGTTTAAAGATGTAGATGGTGCGAATCTTCAGATTTCCTCCATCTTGGACGAGAACATGGGCAGCCTCAACGCACACAAGTCGGCCATCAATGGCAAGACGACGGAGCTGCGGGGCAACGTTCAGTTCCAGGGCGGGGCGGCCCAGGCCTTCACCGCCGCTTTCACCGCTCTCGAGGAAGCAAGCGACAGGCTCTTCCAGAAGCTTGGCGTTTACAGCCAAGAGACCAAGAGCACGGGTTCCACTTCCGAGCAGGCCGACACCGACGAAGCTCAGAGCTACAAGAACCTCGGCTTGGACTCGCTCATGGGTGGCGGAAGCTCCGCTCTCTAAGCCGATTCTCGAGACAATCACTTATCTAGGCGCAATTAGGAAAGGACAACCACACTCATGACCATTCTCTACAACTACCCCCTCATGCAGGCAGGCGTTGCCGACATCAAGGCTCATGCGCAGAAGGTGCGCGAGGAGACCGAATCGATGGGCAACCGGATTGAGGGCATCATCCGCGAGAGGCTCGGCGGTCAGGCAGCAGATGCCTTCCACACGATCTTCGTGAGCTGGATGAAGGACTGCGACGTCATGGTCCAGGCCACCGACGCTCTCAGCCTCGTGCTTGACGGTTCTGTTACGAACATGCAGGGAACGGACAGCAGCAATGCTCGCCGTTTTGGCGGCTGAGACCGCATGCCGATAAAAGCTGTGTGGGCGGCTTAATATGGTCGCCCACACAGCTTTTATCGTGATCCGGGGCTTTCGCGGCCCTTGTCGTTCTATGGTTTCGATACATTCCAGGTCTTCTCGCGCTTGCCGCGCTCTTTGACGCGACGGTTCGCAACGTCGTTTCCGAGGCCTCGCCGCCGCGGGTTCGGTTTTGCCGAATCGGTAAGGACTATGAAGGCAAGCACACATATTCGGTCAAATGGCTCGTTTCGGCGCCCGCCAGGGACTTCCTTTCACATCCACCTTGTGGACGACGTCGTCAAGCGACGCCGACGAGACTAGACTCCACAATGTCTCCACAAGTTTTCGATCTGTATTGGACACGCTATGAGAAGGAATAAAACCTTTGCTGCTCTGTCCGTTTCGCGTGGTCTGAGCCTGCTCACGGTTCTGCTGCTGGCCTGCGCGAGTATGTTCGCCGCAGCGCCCGCCGGAGCCAGCAACGGCAGCACGCCCGACGGGGCGGGCTACAGCGCGCCGGACCGCGTCGCCGTCGGCCAGCCGCTGACGGTCAAGGGCACGGGCTGGATGAATCAGGGGAAGAAGGAAGGCTCGGTCGTCGCCGTCAAGATCGACGGCGGGGCCCTCAAAACGAAATCCTCCGTCAAGAATCCCGCCAATGGAAAGACGGAGGCCGACAAGGGCGTCCTCGCGATGGCCAAGGCGGATGCGTCCGGAAATTGGACCGCGACCGTTCCCGCGGAGACTCTGGGCCAGCTGAAAGAGGGCAGGCACACCGTAGAGTTCGTGAGCGGCTCGGCCCTTCAAGGCGACGTCGTGCGGCAACCGAGCGCGGCGTTCGTGTACGGCGCCGAGGCGGGCAAGCCCGATCAGAATCCTAATCCGCAGGCGCCCGCGCCCAAGCAGGCTCCGCAGGCGCCCGCGCCCAAGGAAGCCGCGCCGCAGAACCAGCCGAACGACACACCTCCTAACGCCGACCCGCCGACGTGGCCGCACGCTGATCTGGCTGACCCGTCGGACAAGTCGGGCGCCAAAGCCTGGGTCGAGAAAGAGATCAAGTCGGATTCCGGGGCGAAGTTCCGCATCAAGGGGACCGGTTGGAAGAACGCAGCCGGGAACGGCCCGTCCACAGTCTCCGTCAAGGTCAACAAGGGCAAGGGCGATCCCTACGAGCGGGCCAAGGCCATTGACCATCCTTCGGTGAAGGGAGACAAAGCCGTCTGGGCGCTTGTCGCCCCCAAGGACGACCCGAAAGCCAACCCGAAGAAAGACAAGAACGTCAAGGCGAGCATTGATTCCAACGGCGACTTCGAAGTCGAGATTGACGTTCCCGACGGAGTGGCAAAGGGACAGTACTTCACGGTCACCCTTCTCTCGGGGCAGTCGGACACGGGAGACGTCAAGCGCTCAATGACCTCAGAACAGTTGACGGTCCTCGAGCCGACTACGTGCACGCCGTCGGTTGACAAGCCGACCGTCAAGGTGGAGAACGCCAAGGCTCATATGGGCGGCACGTTAAAGGTCAGCGGCAAAGGGTGGTGCCACCCGCAAGAAAAGCAGGGCGCCTCGAAGATCGCGGTCAAGATTGACGACGGAAAATACAAGCGCCTCGATGTGCCGGACGGCGGCGACGCGACGGTCTGGGCGATCGTGGAGAACGCCGACCCCAAGACCGGCGATTGGACGGCCGAGATCCCGCTGCCGGACGGAACCGACAAGAAAGCGGTTCGCGGAGGCAACGGCGGGAGCAGCCCTGTTTTCCCAGAGGGCAAGCACCGCTTGACGTTCATCACCGGAGACACGATCAAGCCGGGTGACGCCAAGCGGGAGGTCAAGTCCGACGAGTTCGACGTCGAAGAGTACAAACCGAGCGGAGTGCCCGAGCCGGTCGAGGCGAACGAGGATCTCAAAAACGAGAACAAACAGGGAATGACCGTCAAGCGCGGCAAGGGCGGGAGGCTCATCGTCACGGTCCCCAAGGCCAAGGCCGAGGGCGGCAAGGGCAACAAGGACGGCCAGAATGCCGCGGGCAAGAAGACCTGGGTCTTCCTTGACGTGTACGACGAGGAAGGGACGTCTCGCCACCCCTGGGGCGCTACGTGGTTTGAGACGGACAAGGACGGCAAGGTCCTCGGTCTGCCGAAAAACGTGTCGCTGCCCAAGGGCGCTCTGAAGATCACGGCGCAGTCCGGCAAGCCCGGCGATGACTTCGGAGCCCTCCTGGGATGGACGCCGTTCGAGGGCCCCAAGAAACCGACCAACCCGACCAATCCTCCCGGCAATGGCGGAAACCAGCCTCCCGGCGGGGGAAATCAGCCTCCGAAGGCCGGGAATCAGCCTCCGAACAACGGCGGCGGCCAGCATCCGAACGGAAATCAAGGGAACGGCCGCGGCCAGCAGGGAAGAACGGGCGGCTTCCCGATCGTGAGGCGTTCGGTCCAGTCGGGCACGCGTCAATCGATCATTCCCGGAAGGTATGTCATTCAAAGGGCCGTCGCCGGTCAGCAGCCCCAGAAGCCGGCCCAGCCGTTTTTCCCGAAGCCCGACTTCTCGCCGCTTCCCCCCGTTCCAAACATCAAGGGCTTGACGCTCCAGAATGCCGGAAACATTGGAAAGCAGATGGAAGGCAAGATCTTGGTGCTCGCGCCGGCCGGACGACAGCCGGGCGAATGGGTCTTCCTCTACCTCTATCCTCAGGGGAGCCCGCTCGGGTGGATGCAGATCGACAAGGAAGGAAAGATTCGGGTCGACACCTCCACCCTTCCCGACGGCTCCTACAAGTTTGCGGTGATGGACTCCACCGGGGCGCTCATCGGATGGACCGACCTCGACGTCGGCAACGTCAAGAAGTCCCCGTCGCCGTCTCCGACGCCGACGAAGACCGACGGCCCGGCCCGCGTCGCGCCGAAAGTCGAGGAGGACGACAGCCAGGCCATATGGCCGTGGATGCTCGGCGGCGCAGTCATTTCCGTGACGGTCGTTGCAACCTCCCTCATCGCCTCGCGGCGTCAAAGCAAGTGAAAGCGAGGAGTGGTCATGATTGCTTCGCGCAAAGGCCTGAAGGCCATGTTTGCGATCCTCATGGGCTTCGTGCTCGCGACGCTGGTCGACGCAGGCGCTCGCGCCCTTCCGGGGGACTCCCCGGGAACCGGCGCGTCCGTGTCCGCGAAGACTGTTCAGGCGGGTCAGCAGATCTCCTTCACGGCGACCGGCTTTCCCCCGGGCGCGACCGTCTACGTCCAGCTTGACGACGGAGCCGCCCACTGGGACAGCAGCCTTCCGGGAAAGTCCATCCTGCACAAGAAGGTTCCTTCCTCCGGAGCGGTTTCGGGGTCCGTCATCCTTCCTGACAACGTCGCCCCCGGAGCGCATTGGCTGCGCTTCAACGCAACGGCAGCCGATCCGAACGGCGGCGGCGCCCAACAGATCACCTGCCGGGGAGACTCGGATTTCACGGTGGTCGCCGCCCAAGGCCAAGGGCAGCCGGGCGGCAACGGCAATGGCGGAGGCAACCAAGGAAACGGCCAAGGCGGCAACCAAGGCAATGGCCAAGGCGGCAACCAAGGAAGCGGCCAGGGAGGAAACGACGGCGGCGGCCAGCAGGCCGGCGGCTCTCAACAGCAAAGGCAGCCGGGCGCGCAGCAAGGCGTTGCGGTAGACGCCCAAGGAAGGCCGCTCCCGCCGGGAGCGAATCCTTCGGCCACCCCGACCGTGAAGATAGGGGGACAGATCATGACCATCGCCCCCGAAGCCGCAAGCCCGGTGCCGACCGAACGCCCGAAGAGCACTGCCAAGAAGAAGCCGATCATCACCTCGGCGGCTCCCAAGCCCGCGGCTGAGGAAGAGTCCGGCGGGCCCAACATGGGCGTGGTGGGCGGAATGGCTCTCGTCTTCGTCGGGCTGATCACCGCCACCCTCATCACGAATCGGGCAAAGGCCGTCGCGGCGGGCTCGTCTCAGGGCGGGGCATCTGGCTCAAGCCCTTACGATCCCGCCTTCGCCGCTGCCGGCCCGCTGGCCTTCGACGGTTCCGACTCGGACGCCGCCGATGCCTCTGAATCGGCTGGGGGCAGCGCGTTGGCCGCAGACGGCTCGGCAGCCGCTGCCGACGACCCTGACGCGGATGAGTCGGCTTCCGTTTTGGACGGTTCGGCGCCGAATTGGCCGCCCCTGTCGCCGGCCGCGTGGGGAGATCGGGATTCGGACGGCCAGGGTTGGCGCGAGGCCGCTTCCTCGGATGCCGACGGCGCGGTCGCCGATGACGATCTGGCGGCCGACTCCGACTCCGATGCGGCCGACCCGGAGGATTCCGCTCTCGACGACATCGAAGGCTCTGCGGACGACGACTCCTGAAGATGACAGGCGCTTCCTTGGCGAGGTAACATTTATAGGTTGCCTCGGCGAGGGAAAGCCGATTCGTCTTTCCGTTATCGACGCGGTGGGTGTGCCTTCGTGCACGGCCGTCGGAATCGAGGCCGCACGCGCTCGAAGCTCTCGGGCGCCACACGAAAGGAGAACCACATGTCAGACAAAATCGAGGTCGATCGCCGCCAGTCCTTCGGAAAGGGCGCGTCACGCCAGCTTCGCCGCCAGGGCCGCACGCCCGCCGTCGTCTACGGACACGGCTCCGAACCCGTCCACATTTCCTTCGATTCGCATGAGATCTTCCTTGCCACCAAGGGGCAGGCCAACCCGATTCTCACGATCACACTGGAGGGCAAGGAGCAGCTCGTTCTCGTCAAGGAGCTCCAGCGCAACCCTCTGACGCGCATCATTGAGCACCTCGATCTTCTGCGCGTCAAGCAGGGCGAAAAGGTCGACGTCGAAGTTCCCGTCGAAGTCACCGGAGAGTCCTTCTCCGGCACGATCCACACCGTTGAGCTCATGCACGTTCTGGTCAAGGCCCCGGCCACCGCGATCCCCGAGTCGATCGTCGTCGACGTCGAAGGCCGCAAGGACGGCGAGAACGTCACTGTCGCGGACTTGACCTTCCCCGCCGACGTCGAGGTCGAGACCGACCCCGAGTCGATCGTCGTGGTCATTGCGACTCCGTCTTCCCCCGCCGAGGAAGACGCTCCCGCCGTCGAGCAGGCGGCGGGCGCAGAAGAAGCCCCGGCCGAATGATTGTCAAGCGTGTGGCGCCCCGAGGGGCGCCACACGCATTGGAGGCAAGGTGTTCGCAGCGGTCGGCCTGGGAAATCCCGGCCCACGGTACGCAGCCACGCGCCACAACGCGGGGCACATGGTGATCGACGAGCTCACAGCCCGCGCTCGCGGGAAACTTTCACGATTGAAGAACACGGGGGCGCTCGGCCTCGAGTGCCACGTCGGGCCCCCGCCGTCCCGCAGAGCCGTCTTGTCCGTGACGACCCGGTACATGAACGAATCCGGAGGCCCCGTCGCGGCGCTTCTCAGCTACTTCAAGATCGCCCCCCAGAATCTCATCGTCGCCCACGACGAGCTCGACCTGCCCTTCGGCACGATCCGCCTCAAGCGCGGCGGGGGAGAGGGAGGCCACAACGGCCTCAAATCGATCTCTCAAGCACTCGGGACGAAAGAGTACATTCGCTTGAGATTCGGGATCGGACGCCCGCCCGGGCGGCAGGATCCCGCCGATTTCGTGCTTTCGCCCTTCGCTTCCTCGCAGACGAAGGGACTTCCGCTCCTCATATCGGAGGCGGCCGACGCCGTCGAAGACGTCATTCTCAGCGGCCTCGAGGCCGCCCAGCTCAGGCTTCACACGAGGTGACCTTGCTCAGCGCCCTCCTGCCAATCGTCGCAGCCGACCCCGCCATTTCCTCCGCCCTCGGCCAAAGCGGCAATCGCGACCTGGCGATGCCCCGCGGCCTTGTCCCTCCCGTTCTCGCACTCATGGGAGGCGCGCGCGGCGCCGGCGGCCCGCTCGGGTCGAACGCCGCTCGAAGCCACACGGAGCCGCCGCTCACCGTCGCCGTCACACCCACCGGCCGCGAGGCCGACGAACTGGTCGGCGCGCTTCGCGCCTACCTTCCCGGGGAAACGGTGGAGCTCTTTCCCGCCTGGGAAACGCTTCCGCACGAGAGGCTGTCGCCGCGTTCGGACACGGTGGCGCGCCGAATACTCGCGCAGCGCCGCCTCGCCCATCCCGAGGACTTCGCCCCCCTTCGCGTGCTCGTCATGCCCGTTCGCGCGCTTTTGCAGCCGATCGCGGAGGGCCTGGGCGAGCTCAAGCCCGTGCGGGTCAGGACGGGCGACGTCGTCGACCTCGAATCCCTCGAACGCGCACTCGTCGATGCCGCATACTCCCGCGTCGACATGGTTGAAGGCCGGGGGCAGTTCGCCGTTCGCGGAGGCATCATCGACATCTTTCCGCCCACCGACCCCAGGCCCTCGCGCATCGAGCTCTTCGGCGACGACGTCGAAGAAATCCGCGTTTTCTCCGTCGCCGACCAGCGATCGCTTGAAACGAGGGACGAAGTGTATGCGCCCCCGTGCCGGGAAATCCTTCTGACCGCCGACGTCCGCGCCCGCGCCCGCGAGCTCGTCGCTGAGCTCCCCGGCGCCGTCGACATGCTCGACAAGATCGCGGAAGGCATCGCTCCGGAGGGGATGGAGTCGCTCGCGCCCGTGCTCGTCGACATGGCCCCCGTGGCGAACACGATCCCGGAGGGGTCCCGGATCGTGCTCGTCGAGCCGGAAAGAGTCTCCCAACGCGCCGATTCCCTCATCGCGACCACGGAGGAGTTCCTCTCCGCGGCCTGGAGCTCGGCGGCGGCGGGCGGAGCCGTGCCCGTCGACGTCGACAGGGCCTCCTTCGCCGATCTCGACGAGACGCGGGAGGCGGCGGACGCCCGCGGACTGGGATGGTGGACGCTCGCCGGCTTCCTCGAAGGCCGGGGGCGTTCCCGGGCCGACGCCGCCGAACCGAAGAAATTCATGGGGAAGGTCGACGAGGCGATCGCCGACGTCGCCGAGAAGGCCCGGGGGCGGTGGCGCTTGGCGCTCGCCGTCGAAGGGGCGGGCCTGGGCCGCCGCATGTGCGAACAGCTCGAGGAGGCCGGAGTCCCCGCGACATTCACGGAAGACCTTGCCGAGCTCGAACCCGGCGTGTGCCACGTGACCGCCGCGCCCATCGCCTCGGGCTTCACGATGAAAGGCCAGCGTCTGGCGCTCTACGCCGCGGCGGACATCACGGGCAGAGGCGGATCGTCGACGCGCGACATGCGCAGGATGCCCGCGCGCCGGAAGAACGCCGTCGACCTCCAGGCGCTCAAACCCGGAGACTACGTGGTCCACGAACACCACGGCGTGGGCCGATTCGTCAAAATGGCCAAACGCTCCATCGGGGCGGGCCGCGAGACCCAGCGCGAGTACCTCGTCCTCGAATACGCCTCGACGCGCCGCGGCGCCCCGCCCGATCAGCTCTGGGTCCCCACGGACTCCCTTGACCAGGTCTCACGGTACGCCGGCGGCGAGGCCCCCTCCCTCAACAAAATGGGCGGAAGCGACTGGGCCAAAACCAAGGCCAGCGCGCGGGCGGCGACCAAGCAGATCGCTCAGGAGCTCGTGCGGCTCTACGCCGCGCGCCAGGCGGCCAAGGGATTCCAGTTCTCGCCCGACACCCCCTGGCAGCGCGAGCTCGAAGACTCCTTCGCCTACGTCGAAACGCCAGACCAGCTTCAAACCATCGACGAAGTCAAGGCGGACATGGAAAAGCCGACGCCGATGGACAGGCTCATATCCGGCGACGTCGGCTACGGCAAAACCGAGATCGCCCTGAGGGCGGCTTTCAAAGCGGTGCAAGACGGCAAGCAGGCGGCCGTCCTCGTGCCCACCACGCTGCTCGTCTCCCAGCATTACGAGACTTTCCGCGAGAGGTATTCGGGCTTCCCCGTGCATTTGGCCCAGCTTTCGCGCTTCCAGTCCGAACGCGAGGCCGCCGAGACCGTCAAGGGGCTGGCCGACGGCACGGTCGACGTCGTCATCGGCACCCACCGGCTCCTCACCGGAAACGTGCGATTCAAGAACCTCGGGCTCGTGGTGGTGGACGAGGAGCAGCGCTTCGGCGTCGAACACAAGGAAACCCTCAAGCAGCTCTATCCCGACGTCGACGTCCTCTCGATGTCCGCCACGCCCATCCCGCGCACCCTCGAGATGGCCGTGACGGGCGTGCGCGAGATGTCCACGCTCGCCACTCCCCCCGAGGAGCGCCACCCCGTCCTCACATACGTGGGGCCAAAAGACAACAAGCAGGTGCTCGCGGCCATACGCCGCGAGCTGCTGCGCGACGGGCAGATTTTCTACGTCCACAACCGGACGGGCGACATGGCGCGGGTCGCCGCGCAGCTCGGCGAGCTCGTGCCCGAGGCTCGGGTGGGCGTGGCCCACGGAAAAATGAGCGAGCACCAGCTCGAACTGGTCATCCAGGCCTTCTGGGACAAGGAAATCGACATCCTCGTCTGCACGACGATCGTCGAGACCGGGCTGGACATCTCAAACGCGAACACGCTCATCGTCGAGGACGCCGAGCGCTTCGGGCTCTCCCAGCTCCACCAGCTGCGCGGGCGCGTGGGCCGCGGGCGCGAACGGGCATACGCCTACTTCCTCTACAACCCGGACAAGGCGATGACCGAAACGGCCCTTGAGCGCCTGCGCACGATCGCGGCCAACGCCGAGCTGGGCTCGGGCATCCAGGTGGCGATGCGCGATCTGGAGATCCGCGGCGCCGGCAACATGCTCGGCGGCGAGCAATCCGGCCACATCGCGGGAGTCGGATTCGACCTGTACGTGCGGATGGTCGCCGACGCGGTGGCGAGAATGCGCGGGAAGGCGCCCGAGGAGGAAGACGCCGACGTCGACGTCCGGATCGAGCTTCCCGTGGACGCCTATCTTCCTGAGGATTACGTCTCCTCGGAGCGGCTGCGCCTGGAGATTTACACGAAGATAGCGGAGGCCGGCTCCGAGGGCGAACGCGAGGCCGTCCGCGCGGAGATGACCGACCGCTACGGCAAGATCCCGCCCCAGGCAGAGCGCCTTTTCCGCATCGCGGGACTGCGCGAGATGTGCAGGGAAGCGGGGCTGGCCGAGGTGACGATGATGGGAAAGAACATTCGCCTGGCGCCGGTCAACCTTCCCGATTCGCGGCAGGCTCGGCTCAAGCGGCTCTATCCGGGCGCGATTCTCAAACCGGCCGTGCGCGTGGCGCTCGTGCCCGCGCCGGGGGATTCGAAGCGAATGGGCGAATCCTCGGCAATCGAGGGCGACGACATCCTCGACTGGGTGGGAATGCTCATTCATTCGGTGTTCGTCGCGACCCTCGGATCTTCCAGGTAACATATAGTTCAGAATCGAGGGAAGGATCCGATGAAGACCAAGCTGGCCGCAAAGGCGTTCGCCGCCGTCGCTCTAGCGTGCACGGCTCTCGCCGGATGCACAAAGCCCGGGACCGCCGCCACCGTCAACGGCCGCTCGGTTTCGGAGCAGAGCGTCGACGAACTCGCGCAGCGGCTGAAGGAAGACGGACTGGGCAAGTCACTGACCGCTTTTGGGATCGACCTCTCCAGCCGCTTCCGGATTCTCGGGTTCAGGGTCACGATCACGGCCGTCAGCCCGGCTGTCGACAAGGCGAGCGAGAAGCTCGACGCCTCCCAGAAGGACCAGATCTTGCAACAGTGCAAGAAGGCTCTGAACGCGTCCTCCGAACTTCCGGCCGACGTCCAGAGGTACTGCCTGGCCCGGGCGTTGAGTACGGAGCGGCCCGCGTTCCAAAAGGAGATCAACGGCATACTGGCCGACATGAAGGTCGACTACAGCAAACGATACGGGGTCGCTGACAAGCAGAAGAGGCTCGAGCTTCCCGAATATCTGACCCTTCGACGTCGATAGGCCGCGCTTTGCGCGCCGAATTCGTCGAATCCCGGCTCTTGTTCGGCGAAAGCCGATTTGAATTGAATATCGGTTTGAATTCGTTGAACGACGCCGACGTCGCGCCGCGGCTTTGGTCCCGAGGTCCCATTCGTCTCATCCCGGCTCGGCGTCGCTGATCAAAATGAGAGATGAGTAACTGGCCTCGACTGCCACCGCGCCCCGTTCTGCGGGAGAATAGAAAAAGGGTTGTTCCCAGCCGAGACGGCTCGCATCGCCGTCGCGCACACTACAGTTAGGAGTGGCTGTGGCCATCATTGTTGATCTTTACTCCCGCGAGATCCTTGACTCCCGCGGAAATCCCACCGTCGAGGTCGAGGTTGAGCTCGAGGACGGCACCCGCGCCCGGGCCGGCGTCCCCTCCGGCGCGTCCACCGGCGCATTCGAGGCCGTTGAGCGCCGCGACGGCGACGCCGCCCGCTACCTGGGCAAGGGAGTTGAGGGCGCGGTAGCGGCCGTCAACGAGGACATTCGCCCCGAGATCGCCGAATCCTTCGACGCCGAGGACCAGCGCGGAATCGACAGCTTCCTCATCGCCCTCGACGGCACGCCCAACAAGGCCAAGTTCGGCGCCAACGCCATCCTCGGCGTGTCCATCGCCGTGGCCAAGGCCGCCGCCAAGTCCGCGGGCCTGCCGCTTTACCAGTACCTCGGCGGCCCGAACGCCCACGTTCTGCCCGTCCCCATGATGAACATCCTCAACGGCGGCTCCCATGCGGATTCGAACGTCGACATCCAGGAGTTCATGATCGCCCCCTACGGCGCCGACTCGTTCAAGGAGTCTCTGCGCTGGGGGTCTGAGGTCTATCACTCGCTCAAGTCCGTGCTCAAGGAGCGCGGCCTCGCCACCGGCCTCGGCGACGAGGGCGGCTTCGCCCCCAACCTCGAGTCGAACGCCGCCGCGCTCGACCTTATCTGCGAGGCCATTGAGAAGGCCGGCTTCAAGCCCGGCGCCGAGGTCGGCCTCGCCCTCGACGTCGCCTCCTCGGAGTTCTTCGCCGACGGCAAGTACACCTTCGAGGGCGGGGTCAAGGACACCGACTACATGGTCGACTACTACAAGAAGCTCGTCGCCGAGTACCCGCTCGTCTCCATCGAGGACCCGCTCTCCGAGGACGAGTGGGACGCGTGGAAGGCCCTGACCGACGTCCTCGGCGACAAAGTCCAGATCGTCGGCGACGACTTCTTCGTCACCAACCCCGAGCGCCTCGCCAAGGGCATCGAACTCGGCGCGGCCAACGCCCTCCTCGTCAAGGTCAACCAGATCGGGACGATCTCCGAGACCCTCGAGGCGGTCGAGATGGCCCATCGCAACGGCTACCGCACGATGACCTCTCACCGTTCCGGCGAAACCGAGGACACGACGATCGCCGACCTGTCCGTGGCCACCAACGCCGGCCAGATCAAGACCGGCGCCCCGGCTCGCGGCGAGCGGATCAACAAGTACAACCAGCTCCTGCGCATCGAGGACCAGCTGGGCGAGAACGCCGTTTTCGCCGGCCGCGGCTCCTTCCCGCGTTACAAGGGCTGACTTCGGCGGGGCCGACGTCGGGTTTGAGCCAAATCTTGAGTCAAAGGGCCGCCGCCCAAGGGGCGGGCTTTGGCAAAGAGCCGACGTCGACCCGTTGATGCGAACGGCGAATGCCCCCGGAGAGCTCCGGGGGCATTCCCTTGCCTTCAGGCTCCGACCTGACTTTCAGATCTTGCGGCCGGGAGTGAGGATGTTGTTGGGGTCGAGCGCCTGCTTGATCGCCCTTTGCACCGAGCGCGTGTCGGGGCTGAGCAGATGGTCGATCTCGGCGTGCTTGAGGTGGCCGATCCCGTGCTCGCCGGAGACCACGCCCTCCATGCCGATTGCCATGCGGCAGATCTCGTCGAGCAGGGACTCGGCCGCGGCCGCCTCCTCGACGCCCTCGCCGCACTCGACGATCGGGTGGATGTTGCCGTCGCCCGCATGGGCGAGAATCGAGACTTTCCGCCCGCGTTCAGCCGAAATCTCCTCGATCCCGTGGATGGCCTCCGCGAGGCGGGAAATCGGCACGGAGACGTCTCCGATCACCTGCATGCCGTTGGCCGTCAGGGCGGGGTAGGCGTCCCTGCGCACCTGGAAGAGCCGGGCGCCCTCCTCGAATTGCACGGCCGTCGCCCCGTACTCGCGGCACACCTCCGCGTACTCCTCGACTGTCCTCTTCGCGTTTTCGCCTTCGGCCTGGCCGAGCAGAAGCGCCGCGCCCGGCTGGGGGATCTGAAGGTCGGGATTGCGCTTGTTGACCAGCTCGACCCCGAGGGCGTCAATGAGTTCGAGGGAGACCGGGCGAGGTTCGCACGCGCGGAGCATGACGGTGGCGTATCCGGCGTCCTCCGCCGAATCGAAGCAGGCGAAGAACGTGTAGTTGTCAAACTGATTGAGCGGCTCGATGCGGATGACGGCCTGGGTGATGACGCCCAGCGTCCCCTCCGAGCCGATGAAAAGCTCTTTGAGGTTGAGGGACGAGACGTTTTTGATGGTCTTCGACCCGACGTGGATCACCCTGCCGTCGGCGAGCACCACCTCGAGCGCGCGAACCCAGTTGATCGTCACGCCGTGGCATACGGCCCGCAGGCCTCCCGCGTTGGTGGCGATGTTGCCGCCCACCGAGCACATCGAGGCCGACGCCGGGTCGGGGGCGAAGAAGAAGCCTTCCTTGGCCAGCTCCTTGTTGAGCTGGGCGTTGATGATTCCGGGTTCGACGACGGCGATCCCGTTCTCATGGTCGATCTCGAGGATGCGATTCATGTTGTGGAGGGCGATGATGAGGCCCCCGGGATAGGAGACCGCCCCTCCGGCGAGCCCTGACCCGCCTGTGCGGACCGAAACGGGGACCTTGTGGGCGTTCGCCCACGCCAAGGCGATTGAAACGTCTTCCGTCGTGTCGGCGAATACGGCGCCGAGCGGTTCGCCTTCCGGAACCATCCACGACATATCCCTGCCGTAGGGCTCGATGGCGCGTTGATCCGTGACGAAGCGTTCGCCGAGTCTGTCGCGAAGCTCCTGAAGGTCGTCCGTGGTGACAGGCATTTTCCCTCTTTCCATGCACTCGTTCGTCATTGAGCGACTGTCCGGGGTGCGGTCCCGGAGGCGCGTAGGTGATATAGCTTACATGCAGATTCTACCTTCGGAACGATGAGATGTCAGATGCGTTCACATGCCCGGACCGGCTGCGAGGCGCGCGAGGGATCGGCGCTGCCCGCGTCCGAACCGTTGCGGCCGGCACACGTGTTCGTGCCGAAGCCTGCCGGAGGCCGACCGTAGAATTGCTCCTATGAATTCCCGCCAGCCCGCGTCTCGTCGCCCTCGCAACAGCCGACCCCGCAAGCGTTCCGCGCCCCCCGCGCGTTCGGGGGAGAGCTCGCGTTCGACGTCGAACGGCCGAACTCGGGAGGGGAGGCCCTCCGGGCCCAAAGGCGCAAACCCTCGAAACGGGCGCTCTCCGCAGCGCCCGGGGGTTCGGCGGGCCGGCAGGCCGGAGAACAGGCGGCGCTTCGAGACGCGGCGCTCGATCGTCATACCCGGTTCGAAGGGCACGTATCAGATTTCTTTGAGGATGCTCACCGTCGTTCTGTTCGCCCTTGTCGCCCTCATCGTCGTCTTGCCCACCTTTGCCAGATATCTGGACAAGCAGCAGGAGCTTCGCGACGCCAAGGCGCGTCTGTCCTCCGTCCAAGAGCACAATGCCGAACTCGAGCGCGAGTTGAAGCTGTGGAACGACGACAATTACGTCAAGACCCAAGCCAGAAAGCGCCTTGGATACGTCATGCCCGGGCAGACGCTCTACGTCGTCACGGATCCCTCGAAGGGCACGGCGAGCGAACGGCTGCAGAAGAAGGTCGAGTCCGTCAATAAGAAGCGCAGGGCGGCCACCCCGTGGTACACGACCATGTGGGACTCCGTGAAGGTCGCGGGGCAGAGCGGAAAAGCGGACAACGTCGACGACGTTCCCGTCGTCGGAGGGAGAGGCGGCGCAAACAAGTGATTGAGGATCTTGCGGCCATAGCGATTCATGCGACGCCGGTCCGCCCCGGCGACGTCGAGGCGATCCAAGCCCAGCTCGGCAGGCGCCCGCGCGGCCTCGTCGGAATAGGCGCGAGATGCGCGTGCGGCGCCCCGGCGGTGACGGTCACCGAGCCTCGTTTGCCCGACGGAACGCCGTTTCCCACCCTTTTCTATCTCACGCTTCCGAGCGTGGCGTACGGAATGTCCCGTCTGGAGGCCGAAGGCTGCATGGCGGAGCTCAATGCGCGCCTGGCTGAAGACGCCGACCTTGCCGCAGGCCACCGCGCCGCTCACGCCGATTACATCAAGCGCAGGCGTCTCCTTGGGGATGTGCCTGAGATCGCCAATGTGAGCGCCGGAGGGATGCCCGACCGCGTGAAGTGCCTTCACGCCCTGGCGGCTTACTCCATGAGCGTCGGGGAGGGCCTGTGCCCGGTCGGCGATCTCGCTTTGAGGGCCGCGGCGTGGGATCCGGCCGTGTGCCGTTGCGGCGAGAACGCGCAAAGGAATGTGCCGGGAGCGCAAACGGGCGTTTCGGGCGGTCAAAGTGCGGCTTCGGGCGGCGAGGGAGCTCAGAGTGTTCTAGGACGGGCCGAGTGAGCGTCGCGGGCATCGATTGCGGAACGAATTCGATACGTCTGCTGATCGCCGAGGCCGGCCCCGACGGCTCCTTGCGCGACCTCGTCCGAGAGATGAAGGTGGTGCGGCTCGGCCAGGGAGTCGATCGGGCGGGCGAGTTCGCACAGGAAGCCCTTGAACGCGCTTTCGCGGCCGCGGAGGAATACGGGGAGGCCTGCCGCGCCCACGGCGTCACATCGATTCGCTTCGCCGCGACGTCGGCCGCACGCGATGCGCGCAACCGCGACGTCTTCGTGGAGGGGGTGCGCTCGCGATTGGGAGTCTCCCCGCAGATTCTCAGCGGGGAAGAGGAGGCCAGGACGAGCTTTGCCGGCGCGATTTCGGGGATGCCTCCCGGAACGGAGAGCCCGCTGCTCGCCGTCGATTTGGGTGGGGGCTCCACGGAAATCGCTTTGGGGACGACGTCGGGCGAGCTGCTCGGGGCCTACTCGATGGACGTCGGGTGCGTGCGGATGCACGAGAGGCACCTTGGCGCGGACGCGTCCGATTCGCGGGCCGTGGAAGCTGCGCGCAGGGACGTGAACATGGCGCTCGACGCCGCGGAAGAACACGTCGACCTCGGCGCAGCCAAGGGCCTCATCGGCTTGGCCGGTTCGGTCACCACGATCACGGCGAAGGCTTTGGGGCTTCGAGCCTACGATCCCGAGCGCATTCACGGAACCGTTCTGAGCGTCGAGGAAACGCTTGCGACATGCGAATGGTTTCTGAGTTCGACGCGCGCCGAGCGGGAGACGCTCGGATTCATGCATCCCGGCAGAGTGGACGTCATAGCCGCCGGAGCGCTCGTCTGGGGCGAGGTCGTCGCGAGGGCGGCGGCCAGAGTCCGCGAAGCCGGAGGCGAGCTTGCGGGCATCACGACGTCGGAACACGACATCCTCGACGGCCTGGCGATGTGGGCCGCCCGCGACCCCCAGCCGCCGAGCTGGCGGGGGAGCGAGCCGTCGCTTGAGAAGTCAGAGGCTGAGCGGCCTTAGGGCTTCGGACGGCGCCCGCGGCGGTCGCCGCGAATGCCGTCGCGTCGCGGACCGTCCTCGCGCCTGTTCGGCCCATGGCGCAAGTGCGCGTGGGGATCGAGGCCGGGGCCGCGAATCGCCGAGCGCAGGCGCAGTCGCAAAGCGACGGCCCCGAGAACCACCGACAGCAGGGTGCCTATGATGACGGCTACCCGCGAATGCGGCTCATGCGGGTCGCTCGCGGGGAAGGACAGGGTCGCGATGAGCAGGGAAACCGTGAATCCGATGCCTGCGACGAGCGAAATCGGGAAGATGTCGCGCATGTCGATTCCCGCGCCGAGACGGAGCTTGAGGAACTTCGTCATGATCCACACCCCGCCGAAGATTCCGATGCATTTGCCCAAGGGGAGGCCTAGGTAGATGCCGACGGAAACCGGGTCCGTGATCATTCCGCCGAACCCGCCGGAGTCGACGATGTTCACGCCCGCCGCGAAGAAGGCGAAGATAGGCAGCACGATGCCCGAAGACGCGAAGGAAAGCCGCTCGGAGAACCGATGCGTCATGTAGTCTTTCTCGCCCTTGGCGAGCTTGGTTGAGACCATCATGCCCAAGGCCACCCCGGCGATCGTGGCGTGGATGCCCGACAGGTGCATGAAGTACCAGGCGAGGACGCCGAGCGGCCAGAGAATCCACCAGCGAATGACGCGGCGTTTGACGAGAAGGCCGAAAACGGCGACCGTTGCGATCGAGGCCCCCAGCCACAGCAAGTTGAGCTCCGTGGAGAAGAACGCGGCGATGACGACGATGCCGCCCAGATCGTCCGCGACCGCCAGGGTCATGAGGAATGTGCGGGCCGCCGGGGGCAGGCCTCGGCCGAAGATGGCGAGGATGGCCAACGCGAAGGCGATGTCTGTGGCGACGGGCACCGCCCATCCGCCGTAGACGCCGGAGCCGGTGGCCGCCTGGACTGCGACGTAGACGCCGATCGGGCCGGCCATTCCGCACAATGCGGCGAGAATCGGAACCGCGGCTTTCCGCGGATCGCGCAGGGAGCCGATCGTGAACTCCTGTTTGAGTTCCATCCCGACGACGAAGAAGAAGACCGCGAGGAGCCCGTCCGACGCCCAATGCCCGATCGGCAGGGAAAGATGGGCGGATTCAAGGCCCGCCTGCTTCTCCGAGATCGCGAAGTACGAGCCTCGCCACGGCGAGTTCGACCAGACAATGGCGGCCAGGGCCGCGATCATCAGCACTATTCCCGCAAACGCTTCGCTTTTCAGGGCTTGACGATATCTGGAAATGATCCCAACGCGCTTTGCCACGTCGCTCCTTTGATCGGGTACTCCGCCAACTATATCGGACGCGGATGTGCGTGAACCATGTCGGACGGGGACGCCCCGAAGCCATTGTGGACGGGGCGCGCGCCGGGACCGCCGGAGAAGGCGTCGTCGTGCCGAGCGCGGAACGCCGGGAGAAGGACGCTCTGCGAATGCATGGCGACGTGAGATCGCGCGACATTGTGAGAACGCCCGCGGATTGAACGGGCAGTCGAGGCTATACAATGGCGAAGAGACGCCCCCATAGCCCAATTGGCAGAGGCAGCCGACTTAAAATCGGCGCAGTGTCGGTTCGAGTCCGTCTGGGGGCACGGATTGCGGGGGAGAGAGCAGAGCGCGGATTGCGGGGCGGCAAGAAGCTCCGAACGGGCGGGAAACCTCTGAGCGAACGGGAAACGGCGTCAGAAACGACGTCAGAGTTGAAAGCCCGAGAACGGGAAACGGGCCGGCCCGCAGGGGTTTTCACCCTGCGGGCCGGCCCGTGCCCCTACAAGCCATTGCGTGTCTCTGACCTTTCAGAGGAGCGCTCGAAGATCCGGCACGGTCCTCGCCGATGCGGACTCCAAGTCCTTTACGCGTCCGATCTTTGATATCTGATCGCTCCGAGAACGACGAAAACCGAGATGTAGACGAGCCACACGAGCGCCGCCGTCCCGGGGCTGAGATAGTTGGTGGTTTGTTTCGGGTTTGCCGTGTCCGAGACCGTCATCCCCGAGGTGACCCCCGATGGGAGGAACTTTGGAAGGGTCCTTTGAAAGAACTTGACTGGAACGAGCCGCAGCATCTCAGAAACGAGGAGAACCATGACGCCGGTCACGATTGAGCCGGCCGTGGATCGCAAGATGTAGCCTGCGCCGGTGACCATGAGGGCGGTGAGGACGCATGCCAGCCAGAAGAGGAGCAGCGCTCGAAGGTTTCCGTCGTCTCCGTTCCACGAGAGCCCTCCGGCCAGCAGGGTCACCGCAACCAGCACCGAGATGATCGCGGCGGTTGCGATCCCCATGACCGTCGTGACGGCGGCTATTTTGGAGGCGAAGGCTTTCCTTCTGCTCGTCTGGGAGACGATTGTGGTCCGCATGGTGTTGGAGGCATACTCGCCGGTCACCGCCAGCGCCCCGAGGACCATCGCGAAAATATAGTACAGCTGCGCGGAGCCCGTGATGAAGACCGGGTGGAACTCGTCGTGGACGTTGATTCCTCCGATGTTGTTCCGTCCCTTGACAGGCATCGCCGCCATGGCCCACGTGATGAGAATGCCGAACCCCAGCCAGATGCCCAGCGTGATCCACGTCGATCTCAAGCTCGTCATCTTGCGGATCTCTGAGCGAAGCGATCGGACGAAGGTGTTCTTGTACACTTTTGAAGAAAGGGGGCGGCTCTGCGGTTGTTTCGGCGCCGCGGCTTGATTCGTCGTTGATGTCGTGCTCATCGTTGTCCTCCCTGAGGCGTCTGTGCGGGTGTCCGTCCGGGCATTTCCGGAATGTTGCTGCCGGAGCCGTACTCGACCTGTCCGGCCGTCAACTCCATGAAGACGTCTTCCAGCGAGGAGTGGGTTTCGGACAGCTCGTGGATCTCCACGTGCGCAATGTGCAGGGCGTGTCCGATCTGCGCTCTCTCGCCGCCGTTGACGCGCACGACGCCCGCGGGGTTGCGCTCGTCTCCGTCGTCGACGTCGAAATGAATTCTGGCCTTGCTCAAGGCGTCTGTGATCGCGCGAATGTCGGGGCCTGCGACGTTGACCGTTCTGTGCGCGGACGACTCGGTGAACTGCTTGACGTTGCCCTGCGCAATGAGCTTGCCCCTGCCGATGACGACGAGGTCGTCGGCCGTCTGCGACATCTCGCTCATGAGGTGGGAGGAGACGAGGATAGTTCTGCCCTGGCCTGCAAGAGCGCGCATGAGCTCGCGCGCCCAGCGGACGCCGTCGGGGTCAAGCCCGTTGACCGGCTCGTCGAAGATGAGGACCTGCGGATCGCCGAGAAGGGCGGTCGCGATCCCGAGGCGCTGGCCCATGCCGAGGGAAAAGCCTTTGAGGCGCTTGTTTGCGACGCTCGTTATGCCTGTCATCTCAAGGACTTCGTCGACTCGCGTCTTGGGGAAGCCGTGCGTGTCGGCCACCACCATGAGCTGCTGGCGGGCCGTCCTGCTCGGGTGGAATGCGTGCCCGTCCAAAAGCGCCCCCACGGTGGTCAGCGGCGACGAAAGCTTGCCGTATTCTTGCCCGTTGATTCTGCACTTTCCGCCCGTGGGCCGGTCGAGCCCCATGATGCACCGCATCGTCGTCGACTTCCCCGACCCGTTGGGGCCGAGGAACCCCGTCACCCGCCCGGGCTTGAGCTCAAAGCTGAGATGGTCGACAGCGGTCACCTTGCCGTATCTCTTCGTTAAATTGTCAACTTGAATCATGGATGTCCTTTCGTTGCCGGGCCGTTCGCCTTTCTGACGAAACTGCGACGTCTACCAGCCTAATGACGGCGCCGGCGTTTGCAGTGGGGCTACCTGGCGTATCGCAATCGGGCTGTCCGGCCTCTTTTGTTGCGGCCTCGAGTTTGGCTTCGCTCTCGCCTTCGGGTCCGTTCTTTTTCAGGTTCGCTCTCGCCTTCCAGTTTGCTCTTGCCGTTTCGAGTTCTCGTCTGCGAGCTTTGCCGGGAAGCCTCTCGAAGGAGAGTGTGCCGGGAAGCCTCTCGAAGGAGGGGCGTGCCGGGAAGCCTCTCGAAGGAGGGGCGTGCCGGGAAGCCTGTGAAGGAAGAGGCGCGGGAGAATGACGTGAGCGACGGGCTCGGAGCGATTCCGAGGACGCGCGAGGGGCGCGAAGGCTGAATCTGGGCGAAGCGCGTGCAAGAGGCGCGTGCGAGCGCGGTGTGCGAGGCGGGGATCGGGGGGCAGAACTGCCCGGCGATTGCGCTGAGAGTGGAGCCACAGTGTCTGGTGCGATCCTCCGCGTCCGGTAAACTAGTAGGGAAAGTGACAAGCATTTGCTTGCCCCTAAAGGAGGAAACAGTGGCTCACAATCCCGTGATGAACCGGAACCCGTACTTCCGGGAGCCGACGACGCCGAACTTCGGCGGCAACTCGGCTTACGGGCAGCAGGCCCAGTACGGTCAGCAGGTCCAATACGACCAGTACGGCCAGCCGGTTTACAACCAGCAGGCCAACAGCCAGTTCTTCGATCAGGCTTCCGCCGCTCAGGCCTATGCGCAGCAGCAGTTCGATGCGGGAGCTTCCCGCGGTGCATTCCAGACGTCGGCCGCCGGTCCGAATACGATGACGTACGACGACGCGATGATCAAGACGCTTCTTTTGATCGGCGTCACGACGATCACCGCCGTCCTGTCGGCCTTTTTCATTCCCGTCAAAGCGGTCAACGCGGTCGCCATTTCGACCTCGCTTCTCGCTTTGGGCATCTCGTTCTTCGCCGCATTCCGCCCCATGGTGAACCCTGGCCTCGCGATCGGCTACGCTGCTCTCGAGGGAGTCGCCCTCGGCGCCATAACCGGCCTTCTCAACAAGTACTACCCGGGCATTGCGCTTCAGGCGATTCTGGGGACGCTTATCGTCGTCGCCGTCGCGACGGGCCTCTTCTTGAGCGGAGCCGTGCGAACCACGCCGAAGGGCCGCAAGTTCGTCATGGTTGTGCTTCTTGCAGCGATTGTTTACAGCCTGGTCAACCTTGTGCTCGCAAACACGGCCCTGTCTGGCAATTTCCTTGGCATGGACACGGCGATCAAGCTTGGCGGCGTTCCCCTGGGCCTCATTCTCGGCATCATTCTGATCGTCGTCGCGGCCTACTTCCTGATCGGCGATCTGGAAGACGTCCGCTACGCCGTGGAGAACGGGGCGCCCAAGAAGTTCGCTTGGACCGTCGGCTTCTCGATCACGGTCACGGTGATCTGGATTTACGTCGAGGTTCTTCGAGTTCTCGCGATTCTGGCAAACGACAACTAGTCAGGCAGTCGAAAGCGACGCCAGACGGTCGACAAAGCGGGGGCAGGCTTTTGAACCTGCCCCCGCTTTTGCAGTCTGTTCCATCGAAACTCAGCGGGTAGAGACGAGGTCGACGACGAAGACCAAAGTGTCCGTTCCCCGGATTCCCGCCCTGGGGTTGCCTCTGGGGCCGTAGCCTTTCTCCGGCGGAATCGAGACGAGGAGGCGCGAGCCGACGTTCTTGCCCACGAGCGTTTGGTCCCAGCCTTTGATGACCATGCCGACGCCGATCGGGAACGACGTCGTCTCGCCGCGGCGGAACGACGAATCGAAAACGCGGCCATTCCAGATTTGGCCCAGATAGTTCACCTCGATCTGATGGCCCTTCTGAATTGCGGGGCCGCTACCCTCCTGGAGGACTCTTACGTGGAGGCCCCGCGGGGCCTCAGAGTCCGGGAAGGTCAGCTCGGGCGGCTCCCCGAAAGCGCCGGCGACCGATGGCAGAGTGACGTCCATGGATTTCCTCTCGTAACGGGGTTGCCGGTTGTGGCAACGCCCCCAGTCTAATGCGCTCTAACGCGCTGCGCCGCCGCAGCGTGCGACACGCTGAGACCGATCCGCTGCGACGTGGCGCGGCTCCTAGGAACTGCTCAAAGGATTCAGGGATAATGAAAGAAAGCTGAGTTGACGGTTCCGTCACTCGTTGTATTTGCTCTCGCCGCGTCTAGAGGAAGGAAGTGGATGCCGACTCTGGTGATGATTCTGGCTCTCGTTCTCGTGACTATCGTCGCGGTGTGGATCGGGGAGATGACCCGCCTTCCCTATCCCGTGCTGTTGTTGATTTTCGTTGCGGGCCTGTCGTTCGTTCCTCCGGTTCCCGTCTTCACGATGGCCCCAGAGATCATCCTTCCGCTTTTCCTTCCGCCTCTGCTCTTCGCTGTGGCGCGTCGGGCCTCGTGGTCGGTGTTCGTCCGCCGTTGGCGGACCCTCCTCATCCTGGCAGTCTTCCTCACCGCTGTGACCGCTTGTGCTGTGGCTGGGATGGTCATGTGGCTGTTCCCTGCCGCAACCCTCCCGCTCGCGCTCGCCTTGGGCGCCATGGTCTCTCCTCCCGACCCGGTCGCCGTCGAGGCCGTCGCGGAGCCCGCGAAGGTTCCCCGCGGCATTATGCGCACCCTCCAAACCGAGAGCCTGTTCAACGACGCCGTCGCCATCGTTTTGTTCACGACGGCGGTGAGCGCCGTCGAAGGCGACGGCCGCCTGAGCACGGCCTTCGGCCGCTTCTTGGCGGGCGTCGTCATCGCGAGCCTCGTCGGCTTCCTGCTCGGGTGGGTCGTCAGCATTGCAAACCGCGGAATCCACAACGTCGCAGCGACTGGCGCGGTCACAATGGTCGCCCCGTTCATCGCCTATCTCGCTGCCGAGGAAGTTCACGCCTCCGGAGTCATCGCCGTGGTCGTCACCGCTCTGGAGATCAACAGACGCGAGGTTGCGGAGGCTTCGCGCGACCGCATTCTCACCTCCTCCTTCTGGGAGGTCGTCGATCTTTTGGTCACGGGCGTCGCCTTCGGCTTGGTGGGATCCGAGCTGAGGCAAGTCGTCTCCGACGAAGGATGGGACGCCATCGCGGGCTACCTTCCCTTGGCCTTCGTCGTCGTCGGTCTGGTGATCCTCATACGTTTCGTCGCCATGTGGGCGTTGCGATGGCTCGCTCGCGCAGGCGGCGGGGGAGGCGTGCCGAGAAACTGGCGCGACTGCCTGGTGCTCACGTGGTGCGGGATGCGCGGGCTGGCGACGCTGGCGCTTGCGCTTTCGCTGCCGGAGTGGGGAGGCCCGTCGAATCGCGAGTTTAGGAGTTTCGCGGTTGTGGTGGGCGCCGTCGTGCTGTTCGTCACCTTGGTTCCCGCGGGCCTTCTTTTGCCATGGCTCATTCGGGCGCTCGATCTCGCCGAGGACGAGAGCAGCCTCAAGGAGGAGGCCGCAGAACTCGCCGATCGCGCGCAGCATGCGGCCTACAACGCCCTCGAGCACTATTTCGAGAATCAGGGCTTCCCGCTCTCCCAACGCGAGGAATTGCGCGAGTGGGCCGATCGCATCAAAATCCGCCTCGAATCCGATCAACAGTGGGACCATGTGGGAGGAAGCGAACTGACCGACACCGCGATTCGCTCCGCCTCCGAGATCAGAAACCTGGTGATCGGCGCGCAATCCGTCGCTCTGGAGGCTGCGCGAGTGGAGATCCTCGAGGCTCGCAGCGATCCGACGGTTGACGTCGGCACCGTTGAGCAGGTGCTTCACAGACTCGACCTGCGCACGCTGTCCTTGCCGCGCAACCGCCCTCGCACGCAAACACGGGAAGCTCGGTCTGGAACGGCGAATCTCGCCCAGCGTCGCGGCCGCATCAATCCCGTGGAGAACATCGCCAAGAGGGTCAAGGCGCGGCGGCACCGCAGCGCGGAGATGGACGACTAGCCATGCCCTTTCTTCTAGTTCTCTCGGGCTTGCCGGGAGTGGGCAAGACGACCCTGGCTCGGCGCGTCGTTCCCTCATTGAATTGCGTCTACTTGCGCGTCGACGAGGTCGAAGCTCCGTTCATTCGCAGCAATGTCGACGTCGGCGGCCTCGGGTACGAAGCCGTTGCAGGACTTGCCCGGTCAAACCTGGATCTCGGCAGGGACGTCGCCGTCGACCTCGTCAATCCGCTGCCGCTGACCCGCGCAATGTGGCGCGACGCGGCGGCCCGAACGGGCGCCAAGCTGGTTGCGGTCGAATGCGTTCTCGCGGATCGGAAGGAGCATCGCCGTCGGGTCGTTTCGCGCAGCGCGGATCTCGAAGGGGTTTCCCCGCCCACGTGGGCGGAAGTCGAAGGACGAGAATACATCCCGTGGGACGAGGAGCGCGACGGGGAACGCCTTCGCCTCGACATGGCGGACCTTGACGTCGCCGCAGCCAGTCTCATCGAGACCGTGCTCGTCAAAGGCTGCGCCTGTTGAGACCTCGCCCGCTGAGATCTCGCCTGGTTGAGACCTTGCCCGTCAAGGCTGCTACGCCCGTGGATGCGGGCTGTTCGGAGGAAGCGGGCTGTTCGGACGGGAAGGCGTTTTCTCGGCCTCGCCGAAGACGCGCCCCGCAAAGGCGCAGAGCGTGATCTCTGCGGCAGCCGCCTCCCAATTGCGCGCACGCGAGCCGTTGTGCCGTGGGAAGCAGTTCGTCGGCTCGGCGGAGTCTTTTGACGCGTGCGCGACCGAGGGTTCCGGGGAGGCCGGCGCCTCGGGTTCCGTGTACGGCGCGGCGACGCCGGCCGATCGCGGCCCTTTGCCGTCAAGGGACGCCGGCGGCGGGTGACGCGGAAACTGAAGGAGATCGCGGAGCGTGAGCCGGTTTACCTGCCCGTGGCGGCGGGCCCTGCGCCCGGCAGGGGGCATGCCATTCCGGTGCGGGCGTGACATTGGTAGCCATTCGGGTTCTTGTCCAGGTATTGCTGGTGGCAGTCTTCGGCGGGGTAGAAGGGGCCGACTTCGAGAGCCGGCGTCACTTCCGTGACGATCTTCCCAAATCCATTGTTGTCAAGAACTTCTTGATACGCCTCGATCATTCGCCCGGCAAGCTCCTCCTGCTGCGACGTCGTCGGAAAGACCGCGCTGCGATACTGAGTGCCGACGTCGTTGCCCTGCCTGTTGAGGCTCGTCGGATCGTGGGACTCGAAGAACGCCTGGAGAAGGCGCTCGGTTGGCAGCCGTGAAGGCGCATAGAGGACGCGCACGGTCTCGGTATGGCCCGTCTTTCCGGTGCACACCTCCTCGTACGTCGGATTCGGCGTGAAACCGCCCATGTAGCCGACCGCCGTCGCATCGGCGCCGAGCTCCCACGCGAGCTTTTCCGCGCCCCAGAAGCATCCCGAAGCGAGATAGAGAACTTCCTGATCCGGCCCCGGCTCGGCCAGAATGTCGGTCCCCAGGACGGCATGGGGTGCGGGAGAAGGCAGAACCGGTGCGTCGCGTCCTGCAAGCGCGGTCTCCGGCGTCACCGGGGTTTGCTTGTCGGAAGACTCCCAAAGGAACATCTTCACCCCTCGAAAGGCTCGATTTTGACGATTTCAACCGGGATCTTGCGTCCGGTCGGCGTGGCGAACTTCGTGGACTCGCCTTCCTTGAGACCGAGAATGGCCTTTCCAAGCGGGGCGGACTCGGGGTAGATCTCGATGTTCAAATGGTCGGAGGCCTCTCGAGAGCCTATGAGGAAGCGCTCCTCCTCGCCGGCGATCTTCGCCGTGACGACCACCCCGGCCTGCACTTCTGTTGCGGCGGGCGGCTCAGAAACCGTCGCATTCTCGAGCAGATGCGTGAGCTCGGCAATGCGGCCTTCCAGCTTCGACTGCTCTTCACGGGCGGCCTGGTAGCCGCCGTTCTCTCGAAGGTCTCCCTCGTTGCGCGCCGCTTCGATCTTGCGCGCGATCTCGGCGCGGCGGACGGTGGTCATCTCCTCAAGCTCGGCCCGAAGGCGCTCGTACGACTCTGGTGAGAGCCAGGCTCTCTTGCTTTCGTCAGCCATGTTGTTCTCCTTAACAATGGTCGGTGCGCGTACGCACACCGACCGACGATTGAACGTGCGAGGACGCGCGTCGCTTTCGCTTAGACGACGCGCGGACGATCCCCGCCCAAAGAAAAATTGTGCCCGCGGGAAGCGGGCAAGCCGATGCTCACCCTACCAGGTGGAGCCGATGAACGCCGCGTCGCTTTTATTTCACCGCCATGACGACGAACCAGACGGCAACGACCTGGCAGGTGTAAGCCAGCAGGGTGCACGCGTGGAAGAACTCGTGGAACCCCCACACGCGAGGCCACGGATTGGGCCACCGCAGGCCGTAGAAAACTGCCCCCACGGAGTAGGCGATCCCTCCTGCGAGGATCAGCCAGACCACGGCGGGGCCGCCCGCCGTCCAATACTCGGGGAGGAACCATACGGCGATCCAGCCGAGCAGGAGGTAGAGCGACGTCGACAGCCATCTCGGGGCGTCGGGTTTGAAAACGGCGAGGAAGATCCCGCCGAGGGCGCCCGCCCACACGATCGCCAAGACGTATGCGGCTGTGCGCGGAGCAAGCATTGCAACCGTCAGCGGCGTGTAGGTTCCCGCGATGAGGAGAAAGATGTTGGAGTGATCCATCCTCTTCAGAAGCAGCTCGATTTTCGGGGACCACTTCCCGAGGTGGTAAACGGCGGAATGCCCGAAGAGCACAACCGAAGAGACCCCGAATACCAGGCACGCCAGCTTCATCCCCGTCGTCGGCGCGAGGGCGATCAAGACGATTGCGTTGGCCAGCGCCAGCGGCGCGGTGATTGCGTGAATCCATCCCCGCGCCTTCGGCTTGGGCAGGGAAGCGAGAAGACTGCGCCGCTCCCTGCGCGATACAGCCGCTGAAGTCATGATGCCACTCCTATCCGTCTCTGCCATTTTAGGCGGCAGCTTGAGCTTTCGCGTGCATGTGCGATCGGCGTCACCTAGGCTAGTCTCACCGAGTCAATAGGAGGTTGAAGGTGGCCGCGTCGGCATTGCTGTACAGATTGTATGAGCGCAGGCTCATGGGCGGGTTGGGGTCCGCTGATTTGCCGCGCCATATCGGCGTCATGCTCGACGGAAATCGGCGGTGGGCGAAAGAGCTGGGGCGCAACGCCTCTTTCGGCCACAGGCGCGGGGCTGACAAGATCAACGAGTTCCTCACGTGGTGCGACGAGGTCGGCGTCCAACTGGTCACGCTGTGGCTGCTGTCAACGGACAATCTCAAGCGGGCGCGCGAAGAGATCGACACGCTTTTGGAGATCATCGCCGTGGCGGTCGAGCGTCTGGCCGCCGCTCGCACGTGGCGCTTGAAGACGGTCGGCAACCTGCAGATGCTTCCCGAGCCGTTCGTCTCCCGCATGGAAGCGGCCGAATTGGAAACCTCCGAGGTGGAGGGGATGCAGGTGAACATCGCCGTCGGCTACGGAGGGCGCCAAGAGATCACCGACGCCGTGCGTTCGCTGCTGGCTGAGCAGGCGACGTCGGGCAAGACTCTCGCCGAGGTGGCCCGCTCGATCAAGGTCGACGACATCACGGACCACCTCTACACGAAGGGCCAGCCTGACCCCGACCTCGTCATTCGCACGTCGGGTGAGCAGCGTATGAGCGGATTCATGCTGTGGCAGACGGTTCACACCGAGCTGTACTTCTGCGAGGCGTATTGGCCGGATTTCCGAAAGGTCGACTTCCTGCGGGCGCTGCGCGATTACACGCAGCGCGAGCGGCGTTTGGGAAGGTGAGCCGGAAGCGGAGTTGAAGCCTTGGAGACGAGGTTTGAATGGGCGGGCATATAACTTTGGGGCCGTGGGCCGCTTTCGCGGCCCACGGCCCCAGCGTGTGTGTGATGCCTCGGCGCGCCTATTGAGCAACGCTCATCAATCTCGATCCCCACCGAGATTTTCGCCGTGGGCGCCGGTGCCGAGTTCCGGCTCCCACGACATAGCTGTTATCTAACTGTTTCAAGATGTTATCAGATTGTTATTTAGTGCGCAAGGCGGTCTGGGAAGGCAAATCTGCCCAGTCTGTGCGGTGCTCGAGGCCGTCGGAGAGGACGTCGGGCAGGTCGACGGCGAGGGCGCCAAAGGCCGACGGCGCGCGAAAAGGGCGAGCGGGAGCGGTGAGTGAGCCGCTGGCGCAGAAGTCCCTCTCGGAGCGACCGACGGCGAGTTCTGGCGGGGCTTCGCGAAATGGACGCCGTCAGGCTTCGGCGAATGTCGAAGGGCTGTAGGCGTCGTAGGCGAGAGCCAGTTCCTCGCGCGTGGGCGGATTGACGCCGGGGCGGGAGACGGATATGGAAGCGGCGGCGGCTGCGTATGCGCCGAGAGTCTCCAGATTCGTCGGCGAGATCGCCGCCAGCCGATCGCGATTGGCGGCGCCGCTGAGAGAGATGCGTGTGAGCCCGTCGATGAGCGCGGCGAAGAAGGCGTCGCCGGCCCCTGAGGAATCGATGACGTCGACCTGCCTCGCGGGAACGTGAATCGTTTCGCCGGCGGCTGAATACATGAGAGCCCCTTCGCTCCCGCATGTGACGACCGCCAGCAGGACCCCCAATTCCAGCCATCGGCCGGCGACTTCTTCGATGCTCGCGTTCGGGCCGTAGACGAGGGCGATGTCCTCGTCGGAGGACTTCACGACGTCGGCGTACCCGGCGAAGCTTTCGACGACGGCGCGCGCCTCGCGAATGTCCCCCAGAAGGGCCGGACGCACATTCGGATCGTAGAAGACCGTGACGTTCTCGCGCAGCTCTTCGACCCAGTTGCGCACCTTTTCGGCGCCCGGCGGGAGGTGGCATGCGGCCGAGCCGAAAGCCAGGGACTGAGGATCGAGGAGGTCGAGGTCGAGCTTGCAGGCGCCGGAGAAAGGCTTGTCTTGTATGTCCCAGGTGAAGTCGAACGAGTAGCTTGCGCTTCCCGATGCGTCGAGGCTCACGTGGCTGACCGACGTCGGATTGGTCCGCTCGCCGTCGGCGCGAAGCCAAAGCTCCAGGCCGTTGGAGGCGGCGTACTCGGCGAGGATCCGCCCGTTGGCGTCTAATCCGAAGTCGGTCACCAGGCGGGTTGTGCGGCCCAGGTGCCGCAGGCCGATGGCCACGTTGAGCATCGAGCCGCCGGGGACGAGGCGGGTCGAGCCGTCCGGCGCCGTGATCTTGTTGATGAGCGATTCGCCGATGAGAAGCACGCTCATTTCTTCTCCCTGCCCGATCCTCGCTCGGATCCTTTGCCGTCTGATGCTCTTTGCGTCGATCGTCCGTCTGCCGATGCGCTTTGGCCTGTCCCCGATTCGCCGTGGTCGGCCGTCGATTCGCCCCTTGGCCCCTCGGCCTCGGGCGCGGCGCGTGCGGCGGCCAGGCGCTCGCGGGCGCCGTCGAGCCAGTCTTGGCAGCGCCGCGCGAGCTGCTCGCCGATTTCCCACAGTCGGAGCGACTCTTCGAGGGGGATCGACCCCTGTTCGAGGCGGACGACGATTTCGACCAGCCGAGACCTGGCTTCTTCATAGCTGATGGCGTCGATGCCCTCAACGGGCCCGTCGCTGCGGCCGTGGCTTTTGCCGCGGCCTCTCCCTTCCCTCTGGGGCTCGACGTCGGCGCCCTCTCCGTCAGGGGCGTTCTTCTTGGGCATGCTTTCCTCCTTGTGGAGCGGCTGCGGTGAGATTGTGACGGTCGGCGGCGAGGCCCTCTTCTGCGCCTCCGTCCTCTTCGGCGAGGCCCTCTTCTTCTGCGGCGGCCCCGTCCTCTTCGACGGCGACGACGGCGAGGGCGAGGCGGCCCCGCGCGAGGACAGCTTCGACCTCTTGGCCTTTGCGGGCGTCCGCTGCGTTTGAGACGACGGACCCTTCTGAGAGCAGGATTGAATACCCGCGGTCGAGGGTGGCCTGAGGGGAGAGCGCCCGCAGATTCGCGACGGCCGCGGCGAGTTCGCCCGCTGCGTCGGCGATTGCGCGATCGACGTGCGTCCGCATCCACCGGGCGAGGGAGAGCAAGTCTTCTTCGCGCACGTCGACGATCGTTTCGGGGAAGGCCAAAGCGGGCCGCGCGCGGATCGAGTCGAGCTCGTTTTGCGCCCGGCCAAGGCTCGCCTGCACGGCGGATCGGCCGCGACGGACCGCCTCGGCGATCGTCGCCAGCTCCTCGGCGACGTCGGGAACGATGCGTTTGGCGGCGTCGGTGGGCGTCGATGCCCGCAAGTCCGCGACGAGGTCGAGGATGGGGCTGTCGCCCTCGTGCCCGATCGCCGAAACGACCGGTTTCTTCGCCTTTGCGACCGCGCGCACGAGCCTTTCGTCGGAGAAGGGAAGCAGATCCTCAACGCTCCCTCCGCCTCGCGCGAAGACGACGACGTCGACGTCGGGGGCTTCCTCCAGTGACTCCAACGCCTCGATCATCGCTTCGACGGCGCCTTCCCCTTGCACCCTGACCTCGCGCACGTCGAACCGCGCCGCAGGCCAGCGGCCGAGGACGTTGACGAGGACGTCTTCGCGCGCTTTGGTGTTGCGCCCGCATATGAGCCCGATCTTCCCGGGAAGGAAAGGAACCTTCGTTTTACGCTCTGCTGAGAACAGGCCTTCGGCGGCGAGCCGGGATTTCAGCTGCTCGATTCTGGCCAGAATGTCGCCCAGTCCGACGGGGCGAACCTCGTCCGCCCATAGCGAAAGGCTCCCGTTGACCTCGTAAAAATCCGGTTTGGCGCACACCACCGCCCGGCTGCCGGGCTCGATCGCCGCCGGAAGAAGGCAAGCCATGATCTTGACCGTGATGGAAACGTTGGCTTCGAGGTCGCGCAAGGTGAAGAACTGGACTTTCGCCCCGGGGCGGCGCTGAAGCGCGATGACCTCCCCTTCGACCCACAGGCGTGACATGGCGGCGACGTATTCCCGAATCTTCATCGACAGCACGCGCAGGGGCCACGGCCGATCGGGGGTGGTCTGGGCGGCAAGCTGGGGAAGCTCCTCCGGCACCGGAATTTTTTGTGCCATAGCGAAATTTTTTCACAGGCGCCAAGCGCGGGGCTGTGCCCTAGTTCCCATTCTTTGTTGTGCCCTAGTTCCCATTCCGATCGTCTCGCGCTCGATATCCGCGGCGCACTACCCTAGACACGTGAATGACCAACAAGCGTCGGCCGCCCCGGCGGAGAAGGCGGTTTCCCTTGCGGGAGCCTCGGCTTTCCCCGACCGGATCCCCTCCGTTCCCGGAAAGGACGGACGCCGGATCCTCATCGCCACGCCGCGAGGGTATTGCGCGGGCGTCGATCGCGCGGTCGACGCCGTCGAGAAGGCCCTCGAGCTCTATGGGGCTCCCGTATACGTCCGCAAGGAGATCGTCCACAACAAGTACGTCGTAGAGACCCTTTCGCGAAGGGGGGCGATTTTCGTCTCCGAGACGGAGGAGGTTCCCGAAGGAGCGCGGGTCGTCTTTTCGGCGCACGGGGTTTCGCCGGCGGTTCACGCCGAGGCCGCCGCGCGCAGCCTTCAGACGATCGACGCGACCTGCCCTCTGGTGACGAAGGTCCACAAGCAGGCCGTCCGTTTCGCCAAGGACGACTACGACATTCTGCTCATCGGCCACACGGGCCACGAGGAGGTCGAGGGGACTCAAGGCGAGGCCCCCGAACACATTCAGGTGGTCAACGGGCCGGAGGAGGTCGACGGCATCGAGGTGCGGGACCCTGACAAAGTCGTGTGGATCTCCCAGACCACCCTTTCGGTCGATGAGACGCTCAAAACGGTCAGGCGCCTGCGCGAGAGGTTCCCGAACCTCGTCGATCCGCCCTCGGACGACATCTGCTACGCGACGCAGAACCGCCAGGGCGCGGTCAAGGCGATGGCGCCCGAATGCGACGCGGTCATCGTCGTCGGATCCGCGAATTCCTCGAATTCCGTGCGATTGGTCGAGGTTGCCCTCGAAGCGGGCGCCGGCAAGGCGTATCGCGTGGATCGCGCCGCGGAAGTGCGAGACGAATGGCTGGAGGGGGTGAAGACCGTCGGACTGACGTCGGGCGCCTCCGTTCCCGAGATTCTTGTGCGCGACGTCGTCGAGCGCTTGGCCGGATTCGGCTTCACCCAGGTCGATCCGGTGGAGACGGCCTCCGAAGACATCCGCTTCTCTCTGCCGAAAAATCTTCGCGCCGACCTCAAAGCGACGGGCGTACAGCCGGACCGCCCCCACAAGGTGCGCGAGCGCGCTGAAAGAGTGCGTGAGCGCACCGAGAGGACGGGCGTTTCGCAGTGAAAGGGGAATGTTTCGCGAGCCCGACGCCGGAGACGGCAGAGCTCGCCCGCCGCTTGTTCGCAGACTTGAGGGCCGCCGCCGACGGCGAACGCGCCGCGCAGATGGCGGCCTACATGCGCGACCAGTTTCGCTACCTCGGCGTGCAAACCCCTGCCCGTCGCAAGATTTCTAGGCCGTTCTTGAACGCCGCGAAGAAGGAGCGCCTTCTCGACTGGGATTTCGTCGATGTCTGTTGGCGGGCCGAGGAGCGCGAGTTCCAGTACGTCGCCGCCGACTACCTGCGGAAGGTGCGCCATCTCCTGACCGTCGCGGACCTGCCGAGGATCCGCGGCCTGGCGGTGACGAAGCCTTGGTGGGACACGGTCGATTCGCTCAACGCAACGGTGGGAAGCGTCGTCGCTCGGTCGGCTGAGGCGCAGTCGCCCGAGGGACGCGATCTGATCCTCGAGTGGGCGCGCGACGAAAGCATGTGGGTGCGACGCTTGGCGATCGACCATCAGCTTCAACGCAGGGAGAGCACCGACGTCGAACTGCTTTCGTCGATCATCGAGGCCAACCTCGGCTCGGGAGAGTTTTTCATCGACAAGGCCATCGGCTGGGCGCTGCGGGACTATTCGAAAACGGATCCCGAGTGGGTTCGCGCATTCATCGCGGAGCACAGGAAGGCCATGGCCGCCCTCGCCATTCGGGAAGCGAGCAAGTACCTCTGACCGGCCCGTTGGCCTAATCCTCGAGTTCGTCGACGATCCCCGTAGCGGTGAATGAGCGGACGTGCGCGGAATCGCCGTCGAGCGTCTGCGGCGTTTCGATGCTCGTCTCGACCGATTCGAATTGGTTCGCCGTCTGAATCAGCCTGCTGTCGAGCGAAGCGACGATCTTGTTGTAGTTGCCGACGGCCGAGCGCAGCGAGCCTCCGAGTTTGTCGACGTGGTTGGCCACCGTCCCGATCCTTTTGACGAGGGTGCGGCCGAGGGCGAGGATCTCCTGAGCTTCCTCGGTCACCCGGGCCGAGGACCAAACGGCCGCCACGGACCGCAGGAGCGCGAGGAGGGAGCTTGGAGTGGCCGGGGCGATTCCCGATTTGAGAGCGTCTTCCAAAATGGTCGGATCGCCGGCCAACGCCTGCGACAGAAGCGACTCCGTGGGGAGGAACATGACGGTGATTCGGGGGGAGCCCGGAAACTCGGCCGGATAGTCGCGTTTGGCGAGCTCTTTGACGTGAGTCCGAACCGCCCGCGCGTGCTCGGCCACGAGTTCCGAGCGCCGAGCTTCCGAAAACTGGTCGGTTCCTTCGATTTCCTGTGCTTTGAGCAGCGCCGTGAGGGGGACTTTCGCGTCGACGGCGATGTGCGCGCCTCCCGGAAGATGCACGGTCATGTCGGGGCGCGCCGCGGACGCGCCCGCCCCGTTCGTCGTCGAAACGCTCTGTTGCTCGGAGAAATCGGTGTGCTTGAGCATCCCGGCGGACTCGACGATTCGCCGCAGCTCCACCTCGCCCCAGGTCCCCCGCGAGGAGACGGACGTCAAGGCGGCGCGCAGCGACGTCGTCTCCCGGGCAAGTTCCCGGTGAGCCGAGGCCGTCGCTGAAAGCTGCTCGCGCACAGCCGCGTCCTGCGCGGCCTGCTTCGCCTGCATGGATGCGACCCTCTCGGTCATGTCTTTGAGCCTCGCGGAGAGCGGTTCGATCATTCTCAGGAGCGCCTGCTCGTTTCTGGCTCGCTGGGAGAGCTCGACGTTCTCGCGTTCGAGCACGTCCGCCCGGCCGGTCGCTTCGGCGGCCGCCGCCTGCCATCGAGTGGCGTCCGCTTGGGCCAACCCGAGCTCCGCCCTGTGATGCGACGAGTCCTCGTCGTTTTGACTGCGCCTTCGGTCCAGCGAAACGTAGTGGCCGAGGCCGAATCCAGAACCGAAAACGGCAAGAAGGAGAAGGACGAGGAGCAATGCTGGAATCTGCATGAACCGATCATCGCACGAGTCTCCGACGCTTTTCGGCCGATCGTCTCCGCCTCTGGGCAGACGGCCGCTCGCCCCCGATACAATCGGCGCGTGAAAGAACGCAACCGCGATCGCCGGACGCCGCGACAAGGACCGACGTCGGAGCCGAACCCGACGTCGGAAGCGAACCCGACGGTGAAACCGGGTCGGACATCCAAACCGGGCCGCAAGCGCCGATTGGCTGGACGAAGCCAATCGGCCGCCAAGAGGCGTGCGCGAGCCGGCATCTCTCTGTTCTTCTTCACCAACGGCGCGATCTTTGCGGGAATGCTGCCCAGGCTCCCCGAAGTGAAAGACGCGCTGGACCTGACCAACACCGAGTTCGGCTTGCTGGTGATCCTCTCGCCGATAGGCTCCCTGTGCTCGGCGAATCTCCCCGCCTATTTCATCCGCAAGATGGGAGCGCTGCCGTCCTCTCTGCGGTGGACTGCAGCGCTCGTGTCCTCCGTCGGCCTGGTCGGCGCAGCCGTGGAGCTCAAGAGCGCCTTCCTGTTCGGGGCGTGCCTGTTTGCGGCAGGGGCTTCGGACTCCGTCGTCGACACCGCTCAAAACAGCCACGCCATGCGGATTCAGGCGTTTTACGGCAAGACTGTCATCAACTCCCTCCACGCCCTGTGGAGTGCGGGGTGCGTCATCGGAGGCCTTCTTGGCGCAGGGCTGGCCGCTTTGGGCGTTCCCATGTGGATTCACATGGTCGGCGCCTCTCTGGCGCTGCTTTGCATCGCGGCCGCGGCCGTGCGCCTGTCCCAGCTTCCCGACGACGCCGCCAAACGGACCCGATCCGAAGACTCTCACGCAAACGTCGCCGGCCGCCGTTTCCTCGCCCTCGTTCCGCTGGCCCTCATCGGGATCGCGGGAATCCAGATCGAGGTCGTCGGCAATGACTGGAGCGCCAACTACTTCGCGGGTCCCGTAGGGTGGAGTCCCGCCGACGCCGGGATCGCTTATGTGGTCATGGTCTCCGCGCAATTCATAGGAAGGGTTCTGGGCGACCCGATGGTCGACCGTTGGGGGCGCGTCGCCGTCGCGCGCGTCGGCTTCCTCTTGTCCGCCGTCGGATTCGCCCTTGCCGCCGCCGTGCCGACGGCGGCGGTCTCACTCGCCGCCTTCGCCTTGGCGGGATTCGGAAGCGCCACGATAGTCCCCGCCGTCTACGCAGCGGCCGACGCCGCGCCCGGCTTCCGCGAGGGAAGCGCGCTGACCTTCGTCGGCTGGCTCATGCGGGTGGGAAATTTGGCGACGAGCCCGCTCATCGGCGTGATCGCCGACGGGTGGGGCCTGCGTTTCGGCATTCTCTTGCCTCTGGCTCTCGGCGCCGTCGCACACGTCTACATGGGTCGCCTCGACTGCGGCGACGCGCCCGACGCCGCCGTTGCGAAGGCTCTCGAAACAGGCCGATAGGCCCTCGGCCGTGGAGACCGGGGGCAGCGCAAGCGCGGGAAAGGGAAGGCTCGTGTTGTTTCGGGTATCGCCAACAGCGGGCGGCGCAATCGCGGGGAAAGACGGGAACCGGCGGGCGCCGCACACCTTCACGGTGTGCGGCGCCCGCCGTTTCCTTCAGGTTCGGTCACTCGGCGTCGATGCGCTTGGCGGCAAACGATCGGCCGTTCGCTCAATCGCCTCGCTTCTCGATCCGCAGCGACGCGTCAATCTGCCGATGACACACCGTCACTTCTTTGCGGCGTCCATCTTGACGTTGACCAGAGCGCCGCGGTCCACGGCCTTTCCGGCGGCGACCTTCTTGCCCGTCGGATCGATGGCCTTGGCGACGTCCTCGGGAAGGGGCTTGCCGCTGCCGCGGGCCTTGCTTCCTTCCTTGAGGTTGTAGTTGCTCTGGTTGTAGGCGCTGTTGGAGTCGGCCTCCTTGACGAAGTAGGGGTTCTGCGCGCGGGATCCGAAGGTGTCGAGCGCGTGGGTCTCGATCCCCTTGACGGCCTTGCCCGCGTTGGAATCCTTGGAGATGTCGGCGGCCTTCGCGAACTTGATGTCCATGGGCCCTTCATTGGGGTCCTTTGACGCGAGGTCCCAATTCATGACGATCGGCTCGTTGGACTGGCTGCTCCTGTAGTACACGTTGTAGTCGAAGCCGGCGAACATCTGATTCGAGTAGATTTCCTTGCCGTTCGCGTTCTTGGCGCCGTCAAGGTAGACGGGCATGGCCAGCGGAACGTTTGTGGCATCCTTGGGGCCGTTGGAAGCCCGGGACGAGAGGATGTTGTTGTAGACCTCGACGCCGGTGGTGTTCCAGCTCAGGTGGTGCTTCATCGACCATTCCTCGGGGAACACGCACTTGTTGCTGTTCTTCTCGCGGGAATTGCATCCGTCGTACCGCGCGTCCTCGTAGATGTAGATCGGACGGTAGGTGCGCGATATCGTGTTGTTGTACACCTTCACTTTGTCGGTTCCGCCGACTGAAACGCCCGTGCTCGAGCCCTCGACGACATTCGAGGCGATGACGCCTCCGCTGGAGACCTCGTAGAAGACCGCCGTTCCGACGTTCGTGAAGAAGTTGTTGACCGTCTTGGCATCGATGCAACCCTCGTCGCACCAGAAGGCGGGGAAGGTCCTCGTGCGTTCGGACGCCTTGGAAGCCTCGCGCGGCACCGCCGAGTAGTCCACGACGTTTCCTCGGAAGACGGTCCGGTTGGTGTGCGTCACCTTGATGTCCGCGATCGTGCAGTAGGCGAAGCATTCGTGGACGCGGAACTTCGCCGTGTTGTTGTTGGAGAAGTAGTTGCCTTCGTAGACGACGTCGTCCGAACGGTTGGCGCCGGCCGCGCCGCCGCCGTTGTCGACGAAGCGGTTGTTGGCAGCGCGCGAACCGTGCGAGTCGCTGAAGCCCAACGCGCCTCCGGACGAGACCTGCGTGAAGGTCGAATCGACGACTGTCGATTTCGGTCCGGCGATGAAGACCGCGACGGCGCCCGCCTTGTCCTTGAATACAGGGTCATTTTGGAGCTTCCACGACTGGACTGGCGAGTATTGGGCGACGTTGATTCCCTTGAGGTTGAAGCCTTCGGCGCTGACCGTGATGGCCCTGGCGTTCCTGGAGACCTCGGTGGTCGCATTTGTGGGATCCGACCCGACGTAGTAGGTGATTGCGTCCTGCTTGCCGACGTTGAAGCCCTTGTTGTTGTTCTTGGGGTCCTTAAGCGTCGTGGGAGTCTTGTCCTCGACGTAGAAGGTGCCCTCTTTCACCTCGGCCTTGGAAGCGACTTGGCGGAGCTCCTTGCCGTTGATGAAAGCCTGCTCGGGGTAGGCCGCCATGCCTTCCAGCTTGGGGTCCTGGTTGACCGTGCAGACGGTGCAGAAGTTGTGGAAGTTGCCTGTGGCCGCCCAAGCCGAGCCTTGCTTCTTCCACTTGGCCTTGTCGACGACCTCGCTTCCCTTGATCCAAACGGTCGCCCCGGGCGCCGACTGGATCGTGATGTTCTTCTTGTTGACGTCGATCGGGTCCGGCCGATACGTGCCGGCCTTCGCGACGACGGTTCCGCCGTCCTTCACTGCGCTGAGCGCCTTCTGGAAGGTGGCGAACGGCTTGGCCTCGGTTCCGTCGTTGGAGTCCTTGCCGTCGGTTGCCACCCAGGCGACGTTCGTCTTGGGGACGTCGTAGTTGCCGATTCGCTTGTTTCCGGCCGCAGGCGCCTGAAGGTTGGCGTTCGCCTGATTGGCGCCGCCGGCGGAGCCTCCCGACGTCGCGCCGTTGCCGCCTCCGGCCGCCTGCGAGGAGCCCCCTCCAGCCGCCTTTGAATCGGCAGGCGACGCCGTGGCGTTCTTGCCGCCCGCCCCGTCTGCCTGCGGAGCCTGGGCGCTCGTCGCCTCCGACGTCGCGCTCGATCCCGAAGCCGATGTACCCGCCTCGCCCGCCGACGTCCGGCACCCGGCGAGGGCGCTGATGCAGAGAAGACCCGCAGTGACTGAAACCGTTACCTGACGCGGCAGAGTGATGTGTATTCGTTTCATTGTTCTCCCTCGATGCGTGGTGTTGCAGCTCGAATGAGTTTGGTTGCAACTCAGTCGCGTGCTATTTTGGAACTATTGTTATAAGAATGTTATCGCGATGCAACCGCGCAAGGGGTGTTTTACTACCCATGTATTCGACTTTCCCCTTTGTTTTCAAGGAATTCTACGTGCTCAAAATCGATTGAAAGATATAGGAAACATAACGGCGTTCGACGTCGAAGGTCGGCTGGCGCGGCCGCGGGCGTCGTCTGTCGGCCGCGGGGCGGTGTGTTGTCCGGGGAAAATGTGGCGATATGCCGCGCAAAGTTCTCTTTGGGCTCCGCGATTGCCGTGTGCGCACGTCTCGTGGTCAGTCGGTCGAGCCGAGTGGCTTAGAAGTTTAAAAGCAAGGAAAAATCAACGATTTGACGAGAAAGGCACGTAAGTTCTGCGTGGGAAAGGGTCGGCAATCTCTAGGCGTCTCATAAAGCTATTTTGCACAGATGGGCAAAGCTATCTTGCGACGCCGTTCGAATGTGATTTCTCGCAGAGTTCTCGCATCCCTGTCAGAGCCTTTTCACACCTAGTAAACTTCCACGACATGCATCGAATAAGGCGTTGACGTGCATTGAGGGGGCTGACAAATGAAATTCGACGCTCAACTGATCGAATCGTTCGTCTCGCTGTTCTGGATAAGCCTTGCGGCGGTCGGGGCGGCGCTCGCGGCGTCGGCCATGAGGCGAGGGGTTCCCGACGTCGTGTGGCTTTTGGCGCTGGGAACGGCCGTCGGCCCTGCGGGCTTGGGACTGGCGAACGTCAACGGCGGAATCGCACTGTTCAAGGAGCTCGGGCTCGGCCTCGACTCGCGCTCCCAGATTCTTCCGGCATTCCAAGCGGGGAAGAAGTAGTCTGAAAGGGCGACGGGTCTAAAAGAGCGGCAAGCTTCCAGGGGCGACAGCCCTAAATGCGCGGCAAATCTAAGGGCGCGGCAAGCTTCCAGGGGCCATAGAGCTTAGAAGGGCAGCAGGCCTCGAAACGCGACAAACCTCAAGACGCGACAAGGAGGGCGCGATGATCGAATCAATGGACGGCAAGCTGTCAGGCGACCGGCTTCCGGACGGCGGACGATCGCCGGATGGCGGCCGCTTGCTCGAAGGGCGCACGGCTTTGGTGACGGGCGGAACGAGCGGAATCGGACGCGGGATCGCCGAGGTTTTGCGCGAACGCGGCGCGGCGGTCGCCGTCACCGGCTTGACCGACGTCGAATGCGAGGAGGCCCGTGCAGCCGGCTTTCCCGCATACCCGCTGGACGTGCGGGATCGTCAAGCGTGCGACGAAACGGTGGCCCGTGCGGCTAGCGACCTCGGCGGGCTGTCCGTGCTCGCCTCGAATGCGGGCGTCTATCCGCAGGTCCGCATTGCAGACATGGCCGACGAGGACATTTCTGCGATCTTCGGCGTCAACGTCACTGGCACGATCCACATGGTGCAGGCGGCTGCGCCAGCGCTGAGAGAATCTGGGCGCGGCCGCGTGGTGGTGACCTCGTCGATCACAGGCAACGTCACGGGATACCCGGGCTGGTCGCACTACGGGGCGACGAAGGCGGCGCAGATGGGCTTCGTTCGCTCGGCCGCGATGGAGCTGGCGAAGGACGGCGTCACGATCAACGCGGTCATGCCGGGCAACGTCGTCACGCCGGGGCTGGTCGCGCTCGGCCAGGAGTATATGCGGCGGATGGCCGCCGCGGTTCCGCTTGGATATCTTGGCGAGCCGCGCGACGTCGGCGAGGCCGTGGCCTTTCTCGCCTCCGACGGCGCCCGCTACATCACGGGCCAGGCGATCGTCGTCGACGGCGGCCAAATCCTGCCCGAGTCGCCGGAGGCCGTCGCGGACATGTAGGCGAGGCGGCGGGCGCCCAGGCGGGGCAATCGCCGTTCGCGCCGCTTGCCCGCGCGGGCGCTTCACATGCCGGTAGAATCGATCCGTGTCATTGACTATCGGAATCGCCGGGCTGCCCAACGTCGGCAAGTCGACCCTGTTCAACGCCCTGACCCGCGCCACGGCTTTGGCTGCAAACTACCCGTTCGCCACGATCGAGCCGAACGTCGGCGTCGTGCCGCTGCCGGACGCACGGCTGGACAAGCTGGCCGAGCTGTTCCATTCGGCGAAGGTCGTGCCCGCCACGGTCAGCTTCGTCGACATCGCGGGGATCGTGCGCGGCGCTTCTCAGGGCGAGGGCCTGGGCAACCAGTTCCTGGCCAACATCCGCGAGGCCGACGCGATTTGCCTGGTCACGCGCGCGTTCGCCGACCCCGACGTCGTCCACGTCGAAGGCCGCATCGACCCGAAGGACGACATCGAAACCGTCACTACGGAACTCGTCTTGGCCGACGTGCAGACGCTCGAGAAGCAGATCCCGCGCCTGACCAAGGAAGTCACCGGCAAGAAGACGCCCAAGGAGGTGCTGGAGACCGCCAAGGCAGCCCTCGAGCTGCTCGAGCAGGGAAAGGTGCTTTCGGCGCACGGCACGGACCTCGACCCCGTCATTCTTCGCGGTTTCGGCTTGATGACCACGAAGAAGTTCATCTACGTCTTCAACACCGACGACGCCGGCCTGGCCGACGAGGCTATGCAGGCCGAGCTGCGCGATTTCGTGGCGCCGGCTGAGGCTATCTTCCTCGACGCGAAGTTCGAGGCCGAGCTCGTGGAGTTGGAGCCCGAGGAGGCCCGCGAAATGCTCGAGGCCTCCGGGCAGGACGAGGCCGGGCTCGACAAGCTGGCGCGGGTCGGCTTCGACACCCTCGGCCTGCAGACCTACCTGACGGCGGGGGAGAAGGAGTCGCGCGCCTGGACGATCCACAAGGGCTGGACCGCGCCTCAGGCCGCCGGCGTGATCCACACCGACTTCGAGCGCGGCTTCATCAAGGCCGAGATTGTCAGCTACGACGACCTGGTCGAGTACGGCAGCCTCGCCGAGGCCCGCGCCCACGGACGCGTCCGCATGGAAGGCAAGGACTACGTCATGGCCGACGGCGACGTCGTCGAGTTCCGGTTCAATGTGTGAGGGACAGGATGATTTGCCAAAACCCTGAGTGCCGAGCGGAGATGTCCGAAACCGCCAAGTTTTGTTCTGAGTGCGGTAGGCAAACTGCCTATGATGCAAAGAACTCTCTCACGGTAGAGGGCGATACCTATGGAAGTATATATCAGGCAGGGCGTGATCTTAATATTTAATTCGGTGGAACCAGTCCAATCTCCTGCTAGGTATGAAGCTGTTCCTAAATGGAGAAGCCCTTTTACCTTGGCTGTTTTGACCTGGATTGGCACAGTTCTGGCTGTTCTTGCTTGTTTTCCTATTGGGGGCATTGTCAAAGGTATTCGTGAGTTATTTGTCGTTAGAGACTTTACCGAGGTTAGATACTTTATTTTGTGGAATTTTTTATTTTTAATAATTCTGATAATGGTCGGAAGCTTAATAGTTAGACTGTGGCGAATGGCTAAAACTGAGACAAGGTGGCCACTTAGGTTTGGCTGGTCGGTGAGCGGGAAGGGACGCAGGATAACTTTTGAAGAGTTTAATGCCGGAAGATATCCGGTTTGTTATGGAAGATTGAAATATTGTATGATGTCGACAGAGTGGGTCGATTATGTTGGTGATGACGGTCAGTGGGAGCGTGAAGTTATGGAACGTACATCGGTTCTCAAATGTCGACGCAACCCGAAACACTGGTACGAGGTTGATCTCGCAGAAGATGTGCCGATCGGCGAAGCGGCAGAAAGACTCTAAGGAAAAGCATCTCTAAAGTTTGAATCTAATTGAGAGGGCCTGACTTAATATCTAAAACTATGGGTGTCTGTCGAATAAATTGATGCAAAGAATGAATTCCTAGAAGGGGCGGTCATGTGGTGCTCGGCTTAGATTGTTCGGAATATTTCTTGTCTACAGTGACTATCGAACTTGCCGAGGAATGGAGCCAGCACAACGGACCAGAGGCAAGCCCAGTAGTCACACCCGTGAAAGACGGTGGCCTCGTCCGGCTGCCGGCCCGGTTCCCTTTCTGCGATTTGCCTGATTCAAATCCCGCGATTTGCCTGATTCAAATCCCGCGATTTGCCTGATTCAGATCTCGCGATCTGTATGATTGAACCATGGTTTACGTGCGTCGGACCGTTGATCTGGAACTCGATGACCTGTTTCCTCACGTCGCCGCAATAGCGCTTGACGGCCCCAAAGCCGTCGGCAAGACGACGACGGCCGCTCAACGGGCTGCGGACATCGTGAATCTGGACAGGACGGCGGAGCGTGTGCCCCTTGAGGCCGATCCTGAGCTGCTCCTATCTCGTCCGCGTCCCCTGCTTATTGACGAGTGGCAGAACGTGCCAGAGGTGTGGGACGTCGTCCGCCATGCAGCCGATCGGGATCCTTCAGGAGGCCAGTTCCTTTTGGCGGGAAGTGCGACGCCCCGGGCCGGTGCAACCGCTCACTCGGGCGCAGGCCGAATCGGCAGGCTTCGCATGCGCCCTATGACTCTTGAGGAAAGAGGGGTTGGGGAGCCGGCCGTGAGCCTGACGCACCTTTTAGAGGGCGGTCGCGAGCAGCTTCACGGGCAAACCGATGTGGGGCTGTCGAGGTATGTCGAGGAGATTCTGGCGTCCGGCTTTCCCGCTCTCCGTTCGCTCAGTGGCCGTGCTCGGCGTTTTCAGCTTGACTCTTACCTTCGCAATGCGGTTGACCGTGACGTGCCCGAGCAAGGGCTCGCTGTCCGCAGACCGGATGCGCTGATGGCATGGCTGCGGGCTTACGCGGCAGCCACCTCCAGCACGGCTGGGTACTCACAGATTCTTGACGCTGCCACCCCGGGGCAGGGCGACAAACCGGCTCGTTCTACGGCGGACGGGTACCGGCGAGTGCTGGAATCTTTATGGCTTCTCGATCCGGTGCCCGCTTGGGAGCTCGGCGGCAGCCAGTTCACGCGACTCGCTCGTTCTCCGAAGCATCACCTCGCCGATCCCGCGCTCGCCGCTCGTCTCCTCGGCCTGAACGAAGCGAAGCTCCTGGGAACTGGAGGCGGTTCTGTCGGGCCCGAAGAGAGGGCCGTGCTCGGAAGCATGTTCGAGTCGCTGGCGACATTGTGCATCCGCGTTGCGGCGCAAGCTGCTGAAGCCGACGTCGGGCACCTCCGCACACGCGACGGCGACCACGAGGTCGATCTGGTCGTCACTCGTGAAGATGGCGCCGTCCTGGCGATCGAGGTCAAGGCTGCCGGTGCCGTCGACGACGGCGACACCAAGCACCTTCAATGGTTGCGCAAGCAAATGGGCCAGCGATTGATCGACTCGATCATCGTCAATACCGGGACCGCAGCCTACCGCCGCCGCGACGGCATCGGCGTCGTACCGCTTGCCTTGATCGGCGTGTGATTGCGTCAATGGTATGCTCGTCATACTTGTGAGCCAGTTTTCACAGCATCGTGAGAAAAATTGTTGATCTTGTGTGCAAACGCACCTCAGCGTCTGGTGTGGAGTTGATGTATAAGTTGGACTTGCGTGGCTTATCTTGCTTTCTATGTCACGAGTCTGTAAACTGGTTGCAACATTCGGGCCCACTCGGTATAAGCCGGGTGGGCTCTTCGTTTTCAAGGGCGGCAGAATGAAGAAGTGGATAGACCTCAAGAGTCAGGTTCAGAAGCACGTTGAGCGAGGGCTGGATTTGGGCCCTGTATCGTCTGAGCGCTTTGCCGCTTTCCTCTATTCGAGCAACTACTATCGGGTAAGTGGCTACGCCAGGTGCTTCTATGAACGCGATGCCGAGCGCTACGTTTCGGGCACGACTGCCATGAAACTGATGGAGATTTACGATCTCGATCGTGCTGTGCGGAACAGCGTGCTTGACGGGATCGGCGTTCTTGAGCCAACGCTTCGCGGCCGAGTTGCCTACAATTTCGCGAAGTTAGTTGGCGGGGGAGATGCTTACCTCGATAGAAGTCTGTATCTTCCTGTGGGGTCGGAGCCAGATCCGGGTGATGTTGGTGCTCACGACCGTTGGCAGAAGGAATTCGCAAACCGAGAAACAGTTCTGAAGAGTTTCAAAGATATTCAGAAACGACACGAAATTTTTATCCAACATTACGTGACGCAAGAGGAGCCCGTTCCTTTCTGGGCAGCAATTGAAGTGGTTTCCATTGGGACTTTCTCACGGTTCTTACGCGCGCTTCGTGACAAGAGCGTCCTGGCCCCGGTAACGAAATCTCTCGAGCTTGAAGATGAGTCTAAGCTTCTTCAAGCCATTCAAAACATTACTTTCATACGAAATATAGCGGCGCACCATGGACGCTTGTGGAATCGTCGATTTGAAGGGCATGTGACTCTCCCGGCGGTGGCTCTTCGTGTTAAACGAAAGTACCTTTCGACAACGACACCAGCAGCGGCACTTACTCTTCTGGCCGGACTAGTCGATCAAATCGAAAAGAGCAATAGTTACTCGGATAGCCTGCTCAACCTCATCCACTCGAATCCGAGTCTGGTCGATGGGTACTATCGTCCCATTCTTTAACTTGTTTAGTGACAGACGTATAGGGAACCTCTCATCTGTTTCTCGGCCCTGCTTTAGTATTTGAGAGTTCCTTACGCGGATTCGCTCAGGAGCGACATCGCTCGCTCCCCAGATTGACCAAATCGTAACGGTATGCGGCTGCGTTCAAGGCCGGAGCGCGTACAGCGGGAAGGTGATCGTGCCGTCGGGCAGGGTCGCCGTGAAGCCGGTTCCTGTGATCACCGCTTTGAAAGTCGGCGGTGCGGCGTCGATCTGGTCGACGGCGCAGGCGAGGCTCTCGGCTCCGCGCTGTGCTTGCCCGCCGCCGAGCTTCACCTCGATGGCTGCCCAGCTTCCGTTGGGCATCGTCAGAACCGCATCGATCTTGTGCCCGTTGGAGTCGCGATAGTGATGTACGTGTCCGCCCAGGGCCTCCGCGTAGACGAGCAGGTCGTGGACGACTGCAGATTTAAAGAGGAAACCGAGCGTTTCTAGGTCCGCGCTCAGTCGGTTGGCGTCGGCTTGCAGAGCTGCGGCGGCCAGCGCGGGGTCCGCCAGGTGATACTTGGGCGAACGGCGCAGACGAGCCTTGGACCGTAGGGAAATGGCCCATGGCTGGATTTTCTCTAGCAGGAAGACTCGCTCTAGCAGCTCGAGGAGCTTGGCAGTTGTGCCCTCGGAAGGCGCGGAGAGCGTCCGCGAAATGTCTTTGCGCAGCGTCGCCTGGGAAACCTCGCTCGCGGAGGAACGGGCCAGCGAGGCAATGAGCTGTTCGACGACTGCGGGTTCCGAGCGCAGATTCGCGAGCCTGTTGATGTCGGTGGTCGCGATGTCCTTGATGTAGCTCTCCATGCTCCGTGCTGCGATATCCGACGGCGCGCTCAGCAGACCGGGGAATCCGGGGCGCAAGACATTCTGGACAATGTGCTCAAGCGGGGCTGCGGACATTGAGGGTTGCGGTGACTCGCCTTCGAACAGCGCGCTTAGCGACACTCCGCCGTCGTCGAGTCTGTTCTCCTTTTCTGCCCAGGTCATGGTGCGCTGACGGACTCGAATGAAGCGCGCTGCGCCAGTGTGCCGGATTGGGTCGGCGGCAGGAACGGCCGAACCCGTGAGGATGAAGCGTCCAGATTCGGAGGAAAAATCGACCTCTCTGCGCGCCAGATTCCAGATCTGGGGGATCAGCTGCCATTCGTCGAGAAGGCGAGGGGAGGCCCCGGCCAGCAGCAGATGCGGATCGATCTCGGCCGCAGTTTGTGCCTCTGGTGTGTCTAGCAGCGTGTAGGACGACGCGTGTGCAAGGCCCGTCATGGTCTTGCCGCAGCCGCGAGGGCCTTCCAGAATGGCTGCACCAGCTGAGTCAAGCACGCGAATCATGAGCGGGTCCACGGCGCGCGGCAAATAGCTGATTCCGGTGACTTCGCCGGTATCCATGGCGCCAGTCTATATGCAAGTTTGGGTCGCGCGGTGGCTCCGTTGGGGAATCCGCAGGGCTTTAACTGAAGAATCTGCAGAAGATGAAGTGAGGGGTTTGCGGGCGCGAGAGTAGGTTGTTTGCGGGGGTTTGAGCGGGAAACTGGCTAATTCTAAGAGGTGCACGCATCACGGGGGTGATTGTTCTCTGGTTTCGAGGTGGTGGGACTTTAGCTCGGCTTATCAAACGGTGCAAAAGTGGGGCATGTACGCTACGATCGCGTCCATGATTGCCAAACGGCAGAGCGAGGGGTGCGTCTCGCAGGGGCAGCTTCGCAACGAATCCGGTTGTGTATTGCGTGCGGCAGAGACGGGGCGAAGGGTCGTCCGGTCCGCCTGCACTGGCGCATCACTTTCTTCGGCGTCCCTCCATAATGTCCACAAGGATCGGCATCGCTGAAGAGGGGTTGGGGCCTTTCCTTCCGTCCTCCAAATCAGGGTCTGCTTTGCGGGCGATCCTGCAGGCTTGGTGCACAGCGTGGAACGGGAAGGCGTGCGCAAGCTTCTTCTCAGTCACCAGGCCTAGCTTTGCTGTGAGATCGTCAAGTTGTGTTGTGTTCAGGGCCGAGAGCTTTTCTTCGACATGCCAACGCAGCCAAACCTCGAACTTGAGATTTGAGATGAGCAGTAGGATCGATTCACGAGAAGCTACGCGGCAGGCTTTGTCGAGCGTTAGGTGCTGATCGACGTCCACAAGGCAGATGCAGATGTCGTAGTCTTTCCCCTTCTTCGTTGCTTTGTCGCGGATTTCAACACACTTTTCGACGACTTTCAGCGGGTCTTTGCCCACGGAGACAGTCTTCACAGCGGTAGTCGCACCCGTACTGCGTAAGTGCTGATTTAGACCTTCAACGTATTGGGGTTCCGTTCGCGTCCCTTCCGTGACCACCAGGATGCGCCATGCCGGCTGCCGAGCGGATCGTGAAACGCGCCCGTTTCTCCTCTGCGCCGCCACCTTTAATGCGCCTCAGAATCAACAAGCGCCGCCAAAGTGTTTGGGGAAAGCCGCGGAATCCCGCCGTACCTCCCGTTGAGGTAACGCTTCGCCACGTTTGCGTCGGCATGCTTTGGGAAGTCAGCCAAGCAAGTCAGCTCGGTAACACCTTTATAGGTCTTGTCAGTGAACCAGACTTGCTCGGGCTCCAGCTCTACCTCGCTCAACGGTGAGAGAATGTAGGACTCGTGACTGGTGAAGATGAGTTGTGCTTGCTTCGCATTGATCGACGGATTCGCGAACGCGTCAAGAAGCAAGTCAAGCAAGTGAGGATGCAAACTCGCGTCGATCTCGTCAATGAGAAGCAATCCGCCTTTTCGCAGCGCCTTGAGTGCTGGTACCGCTATGGAGAGCCACGCGACGGTTCCGTCGCTCTCATCTTTTACAGAGAATTCAGGGCATTGGTCGGCTGCACTGTGGTGGGTGAAAACGAGATGCCGCACAATGATTTGCGCCAGGTTGCCATCGGCCTCGTTTAGGTTGCCGTCATCATCCGCATCGTCAGGGTGCGCAGCACCGTCGTCTGGGCCTTTAGGGAGACGACGTTTCAGCAGCAAGTCGTGGAGTTGGCGCAGATGCTCGGGCAAATTGGTTTCTTTGATGCCGACTTTTTCGACACCGATGTCGCTGACCCTAAGAAGCGCTTCGAGATCTGTAAAGGTGATTCTCCCCTCTGCAAGAGAGTCCGCGATTCCCGAAAGACGCCGTTCTCGGTGGCGGTCATTGACTAAGACGTAGTCAAAACTCGAGGTCAAGTCGTACGCTATGGCGTGTAAAGGAGAGTCGGGAAGCAGCAGTGCACGGCTGAGCACGAGTTCGCGCGGGGTGACCTCCAACTTTGTGCGCAAACTCGGATCGAACTTCAATGTGTTCGCGTCTCGGTTGCGTTCAAGCAGGGTTCGCCATCGAGACGTGGGTACATAGCGTAGCCATTCGCGTTTGATCCCCTCGGCATCCGCCTCGAAACCATAGGTGTGGCGGTGTCCCTCATGGATGAAATCGAGCTCGTAGGCGCTTGATGAGGTCTGCATCGCCCCGTCAAGCAGGAAGGGCGCTCGCGGCATTGATTTAGACGCCTGCCAAGTTGTTGAGGACAAAGAAATTGCCGTAAAAGCGTAGCGAATTGCATTCAGCAATGCGGACTTTCCTGTCGCGTTGCCGCCGAAAATCCCTGCCAGAGGGTACACAACCGATTTCCAATCATCGTTGGGCGCGCGAAGAGATTGTAATTCTGGGCGCGCGAGATCAACGGTGATCTCATCCCGGATGCTTTTGTGATTGCGCACTGTAAAACTCAAGAGAAGCATGAAAAGAGACTATCATGTGGAACGGTCTAGTTCTGACGTTTTTCGTCCTATGCGTTGGACTCAGATTCTATTCTGAACCTTAAATAAAACGCGCTAACAAACAGCGTTAGCCCATTACCGTGTGGATTCGCCAGAGCGTCCGACGTCGAACGAAGGGTGTCTGATGCCGAACCTGAGGCCGTCCGGCGGCGAGCCGGTCGAACTGAAAGACGGGCACAATCGCCGTATGTCGGAGCTGAGCGTGCGGACATCACGCGGGACACCCTGCGCAAAATCGAGTCGGGGAGCTCGAACGTCAGCTTCAACAGCGTCGCCCAAGTGCTGCGAGCCCTTGGGATACTCGATCAGACGATCGACGCCGTCGACCCGCTCAACAGTGACATCGGCAGGCTTCGCGCCGGTCGGCTGACGAGGAAGCGCGCCCGATGACCGCCGTCGAAGTCTTCGTCGACACGAATGGCTCTCTCCGCCCGGCGGGCCAAGCGCATATCGCGCGATCGCGCGGGCGAGTCTCCACATCTTTCCTTTACGATCCTGCGTATCTCGCTGCCGGCGAGATGAACATCGATCCCGGTCTGCAGCTGGTTCCGGGCACCCAGTATCATCCGAGTCTTCTCGGGGCTTTCGCCGACAGCGCACCTGACCGTTGGGGCCGCAATCTCATCCGGAAGGCCGAGATGTCGCGTGCTCGGGAAAAAGGCGAGCGCCCCGCCGACTAGACGACCTCGATTTCCTTCTGGGTGTCAGCGATGACACCCGCCAAGGCTCTCTGCGGTTTCGGCTGCTCGGGGACGACGAGTTTCTGGGTGAGCCCTCACGCGTCCCTCGGCTCATTGCCCTTCCCGAACTTTTGCATGCAAGCGACGAGCTGGCATCCGACGATGACCCTTCGGATGCCGTCAAGTGCCTCCTCAACACCGGAACGACAGGCTTGGGGCGCTCGGCCTAAGACCTCGGTCAGATTAGACGACGGCGGCCTCGCCATTGCGAAGTTCCCCCACGCCGGCGACTCGTGGGACGTCATGGCGTGGGAAGCCACTGCGCTTGACCTGCTTGAGGCGGCCGGCGTTCGGACCCCCTCCCACAGACTCGCTCAGGTGGGGGACAGAAGCGTGCTCCTTCTGCGACGCTTCGATAGAGCGACCGGCGATGAGCGTCTCGGTTACTTCAGCGCCATGACGGCTATCGGTTCCTCCGACGGCGAGCAACGAGACTACGCCGACATTGCGGAGACGGTCCGCGCGTCTCGCCTTCTCCAGTGCAAGATCTCCACGAGCTCTATGACCGAGTCGTCGCAAATATCGCTCTCGGCAACGCCGACGATCATTTGCGCAACCACGGTTTCCTTGCCCGTCGCGGCCTGTGGAGGCTCAGCCCGGCCTTCGACATGAATCCCATCCCGGATTTGAACCGACGGCGGGCGACGTCGATCATGGGCGCTGATGTGATGCCCGATGAGGTCGATAGACTTCTCGCCTTTGCCGAGGATTGCAGGCTTAACCTCGCGGATGCAAGGAAACATGTGGGACGCGTTGTGGCTGCTTTGTCGAAATGGCGAGACAAGGCGAAATCGAATCGCGTTCCCGAACGCGAGGTCGCGATGATGGCCGAATCCATCGAAAAGCGTCTGGATGCTATGGCCCGCATCAGTCAACGTGTCAATTGAGGCCGTCCGGAGGATGCTGCCGCTCTTACCGTCGCTTTGTTGTTCAACCGATGGGCATTGGGACCGGTTGGACGGCGATGAGGCTGAAACGACAACTGGGCGTGAAGGTGACTGTCAAGGCGGCGAGGCGCCGAGTCGGGGGAACTGCATCGGCGCCCGGCTCTATCCGCCATCCCGTCCCCGTCCAACCAGCAGCGCCTCGATGCGCTTCATGGGAACCACGAGCTGGAGCGGGTCGGCTGGCGAGGCGAGCGCGTCCACATGGTGCATATAGAAGGACTTCGCCGCGGCGTCGCGGCAGTGAATGAGAACGCATGCCGCGCCGAGGGGCTTGCTTGCCGCCAGTGCTCTTCGAAGAGCGTCCTGCAGCATGACCATGCCGATTCCTTGTCCGGTTGCACGTTCATCGACTGCGAGCCTGGTGAGCAATATGCATGGAATGTCGCTCGGGTGACGCATGGCGAAATGCTCGTCGACGCTTGCTTTGCTCACGCCGCCCGCGGCTAGCGCGCAGTAACCCACAACACGCTTATCAGCGCATGCGACGTAGGTCACGGCATTGTTGTTCCGCTGATTTTCCCACGCAAATTTCTGAAACCACGTGTCGAGCTCGTCAACGCCCGATCTGAAGCTATTACGCGAATCCTCCTTCCGCAGGCGGCGCGGTGCCAGCAGAGTTGCGTTCATGAATCGTCGCGCAACGCGATTTCGGAGCCAATGGGGCTTTCACGCTCAAATAGTCGCCGTAACTTGGCGGTTTCGACCGGTGAGTCAAGTGCTTCCAGGAAGAGCGAATACTCCTCGTCGGAGAGCGCGAACCGACGGCGGTCCGCGAGCACTCGTTCGGCGTGCTCGACAGCGCTTCTCAAAATGAACTCTGAAACCGTCGAATCGCTTAACTCAGCCGCATGGCGTATCGCCGCCTCTTGTCGTTCGCTAGCGCGGAGGTTGATGCGACGTGTTTTGGCGGTCGTCGACATAGAAACGCCTTTCGCGTACGTACATTGTACATCCACAATTCGGTTTCGATGTTGCGATAATGATGTGGCTTGCCGCTTTTCCCGCGGTTCAGATGTCAATCTTTGCCGCCGCCTTTCTGGCCTTCGACTCAAGCCTGTGATCTTCCAGTCGCGCGCTCATTGACTGCTGACCTGGCTGGCGACGGCGCAACCATGTGCGAAATGCCGTTGGCCGAACGGAAGCCCTCATTCGTGGATCTTCCCGCAGAGGCCCTCATTTGGGACTTCCCTCCGTTGGCGGCGCGGTGCTGGAAGGGTTGCAGTCATAGACTTCGCATGGATCGTCGCTGGAAGGCCGGTACTCATGCCGTTTGTGCGAAGAATTGTCGATGAGCAACGTGCCCCAGACAGCCAGAACCAGGGAGAATGTGATTGCGAGGAGGACGAGCGCGGTTCGGAGCCGGCGCACATCGCGTGTGCGCGTTGCGCGGATCATTTTCCACAGGGTGATTGCGGCGCTGACGAGCGCATAGATCCCCAGGAACAGAAGGCCCGGACGCCACACAAGAGTTTTGCACTCTCCTCCCTTGGGACAAAGATCTTCATACTGCCACGTGAAGATGGCGACTCCGCTGGATATCACTGCGCCGCCAAGTATGAAGACGCCCGCTATGGAAAGGGCCCGGATTTGTCGCGCAGTCCATGATCGCTGCTGTTTCAAGGGCGCTTCTTCTTGTGTTTCCGTCATATGTTGACGCTATAAGATCTCTCCAACATACGTCAACGGTGCAAAGTTCTTCCGAATGGCAGAAGGGCTCCTCCGGGCCGGCGATCCGAGGTCCTTTTGAAGCCTTCGCGCTGATCTTCTCGCCGGCAGTCCGCGTGGTTCTTCTTTTCCGCGGGCGATGGGACTCGAAGGGTTCGAGCGATCGAATTCATGGGTGAGCATGTTGCTTTCGCAGGGACCGGCAGAGGGTGTCAGCCGCCAAAATGCGGTAGTTCCGGCTCGTCAAAAAGGGCGTCGAGGAATGGCACGCCCACTATGGACAGAGCAAGAGCGAGAGTGACTGCGAGGAGGACGAGCGCGGTTCGCATCTCGCGCACATCGCGTGTGCGCGTTGCGCGGATCATTTTCCACAGGGTGATTGCGGCGCTGACGAGCGCGTAGATCCCCAGGAACAGGAGGCCTGGACGCCGCACCACGTATTCGCAGCCAGCAGTTTCGCTGGGGCATTCACTTTCGAACTCCCAGAAGAGAATTGCGGCCCCGCCGGTCAGCGCTGCGCTGACGAGTATGAGCGTGCCCGCTATGGAAAGGACCCGGCTCCGCCAGGCAGGCCACGATGGCTGCTGTTCGGGGAGCTCTTTTTCTTGTGTTTCCGTCATGTGTTGACGCTATAAGATCCCGCCAACATACGTCAACGGTGCAAGTTTCCTCCGAACGTCGGAAGACGTCCTTTGAACGCGACCCGGGGCCGACTGCCGCCGCATTGAGCTCCCTTCAGAGGTTTGTAAGGATTCTTCGGAAAGATCAGCGGGTAGTGTCTACGTGAGTCTCGATCGATGAGCTGTGAAAGGACCGAAGACATGGGCAACAACGATCGCGCGAACAGCGAGGGGGCGTCCGACGTCGTCAACCCCCTTCTGCTTCAGGCTTTCGCCTGGGACATGGCTCCGGATTCGAGCCACTGGCGGCTTCTGGCCCGCAACGCCGAGTTCCTGGCGGCCTGCGGCGTCAGTTCCATATGGCTCCCGCCCGCCTACAAGGGGCATGCCGGGGTGAAGGACGTCGGATACGGCGTCTACGACATGTACGACCTGGGGGAGTTCGATCAGAAAGGCGCCGTGCCCACCAAGTACGGCACCAAGGACGAATACCTCGCGGCCGTCTCGGCGCTGCACGCCGCGGGCGTCTCCGTGGTGGCCGACGTCGTTCTCAACCACCGCATGGGCGGCGAAGCCGTGGAGACGGTGCGCGCCATGCCCGTCGACCCGAGTGACCGCCGTCGGCCCATCGGCGAGGCCGAGGAGATCCAAGCGTGGACGCGCTACGAATTTCCCGGCCGCGGGGGTGCCTATTCCGACTTCACCTGGGATTGGACGTGTTTCAACGGCTCCGACTGGGATGAAACCCGCGGAATTTCGGGGGTGTGGCTCTTCGAGGGAAAGCAGTGGAACGAGAACGTCGACGACGAGTTCGGCAACTATGACTACCTCATGGGCTGCGACGTCGACGTCGCCGACCCGAAGGTGCGGGCCGAACTCGACAGCTGGGGACGCTGGTACGTCGAAACCGCCGACATCGACGGCCTGCGGCTCGACGCCGTCAAGCATATCGGCGCAGACTTCTTCGCCGGCTGGCTGCCCGAACTTCGCAAAGCCACCGGACGCGCCCTTCCCGCCGTCGGCGAGTACTGGTCCCACGACGTCGGCGAGCTGAAGGAATACCTTGAAGCGGTCCCGTCCACGAGCCTGTTCGACGTGCCGTTGCACTTCCACCTGCACGCGGCTTCGAACTCCAACGGCGACGTCGATCTTTCCCGACTCTTCGAGGGCGCCCTCGTCGACGCCGACCCCGCCCGCGCCGTCACGTTCGTCGAAAACCACGACACCCAGCCGGGGCAGTCCTTGGCCTCCACCGTCCAGTCGTGGTTCAAGCCGTCGGCATACGCTGTCGTTTTGCTGCGCGAAGCCGGAACCCCCTGCGTCTTTTGGGGCGATCTCTTCGGCACGCCCGAGACCGGCGATCTGCCGGCCGTCGCCGAGCTGCCCTTGCTCATGACCATGCGGCGCGCACTTGCCCACGGCCCGCAGCACGACGCCTTCGATGCGCCCGACGTCGTCGGCTTCGCGCGCGAGGGCGACGACGCCCACCCAGGTTCCGGGCTTGCGGCGGTGCTCTCGGACCGTCTGGCCGGCGCCAAGCGCCTTTACGTCGGCACTCGCCACGCCGGAAAGAAATGGGTCAGCGTGGTGGGCGGGCACGAACCGGTCGTCGTCGGCGACGACGGCGTCGTAGAGCTTTCCGTGAGCGACGGCGGTCTGAGCGTGTACGTGCCCGAGGAGGCCAAGCCGGTACTCGACGGCGCCGAGGAATACCGGTTGCGTGTGGGAAGCGGGGACTGATCGCGCCGCGGCATCCGTTGCATGGATCGCAGCCGCACTGTCCGCACACGCTGCTCGTTCTGCGACCGCCGATCCTGACAGCCTACGGAAAACCACCACTGTTAAACTGGCAGCCTAACGGCGCACGGTGTCCACAACACAGGGACAAAAACACGGGGACAAAGCCCGTATCAGAGGCCGCCGATAACGGGGAAGGCCCGGGCTTTTCACTCAGTGAGGAGGCTCGCACAGTGAGGAGACTCGCACGCTGCGCCACATGCGGTGCCGACATGCCAAGGAGAAAACGCGACATGTAAACCTACGAGGTTGACCATCTCAGCATTGTCCGTGCCCTGGCTCCCGAGTGCATGGTGCTGCTGCGCTCCGACGGCGCCTTTCCCCTGGCGCAACCGGGCGAGATCGCCCTGTTCGGCTCCGGCGCCCGCCACACCGTCAAAGGCGGAACCGGCAGCGGCGACGTCAACTCCCGCCACGTCGCCTCCATCGAGGAGGGGCTGGAAGCTGCCGGCTTCTCCATCGTCACCAGGCCCTGGCTGGACGCCTACGACCGCGTCCGCGACCATGCCCGCCAGGACTTCATCGCCGGCATCAGGGCGGAGGCCGCCGAGCGAGGCGTCCCCGCCATCATGGTCGGCATGGGCTCGGTCATGCCCGAGCCGGAGTACACGATCCCCCTCGACGTCGATACCGACGCCGACCCGCGCACGGCCGTCTACGTTCTGGCCCGTATCTCCGGGGAAGGCAGTGACCGCGCCCCCGAGGCCGGGGACCTGAGGCTCACCGACACCGAGATCCGCGACATCCTCACCCTGAACGAGCGCTTCGAGCGGTTCCTCCTCGTCCTCAACGTGGGCGGCGTCGTCGACCTCAGTCCGATGGAGGGCGTCACCAACATTCTTTTGCTCTCCCAGCTCGGCGCCAGCATCGGCGACGTCTTCGCCGACGTCCTCCTGGGGCGGACCTATCCCTCTGGCAAGCTGGCCGCCACCTGGGCCGCCTGGGACGAGGACGACCAGATCGGCGACTTCGGCGATCCGGACGACACCCACTATCGTGAGGGGGTCTACGTCGGCTACCGCTTCTACGACTCGGTCGGCAAGGAGCCGCTCTTCCCCTTCGGATTCGGCCTGGGCTACACGGCCTTCGACGTCCAGACTCGCCAGGTGAGCCTCGACGGCGCCCGCGTGAGCATCGACGTCGACGTCGCCAACACCGGTGAGCGCCCTGGCAAGGAGACCGTTCAGGTCTATGTCAGTGTCCCGGCCGGCCGGCTCGACCAGCCTCTTCAGGCGTTGGCGGGTTTCGCCAAGACCGACGAGATCGCCCCCGGAGCCGCGGCGCAGGTCACCATCGACGTCGACCTGACCGACCTGGCCTCCTACGACGCGGCTGCCCGCGCCACGATCCTGGAGGCCGGCCGCTACCTGCTGCGGGCGGGAACCTCCAGCCGGCACTTGCGCCCCGTCGCCGTCGTCGCGCTTGCCAGGGACGCAACCGTGCGACGCCTGGCCGGCGACCTGGGGGAGCCAGGCTTCACCGACTGGAAGCCCGAGGCCCCGGCGGTCCTCGACATTCCGGCAGGCCTGCCGGTGCTCGCCGTCGACCCGGCCGACCTGCGCCGACCGGACTCGCCGAGCCCGATGAGCAGACCGCTCCGGAGGGCTTCAGCGAGGCCCTCACCCTGGCTCGAGGGCTCTCCGACGACGATCTCATCTACACCGTCCTGGGCGACTACCGCCGTGGCGAGGAGTCCGGCTCCATTATCGGAGCAGCCTCCACCGCCGTCATCGGCGCGGCGGGCCAGACAACCACGCGGATCCCCGGCCTGCCCAGCGTCATCATGGCCGACGGCCCCGCCGGACTGCGGCTGGCCCCCGCCTATGGCGTCGACGCCGAGGGCCCCTTCTCTCTTAGCGACTCCAGCCTGCCCGCCTCCTTCCTCGAGCTTATGGACGACGCCGGACGCGAGGCCCTCGGCGTCGCCGACGAGCCCGAACCCCGTGAGCCCGCCGAGATCCGCGAGCAGTACACCACCGCCATCCCCATCGGCACAGCGCTCGCCCAGTCCTGGAACCCGGCGCTGGCGCAGCGGCTCGGCGACGTCGTCGGAGCCGAAATGGAGCGCTTCGGCGTCGACCTCTGGCTCGCGCCCGCCTTCAACCTGCACCGCACCGCCCTGTGCGGACGCAACTTCGAGTACCTCTCCGAGGACCCACTGCTGTCCGGGCGCATCGCCGCCGCCATCGCCCGCGGCGTCCAGTCGCATCCGGGCCGGGGAGTCACCGTCAAGCACCTGGCCTGCAACAACCAGGAGACCAACCGTCTCAACTCCAACAGCAACGTGAGCCCTCGCGCCCTGCGCGACCTTTACCTGCGCGCCTTTGAGATCTGTGTGCGCCAGGCTCGGCCCGCCGCCGTCATGACTTCCTACAACCTCATCAACGGCGTCCACACCTCCGAATCGGCCGAGCTGCTCGAGGCGATCCTGCGCCAGGAGTGGGGCTTCGACGGCCTGGTCATGACCGACTGGGTCGTCGACGGCATGACCCGCAGCGACATGAAGCACCCGCGCGCCACCGCAGCGGCCAGCGTCAAGGCCGGCAACGAGCTCTTCATGCCCGGAGGCGAGCCGGACCGGGAGAACCTCTTGGCCGCCCTGCGCCGGGGGAGCGAAGGCAACGAGGCGGACTTCGACGGCGACCCGGACGGCGGCGTTGCGAGGCTGACGCGCGCCGAGCTCGAGAAGCAGGCCGCGCGCGTCATCCGCGCGGCCCGGAGGTTCGCCGGTTCCTGACGGCGACTGCTTGCTTGAAGTTGAGGCCGGCAGAGTGTCGCTTGCCGAGCTGTTCGACGGTCATGACTCTGAGCCGACGCTGGATTCGGATACGAGCGTGCGCGAGGCGTTGGACGCGCTGGTCCACGGGGGCTGGCCAGGAGACCGCAATCTGACGGTTCGCCAAGCGCAACGCCACCTTCGAGACTACGTCGACGACATCGTCAACATCGACGTCGGCCGCCTGGACGGAGAGCCGCGGAGAGATCCCTTGCGGATGCGAGCCTTTGCGGGCTCTCCGGCCCTGAAGGCTGTCCCGCTTTGGGTCCGGCGACGTCGGCAACAGGGGACAGGGGCTTACCGGGGCCAGCCCGATGTGAGGTACGCACCGACGGCGCGGTTCCGGAAACTGTGAGGCCTTCCGCGGTGGATGATCCCACGCGAAACATCCAACCGTTGTGCTGTGGGGCCCGCATCCGTCGTTTTTCGGTAGCCCATCTTCCGGGCGATGTTCGTCAATGATCGCTCTTCCGGCTCGAGTTCGGCCATGGCTTGGAGAAACTCGCGCTCGCGGGCGGGGAGCCGGTCGGGGACGCGCTGCACGTGCGCTTCGGCTTCGGGTGCGGCCTCTCGCCACCCGGATCCGACGTGTTCGGCGGTGATGACATCCTCCGTTCCGGCGTACCAGGCTCGTTCGCCCGCAAGTTGGAACAGGAAGGGCTCGCCGCAAGCCAGTTCGACGATGGCGCGCTGAGCTTTGGCCTCCATGAAGACTCTGCCGACGCCGCCGGCTTCATCGGCGACCGGCCACCCCTCGGCGACGAAAAGCTGGAGGGCGGCGTGCTCGTCGGTTATGTTCTGCACTTCGTCTATGTGGAGCACCACCATGGTGTTCCGACGTCGAATCGCTGCCCGTCCGATTTCAACGAGGGGATTGCTGAGGGCCATATAGGGCTCGGGCCCTTCGGAAGCGTGTATGGAAAGCGAGATGCCGGAGACGGCCACGGCCTCGACTCGGTGGAGAAGCTCGCCGATCCGTTTCTCCCGAGCTGACGCGAGCCCCGCTTTGGAGGACAGCTCGAGGAGCGCGGAGGCGACTCTTTTGACCGGATCTGTGCCAGATGGGGTGCGCAGCTGCGGCGTCGTCCAGTCGCCGGCTTCGGACGCTTGCCGTGCAATCCTTCGCACAAGTGAAGATTTGCCCGAGCCGGCCTCGCCGAGGATGGTGCGTCCGCGTTCGTGGATTCCGGCCAAGCGGCGCGGACGAAGGACATCTCGTCAATCGCTGAGCTGGCTTGTGCGACCGGCCCATACCCTGGGAACGTTCTCGGAACCGGGGCTGAAAGGCGAGTCAAGCGGAACTCTCATGATGATAAGTTTATCGCCATGAGGAAGGACTGATAAGTTTATCGGCGACAGGCGGACCAGTGCCGCCCGGCTGGCAGGCACGGGCCTCGTTCCCCGTGTAGCATTGCCTTTGCGCGATAGCTGCGGCGAGCGAAGGAACCCCGCTCGGCCCGGCGCGATTGTGCGGCTTTCGATCATGTTTTGCTCTGGCCAAACAGAAGAAGGCATCCTAAAATGAAAATACCCAATCAAAGAAAAGTCCGTCGCTGAAGCGATAAGCGCACGTCCTACGCTAAGGTGAACGGGAAGCCTATGAAAGTGGTACTTCGCCAGCATGGATTTGACTACTGCGGATGACGCATACCTCCACCTGAAAGAAGTGGCGGCAAGGCTGATTGAGTCGTTGTCGTTAGGCAAGCGGGAGTTCCTCGTCTGCGAGCGCCTTCTCATGCGGGGAAGCGGGATCGAGCAGGTGCTGCTTGGTCTGAAGCAGAGCGTCAATCTGGTAAACGACATGATTCGAGAGTTGGCGCCCGTCGCGAGCCTCGAGTCAATTTCCCGTGCGCAAGCCGCGCTCAGGCTTTACTGTCAAGGGAACACGGACCTTCTGCGGTTTCTTCCGGACTGCAAGGAAGATCTGTCCAGCAGTCTGGCGATCCTGGGGCTCCTTCTCTTGTACAGCAAAGACAGTTCGAGTTCCGTCGCCAACGCCAAGGGGTATGTGCACGCCGTCTCGCGGGCGTGTTCCGAGGGTTTTGCCCCCGAGGAAAAGTGGAAAACCGCGGAAGCCGTCGCCCGTGGCGGCAGTATGGTCGAGGCGGCCCAGAAGGAGGGCATTACTCAAGAGACGGTTCGCTGCCGTTTGTCAGGCCTCTACCCGTTGGTCACGATTCGTAGAGTGAAAGAAGCGTGGCGAATTGTGAAGACGGCCCAAGGCAAGGGCGGCCCAGAGGAGGGAAACGACGGTCAAACCGAGGCTGCAGCCCGGGAGGACGAGGTTTCGGACGAAACAGGCGAAACTGCGGAAAAGGAGAGGAACTCGGGCATGAAGCGCGAAGGCAACCATGACGCGGCCGGCGAAGGCTGCGGTGATGTCGCAGGCGAAGGCAACCATGACGCGGCGCGCGAGGGCGACGGGACTGTGAGCTACGCACAGGGGCGAGAATCGGTCGCCAGTGATTCGATTGCGATGCCCCTGGCCGTCCGCCGTGCCAAGGACGATTCAAACGCAAGAGGGGCAAAGCGCGACGAACTATGGGACCTTGCCTTGTGTACGGCGAACTCCGAGGACGGCGTCGCGCCTGAAACCGATCAGCGGCACGCACCCAAAGAGGAGCCGTCCGAAGCGTCGCCGGAAGAACGGGAGGAAGGCCCCCTCCCGGACTCGCCGTCTATTCAGGAAAGAGAGGCTGCTCAGGAAAGAGAGGCTGCGCGGAAGAGCGGAGGGAAGAAGTACAGCGACGAAGACTGCTGGGCCGCCGTCGTGGAGTACATGTCATTGGACGATCGCACCCACTCGAGCGGCGACTACGCTCGATATTCGCGGGATATTCACGGCATGCCGGCATTGATAACCGTTAAAGGGCGGTTGGGCCTCCACTGGGCCGAACTCGAAGAAACGGCCAATCGTCTGCTTGCGGGGCATATACGCCCTGACGAGGAGGAATGGGCGCGCGACGTCATGACGCCTCGAACGTGGGAGAACTTCGTTCGCAAGGCCAGGGGAAGCGGCGCGAGCAAGCGATTCGCGATTGAGCTGATCAGGCAATGCATTGCCGACCGCGGGCCGTACATCACCCACATCATTTACACCGAATGGGCTGAAGAGCGTGGAAACACGCCTTCGCATGCGTTGGTCAGCATCTCGGGCATGTCGTGGAACAGCCTGGTCAAAGCGGCGGGCGGTTACAGCGGACGCCGCAACGCCGGAATGTGGACGAAGGAAGAAATCCTCAAACTCATAGCGCTGTACATCAAGCAGGAACAATCGCGGGGAGAGGAGCCTAGCATCGAAGGATACTCTTCTTGGGTGAGAAAGCAGACCGTCCCATTGCCGAACATCGTGCTTGTGACCAAACGGGTCGGCAGCTGGGTTGAGGCCGTCAAGCGCGCCAACAAATACTTGAGAACCGACGATCGAACCCCGTTGCAGTGAAACGAATCTTGTTGCAGTGAGCTCAGTGGTAGCGTCTAAGCCATGAACCTTTCAGATTTGCTCATTGACAGTTTGTCGCGTTCGCGGAAGCGTTTCGACCGCGCCCTCTCCGGCGTCGCGGTGGAACAGGCCAATACGCAGCCTGCTCCGGAAAAGGCGCCTCGCGTGGACTCATTGAGTTGGCTCGCCTGGCACACGGCTAGGGAGATCGACTTCCAGATCGCGCTTCTCGCCGGCGTTCAGCCGGTGTGGATCACCGCGGGCCACAAGGAGCGTTTCGCCCTCGACCTTCCCGACGACACCGAGGATTGGCGCCACACCCCCGAACTGGCGGCCAAGGTTGTAGTGAGCGACATATCGGTGCTTACCTCCTATCTCGACGATGCCTACGCCTGGGCGAATGACTACCTTCGGGGCTTGAAGGAAGACGATTTCACCAAAGTCATCGACGAATCCTGGGATCCTCCCGTGACACTTGCCGCGCGGCTGGTTTCGATCGCCGACGACGCCGCCCAGCACTCCGGCCAAGCCGTCTACACGCATCGCCTTCTGGGGCTGCCTGGCTGACGGACAAACGCCTCGGCTTCCTCATTTCCAACGTGATTCTTGGGGGAGCGAGGCGCTGAACGCGGTTGACGCAGGAACCCTCTCGCGGCGTGGGTTCCTGCGTCAAAACGCGGATCAGAAGCTTGAAGAGGAGCCGGCTCCGGAGAAACCGCCGCCTCCGCCGCTTGAGAAGCTGCTTCCGCTGTACGAACTGCTGCCTGAGGAGGCAGGGACGTAGGACGCGGCGGACGAGTAACCTACCACCAAGTCGGAGATCGAGTTGAAAGAGCTGGAAGAGCCGCTTCCGTCGAACGAGCCTTCGCTCGAATCGGTGGTGAAAAGCGCCGGCGAGCTGGGATTGAGGCGAATGGTCGAACGCGGGCTGTAGCTCCCGCGTCTGCCGCTGTAGAACCAGCTGCCGCTATAGCTCGCCCTCTTGGTGGAAGACAGCGAATCGTTGAAGCGCCGGCGGCGTTGGGCGGCGTAGCTGGAAGTGTCTGCGTCGATGGCTTGGCGTGCGAGTTGCACAGCTCGGGCCCTGGTCCGTTCGGCGATCCGATCCAGTTCGTCCAGGGCTGCCGACGGCTTGGTTTGCCCGGTCTCGAGCTCGGAGGAGATCGCGCTCAGCTTTTCGTATTGGGCGCGGACCCATTCCTTCGTTTCCTCGGTCGCGAGGGCCACGTCTGCGCCGTCGATCTTCGAGCAGAGCGCATTGAGCGAACCCAAGTCTTCCAAGACGGGGCCTTGCTCGTTGGCCCAAACCTGCTCCCACCCGGGCGACATACTGAGAAATGTGGCAGTGTTGGCGATGACGTTGTCGAGAGAATCCAGCGCAGCAGACCGTTCTTTCAGGCTATTCGCCCGCCTGAGCGTCTTCATCGCAAACCATTTGGCGCCGGACACCCCTTCGAACGCTTTCCAATCTCGCGCGGCTTTCTCATACTCGTTGCGGAACCACCGGTAGCGTTCCATCACTTGGGCGCCGTGGGGCTCGTCTTCGGGGATCGCGCTCGCATAGAGTTCGGTTGTGGCATAGTCGTGCGTGACCTGCGAGAAGTGCCCCAGGGCCTCGCGCGCCCGACGCCGGGCGGCGAATCCGCGCCAGAGGCCGTAGCAGAGCCACGCGACGCCCAGGACGACGAATATTCCCCGAACGACTTGTGAAAGAGTCTTGTTTTCGTGATTGGGGTTGCCGATGATGTCGGCGGCTTCCTTCGCCATGGACACCGTGCCTCCCTGCCAATCGGCGTCGCGATACTGGTCTTTTGCCGCGTTCTGTATATCCGCCTGAGACTCCAAGGGGACTTTGACGTCCTCGCCGAAGTAGCAGCCGACTTCCCGCCCGTCGGGGGCGACGGCGAGGATCACCAGGCCGTCGCTCCAATAGTTCGGGCTGGAGCGAGAGATCCAGGGGACGTCCGTGTCGCTGTGACTTTGGGCGTACTTGAGCACCTCGTCGTTGAGATTGTCAATGTTCGTGCCCGACACCGTGAGGACTGCGATATGGACCTTCTCGTGAAAAGTCAGTTTGCGGATCTCCCTTATCAAGGGATCGGCCTGAAGGACGTCCGCCTCGTCGCGAACTTCTACGGTAGGATGATATTCTCCGTGCGAAGGCCGCATGGCAATGAGCGGAAGCGCGATAATCAGCGCCGGAACTGTCAGTATGTTGAAGATGAAAGCTAAAACTGCAGGCAGACCTCCCATTCGAGCGATAAGAGGCCGCCGAGTGCCTCTTTTGCGCTTTTCGATGTTTTTACTCTGTTGTGACGCCCATGCGTTATTTTTGTCCTTCCGTATCATAAACAGGATTATCCCCGAGGCGCAGGCCTGATCGCCACCGTGTCCACAACGAGAGACAGGGTTTGGACACAGGGGGCCGCGCCGACGTTTTCTCGCTGGCGAGCCTGAGGCGCTTTGACGGTGGAATCGGCCGTCCGGCCGTTTGCGAACAGGCGATGCGCGCAGTCTGCGTTGTCTTATAAGCTTGCGACGTCAGAGCCGAGTTGTCTTATAAGCTTGCGACGTCAGAGCCGACGGCCCTGGGGCTTTGAATTGAGGGTCGAAACTGTTTCGCCCCGCCCCGTAGACCGGAAAGTCGGCAAGCGAGGCCGCGGCATGTGCGGCCGTAGGAGGAATCGATGCGCGCTGATTCGCCCTCGCCCCAAGGGCCGCGGATGACTCGCAGGGAGTTTTTGTACCGCCGTGCCCGGGAATTCGACTGGGCTCCGGGCTGGGATGCGATCGACGAGAGTTTGCTCGGCTGTACCCGGATGAGAGGCCGGATCGCGCGGCGTCGCCCGTCATCGACAGGGCGCGATTCGGCGGCGGCGAAGAGTGCCTCGACAGCGCTGCGCTGTTCCGATCCCCCAAGGGGTACGCCCACATCGTCGCCTACGGGATGAGCGCCCTCGAGCCTGACATCGGGTCCTTCGGCGGCGAGTACAGCGGCTGGGGGTATGAAATGACGGCGAAAGCGGCCGAGTCGTACACCGACGACCGCTGGTGGGTGATCGGCACTTTCGCGAGTCTGGCGCGGTACGCCAACACGACGGGCAGGATGATGGCGCCCGGCTACTCGCTTGTGGGCAGCGGCGATCCGATCTGCGCTCCTATCTCTAGCCCGGCCCGTCACCCATTCGACGCGGGCCATTCGCCCGTGTCGATGTGCGTGGCGACCATTCGAGCGAACAGCTCCGGATTCTCCCCGCTCCATGCGTGGTGCACTCCGGGGGCAGTCCACGTGCGCAGCTGGGGAAGGCATGCCCGCAGCGGGCCGAAGGCTCGGCGTATCGAGGCTGAATCGTGCTCTGCGCACACCGCCAAGACGGGCCCGTCATAGGCGAATGCTTTCGTGGGCCTCTTGGGTATGGTCCCAAAGCCTGCTTCTCTGACCAGGCGCATGTTCGTCTCGCGGCTAGGGCTGCTTGTGGTGAGAACGAACAGTTCCTTCTCTTCCTTGGCGATTCCGAATGCGCGGGCATGGGCCGCCCAGTACCAACGCGTGGTCCACAACGGCGCTTGGCCGCAGATCAGAGCGCGCTCCCACCGCGCGTAGCCGGAAACGGCGGAGCCGCTGATCGTGCACGAGCGCACGAGCTGGGGATAGTGCCTGAGCAGTTCCACGGACACAAAGCCTCCGAGTGAAAGGCCGACCACGTGTGCCTTGCCGCCAATGGCGTGCGTGCGGATCAGCTCCGCGATGTCGGCGGCGGCCCCGGCCATTCCCGGCCAGGCTTCGTTCGTCCTTCTTCCGTATCCGGGGAAGTCGGGGGTGAGGATGTGGCGTTTGGGCATCGCCTTCACCAGAAGGTCCCACGTCCATCCCGCCATGTTTCCGCCGTGCAGCATGACGATAGTCTCGCCTTCGCGCGGGCCGTGCTCCAGCGGATACGTCGCCAGAATTGTCGCCGCGTCGAAGGTTTCCAGGATCGTTGCAGAATCGAGTCCGTCCATGTTCCCGGGGATTTCGGGATTTATCGGTTTCTTGCCGTTCTCAAGGCCTTTCGCGTTTATGGCGTTTGCCGGATTCGCTGGTTTGCCCGACATGTTTTTCTCTGACATGTTCATCTTTCCTTCCTTTGGCGTAGTGTTTTTGTTAGGTTTGGTTCGACGGCGAGGGTTCCCTCATGTGGCAGAGGGGCGCCGTCGTCCTAAGCGCCTTCTGCGGGCTCCGGAGGGGATGTCGAATCCTCCGGCGGCGATTGCGGCGAGTGGCGCTCTAGGATGCCGCGGGTCTCTTGAATCCACGTCAGCTCCGCTTCGGCGTCGAGGACTCCTTTGCGCAGCGTTGCGTCCCGGAGGGCCGACGGCAAGTCGTCCACGGGCCGCCCGAGGGCTTTGAGCGATTGCAGTTTTTCTTTCGCCTGCCCCTCGCGTTCGTCGAGGATGCGTTCGATCTCGGCGCGGCTGAGGGCGCCCGCGAAAAAGACGCGCGCGACGAACGGCTCTTTGATCTTCTCCTCTTCGAGGGGGGACGTCAGCCAACGATGCAATTCGCCGCGCCCCGCCGGAGTGAGGGAGTGGACTTTGCGATCGGGTTTGCCGCTTTGGCGAATCACCTTCGTTTTGATTGCGCCGTCGGCCGCGAGCCGGTCGAGCGTCCGGTAGATCTGGGATTGGTCTGCATGCCAGAAATGCGCGACGCTGCCGACGAATGCCCGGTTGAGGTCGTAGCCGCTCAGCGGCGTGATCGAGAGCATTCCAAGGATTGCGTGTTTGAGCTCCATAACCCTATTCTTTCATGCATATATAAGACTGTGCAAATATATGATTATACATATATAATTTGCCTCTTTTGGGGCAACATCTTGGTCCGAGTTTTGGACGTCTGAGCATTCGACGCCTTCCCGAGAAGATACTTGCAGCATGTGCGCAGATTCTCTTGAGGGCGGCGCCTCGGCAGACGCCCCCGGTCGCGGGGGCTGCCGAAACGCCGACAGCGCTTCTGACCCTTCGGATCGCCTTCCTTCGGATCGTCCGGCAGACCGAGCTCCGTCGGACCGTCTGGCAGGCCGGGGTCCGTCGGACGATTTAGCAGGCCGGGACCCTTCAGGCCGCCCGAGCGAGGCCTCGGAGCATCGGTACACCCACGGGCACAGCCCGGCTGTGCTCGAAGGGCACTCGCGTCGCGGCGCCCTGGATTCGGCCGCCTACCTCCTTCCTCGCTTGCGTCCGGGCATGGATCTGCTCGACGTCGGATGCGGGCCGGCTTCCATCACCGCCGATTTGGCCGAGCTTGTGGCGCCCGGGCGGGTCGTTGCGCTTGACGCCTCGCCCTCGGCGATTGAAGCCGCCCGTGCGACCCTGGCGGCCCGAGGCTTATTGGGCGGGGTCGAGTTGGCCGTCGGCGACGCGTTCGCGCTGCCCTTCGAAGACGGCGCGTTCGACGTGGTCCACGCCCATCAGGTGCTTCAGCACGTGCACGATCCCGTGGCGGCGCTCAAGGAAATGCGTCGAGTCGTCCGCCCCGGAGGGACGGTTGCGGTGCGCGACGCCGTGTACTCCGCCATGAGCTGGTTCCCGAGGCCGGAAGGCATGGACCTGTGGCTTTCCGCGTACATGGCGACCGCGCGGGCCAACGGAGGCGACCCCGACGCCGGGAGCAGGCTTCTTTCTTGGGCGCGCCGAGCGGGATTGGCTCATGTGACGGCCTCAGCTTCGAGCTGGTGTTTCGCCGCCGAGCGCGACCGCTCGTGGTGGTCGGCGACGTGGGCGGAGCGTTGCTTCAGCTCGTTCGGCCCCAGAGCCTGCGAGCTGGGCCTGGCTACGGCCGCTGACCTCCAGGCGATGGCTGAGGGGTGGCGGCAGTGGGGCGCGAGCGGCGACGGGTGGTTCGCCGTCGTCCACGGCGAGATCCTCGGGGATGTGTGACGGCGGAACGGGCTGGCTGCGTAGCTTTATCGGTTTGAACTTTTGCGCATTTAGAGCGTCTTTTCTAAGTTCTGGTCCGGTTTGGCAGGGCAAATTGCAGGTCCGTGCGTCTGTTTCTCGGGCGATTCTCCCCAGCTTTCGCCGAAGTGCGGATTTGGCTTCTTCGCCCGCGAACGCTGGCCTACACTCGTCTTTGTGAAAAGTTCCTGTGAAACGAAAGAGAAATAAATGCGACGCCTTCTCGCCTTGTTTGCGGACAGGTTCTTATCGCTTCTTCTATTTGCCGTCAAAGTGACAGCGGGACTCGCTCTCGTTCTTGCGTTCCCAGTTTTTTGCGCTTATTGGTCTGCTGCCGGCGGCAGTTTCCATCCCACCGTGGAGGTTCGCGACGAGGCGGGCGTTCTTCGCGGCACGCGGGTGGGGGCGGAAATCGAGGGTCTGACCTTTGACAAGCGGGTCCGCATCGTGGTGCTCACCATGCCTGGACGATTGTCCGGTTCGCTTGACCATGCCGTACTTGACTACGCCCATCGACAGCCCGATCCGACTGCTCTGCTTGAAAACCCGGTGCCGTATCCCGAGAGGTTTCGGGACGGCCTCGTGATTCTCGCGGTTTCTCCCCGGGGGAGGGAAGTGGGCTGTTACTTTGGCAAGGATGTCCAGCTTTCCTTGGACGCCCAGAAAGACATTCAGGATGCGGCGAAAGACCAGTTCCGAAGGTCCGATTGGCCAGGCGGCGTCTTGTCCATGGCGAGGGAGTACGCCGACGCCGCGAATTCTGGCGCCTGGGAAACTGCAGGGAAGTTTGCCCTGGCGGGTGCGGCGAGCGTCGGCGGCGCAGTGTGGCTGTTTCTGTACTTCCGGTCTGGCTTGAGGGCTTTTAAGAACGTTCGGGCCGCCCGTGACCATTACTCGCGCGTCGTGCGCGACTACGATGCCATTGGACGGTACGCCGAGTTGATTCCAGAAGACAGCTTTTACGGCGCCGAAACGATTGCCCGTTATCGCGCATTTTGCAAAGAGTACGCGGGGTTCCCACGCATCGCGGAGGATTTCGTAGGCGATTTCTCCGGCCCAGACTGGTTTAGGAAGTGTGCGGCGACGTCGGCGAAAGCGTTTCGAAAGCGCGCATTCGCCTTGGACTCACAGGGCAGAGCCGTTGTCAAGGCGGCCGAATTGCTAACCATGTCTCCCGGTTGGAAAGACGTTTGGGCGAACGAAGTCGGGCGCGTGATGGAGGATGTGGAGCGGATCCTCCGGTTGCGAGAATCCATCAGGAAGCTCTCCTCCTCTAAACCGCAGTCTGTGCGAGCTCCTTTCTTCGAGGATGCCCAGGAGCTGGACGCATGGGTTTCTGTTCGGCTGGCGCGACTCGAAGCTCTGGTTTTAGAGCTTGAAACGGGCGAGACCGGGCCCTCCGACGCGCTCGAAGAACTGGACAGGATGTCGGACGAAATCCACGACAGGGCCGAGAGGCTTATTCGTGCAGCGTCCAGGATTGGCCTCTCCAGGCGCGGCGATCGAATCCTCGAAAGCTATGAGCAGGAGTCGTCCCCGAGCAATGAAGAATCCTACAGCGGCTCCTGGAAGGTCAACGGCGTCTCAGGCAGCTACAATCCGTACACGACAATTCGACCCGCCTTCGACTTTCCACCTCCGAGGCCTTCGAACGTCGGCAAAACCCCATTGACGTTCGCCTTGCTTTTGGGGGCAATCTGGATAGCCGTGGTAGGCGTCGTAAAGTCCATTTTCGACGGCGATGACGACGGCGATTCGTCGTACAGCGGTTCAGGCGGCGGCTCCAGCGGCTCCGGCTCCAGCGGCAGCGGCTCCGGCTCCTCCTCGAGCTTCTAAACGCTCGCAGTTGGCTTCGCCGTTTGCCGACGGTTCGGCCTCTTCCTTTGGCGGAGTGCGGGACCGGCCGGCCGGGTTCGTCTGCCTGTCCGCCGACGTCGGCGGCGTCACTTGAAGGTGATGACCACCTCGTACATTCCCTTGAACATGCGGAATGACCGAAACGCGAAGCGAATGCCTCTGGGCAGCTTCGCCCGCTTAGGCGCGGGAAGGTAGGAGGAGAAGTCGAACTCGACGCGCACGTCGTCTATTCGGTCGCTCCAGGTTCGCGCGCTGTAGGGGTCTTTGACGCGGAAGGGCATGCGGGCGTCGGGGGTGCCGTTGCGGCGGATGTTCTTCTCGCTGCCCGCCGTCATCCTCGGGGATTCGGCGTCGTAGCACAGCCTGCTGCCGGGGAAGCGGGCGCCCATTTCCCGCACGAGCGCTTTGACCTCGTCGACCTCGAAGTAGTAGAACACCCCGGCCGCTATCGCCACGAGCCCCTTGCCGGCGTCGACCTGGTCCATCCACCGATGGTCGGTCGCCGAATAGGGAAGGGCGACCTCGCGTTCGTGAGGCTCGATCCAGCGTTCGCGAGTCTCGATCACTTCTGGGAAGTCGACGTTGTAGACGAGGGAGTCCGCGTCGGCGATCTCGTGGACGATCCGGTCAAGCCCGCATCCTATGTTCACGACCGCGGCGCCCGGGTGGCCCTTGAGATAGGCGTTGATCTCGCGGATTGTGAGCAGGTGGCGCAGCCCGTAGACGACGGCTGGAAAAGTGCCGAGCTGCTGGGCGGCGCTTCCCTCCGACTCTCGGATGCTCATTGCGTGCTCCGCCCAGGGGTCCGGAAACAGATCGGGCCAGCGGCGGGCGGCGTCGGACCGCCCCATCAGCGGGAAGAAGAGGGTTTGTTGCACGTCGTTCATGCTCATGGCGGTCCTTTCGCAGGGGCGGCGCCGACGTCGCAAGGCCGCGGCCGCGGAGGCCGTTCCGGGCTCTCCGGCTGGGCTGACGCGCGTCGGCTCGACAATCACGTATTGCTTAGGAAAGGCTAACCGACCCCTGCGATCCTGGACCAGGCCCGTTCGTCCCGAGGAGCGGGGTTCTTTACCCTCAATCGTGCGAGATCTGATTCGAAGCTTTCAATGGGAAGGGGCTTGAACCCTCAGGCGTTTCCCAACCGGCTTGCGCGCCCAGAGGATTCACCGACGGCAATCGCGGCACGCTCTTGAAATCCTTGACGTTGCGGATGGCGACCGTCATGTTGCGGGCGAATGCGGAAGCGGCGATGAAGCAGCCGTGATCGGGCCGAGGATCTGGGGTTTGCAGTCGAGGGCCGCACGCCGACTTCGAGCTCGAAGACGGTTATGACGCTCAGATAGATTTGAGGCCGCTGTCGAAGCGGCCCAAGCCCTCACGTTCGGTTCGCGTCAGGCCGGGTTCGAAATTCCGTCTGCAATCCTCGATCGAAAGCAAAACGAATGCAGGAGTGCCGCGATCGGTCATTAGAACGGGACCGTTTGCCGCGGCGCGCTTGGCGGCGCCCGCGTCGCGGTTAAACTCGCGGGAGCCGAATGTCGCCGTCGGAGACGGGGAAACGCTTTGATCGGAGGCGAAGGAAACGCGAGCGCGCGGAGCAAGGTCTAGACTGGTTGCGGCTTAAGGCCGCGTCTGCCGCACGGTTTGCTCGGCAGGCAAGACGAAAGCGGGAGCATGCCGAATTTCGAAAGGCGCTTGGACGCGCGGTTCGTCGTCTCCGTGGCGGCGGTCGGCATCATGTCCTTTGCCGGCGTCGTCGTCGAGACCGCGCTGAACATTGCGTTTCCGGCGCTTATGGAGGAGTTCGGCGTGACGACGGCGTCCGTGCAGTGGGTGACGACAGCCTATCTGCTGGTCCTCGCCGCGATCATGCCGATCTCATCGTTCCTCAATCGCAGATTCCGCAACAAGGCGCTGTTTCTGGCGGCCATGGCCGTCTTCCTCGCCGGGACGGCGGTGTGTGCGGCAGCGCCGAACTTCATTCTCCTCGTCGCCGGGCGAATCCTTCAGGGAATCGGCGCAGGGATCGCCCTGCCGCTCATGTTCAACATCGTGCTGCAGCAGGCGCCCGTCGGAAAGCTCGGCGTCATGATGGGCTTTGCGACGCTCATCATCGCCATAGCCCCCGCGGTTGGGCCCTCGTTTGGGGGATTCCTCGTGGAGGCCTTTGGCTGGCGCTCGATTTTCCTTGTGTTGTTGCCCTTCCTCGGCCTTTCACTTGTTCTCGGAGCGCTGACTGTGCGTCAGGCGCGCGACGTTGAGAAGGCGAGTTTCAGCCCGGTACAGTTCGTGCTTGTCGCCGCGGGCTTCACGGCGCTGGTCGTCGCAGCCAATGCGGCCTCCGAAAGCGCGTGGACAAGCCCGAAGACGCTCGGGCTGCTCGCGCTTGCCTTCGCTTTGCTCACGGGATTCACATGGATCTCGCTACGCTCTGACATGCCGCTGCTGAGAGTGCGGATTTTCGCCGACCGCACGTATTCGCTGAGCCTCGTTTATGCGGTGCTGATCCAAGCCGCGGTGCTGGCCTTGGGCTACCTCATCCCGTATTTCGCGCAGGCGGCCAAATCGATGGGCTCCTTCGCCGCCGGTTGCCTGCTGCTGCCCGGATGCGTCATCGGAGCGATCCTCACCCCGTTCGGCGGAAGGCTCCTCGACCGGTTGGGGGCGAAGCGGCCGATCCTTATAGGCGCCGCCGTCGGCGTGGCGACTTTGGCTTGCTTTGCCGCGTTCGGGATTGAAGGCTCGGCGGTCCGTTTGGCCTTCATCTACCCTTTCTTCCCGATCTGCCAGGCACTGTCCCTCTCGAACTCGATGACGAACGGCTTGCGCTCGCTGCCCGAGGAACTCCAAGCCGACGGCAACGCCGCCTTCAACACCCTCCAGCAGCTAGGCGGCGCGATCGGCACGGCCGTGGCGGCCGCGATCGTCAACTCAGCTCAGGCGGACAGCTCCGGAGACCTGGTTGCGGGGACGACGGCGGGCGCCCAGGCGGCGTTTTACGTTCTGTTTGGCGCGGGCGCTGTGGCGTTTGCCGCCGCCCTCGGCGTTTTCTTCCGCCCGCGGCAAGGGCAGGCGGAGAATCGTTCGCGAGACGGACTGATTGGCTAGGACTTGCCCCATCGGGCGCGGGCCTCTATCGGCTCGATTGCATCGTGCTCTGGATCGCCGAGGGCGTCCGGCCCGTCGTCCAGTCGGTCAGATCGGGCCCTCGGCCCACGCGATCTCGTTGTCGGCCAGCCCGGGCAGCCGCTCGCCTGAGACGATGAGATGCGCGCGCTCCCAGGGGCGGTCGGCTGCGAAGAACGCGCGCTCGCCGGCCATCCACCAATGCCAGAACCGGACCGACTCTTCGGCGTCGCCATTGGTTCCCTCCGCGGTGTCGCGCCGAATGCCGCGTTCCTCGGCCGCGTCGTCGTCGGTCTGAATCCATATGTGAACGTCGATGAGATCGGCGACCGCCCGCATTCCCGCGCCCGTTCCTTCCACGACGACGAACGGCGCGCCCGCGGCAACGGCGATGGAGCCCTCGCGCCCGTGCCGGCGCCATGCGGGAGGGGTGAAATCGAGCGAGCCGTTTCGGCGGAGCTCGCCGAGCGCCGCCACAAGCAGATGGTCCCAGCGGAAAAGGGGCTCGTTCCAGTCGAGGTCGTCGATGTGCAGCGTTTCGGCGCCGGGGGCCGCCGCGGCGAGCTTCGACGCAAGGGTCGTCTTTCCCGAGCCGCCGCGCCCGTCCGCCGCGATTATCCCCGGGCGGTCAGAATGCCTTCCGCAAAGCGAGAAGACGACGTCGAAGAACGTGCGCATGTCGCTGGCCCGCCACCGAGGCGCCGGCGGTTCCTCGGGCTGAAGCGCCACATGCGCGCGCGAAGGCAGCGGGCGTCCCATGTTGCGAGCCGACTGAGGAGGCTGTGCTTTAGGGCGATGACGAGAAGGCCGTGACATAGGGCAATGATACGGGGGAGGGCGCTTCCTCCTCTAGAGCATGCGGATCGGGCATGCGGATCGCCCGCGGCCCGCCGCGCGGGTTGAAGCAGGCGGGCACGCTCTCCCTAAGGCATGCGGATTTCCCGCCAAGCGCCGACGTCGCACTGGCCGTACTCGTTGCGGCCTGCCGCGAGCACCCTGCCGTCGTCCCGGAGCCCGAGCGTGTGGCCCGAGCCCGCCGCGATCGCGACGATCCTGCGCCAGGACTGGACGTTGCACTGTTTGTCTCTGTTGTCGCCGATCGCCCGCACGGTGCCGTCCGCCAAAAGCGCGACCGTGTGGCGGCTTCCCGCCGCCACGGCCGTGACCCTCGACCAATCCTCGACGTCGCACTGGCCCAGACGGTTCCATCCGGCCGCCACAACCATGCCGTCTTCGCGCAACCCGACCGTGTGGAGGCAGCCCGCGCTGACCGCGACGACGTCGCTCCAGCCTTCGACGTCGCACTGGCCGTAGCGGTTGTTCCCCGCGGCGAGGACTGCGCCGTCGCGCCTCAGACCCACGGAATGCCAATCGCCGCAGGCGGCCGCGGACACGTTGCTCCAGCCTTCGACGTCGCACTGGCCTTCTTCGTTGCTGCCCAGCGCCAGAACGGCCCCGTCCCCGCGCACTCCGAGGGTTCTGCGCCATCCTGCGGAGACCGCGACGACGTCGCTCCAGCCTTCGACGTCGCACTGGCCGTGCTCGTTCCATCCCGTTGCCGCGACGGCGCCGTCGGCCCGAAGGCCGACGGTGTGCGAGCGGCCTGTGTTGGTTGCGGTGTGAACGTTTCCAGCCGTTACGGCGACGATGTCCGCCCATTCGTCCACGGCGCATTCGCCTCCACGGCGATATCCTGCGGCCACGGCCCTTCCGTCCGCCGTGCAAGCGACGGAATGCCGTCGGCCTGCTGCGAGCACTGCCATGGTGTCCCTCGATTCTGCATGTTAGTACGATTGCGTGACTTGTTGCTGACAGCCGGTTCTTCCGGGCTGATCGGCTTCAGACGACTGATTCTTTCCGCGTGCTTGATTGACGATACCCGTTTCCTGCCGCTTCCAAGGCGATTCTCACGTATGACGACACGGGTACTGACACCCATGTCTGGGGAAACTTCGACCGCTCCTTCCGTAAATTCCCAGAGATTGGGCCTGGCATTCGCTTGATGCTTACGTTAAAGTAAAAAGTGGCACGCAGCACTATTGACGAGGTGTGGCAATGGTCGATCCAGATCGATATCTCATCCTGGCCCCGCCGCGCAGCGGGCGCGAAATCAGGGATCAAACAAAGAAAGTCAGACGTTGCAACCTTGCGGACGGAAAGGTGCGGATCGAGTATGCGGGCTGCGGGACGGCCTATCCGTACAACCACCCGAATGCCCGGCTTCTCGAATATTCGCACGAGATAAGGATTGAGCCGGAGGAGCAGCTGCGGGTGCGCGGCCGCGGCTGGGGAGGGAGCCTGACGGCCGCGCTTTTCACGGACGTCTGGGACCGGGAGTACTCATGGGTCCGAATCGTCTCGCACGACCGTGCGTACACATACCCCGCCGAGGCGGTGGAAATCGTCTCCTCCGCGGCCGCGGACGGCCGCGCGGCCGAAGTCCGCCGCTATTGGAAGGACGTCGTCAAGCTTCTCGGCCCTGAGAACCGGACGAGAAAGGGGCACGAGAGGCTGGACTTCATCGACCCCGACAGCGCCCTCGCCGCCTATCTCGACGGGGCGAACGGGGAAACGCAGTATCCCGATCGCCCCGTCATTTTGCCCTTCAACGGCAACGAGGACCAGCGCGACGCCGTCGCCAAGGCCCTCAGGAACAGGGTCAGCGTGATCGACGGGCCGCCGGGGACCGGGAAAACCGAAACGATCCTCAACATCGTCGCCAATCTTCTTCAGCACTCGAAACTGACGGCGGGGATTGTCTCCTTCAGCAACGCCGCAGTCGACAACGTTCGAGACAAGCTTGACGAGGCGGGGCTTGGATTCGTGGCCGCCCGGCTCGGAAACAAACGAATGGTCGCGGAGTTTCTTCGGGGGCAAGAGTCGAGGATGCGCGCTCTGGCGAACTGGAAGGCAGGGCGGACGACGCGCAGCGGCGACGGAGCGGCCCGCGTGGAATCGGAGGCTTCGGACGGCGCTCGTCAGACGGGCGGCCTTCAAATCGACGGCTCGAAGGCCGACGGCCGGGACGACGGTCTGCAGCGCGCCGAGCCGAACGCCGTTGAGCCGAACGCCGGCGGGCGAAGCGCCGATTCCGAGATCGCCGAAGCGGAAAGCAGGCTCGTCGGCATATGGCGGGCCAGCCGCGAGCTCGCCGAGGTGCGGCGTTCCATCGAGGAATGCGCGCTGGAGTTCTCGCATTTCGAGCGCCGTATGCGCGGCGAGCGCTTCGCCGACCTCGACGGGTTGCCTCTGCTGCGCAAATCCTCCGACAAGATCGTCAAGTGCCTCGCGGAAACGGCCGTTCGGGCGGAGATTCCGGGCGGCCTTTCGGGCATCGTCGGCCGCATCCGCAGGCACTTCGAGTACGGATCGCTCAAAGGCCTCGACCCGAGGGACGCCGACGTCGTCCTTCGCCTGCAAAGGGCCTTCTACACACGGAGCCTCGAGGAGTTGGAGGAACGCAAGAGGAACCTCGAGGAAACCCTTGCCCGGGCCGACGAGGAATCCGTTCGAAAGCGGCACAAGGCGCTGTCTCGCCAGGCTCTCGACGACGCATTGCGCCGCCGGTATCGCGGCGCGGCAAGAAAGAGCTTCGACGATGAAGGCCTTCGCCGGCGAACGAAGGACCTCCTGAGCGAATACCCGGTTGTGCTAACCACCTGCCATTCGATTCGCAGTAACCTCGCGGAGGGAACCCTGCTCGACTGGCTGATCATCGACGAAGCGACGCTGACCGACGTTCTCAGCGCCGCGCTGGCGCTCAGCCGCGCCCGCAACGTGGTTGTGGTCGGCGACCTCAAACAGCTCGCGCCCGTGCTCGACAAGAAGTGGGCCAAGGCCCTTCCCGCCCCTCCGGACCCGGCGTACGACGTCGGAGAGCTCTCGATCCTGGAATCGGTCAAGAAGCTCTACGGCGAGAGACTGCCGCAGACGATGCTGCGCGAGCACTTCAGGTGTGCGCCGGAGATCATCGGCTTTTGCAACGGAATGTTCTACGGCGGCCAGCTCATTCCCCTGGCCGACGGGCCGGGCGAGGCTGCCGGGCCGTCCCTGGCCATGTTCAAGACGGCGCCGGGAAACCATTGTCGCCGCATTGCCCGGGGCCCGGTCAAAGGCAGATACAACCAGCGGGAGATTGACGTCGTCATGCGGGAAACCCTCGCCGAATGCGGCATTTCTCCGGCCGATCTCAATGTGCGGCGGGGAAGCGACCTCGAAGTCGGCTTCGCAGCGCCCTTCCGGCTCCACGCCGACCGCCTCGATCAGGCGCTCGAGGACGCCTTTGGCGGGTGCGTGGAAGGCGAGGCCGACGGCGGGTGGCTCTCAGAAACCGTTCACAAGTTCCAAGGAAGAGGCGCTCGCACGATGGTCTTCAGCACGGTCCTCGACGAGTCTCGCGACGGACGCGGGGCTCTCAGTTTCGCGGACGACCCCCGTCTCATCAACGTCGCGGTCTCTCGCGCCAAAGAGCGGTTCGTCCTCGTGACCGACGACGGTGAAATGAGGGAGAGCGTCAACATCTCCGCCCTCGCCGACTACATTCGCTATCAGTGCCCGGATCAGGTGGTTGAAAGCCGCATCGTGTCCGTTTTCGACCTCCTGTACCGCAAACATTCCGAGCGGTTGGCGAAGTTCGCCTCCGGCCTGCGGGGCAAAAGCAAGTACAAGTCAGAGAACATCATGTACACCCTGCTCAAAGGCCTGCTCGGCGAGTCCAAGTATGAAGGCTGGCTGGACGTGGCCTTTCAGGTGCGGCTTCGCGACCTCGTTCCCGACCTGGCGCTTTTGAGCGAGCGCCAGCGGAAGTTCGTCCGTTCGACGTCGGCCGTCGACTTCGTCGTCTACCACGCCGTGACCCGCCGCGCCCTGCTGGCCATCGAGGTGGACGGAACCGCTTTCCACGAAGACAAACCCGTGCAGCTTAGACGCGACGGGCTCAAGGAGTCCATACTCAGCCTGTACGGGGTCAAGGTTCTGTCGTTTCGAACGAACGGCAGCGACGAGGAGGGCCGCATGCGCCAAGAGCTCGACCGCGTTCTCGCGGAGGGGCTGCCGGGCTCTTGCGGAGGGGGCGCCGGCCGAAGCGCGTGAGTCAAAGGCGAAGTGCTTGAGTCGAAGCCGTCGCGAAAACGCGCGGAAAAGGAAGGAAGCCCGGGGACTGGAATGCTGTGGACGGCGGCCGGCGGAGTGCGTTCCCGCAGGCCCGGACCTGCGCTTGCCGTTCAGGGCGATGCGTTCGCCGGCGCCGCGTCCGCGACGGCTCCTCCTTGGATTGCGCGCCAGCCGAAGGCGACTGTCGATTGGTCGGTTTCGGAGCATCTGCGATAATCTCGCTTATCTTGCAAATTCGCCGTAAACCGCGTCTGTCCAACGTCACCCTGCCGCTAGGAGAAACACATGCTCGAGGCCGACTCTCTGGCTTTGAACCCAAACCCGCTCGTCCAAGAAATCGGGAAGCCCGCGGACGGGTTCACGCGGGCCGACATCCTTCGATTCGTCCGCGAGCGCGACATACCGATGCTCAACCTCCGCTACGTCGGCGGCGACGGCAGGCTCAAAACCCTCAACTTTGCGATTCAGTCCGCCGCCCACCTTGACAGGGTGCTGACGATGGGGGAGCGCGTGGACGGATCCTCGCTCTTCGATTTCGTCGACGCCGCCAGTTCGGACCTTTACGTTGTGCCGCAGCTGCGCACCGCATTCCTCAATCCCTTCAATCCGATCCCAAGCCTCGACATCGTGTGCGGGCTCTACGACGTCGACGGAAATCCGCTGGCCAGCGCGCCTCAGCAGGTTTTGCGCAAGGCGCAGGAGGCCCTGGAGGACGCGACGGGCTGCCGGCTCGAAGCCCTCGGCGAGCTTGAGTACTACCTGTTCTCCCCGGAGGAAAGCCTGTTCCCGGTCGAGCCGCAGCGCGGATACCACGAGGCCTCGCCCTTCTCGAAATGGGAGGAGGTGCGCACTGAGGCGCTCTATCACCTCGTGCAGATGGGATGCTCGGTCAAGTACGCCCACGCGGAGGTCGGCAACTTCGTGGCCGACGGCGTTCAGGCGGTTCAGCAGGAAATTGAGTTCTTGCCCGTCGACGTCGTGCGCGCCGCAGACCAGATGGCGCTGGCCAAGTGGGTGGTGCGGGAAGTGGCCCATTCCCACGGAATCGAAGTGTCCTTTTCGCCCAAGATCGCGGTGGGGCAGGCCGGCTCGGGGATGCACTTCCACACGCGGCTCATGAAGGACGGCGTCAACCAGTTTTCGGAGGGCGCGGGGCTCACCGACGCCGCCCGCAGGGTCATCGGCGGCTACCTTCTCCATGCGGCGTCGCTCACGGCCTTCGGCAACACGGCGCCGACGTCGTTCCTCCGGCTCGTCCCCCGCCAGGAGGCCCCCACGGCCATCTGCTGGGGCGACCGCAACCGGTCGGCGCTCGTGCGGGTGCCGCTGGGATGGCAGAACCTCGACGACCGCATGTTTCGCGACGCCAACCCGCAGGAGGGGCCGGTGGGCGCGCTTCCTAACGACTCGCAGACCGTGGAGCTTCGCTCGCCCGACGGCTCGGCGAACGTCCACCTGCTGCTTGCCGGCGTGACGGTGGCCGCCCGGGTCGGCCTGACCGACCCGGCCATGCTCGACTACGCGAATTCGAGACGCGTCAGCGGGGACGCTTCGCAGATGGCCGAGCTCGAACGGCTTCCGACGTCGTGCGCCGAGGCCGCCCGGCGTCTGCTCGCCCAACGCTCGGCTTACGAGGAGCGCGGCGTTTTCCCCGCGGGGCTCATCGACGCTTGGGCCCAGAAGCTCATCGGCCTGGGAGACGAGACCCTGCGCGAGGACATCGCGGAGAAGCGGGTGCGGGTCGAAGACTTGGTCAAACGCTATTTCCACGTGGGGTAGAGTGAGGAGGCGGCGCAGCCGCGACGCGCAAACAAGGCTCGCCGCCGCGTCGAAACCGTTCTGCACGCAAGCGGTCGGATTGCGCTTTGGCCGCCGGCCGCAGCGGAATTGAGGAGAAAAAGTGAAAGTTCTGGTCAACGTCTTCCATCCCAATCTCTCGGCTTCCACCGTCAACAAGGCGTGGGTCGAGCGCCTCGAGGGCGAGCCCGAGGCCACCGTCCGCAAAGTTTATGAGCTGTATCCCGACGGCAAGATCGACGTCGCCGCGGAGCAGGAGGCCCTGCTTGCGCACGAAAGGATCGTGTTCCAGCATCCCTTCTACTGGTACTCGACCCCGCCGCTCATGAAGCAGTGGCTCGACCAGGTGCTCACCTACAACTGGGCCTACGGGCCGAAAGGAAGGGCGCTCGAAGGGCGCGAGTGGGTCTCGGCCATTTCGACGGGCGGCCCTGCGGAGTCGTATCGCGCCGGCGGATACAACAACTTCTCGATGAGCGAGCTCATGAAGCCGCTGCAGCAGACGGCGAACCTCGTCCATCTGAAGTTCCTGCCCGCCTTCATCTTCAACGGCGCGGTAGAAGCGACGCCCGCCGACGTCGAAGACTCGGCGGAGAGGCTGGCCAGGCACATCCTCGACCCGCTGCTCGACCCCGAAAAGCGCTTGGCCGCGCTGAACGAGAAGATGGACGGCGAAGGGGTCGAGCTGCACGCGGATTGATCCGGCGCCCCTCGGCGCGGTGCAGGCGGCCATGCGGCGTGTGTTCCAGCGGTCGCGCCGGGCCTGTACGATCGCCGGGCTTCTTGTCCGGATGGAAATCGCGGGGAACCGCAGAGGGGCGGATTCGAATCGCAGGAGGTCGGATTGGACATAGCGATCGTCGGGTCGGGAACGATCGGCCTGACATACGGCTGGCTGCTGTCCAAGCGCCACGGCGTGACCCACGTTGTGCGCCCCGAGCGCAGCGAGTGGTATCGCGAGCCTTTCGCCCTCCGCGTCGCCGACCGCCGCAAGGCTGCCGTCCGTCGCAAAGTCATCGGCCGCCGCGAGCCCAAGGGCGTCAGAGCCGGGAAGCTTGAAGCCGGGGGCGAGTTCGCCTATCTTCCGCGGATTGCTTCAGACCCTGAGGAGGTCAAGTGCGACGTCGTTCTGGTGATGACCGATCGGCTTCGGCTCGCAGGATCCTTGGAAACCGTGCGCGCGCTGGCGAGGTCCGGCCACGTCGTCTTCATGCTCAACCATTGGGACCTGCCCTCGCAGGCCGACGGCGTCTTGAGGCCCGAGCAGTATTCTTTAGGGTTCCCGGGCCAGGTCGGCGGGGGCCGAGACGGCCGCATGATCGAGGCGACGGTTTTCCCGCGGGGCACCGTGCTCGAGGCCGGCGACGGCGGCTGGGCTCGCCGTCTGCGCGAGATGTTCGAGGCCGCCGGACTGCATGTCAAGGCCCAGAAGGACATGGCGGGATGGCTCAAGCTTCACGGGCTCCAGCAGGCCATGACGGTCGGTCCGATCCTTCGCGCGGGAGGGCTCGACGGCCTGCTGGAGGACCGGGCGGAGATGAAAAGGGCGGTGCTCGCCTTGCGGGAGGGCGTTTCGACGGCCAGAGCCGACGGTGCGAATCCGCGAGGTTCAATGCTCGGGCGCCTTACGGCCATGCCGACGCCGTTGTCCGCCGCGTTGCTGCGGCGCGTCCTGGGCCAGGCGGACGTGCGCACGATGGTCGAACGCCATATGCGCCACGGGATCGAGGAATGGATAGCAGGGTATTGGGACGTGGTGGAAGCGGCCGGGCGCTGCGGCGTGCCGGTCCCGCACATCTTGGAGTGCAAACCGGCGATCGCCGCCTACACGGAGGGCACAGAGGACGGCGCATTCACGTAGGAATGAGCCGGTCAAAGGCGGAGCGTGAGCTTGATGACGTCTCACCTGTCGCGATCGTGTTCGCGGCCGGTAATTTGCGATGTGTCATGCACACGGGCGAGACCGCCGGGAGCGACGGCCATGCGCCGCCTTCTCTCCACGACAGCCCTTTCCACGACAGCCGCCTTGGCCTTGGGCTTGAGCGGGTGCTTTCCCTCCGCTCCGGCGCCTTCGTCCGTCTCCGTTTCCTCGGCGTCGTCCGTCCCCTCTGCGTCGGACGCTCGCCGTCCTCCGTCCGTCGCCTCGGCCGCGTCCGCTTCGCCCGCCGTCGGGCGGCCAGCCGTCAAAACTGCATTGCCGAAGCGGACGTTCACGCTCCAAGGGATGACGAGCCAGTACGCCGTCTACGCCGACCATCTGGCCGGAAAGAGGCCGAAGGGCGTCCTCTTCCGCCTCCACGGAGACGGCTTCCCGAATTCGCGCGCAAGGACAGCGTGTGCGTCCTCGAGGCCTTTAGACAGGCGGCGCGTTCGACGCCGTCGGCGAGTCTGCCGCGGCGCCGCGCACATGCCGCGGCATAGGAATGAAACGCGCAAGCCGCGTGCGCATTCGCGACGAAGGCCACAACGGCTCAATCCGCTCGGAGGCGGGCATGCTCCGAAAAATATTCGGGGGCGAAAGCGTCCCCGGCGTTCCCTGGCCGGATGAGAAAGGTTAGATCCGCGGGGCCTTGGGCCTTTTCCAACGGGGACGGCGTAAGTAGGCTTGTAGGTGAGTTTTCTTCGTCAAGAGGAGTCGCCATGGGCACGCACAACATTGCGCTGACGCATTACGCGGGCCGAGCCGGGGACCGCAACGACCGGGCGATGATAGCCTCCCATTTGCTGGCCGGCGCGCTGAGCGTGCGCCTGGGGGCCTTCGCCTATGCGATCGGCTCCCGCCGCCCCGCCGCGGCTCAGCCGTGGGACGTCGAGCTGGAGCTGGCGCGAGCCGATCTGATAGCCATGAGCCGCCGTTATGAAAGCGTCTTCGGGCAGGGAGCGCGGCCCGTCAGCGTCATGGGACGCTGCGCGGTGGCGCTCGCGACACTTCCGGTCGTCGCCGCCCACAGGCCCGACGCCGTCGTCGTCTGGTTCGACGCCCACGCCGATATCAACACGCCTGAGAGCACGACGAGCGACTACTTGGGAGGGCTCGCGCTTTCCGGGCCGCTCGGCATGTGGGACTCGGGCCTGGGGTCCGGCCTTGCAGCGGACAAGGCGATACTCGTGGGCGTGCGCGACGTCGATCCGCCCGAACGCGGGACGATCGAATCGAGCGGGCTGACCGAGGTGGCGCCGGGGCCCGACCTCGCGCGGCGAGTCGTTTCGGCGGTGAAAGGCCGCCCGGTCTACGTCCACATCGACTGCGACGTGCTGGAGCCGGGCGCCGTGCCGACGGAGTATCGGGTTTCGGGAGGCCTGACGCTCGCCGAACTGCGGGAGGCCGCCGAAGCGCTTGCCGAGGGCGAAGTGGTGGGTTTGGAAATCGGTGAGTTCGAGTCCGAGACGGGCGAGGAGGATTTCGTCTCGCTGCTGGACGCGCTTGCGCCCCTGCTCGGATAGCCGGCGCGGCCATTGAAAGGGCGCCGCAATGCTCAGAATTCCCCCGATGTTCCTCATGTCCGGCGGCTTGGTCGCGCAGGCGTTGCTGCCTGCGTTCCCCGGCGGTCCGCAATGGTGGCAGTGGGGCTTGTCGCTGCCGATTTCGCTTGCAGGGCTGGCGTTTCTGTTCGGTTCGTCTATGCGCTTCTACCGGGCGGGGGTTTCGGCTGACCCGGTCGACGTCGAACGCCCCCGCGCTCTTGTGCGCGACGGCGTGTACCGTCTCACGCGCAATCCCATGTACGTTGGAATGGCGGCGATCCTCGTTGCCCACGCCGTTCTGCGCGGCCCGTGGGCCTGGCTGCCCGCCGCCTGTTTCGCGCTGCTCGTCGGCCTGCTGCAGGTGCCGGCGGAAGAAGCCGCTTTGCGACGCGCTTTTCCACAGGAGTATGAGGATTACGCGAAGAGCGTTCCCCGGTGGCTGGGGCGTCCGTAGCGTCCGGTTGTCGGACTCGACAGCGCGAGCGTTCCCCCGATGGCTGAAGCGTCCGCGCTGAACGAACGCGGCTGAAGGCACGGGTCGGCCGGGGCATGCTTGACCGCGTCGGCCCGGGGACCCTCACGCTGGAGGATCCGAGCGGCAAGATCGACGTGCGACGTCGGAATGGCCAAGGCGACAGCCTGTACGCCTCCCGCGGAAACGTCGCCGCGGTGATTGCGGCCGTGCTCGCCGAGCCGGCGAGCGTCGGCAAGGTCATCCCCTTCGGGGACGGATCGACGCCGATCGCGCAAGCCGTCGAGAGCGTGCCGGCGGAGTTCTCCGACCTGTCCTAGAGGCGGATCGCGGCTCGCAGACTGCGTCCGCTTTGTTTGCTGCCTCGCACTGACGTGAGCTTGCTGTTTCGTTCTAACCGAGGCGTGCACCGATCTGCTGTCAATGCGGCTTGCTCTTTTGTAGACCGTGCGGCTTGACCCGCCTTGCGCCGCCTCGCACTGCGAAGGGTTTGATGCATGCTCTGCGGTAGGTTTGCTGTCCATTTTGATGTGGACGTCGCCCGAGGCGGATATGCCCGTTGCGGATGCAGGACGACAGGGTAAAAAGTACCTGGGTGTGAAAAGTTCTGGAGCATAAAAAGTACCTGGGTGTGAAAAGTTCCTTCCTGCAAGATAATGACCAAATTTTGGAATTTATCATGCAGGAAGGAACTTTTCATGCGCGTTTGGCCCGCTGCTTATCTTTATGCGCGTTTGGCCCGCCGTTTGGCCCCCGCTCGTGCTCGGCCCGTCACAGGAGCACCGACCTGAGGAGGATGCTCGTCTCGGAGCGGTGAACGCCCGGGGAGTTGCGAATGGCGGAGAGGACGACGTCGACGTCGGCGAGCTTTGTCACCGTGATCTCGGCTATGAGGTCCCATTCGCCGTTTGTCGCGTGCAGCGCTGTCACCTCGGGAAGCCCTCGCAGCATCTTAATCGTCTCCCCGACGTACGGGCCCTCGATCGCGAGGTGGGAGATGGCCCGGATGGCCGCGTCGGCGCGTTCGGCCACCCGAACCGTAAAGCCGAGTATGACGCCCGCGTCTGTCAGCGCGTCGATGCGGCGGGTGATCGTTGTGCGGGTGACGCCGAGGGTGCGCGCAAGCTCGGCGACGGGGGCGCGCCCGTCCACGCGAAGAGCGGAAAGGAGGGCGCGATCGAGGGAATCCAAGTTGGCCATAGCAGAATGCTAAACCGCTGTGGTCAATGTGTCGCGCAAATGCCCCAAAATTGCGCATTTACGTTGTTGCCGCGCCATATCGCTTTCTCATACAGTTAGCAGAACTGGACATTTTGCAGAAAAAGGGGGAACGCATGCGGTTTGTAAGCGTCAACAACATCCGTCGGTGGCTGGCTTCGGTCGGGCCTGAGGCGGCAATTGCCGGAATGATCGATGCACTCGAAGCGGATTTTCGCCGGTGGCCGGAGTTCGAGCTGAGGCCGCGCGTCGCCTCCCACTCCCGGGACGGCGTCATTGAGCTCATGCCCACCGCCGACGGCGCAACCTACGGATTCAAGTTCGTCAACGGGCACCCCTCCAATCCCGCGTGCGGCTACCAGACCGTCACGGCTTTCGGCGTGCTGGCCGACGTCCACAACGGCTACCCCCGCTTCCAGTCCGAGATGACGATCCTCACGGCGCTGCGCACCGCCGCGATGTCCGGCCTGGCCACCAAGTTCCTCGCTCCTGAGGGGCCCTGCAACCTCGGGCTTATCGGCGCCGGCTCGCAGTCCGAGTTTCAGACGCTCGCGGTGAAGATCGTCCGCGGCCTGGGCAAGGTCTCCGTGTTCGACGTCGATCGCGCAGCGAGCGAAAAGCTCGCCCGCAACCTCGCTCCCCTGGGCATTGACGTGCACATCGCCGACTCGGCCGCCGAGGCGGCGGCCGACGCTGACGTCATCACGACGTGCACCGCGGACAAGCGCAACGCCACGGTCCTTTCCCTCGAAGACGTGCGGCCCGGCGTGCACATCAACGGGATCGGAGGCGATTGCCCGGGCAAGACGGAGCTGGACCACCGCATCCTCGACCTTGGGCCGGTGTTTGTGGAATATCCCGAGCAGACGCGCATCGAGGGCGAGATTCAGGCCAAGCCTGAGGATTACCCCGTCACCGAGATCTGGCAGGTCGTCGCCGGCCTCAAGGAGGGCCGCACCGGCGCCGACCAAGTGACGATCTTCGACTCCGTCGGCTTTGCCATCGAGGACTTCACCGCGCTGTGCTACCTGGAGAAGGCCGTTGAAGACACGGGATTCTACGAGGAGATCGACCTCATAGCCGATCCCGAGGATCCCAAGGACCTCTTCGGACTCATCGGCGAGGACGTCGCCGATCGGGTCCCTGCTTCTCAGTTTGCCGGCGCCTCCTCGCACAGACGCATCCGCGAGGTCACTCCGGCGTAGCGCCTGTCTCGGCGCCGGCCCGTCCGGGGTTCGGCGCCGAGGCGAGCCTTGTCTGCGGCCCAGGCCTTCGAGCCCCGCGCTGCTTGAATCTCTCGGCGCGAGCGCCGTTCGAATCCTTCTAGGCCTCGGCGCCTCCCGATAGTTTTCTGTGGCGCTTGCGCCTTCGCACCGTTTTTCGGGGAATGAGCCGTGCGGAGTTGAGGATGAAGGCCGTCTCGCTTCCCACGTGCACGATCGCGGCGAGCACCGGCGTGAGGATGCCCGCCGCAGCCAGCGCCATTCCGACGAGATCGACCGCGACGGTGCCGACGAAGTTGAACGTCACGATCGCCCGCGCACGCCGGGCGACGCGCACGGTCGAGACAAGGTCCGCCGGATCGGAGGCAACGAGCACGACGTCCGCGCTGTCTCGGGCGACGTCGGTCCCGCTGCCCATGGCGATGCCGACGTCGGCCCGGGCGAGCGACGGCGCGTCGTTGACGCCGTCGCCGACCATCGCCACCTTGCGCCCCGCGGCCCTCAACGAATCGACGAAGGCCGTTTTCTGCTCGGGAAGAAGCTCTGCTCGGCAGTCGTCGATGCCGAGCCCGGCGCCGACGGCCCGCGCGGCGCCCTCCCCGTCGCCGGTCACCATGGCGACCTGCAGCCCCATGCGTTTCAGTTCGGCGACCGCGCCTGCCGCGCCGGGCCGAACGGCGTCGGCCAAGATTGCGGTTGCGCGGTACGCGCCGTCCACGCTCACGTGAATGGGGGAGCCCTCGACGTCGCCGGAATCGGGGGCGTCCGCCACAAGCGACGAGTTGCCTGCGACGACGGTGCGCCCGCCGATCTGCGCGACGACTCCCATGCCCGGGCGGTACTCGAAGGAGTCGGGCGCCCCTGCGGCCGTCCCGCGCTCGCGGAGATGCTCGACCACGGCCTTGGCCAGCGGGTGCTCCGAATAGGATTCCGCCGTCGCCAGCAGAAACAGCAGTTCCTCTTCGTCGATTCCGGGGACGACGTCGATGCGCTGAACGACGGGGGCTCCCGACGTCAGCGTCCCCGTCTTGTCGAAGACCACGGTTTCGACTTCGGAGAGCGCCTCGAGGTGCGCGCCGTCTTTGACGAACGCCCCGCTGTGTGCCGCCCTTGCGATCGCGGCGAGAACGGCGAGGGGAGTTCCGGCGGCGATTCCGCACGCCCCCGCCACAACGACCACGGAGATAGTCGTCGTCCAGTTCGAGGTCGCTACATAGGTCGCTGCCGCAGCGGCGAGCGCGATGTAGACGAGGTAGGCGGCGAATCGGTCGGCGAGCCTGACGACCGGGGCCCGCGAAGACTGCGCCTGCCTGATCGCTTCGACGATTTTGCCATACGAGGATTCCCCTCCCACCCGCTCGGCGCGAACCTCCAGCGCGCCGACCAGATTGATCGATCCGGCGAAAACGGCGTCCCCGCTTCCCACGTCCGCCGGGAGCGGCTCGCCTGTAATGCGCGATTGGTCGACGGAGGATTCGCCGGCCGTCACGACGCCGTCCACGGGGATGCGCCCGCCGGGGCTGACGATGACGACGTTCCCGGGCTCGACGTCGGCCAGAGGGACGGAAACGGCGCCCTCGCCTTCGCGTATGCGCACCGTCTGCGGGAGGAAGGCCATGAGATCGGTCAAAGCGTCGTGCCCCCGCTCGACGGACAGGTCTTCGAGAATTTCGGCGGCCAGAACGAAAGAGGTGACGACCAAGGCCGTGAGCCACTCGCCGATGGCCGCCGCGGCGACGATCGCAATGAGCATCGACAGCTCCATGCTCATCTTGGCGTGTCGGATGTCGCCCCAGGCTTCGACTGCGATCGGAAAACAGCCTGCGATAAGGCCCGCGACGGCCGCCGCAGGGAAGTCTTTCGTAGGTTGGGTCACGCCCAGGGCCAGCAGGACCGCGCAAAGCGTGACAAAGAGTGTGCGAAGGGCGTCCCGAGGATCAATTTTTGCCAGTAAATCTCTCGAAGATGGATTTTGATCAATGTTGGAACGCATATGTGTTTCCGCTTGATGTTTGGAATGCTTTTGCATGTACTCGGGTGCGTCGAGCCCTACTAATGTACCACTGTGGTTGCATCGTTGTCTACAGAACTTTTGGAATACCGTGTATACACACAGATATTCATAGGTTTGCGGGGTATTCAAACGGTTACTATGCCGGTAAACTGGTTATTCCGTAGAACGCGTCGCGTTGGGGCAAGCGTGACGTGCACGGTAGTGGCGCTGTGGAGGAGTGCATATGAAACGGGCCGCGGAAGTGGTCGAGCGTATCTCACCGAAACGCTCTCACTCCGGTTCAGCCGGGCGAATCGCGGGCGACGGCGCGGCTGGGGCGGCCGACGACGTCGCCGAACGCGCTCAACGTTCGCGCGATCGGCTTCGCGCTTTTGTGGGGCTCTCCCTCGGGGTGACACTGCTCACTCTCACCTTCTTTTTGGCTCCCCGGACTTTGGGATCCTGGCCGAATGCCGTCGTCGCGGTGACGGCGTGCGTCGCCGTCGCCTTGTCCGGCAGGTATCCGGTCGCCGGGGCCTGCGTCGAAGCCGTCGCGTTCGCGATGGTCTGGCTGACGCCCGACATGACGATCTCGCTGTCGTCGTTGTCCATGTTCCTCGTCACATCGATGGTCATCTGGTCCGGGCGGCGCGCAGTCGTCTTTGTCGCCACGCCCTGGTACCTGGCGTCCGTCGTCGCCGTGAACGCGACGAGTGCGGCGGATCAAGAGGAACTCGTCAAAGGGACCCTCGTGTGGCTGGCGTTCGAGATGATCTTCGTGCTCATCGGCGAGCTCCTGCTGCGCCAGCGTCTGGCGAACGTCAAACTCGAAGAGAGGCGGCGGGCCGAGCTGGCCGCCCAGCGCCGAGCCATCGCGCGGGAGCTTCACGACACCGCCGTCTATTCGGCCACGATGGTCGTCATGAGGGCCGAAGCGGCCAAACTTCGCAAGGAAGTGGACCCCCAGCTTGCGGAGGACCTCGAGTTCATCGCGCGGACCGGACGCGCCGCAACGGCCGATCTGAGGCATATGCTCGAGCTTTTGCGCGCCACGGACAGCCTTGACACGTCGCTCGAGGCCGATGTGGCCACCCGCTTCACGATTCGCGACAAGCCCCCGGCGGAGGCGATCGACGAACAGATAGGGAAGGTGAGGGCGGCCGGTCTGAAGGTCCAGGCTGCCGTCGACGGAGACGTCTCAAGGCTTCCCGAGGTCGTGGCGGCGACCTTTTCGCGCATAGTCACGGAAGCGTGCTCGAACATCGTCAAGCACGCCGACCGCCGCGGCCCCGTGACGATCATGGTGGAAGTCGGCGCTTACGCCGTCGACGCCATATTCATCAACATCGTGCCTTCGCCCGGCGACGGGCTGGAGGCGCTAAGCGGCTTTCCCACCGATCGTTCGGATGTGAAAGTCAAGCATTTCGGATTGGCCGGCCAGCAAGAGCGCGTAGAGGCTCTTGGCGGGGTGATTCGAGTCTCACAAGTTTCCGACCGGTGGATCGTTCGCGTATCCATCCCCCTGCACGGCTGAAAGCCAGGAGAGACGAACATGAAAGAATCCGAACGATCGGCGTGCGGCGCCCGCAAAGGCGGGTCCGGCGCAGATCGCAAGAAAATCATCAGAGTGGTCGTCGTCGACGACGACGAAGAGGTTCGCAAGAACGTCGCGACCTTTCTGGAAGCCGCCGAGGACATACAGATCGTGGGTATGGGGGAGAACGGCATGGAGGCCGTTCGGCTGGTCGGCAGGCTCAATCCCGACATCCTTGTGACGGACGTCCGCATGCCTCTCATGGACGGCATTACTGCGAGCGAACAGGTCAAGGCCCTCTATCCCGACACGAAGATCCTTCTGCTCACCACTTTCGACGACGACGAAGCGATGCTCTCCGGCCTGAACGCCGGAGCCGGCGCCTTCCTGTTGAAGAACACGTCTCCGGAGGACATCGTCAAGAGCATCAGAGAAGTCTCCTCCGGCGGCACAGTCGTCTCTCCCGGGCCGACGTCGCGCTTGGTGAAGAACTACCTGGTGCCCATGCCTCCCGACTCCGGGGTCAACGTCCAGTTCTCCAAGCGGGAGATGGACGTTCTCCGGCTCTTGTGCCAGGCGCATTCGAACTCGGAGATAGCCGCGCAGCTGTACGTCCAAGAATCGACGGTCAAGACGCACATTTCCTCGATTATGGCCAAACTCGAGGTCAACAGCAGGCTCAAGGTGGTTGTCCGCGCCTACGAGCTGGGGCTTGTCCGGCATTGAAAGGACGGGCGAAAGCCGGGCTTTGGCAAGCTTTTCGATTTTTCCTACTTTTGGGGGAAGCCGAAAGCTCTCCGGCTGAGTAAGCTTATAGACATCACGTATAGGAGGTAATACGGATGAAGACTTTGGGCATCGCCGCCGCGGCGTCAATCGCTTTCACGGCGTCGCTCCTGCCATTCGGGGGCGAATCCTACGCGGCAACGAACACACACGTCGAGGCCGCTCAGAGCGCACCGCTCGCAAAAGGCGGCGCTTCGCAACCTGAGTTCTTCTGCTCCATGCCATGGACTAGGAGCTGGAGAATCCTGTGCGGGACCGAGTACCGACGAGTATGGCGCTCGTGGTTCTAGCACCGCGAAACAACGATCTTAGCGACGAGAATAGCTGAATAGACCAGGTAATCGATTCGGAGCTTCATGCCCGAGTCCTTGGCCGATCGCACCTTGGTGCGGGAAGCCGAGAGTTATTTTCGTCCTTGCCGGTGGCAGTCGATTGATTAAGTCTCGATGCCGCCATTGCGCTCAGGGTGATGCGTGACACCCGCAGCGCACCTTGGGGCCCGGGCGAGCGTGACGCCCGGGCCCCAACATGTTTGCCCGGGGCCAGTCCTTTTGAATCGGAGGCTGTTTGAATCAGAGGCAGCGCTGCTTGGACTGAGGGCCGTGCTGCAAGGCGGGGCTTGGGCTTTTTGAATCGAGGGCTATGCTCCGGGAAGTCGAAGCCGGGGCCTCCCAAGAATCGTCGGGCAGCCCTTTGCGAGACGAAGCGACGGGCGGCCGTCCTCGTCTGAGCCGGGATTCTCGGTTGGTAACATAAAGCGCATGAGCACCTCGCAGCCGTCGATCTGGAACGGCCCCACGGTTCACGGACTCTTCGGACGCGCAGCGTTGCGCCATCCGTGGGAGCTGCGTCTTCTGGCCGCGGCCGCCCTCGCAACCCTCGCAGCCATTGCCTTTTACTGGTGGCTGCTCACCGCTCCGGACCCCGTGTGCGAGAGCGGGTTCGAGGTTTTGCTGTCGCAGGGCTACCTCAGATTTCTTCCCAAGGGCTGTGGGCGCTTTAGAACGTCGGCGGACATCTTCGGCGTCGTCCTGTTCGTGCTGATCTGCGTCGCCGTCGGAATCTGGGGAGTCAGGGCCTTCATCTACGCCAATCTGCGCTCGCGTGGCGTGCGCATGAGTCCGACGCAGTTTCCCGAGGGGTATCGGATGGTCGTAGAAGCGGCCGAGCGGACGGGGTTGCGAAAAGTGCCCGACGCCTATGTCCTCCTGGGAAATGGCACGATCAATGCCTACGCCTCCGGGCACGGTCATCGACGTTTCGTCGCCGTCTACTCGGACCTTTTCGAGATCGGAGGCGCCGCGCGCGACCCGGAGGCCCTGCGGTTCGTCATCAATCACGAGGTCGGCCATCTCGCTGCCGGGCACGTGAGTTACTTTCGGCTGCTGGCCATGTCGGTGGGCAGCCTGGTCCCGTTCCTTGGCACGGCCCTTTCGCGCGCCCAAGAATACACCGCGGACAACTACGGATACGAGGGCGCGCCCGCAGGCGCCCCGGGAATGATCGGGGTGCTGAGCGCGGGCAAGTACCTCGGCGCCCAGGTGAACTTCAACGACATGGCCGACAGGGCGGCCACCGAGCGGGGCTTTTGGCTCCATCTCGTCGCGTGGTTCACGACCCATCCGATTCTCACGTGGCGTGCGCATGCCCTTCGAGACCGCAGCAGGCCCGGCCGCCTCATGGTCAAGCCTCCCTTGCGCAGCGCCCTCTATGGCTCGCCGCTGCCCGCCGGGTCGGATCGCCGCGACGGTTGGCCGCCTCCCGCTTGGGCCGCGGAGCGCCTTCGAACCGTCAAACCGCTGACCGACGAGGAGCAATTCGGGCGCTACCCCGGCCGGACGTACTCGACGCCGCCGAACGTCCTGCGGTTGAGCGATCCGGCCGGCGTTCCCGCCGCTTGGAATCCTTCAGACGGCGCCCCCGCCGAGAGGGCGTAATTGTGCCGCGGGCGCGATCGGGCGCGGGCGACGATGCGGGGCCGTGCAAGACGGGGCCCGGCGTAGCAGGCCCAGGCCCTTAACGGGGGCTCTTCTCGGCCCTGGGCTCGCGAACCCGCGGCTCCCACTGCGGTTTAGCCGCCTCCGGCCCGAGCGCCGGTGCGCGGGTTTTGGCCGAGGGCGCGGGCGTCGGAGTGGCTGCGTTGACTGGCGGGGCCTTCGTCGTCGATCCAGATTGGGGGCTGGTCGATCCGGCTTGAGGGCTGAAAGCGGGAGCGTTGGATCCAAGCCATTCGAGCGCCTTCGGTTGAGCGGAGGTCCACGCGTCCCACTTGTGCGAGCTTCCCTTCACCTCGACCGATGTGAGCGACGTCGGCGACGCCACCTTCGGGGCGAAGGCGTCGAAGGACTTGCGGAACTTCCCGTCCCCTGCGCCCGAGAGATTCCAGATCCTCACGGGCGGACGGTTGCGCGCAACTTCGTCCGCCAAGACGTAGCCTTCCTGGTTGCTTTCGCCCGACGGGAAGAGAGGGGCGTAGTAACCGGACATCGAAATCGACGTTCTGAAAAGATTCGGGTGCCGCACGGCGAACATGTTGGCGCACCACGCCCCCGCGGAGTAGCCGTAAGTCGCCCAAGCGTCAGGGCCCTCTTCGGTCCGAAGGTTGGCCTTCACCCACGGCACGACGTTCTTCGTGACCCAGGTTTCGATTCCCTTGCCCTGTACGTCCATGCACTCGGTGTCGGCGTCATGCGGGAAGACGTTCGGGGAGACGATGATCGAATCGCGGATCTTGCCCGATTTGACGGCTGCGGCGAGGTCGGCGTCGGTGTGCATCGGCCGTTCGTATCCCTTGGGCGAGCCGGGAACCCCGGGGAAGGCCATGATCACCGTGTAGGCCTTGTTCGGATTGTCCATGTAGCTGGGAGGCAGCCACACTTGCGCCCACGCATCGGCGTCGGATCCCTGCCCGGGGATCTTCGCGGTGACCCACTGGCCGTTCGGAGCTTTCGCGGAAACGCCCGACAGCGCGGAATTGGTCAGGGGCTTGCGCTGAAGATCGGTGAACTTGCGGGAATTCGAGGCGCCGCTGGAAGGCGTCCTCGTCGCCTTCGCCTGCGGCGTGGCCAGAGCCGCTCCGCCGCCATACTGCGTCGTCGTTCCGCGGTCTGAAGCATAGCCGAAGAGGTCGCTCCAGTCGGAGTACCAGATTGAAAAACGGTTGAAAGCCAGGAAAGCGCTCGAAAAGAACAGGAGCGCGCTCAGGGTGACGCCGAGGGCCTGCTGGACGTAGGCGCGTGCGCCGCTCCAGCGTTTTCTCGGAACGCCGAAGACGGTCCAGACAAAGCACGCAACGGTGAGCGTGATGACGGTCCACAGCAGGCTTGCCGAGGTGAGAGCGAAGAAAGCCATGAAGAGAAACTATATCCTAAAGCTGTATGTCAGCTGAGTAAATGCCCGCACCGGCTTGGAACTCGTCTCAATCAGCGCCCGGTCGCTCTGTGGGAGGCGACCCTTCCCCGCGAAAGGCGCGCTGGAGCTGGGCGGAGCTGCCTTTCCCAGGCTTTGCGCAGAAAGACCATTCGAATCGAGTCCCAGCGCCTTCCGTTCCATTCGCGCGCCTCGGGAATCCTCGCGCACTCGGAGAACCCCGCCCTGGAGGCGGCGCGCACCATCCGCTCGTTCCCGCTCCAGGTTGTCAGAGTCACGAGGTGGGCGTCCGTCTTCTCGAAAATCATTGAGACCCACAATTCCAAGGCTTGGCGGCCGATTCCCCGGCCCCACCGATCGGGGTCGTAGAGGATGATGCCTACCTCCCACCAGCGGCTTCCCGCGGGAAGCTCCTCGTACCTCGTGACGATCCCGGCGGGCCTGCCGTCGACGAAGATCATGCGCCGATCGGTGTCGCGAAACCACTCGGCGTCCTCTGCCATGAAATCTTGGATGCTCTTTCTTCCGGGCCTCTTGAAATAAGGGGCGTCCCAAAGGGCCCACTCCGGATTGGGAACCTCGTGTATCCAGTGCCAAAGGAAATAGAGGTCTGCCTCAATGACGGGGCGCAGCTCAATCACGACGGACCTCCCAGGTGTGCGATCCGGAAACGGCGTGCCCAGTCCGGCCGGATACGGTGTTCCTCGCCCGGGACGGCCCCGGAAACGAGATTTAGATGCGTGCAACGGGCTGTGCGAGCAGCCCTGCGGCCCATGAGCCGCTCCTTCATTATAGCGGTGTGAATGTGTGGCGGAGTCGTCCGGTGGTCTGAGATTCTCACGTTGGAGGGAACTTGCTCGCAAAGGCCTCACAGAGTTCAATATCGTCTGATTTCATGGGACTTGTTCGCCCTTGAGATGGGAATGCGTCAAACGGAACGCCAACGAGTCGAACGGGCTCGGCAGCGTGCGGTCACGCCCCGGTGGGACGTGCGACCTGACGGCCGTGCGGCTCCGCCGTTACCCTAGTGACATGGCAGATAACACAGCGACGACGCGCACGGAAACCGATTCCATGGGAGCCATCGAGGTTCCCGCCGACCATTACTGGGGGGCGCAAACCGAACGCAGCCTCCACAACTTCGACATCGGCAGGGAAACCTTCGTGTGGGGCAGGCCCATGATCCGCGCGCTGGGCGTCTTGAAGAAATCCGCGGCGCTCGCGAACAAAGAACTCGGCGAATTGCCGGCGAACATCGCCGACCTCGTCGCTCAGGCGGCCGACGAAGTCGTCGCCGGCAAGCTCGACGCCGAGTTTCCCCTCGTCGTCTTCCAAACGGGGTCCGGAACGCAGTCGAATATGAACTCCAACGAGGTCATCTCCAACCGCGCCATCGAAATCGCCGGAGGCGAGATGGGGTCGAAAGCGCCCGTCCACCCCAACGACCACGTGAACCGCGGCCAGTCCTCGAACGACACGTTCCCCACCGCGATGCACATCGCGGTGGTCTGCGAGCTGGCGGCCATGTACCCCAAGGTCCGCCGCCTTCGCGACACCCTCGATGCGAAGGCCAAGGAGTACGACGACGTCGTCATGGTGGGCCGCACCCATTTGCAGGACGCCACCCCGATTCGCCTCGGCCAGGTGTTCTCCGGGTGGGTCGCGCAGATCGACTTCGCCTTGGACTGCATCCGGTATTCGGATTCCCGCGCCCGCGAGCTGGCGATCGGAGGGACCGCCGTCGGCACGGGGCTCAACGCCCATCCCCGATTCGGCGAGCTGACCGCCGAGAAGATCAGCGGGGAGACGGGAATCGAATTCACACAGGCCTCCAACCTCTTCGCGGCCCTCGGCGCCCACGACGCCCTTGTGCAGGTTTCGGGCTCGCTGCGCGTTCTGGCCGACGCGCTCATGAAGATCGCCAACGACGTGCGCTGGTACGCCTCCGGCCCGCGCAACGGCATCGGCGAGCTGCTCATCCCGGAGAACGAGCCCGGATCCTCGATCATGCCGGGGAAAGTCAACCCGACGCAGTGCGAGGCGATGACGATGGTCGCGACCAAGGTGTTCGGCAACGACGCCACGGTGGGCTTCGCCGGATCGCAGGGCAACTTCCAGCTCAACGTGTTCAAGCCGGTCATGGCGTGGGCCATCCTCGAGTCGATTCAGCTCATCGGCGACGCCTGCGTCAGCTTCGATTCGCATTGCGCGTACGGAATCGAGCCGAACCGCGAGAAGATCGAGGAGAATCTGGACAAGAACCTCATGCAGGTCACCGCCCTCAACCGTCACATCGGCTATGACAAGGCCTCGAAGATCGCCAAGAACGCGCACAAGAAGGGCCTGTCGCTGCGCGAATCGGCCGTTGAGCTCGGATTCCTCACGAACAAGGAGTTCGACAAGTGGGTTGTTCCGGCGGACATGACGCATCCCAGCGCCGCCGAATGAGCTTCGAATCCGCAACAGGCGGGGCCGCGCCCACAGCGGGCCCGCCGGCTTGCCTCAGAAGGCATGCGCAACGCGAGTCAGGCGGGGCGGCCAGACGCGGACTTGCCGTTCTTTCCAGGACTGACCGTTTTAGCAAGGGCGGCCGGGCTCGCGGATGCGGGGCCCGGTGCTCTTGCCTTCGAGATTGCGCCGCCGTTTGGGGCTTTTCTTGCCCGGCTCTTTGGGGCTTGGCGCCTCGCTCTTTGGGCTTCGGCGCTTGGTCGCCTGAGCCCTGGCCGACGCTTGGCTTTTTCGAATCGCGCTAATCGCAGATCGTGATCGGCACTCCGCTTGAGCGAAGGTCATTCAGAGATTCTTCTGGGATGTCGGACGTTGTGAGAAGGTCCGCAAGATCCTCGAGCGTCCCGAATCTGTGGACGGAGGAACGCGTGAGTTTTCTGGGCGTGGCCGGGAGTATGGCCCGCGCGGCCGATTGCAGGATATTTCGTTTGAGCGTCGCGTCCGACGGGTTGATGCATGTGAGGCCGTTGGCGACGGACGCCGCGCAAGCGCCGAGGACGGCGACGTCGGCTCGGAAATCCCTCACGACGTCGATGACGGGGCTCGCCAGCATGGCGAGCGAAGCCGTTTCGACTGCGCCGCCGGGGACGACGACGCGCACCCCCGGCGTCTCCGCCAACGTCACAGCGGCCCGCAAACTCAACGCGAGGACCGTGATGTCGCGACCCGCCAGATTCTCCGCTACGAGGTCGCAGGTGGTTCCGTTGTCGAGGATCACGCTCTCCCCGTCGTCGATCAGACGGGCGGTGGCCTTGGCCAAAAGGTGTTTCGCCTCGAGATCCTGGCTTTTCCGAAGGGGAAAGGGGTGGGCCGTTCCGCGTTTGGGCGCGCGCAGCGCGCCGCCGTGAACGCGGGTGACGAGGCCCTTGTGCGCCAACTCCGTCAGATCGCGGCGGATTGTCACGGCCGAGACGCCTGTCAGACGCGCGAGCGCTGTGACGCTCACGGCTTCCGTTCCGTTCAGCGCCCGCATGATTGCCCTGTGGCGCTCCGAGGCCAGGTGTCGAGACTCCACTTTTCCCTCGTTTTCTCGGTTCTTCTGGTTTGTTTTGGTGCTTTTGGCTTGGCTTGCTCGCCGCTGGGGAACGGCCGCGCGCCCGGCTTCGGGGTTCGGCCGCGTCTCTTCAACGTTGCCTGCCCCCCCGCCCGTCCGAGCAGTTCTTCGCGGTTTCCGGCCGGTCTTCAGAGATGATCGTTTACATTCTAAATGATCATACCCATTGATCGTTTGGGCGGGTAGCCTCGTTGAAGTCAGGGCGTTTTCCGCATGGAAAAGCCAAATTTCAACAATGAATGGAGCGATCGTGTCCAACTTCATCTCCAGTGTCTACGGAACGTGGTTTGAGCGTGTGACGTCGAAGATCGATCTGAAGACGGACGCCCGCGAAGGCTATCTTCGGGCCGTCGTCGAGGAATTCACGCCGCATATCGTCCCCGCATAGAGGGCAAACGGCGCCCGCATAGAAGACCTGTCGCGCAGGGATCGTCCCGCCTAACAAACGCACTGCATAGAAAACGCATCGTGTAGGGAACGCCCCGCATGGCTGTGGGGAACCCGGGACCCCGGCGAACGTCCCTCCCCAGTATCTGGAGCGTCCCGCATAGCTGTGGGGAACCCTGCATCGAAAACATGCCGTTCCCGAGTGGGAAAGCGGACTAGAGAAGCGAGTCGGAAGGCGGGCGAGAGAACCGCGCTGAGGAGCCGATCTGAAGAGGCGCGATTCCCTTTCGGGGATTCCTGCCGACGTCGGCGCCTGCGCAGGCCGCCGTTTTGGGCCGCGGCAGAGGGCGTCATTTCGGGCCGCGGCAGGGCGGTCTGGTGAAAGCAAAAGGGGCGGGGCCGACATTCAAGTCGGCCCCGCCCCGGTGCACGAGTCAGCCTTGCGCGAGGCGCGCTGCCATATCTTCGGCGCGGTCCACCAACGCCTTCATGCGAGTTGAATCGTGCTGCTCACCCAAAGCGTTGCAGCGAGCGGCAAGGCTCGCCGAGTCGTTGAGAATCTTGCCGGTGTAGTCGACGACCCCCTCCGAGATGCCGGGCACGAGCGCTGCGACGTCTTCCGGAAGGGTCATCGTTTCGGCCGTCGTCTTCCACATCGAGAGAACCTGGCTGGGAATGCCGAGCATCGAGATGGCCTGGTCGATGTTCCACACGGTGTTGCTCGCCAGCCGGCGGAATGCCGCGGTCTGCTCCTCCATCTCGTAAAGCCCTTGGCGCAGAGCCTTGGTCAGCATCCAGATGGCTTCGACCGACTCGTGCGAATTGTCCGCGCTGTCGATGAGCTCGGCGATGAACGTCGCCAGCATCGTCGTGTGCAGCCGGGCGAGCGCCACTCGGAAGCGCGTGCGCGCGCTCGTCTTTTCCAGCTCGCGCAACGACTCAACCAAACGGGTGAGGGTCGAGGCGACGATGCTCTGCATCGACGTCCACACCTGGAGCGGTTCGATGAGGGGCTGCATCGCCGGGCCGTGGGCGGAAATCGCCTCGATCGTCTCAGGCTTGACCGTGGCGTTGGAGAGGCGGCCTTCGATTTCGTCGGCCACTCGGTGCAATTCGGTCGACAGGTCGGCGAGGTCCTTCTGCTCGTCGACCCATACGGCGAGTTCGTTGTAGACGCCCTCAATGGTCTCCAGCGCCTCGCGCAGAATGCCTTCGGCTTTCGGCCTGCGCGGGAACCCCGCCGAGAGCGCCTCGCGCCGCGCGACCTCGGCCGGCAGCACGGCGTTCTGGAAATCCTCGTAGCTCGCAAACCCAAGTCCTTTGAGCATCTCCGCGGCCTTTTGGACCCCGGAAGCCGCGGCCTCCCTGCGGCTTGCCCCGCTCTCTTTCAGCCCGGCCTCGAACGCGTGGACTTCCCTGTAAAGGCCGTTCGTCGTCGCAAAAATGTCTTCGCATACCGGGCGGGTTCGAACCGAGAGGTAGCGGTTGCCCGGCAGGGGAGTGACGGTGGCGAAAACGTCGTACTCGGACCCGTTTGCGGCCAGATTCCTCACGTATGCGGCGAAAGGCTCTCCCTTGCGGACGGTGTCCCAGAGGAGCTTGAAAGCCGCGCCGGGCATCTCGGGGTGACGGATGATGTTGTGGGGGGAGGCCATCAGCTCGTCGTGGGAGTAGTGAGAAAGCCGAACGAACACCTCGTTCGACGATTCGATGACGCCCTTCGAGTCAGTTACGGAAAAGAACAGCTCGTCGATGCCGAACGAATGCACGGCGCCGGTTGGAACGACATATTTGGCCATGTAACAGGCTCCTTTTGGTGCGCGATGCAATGGAGCTGCATTGACTGCGCGATCGGGTGCGTGATCCGCTGCGTGAGCTCCGTTGCGTTATTTAATACGGTGTCAATCTTATCAGCTGTCGGGCTTTCGAGCTCGCCCCGCAGTAGGATTTTTCCCTTGCGGCCCTAGGACTCGGGGTGGGAGTGGAACGGGGCTCGCCCGCAGACGTCTGCAAAACACAGAACCCGCGAAGGCACGCTCAAGCCGTCACGTCGGGCGTGAAATATGGGCCGACCGTCCGCCTCCGAACTCGGATCGGCCGTTTGCACCGCGGGGAAAGCGTTCCGGCATCGCGGCTGCGAGGAGGCTCCGATCGGAGCGGGTCAGCGACCCGAGCCTCCGCGGACGCGGCCGACGGCGGCCTGCAGGGCCGCTATGAGACTTCCGAAGACGAATCCGACTGCCAGCGAGCAGGCTGTTTCGACGGTCCACGAGAGGAATCCGCGGGGCGCCGCCGAGGAGAGGCTGTGGACGACGTCGTGCGGCGCGGACCAGCCGAGCTTGTCGCTGCCGCTTACGAGCAGGTGGCCGCCGACCCACAGCATCGCCGCGACTCCGATCACGGTGATCGCCGAAAGGACTCTGGGCATGGCCTTGACGAGCCCCCGCCCAGTCTTTCGCGCGGCGGAGCTTTCTCTGGAGGCCATGTGCAGCCCGAGGTCGTCGATCTTCACCAGGCAGGCCACGATCCCGTAGACCAAAGCGGTGATCAAGACTGCGACGACCGCGAGAATCGCGGCCCTGTAGGCGATGCGCTGCTCGGCGATCTCGGCGAGCGCCACGACCATGATCTCGGTGGAGAGGATGAAGTCGGTGCGCACGGCGTTCTTGACGATCGTGTCCTCCGCTTGGCCGCCCTCCGTGACCGCCGCTTGCGTTTCGCCGTGCCCCGTGAGCCTGCCCCAGATCTTGTGCGCTCCCTCGAAACAGAGGTAGGAGCCTCCGACCATGAGCAACGGATTCAGAGCCCACGGCGCGAAAGCGGACAAGAGGAGCGCCCCGACCAAGATGACGCCCTTGTTGGCGAGCGATCCCTTCGCGATTCTCTTGATGATGGGGATCTCGCGTTTGGGATCGATGCCCTCGACGTATTGCGGCGTGACCGCCGTGTCGTCGACGACGACCGCCACCGCCTTCGATCCCGCTTTGGCGACTCCCGCTGCGACGTCGTCCAAACTGGAGGCGGTGAGTTTGACGAGGGCCGCGATGTCGTCCAAAAGGGCGGCGAGTCCGGTTGCCATGGTTCTCCTTCTCGATGGGCTGATACGAGCTTACCGGCTCGCGGCGGCCGCCCGAGTTTCGTTTCCGGCTTCTTCTTGCGTCCGTTTCTTTTCCGGCTTTCGGCTCCGGGACGACGCCGGATCGTTGAGCTCGGGCTGTCGAGGCGCCGTCGGCGGGCTGCCGGGGCAGCGGCGCCGGACGGAGGCAACGGGTTTTGGGGGGAGAGCTCCACCGTGGGAAATGTCAAAAGGCGGCTTTGCCCGGCGCGGACGTCTGCCGGCGTCAGAATCGGGAATTCAGGGATGCCCGCGCCGCTGCCCACGTGCTTCCGGAAGGCCTTCCTTCTGAGGGGCGGCGGATTGGACGGGTCCGATTGCTTGTTTCCAATGCATGGCGTTATAGACTGGAGGCAGCCCACGTGGTTATACAGTTTGCGCTTTTCTATCTCAATTAGGTGAATCCATGTCTAATCAGAACTTTCTGAATCAGCCGCCCTACGCGGGCTCGGCAGGAAGCGCCGGGGGCCCATATCCCGGCCCGGGCGGCTACCCGAATGGCGGCCCTGGCGGGTACCCGAATCCCGGCGGATATCCCGGAGGCTACCCGAATGGCGGCCCTGGCGGGTACCCGAATCCCGGCGGATATCCCGGAGGCTACCCGAATGCCGGCCCCGGAGGCTACCCGAATCCGGGCAACGGCGCCTACGGCCAGGGCTATTACTACCGTCCCGGCCGCGACCCGAACGTCTCCGACAAGAGCCGTCTCGTCGCCCTGCTTCTGGCCTGGTTCCTCGGTGTATTCGGCGCCCACCGTTTTTACGTCGGAAAGATCGGAACCGCGGTCGCAATGATCTTCACCTTCGGAGGCCTGGGAATCTGGGCGCTCGTTGACATCATCATGATCGCGGCGGGGTCCTTCACCGACATCGACGGACGCCCTATAACGGTATGGGACACGGCGAACTGAGTCCTTCCGCGCGGGCCGTGCGCCCGCCGGGGCCGATGCGCCCCTTCTGACAGGAGCGGCCAGCTTGGGCTTCGACAGCGTGTGACGGTGCCGCAAAGGCAATTGCCGTTTATGGTGTGCCTATCGCGATCATCGACAGGAGGACGCACATGGGTTTGAAAAGCCTGCTGACCACCACGCCGAAGTCCCGGCGCAACTACAAGGCGGCCGCCGTCGCAGGCCTCGTCGGCGGCGTGTTTTCCGCCGTCGTCAAATTCGGATGGGAGGTTCCCTTCCCGCCGCGAACACCCGAGCGCAACGCCACCAATCCTCCGCAGGAGCTTCTGGAGCAGCTGGGGATGTCGCCCGAGGCGAGCCACACGACGGTGGCCTTCAACGGCAACGAGCTTCCCATATACTCTTTCGCCATCCACTTTTCCTTCGCCATATTCTTCGCACTCGCCTACTGCCTGATCGCGGAGAAGCATCCGAAGGTAAAGCTGTGGCAGGGGGCCGCATGCGGCTTGACCTTGTGGGTTCTGTTCCACGTCGTCCTGATGCCGGCGATGGGCACCGTCCCCGCTCCGTGGGACCAGCCTTTCGAAGAGCACTTTTCGGAGGCTCTCGGCCACGTCGTGTGGATGTGGGCCATCGAGATTGTGCGGCGAGACTTGCGCAACAGAATTACGCGCATGCCCGATCCCGAAGTTCCTCTTGACGCCGAACCCGCCCGCAACGCCAAGGCCCCTAAAGGCTGACAGCGTTGGCGGAAAAGCGCCGCAAAACGAAAGAGGCGCCGCAAACGTAGGGGCCCGCGCTGCGGGCCCCTACGTTTGCGAAGGAAGGATTGTGGCCTCAGGGATGAACCGTCAGGGTTGAAGCTCAGGGCCGAAGGAGCACCTTGACGGCGCGCCTTTCGTCCATTGCCTTGTAGCCCTCCGCGGCGTCGTCCAAGGGAAGGACGAGGGTGAAGACCTTGCCCGGATTTATCTCGCCCTTGAGGATCCTGCCGACGAGGTCGGGGAGGAACCGGCGCACGGGGGCGGGGCCGCCGAGCAGGTTGACCTCGGCGAAGAACAGCTCTTGGCCGGGAAGCGAGACGCCGTGGGAGACGCCGACGTATCCCACATGCCCGCCCGGACGGCATGCCCCGATGGCCTGCATCATCGATTCCTGGGTGCCGACGGCCTCGACCACGCCGTGGGCCCCCAAGCCTCCCGTGAGCTCCTTGACGGCGGCCACTCCCGCGTCGCCGCGTTCGGCGACGACGTCCGTGGCGCCGAACTCCCGCGCAAGCGCTGCGCGGTCCTCGTGGCGGGACATGGCGACGATCCTCTCGGCGCCGAGCTGCTTTGCGGCCAGAACGGCCATGAGCCCGACGGCGCCGTCGCCCACGACCGCGATCGTTTTGCCCGGGCCCGCACCGGCGGCGACGGCGCCGAACCATCCGGTTCCAAGAACGTCGGATGCGGCCAAGAGCGAGGCGAGGGTCGCCTCGTCCTTGGGCCGTCCTCCCGGAACGACGACGAGCGTTCCGTCGGCCAGCGGGATTCGCGCGTACTGAGCCTGGGTTCCCTGGACGAAGCCGCCGTCGACGCAACGCGACTGGTAGCCGGAGCGGCATATCTCACACGTGTTGTCGGAGAGGCAGAAGGAGCCGACGACGAAGTCGCCGACCTTCACGTTTTTCACGGCGTCCCCGACTTCGGTGACCGTTCCCACGTATTCGTGGCCCATCGGCCGTCCGCCCGACGGCTCGAGGCCGCGGTACGGCCACAAATCCGATCCGCAGATGCAGGCGGCGGCGACTTCGATGACGGCGTCGGTCGGTTCGACGACGGTGGGGACGTCGAGGTCTTCGACCCTGACGTCGCCCGGGCCGTGCATGACTGCTCCTCGCATGGAGTTTCCTTTCGAAGTTGATGGCTGTTGACGAAAGCCTATGGCTGTTGACGAAAGCCGCTGTCCGCGCCGGCTTGCGCACCGCTTCGGCGGGCAGGAAGCTTCCTGCCGAGGCAGCCGCTTTCCAGCCGTTCGTTTCCGGCTGCCTGTGCGACGCCGCTCGCCGTCGTCTGTGCAGCGGGCTCGGCCTTGCGAGGCACGCTCGGCGGCCGTATGCGTTCCGCCAATGTGGCCTTGCATACAGTCCGATCCTAGGCTTTTCCGGCGTTCAAGGAGGCGACAATTGCCCTTGGCGGAATTCTTTCACGCGCAGGCGAAAAACCTCAGAAGAGCCGCGTCCGTTTGACATTCGCGGGGAGGACGGCGCCAGGCCGCCGCTTCGGCGCAGCGGCGCCTCTGAAATGCTGTAATCTCTAAGACGCGTGAGTTCGACGCGTGAGTTTCCTGAAGGGCTTGGGCGCGTCGGAGCCGCAGCTTCGGGTCAGCGGGCGGCGGCTCCGGTTCGTCGGGGAGAGGGAAGGATCTGGCGCGCCGAAACAACGCTGAGAAAACGCCCGACTGCCGGGTTGCGCCTGCAATGCGGCGTCGATCGACGATTGACGGAGGCCGCGGCCCGGGGAGCGAATCCGCAGCGACAAGGCGAGACGCCGACGCAGAGACCTGCGCGGCACTCAAGAGAGGAATCTATGACCGAGGCGACGCGAAGCGAAAACGTCATCGAGGCCGCGGAAGAACGGAACCTCCAGCGCAGCCTGTCCAACCGCCACATCCAGCTCATCGCGCTGGGCGGCGCCATCGGCACGGGCCTTTTCCTGGGGTCGGGCGAGACGATCTCAAAGGCCGGCCCTTCGATCCTCTTGGTCTACGCGGTCATCGGCTTCATGCTGTACTTCGTGATGCGCGCGATGGGGGAGCTGCTGCTGCACAAGCTCGAATACCGCTCTTTCCAAGACTTCGCCGCCGACATCCTCGGGCCGTGGGCGGGCTTTTTCGTGGGATGGACATACTGGTTCAGTTGGGTCGTCATCGGGATGGCCGACGTCGTGGCCATCACCGGATACTGGGAGTACTGGCTCGGCGAAGACTTGCGGTGGCTCGCGATGGTCCTCACCACCGCGGTCATGCTCGCCCTCCTCGTCATGAACCTCGCCTCAGTCAAACTGTTCGGCGAGATCGAATTCTGGTTCGCGATCGTCAAATTGGCGGCGATCGTGGCTCTTGTGGGGGTCGCTTCCTTCATGGTGATCGTCGGTTTCACTTCGCCGGACGGGACGACCGCCTCCGTCTCCCACCTGTGGAGCCACGGCGGAATGTTCCCCACGAAGCTCGCCGGATTCGTCAACGGGTTCCAGCTGGCCGTCTTCGCTTTCGTGGGAATCGAGCTCGTCGGCACGACGGCGGCCGAGACCGCCAACCCCCGCGTCACCCTTCCGCGCGCCATCAACGCGATTCCCGTGAGGATCCTCCTCTTCTACGTCGTCGCGCTCGCGGCGATCATGTGCGTGACGCCATGGAACGAGATCAATCCAAAGATTTCGCCCTTCGTCAGCCTCTTCGGCCTCGCCGGCCTCGCGGGGGCCGCCGGGATCATGAACGCCGTCATACTTTCCAGCGCCTCGTCCTCGTGCAATTCCGGGATCTACTCGACGTCGCGAATGCTCTTCGGGCTGGCGCACAAACGAATGGCACCCAAGGGCTTCCGCGAGCTCACGCGCGTCGGAGTTCCATGGCGAGGGCTCGTCGTCACGGTGTGCGTCATTTGCTCCGCGCATTTCCTCACTCTTTCGAGCGGGCTTCAGAGCGCCTTCAAGATCGTCGTCGCCCTGGCGTCGGTGCTTTTCCTATTCGTATGGTCGATCATCCTCATCTGCCACGTCGTCTATCGGCGGAGCGACCCAGAGGCGCACGCGACGTCGGAGTACAAGATGCCCGGCGCTCTCTTCATGCCGTGGGCCGTGCTCGCGTTCTTCGTTTTCATCCTCGTTGCCCTCACGCGCGACCGCGACACTTTGACCGCCCTGGCCGTGACCCCGCTCTGGTTCGGAGTGCTGGGCCTCGGATGGTGGCGCGTCCGTGGCGTCGCCCGCGCCGCAGCCGAGACGTACGGCGCGAGCGGGGCGCACAGCGCAGCCGAAGAAGACCGCAAACAGCCGGATGCCGGCAAACGACCGGGTTCCGGCAAACAACCGTCTGGCAAACGGCCGGATTCTGAAGGAGGAGGAAAATAAAGTGGAGCCGTTGAACATATCGACGGCCCGCTCGGGCGACGTCGGCGATGTCGTCGACGTCTTGACGAAGGCCTTCCGCGAGGACCCCTTCACGCTGGCGACAATTGGGCCGCGGCAGCGGTATGAGGACGTCATGCCGCGCGCCTTTCGGGCGCTGGTCGAGGAGTGCTTCCTTCCGTACGGACGCATAGACGTAGCCAGAGACGGCGCCGGAACGGCCGTCGGGGCGGCGGCGTGGCGGGCTCCGGGGCGCGAGCCGGGATTGATCGCAAGGGCGCGCATGAATGCGCGGCTGCTCGCGGCTCACGGCAGATCGACCTTGCGCGCCCGTCGCCTCGAGAGGGAATCCGACAAACTCGCGCCTCGTTTTCCGCACTGGTACCTGGGCTTCCTCGGCGTCGTCGGCGAGGCGCAGGGCAGGGGCGTGGGAGGCGCGCTCCTTGACCGCGGAATCGCGGAAGCCGGCGGACACGCCGCCTACCTGGAATCCTCGACGCCGGGGTCGCAGGCCCTTTACGAACGAAAGGGCTTCATTCCCATGGGCGCGGCCGCGCAGGGGAAGCCGTGGGCCGTCGTGTGCATGTGGCGCCCCGGCAAGGTTGAACGCTGAAACGGAGGCGATTTGAAACATGGAATCTCAATCGGCACAGCGGAACGGATCGGCCGGCGAGGAGCGATCGCCGCTCGATGACGGCGCCGTCCGCCTCAGGGACGTCTCGCTCAAGAGAGTGTACGAAGAGCCGGATTCCTCCGACGGGCTGCGCGTGCTCGTCGACAGGCTGTGGCCGCGAGGGGTGGCGAAAGCCCGGGCGGCAGTAGACGAGTGGGCGAAGGGCCTGGCCCCCTCGACGGACCTGAGGAAGTGGTTTCACGGGGACGTCGCAGGGCGGTGGGACGAGTTCCGCTCGGCTTATCGCCGCGAACTCGAGGAGGGCGACGCCGTTCCCGCTTTCCTCTCCCGCGCTCCCGAGCATGTGACGCTCGTCTATGCCGGGAAAGACGCGGCGCACAATCACGCGGAAGTGCTGCGCGACGTCCTTCTCGACGCCGCAAAGTCGCGGCGCGGTGAGGTGCCGTCCGCCGACGGGGCGCGGGCTTTCAACTGACTGAGCCCGCGCTTCCAGCTGACTGGCTCGGGCCGCCGGGCGGGGGAGGCATCGGCGAGCCTCCGACAACAACGGGGGGCATGCCGCAACGAACGGCCTGGCCAACCGCAAAGGGCGCACCCGAGAAACAATTCGCTGGGGATTGGTGCGACGTGAGCCCTCAATGCGCACTAGACTGTTGAATCATGCAGAAGCACTTTGACGGGGACTCGGCGACCGCTCACGCGCTTGATCTTCGCGACTTCATCGTCGCTTCCCCGACCGCTTTTCACGCTGCGGCGGAGGCGGCGTCGCGCCTTGACGCCGCAGGATACGTGCGCCAGCGCCCGGAAGACGAATGGAGCGCTGCGCCCGGCGGCCATTACATCGTCCGCTCCGGCGCCGTCGTCGCCTGGTTCGTTCCCCAAGTCGCCGGCCCGCGCAGCGGGTTCCGCATCGTCGGCGCGCACACGGATTCGCCGTCGTTCAAGGTGAAGCCGGTTGCAGACTCCAGCGCATTCGGCTTTGCGTCCGTCAACGTCGAAACATACGGCGGCCTTCTCGCCAACTCGTGGCTCAATCGCGACCTCGGCGTCGCCGGGCGAGTGACCGCCGTCGACGGCGAGGAGAGGCTGTTCGCAACCGGGCCGGCTATGACGATCCCGCAGCTCGCTCCGCACCTCGACCGTTCCGTCGACGAGCGTTTGACGCTCGACAGGCAGAGGCACCTCCAACCGGTGTGCGGCACGGGCGAGCGGTCGATCGCCGCGACGATCGCGCAGAGCGCGGGAATCCCCGCCGAGCGGATCGCCGCCCTCGACGCGTATGCCTTCGACGTCCAGCGGCCGCAGATCATTTCGGGCGAGTTTTTGGCCGGCGGGCGGCAGGACAACCTCGTGTCCGTCCACGCCGGCCTGACGGCGCTCTTGGCTGCCGAGGAGGAGCTGGCCGCCCAGAGCCGCTGCATTGCGGTGTATGCGGCTTTCGACCATGAAGAGGTCGGCTCCTCCACGGCCACGGGCGCGGCCGGCCCGCTTCTCGAATGGGTTCTGCGCCGCACGGCCCTGGCGCTGGGCGCGGGCGAGGACGAGTACTATCGGATGCTCGCGCGCACGACGTGCATGAGCGCCGACGCCGGGCACTCGATCAACCCGAACTATCCGGGGCACCACGATCCGACGCAGTATCCGACGGCCGGCGGCGGGCCCATGGTCAAAGTGAACGCGAACCAGCGCTACGCGTCCGATTCGACCGGCTGCGCCCTGTGGCTGCGGGCGGCTGCGGACGCCGACCAGCCCGTGCAGACGTTCGTTTCGAACAATTCGGTTCCCTGCGGGACGACGATCGGCCCGCTGACGGCCACCCGCCTTGGAATCGACACCGTGGACGTCGGCGTTCCGCTCCTGTCCATGCATTCGGTTCGCGAACTCTCCTCGATCGCCGACGACTGGGCGCTGGCGCAGATCTTGCGGGGGTACTGGACGATTGCATGATTCCTCGTACAACGCGGCGTTCGCCCTCGATCGCTCCGCTTGGACCCGGCCTGCCGCCCTGTCGGTCGTCTACGGCGACCGGCGGTGGACTGTTGCGCAGGCAGCGCATCTGACGCGCCAGCTCGCCCAGCTGCTCGCACAGTCGGGCGTGAGCAAGGGCGACAGGGTGCTCTTCGTCGCACACAACTCTCCCTACCACCTGTTCGTCTACGTCGCGTGCGCCAGGCTGGGCGCAGTCTTCGTCCCCGTCTCCTTCAGGCTGGCGCAGAACGAGGTCCAGGAGATCGTCGATTTCTGCTCGCCCCGGGCGATTTTTGCGGACGCGACGGTTGCGGCGAGGGGAAGCTTCGCCTCGACGGGAACCTTCATGAGCTTCGTGATCGACGACGACCCGGCCGGCGGCTCCTACGGCGCGGGAATCGCCAACGGCTACTTCGCCCTGACGCCCGCCCTCGCCTCCCTCGACGGCACGCTGGTCTCGGATTGCCGCGGCTCGGGGAGCGCGTCCCTCAACACGGTGGAGTATCCGACCGGAACGGCGGCCATTTTCTACACCTCGGGGAGCGCGTCGGGAAGCCTCCGGGCGGTCGAGCTCACGCACCGAAACCTCTGGTGGGCTGCGAGGAACTTCCGGGAGGGCTTCGGATACGGCGTCGACGACGTCATCGTGGTGGGCGCTTCGCTCGCCCACATCGGCGGATTCAACGGCGGCACCCTCGACCTGTTCGTCTCGGGCGGCGCCGTCATCCTCATGCGCTCTTTCGACGCCTCCGAGGCGCTCCGGCTGGTCGAACAGTGGCAGGCCGCGATCTTCTTCGGGGTGCCGACGATGTTCTGGGCGATCGTCGCGGAGGCCGAACGCGGGTCTTATGATTTGACGAGCCTGCGGCTCCCCGTCGTCGGAGGGGCGCCGGTCCCGCTCACCCTCTTGGACCGGCTGAAGGGCGTCGGGCTGAAGCCGGCGGTCGCCTGGGGCATGACCGAGACCGCCGGGTCGGGGACCTTCCAACCGTTCGGCAGCGGGGCGTCCGGGGCCGTCGGCAGGCCGTACGCGCACGTCGAGGCGAGGATCGTCGATCCGACGACGCAGGCCGACGCGACGGTGGGGGAGCTTCTCGTTCGAGGGCCGTCCATCAGCCCCGGCTACTGGCACAATGCCGAGCAGACGCGGTCGGCGTTCGTCGAGGGCGGGTGGCTTCGCACGGGGGACGTCGCCGTCGGAGGCAACGAGGTGACGGTCGTCGGTCGCCTCTCGGACCGCATCGGCACGGGAGGCGAGGGCGTCAACCCCGCGGAGGTCGAGAAGGTTCTGCGCGCCCACCCGAAGATCGACGACGTCGTCGTGGTCGGCATACCGGACGAGGTGTGGGGAGAAATCGTCGCCGCCGCCATCGTGTGCGACGCCGCCGCGGTGCCGACCCTCGCGGAGCTGCAGGCCTTTGCCGCTCAGGTTCTCGCGAGGTACAAGCTTCCGCGCGGACTGGCCCGCATCGAACGGGTCCCGCTCGACGCCGAGGGCGAGGTCGACAGGGCTGCCGTCAAAGACCGCCTGGTTTCAGCAGCCCCTTCCTTTGGACAGTAGCCAGCTCGCCTCTTGCCGGGCTTCCATCGGCTTGCCCAAATGCTCCATGCCCGGCGGCAGCTGAAGGCCCTTCGCCGTCATCGCCATCCCGTAGAGACGGCCGGCGCGGTACGAGGAACGCACGAGCGGGCCGGCCATGACTCCGGCGAAGCCCATCTTTCTGCCCAGATCGCGCAGCTCGATGAACTCCTTGGGCTTGACCCACCTGTCGATCGGGTGGTGGAGCGGGGAAGGCCTCAGGTACTGGGTGACGGTCAGAAGGTCGCACGAGTTCTCGCGCAGAGCCGCCATGGCCTCCTCGATCTCCTCGCGGGTCTCGCCCATGCCGAGAATGAGGTTCGACTTGGTGACGAGGCCCTCCTCGGACGCCATCGCGATGATGTCCAGGGACCGTTCATACCGGAACGCGGGCCTGATCCTCTTGAAGATCCGCGGCACCGTTTCGAGGTTGTGCGCGAAAACCTCCGGGCGGGAGTCGAAGACCTGGCGCAGCGCCCCGACGTCGCCCTGGAAGTCGTCGACGAGCAGCTCGACGCCGGCGCCGGGGCACAGCTCGTGGATTTGGCGGCACGTCTCGGCGTAGATCCATGAGGCGCCGTCGGGCAGGTCGTCGCGGGCCACCCCGGTGACCGTGGCGTAGCGCAGGCCGAGATGACGCACGGATTCGGCGACGCGCCGAGGCTCGTCGCGGTCGAGGCTCTTGGGCTTGCCGGTGGCGATCTGGCAGAAGTCGCAGCGCCGCGTGCACTCCGAGCCGCCGACGAGGAAGGTCGCCTCCCTGTCCTGCCAGCACTCGTAGATGTTCGGGCACTGCGCCTCCTGGCACACCGTGTGCAGCGAGGCCGTCGAGACCAGGCTCTTCATGTCAGCGTAGTCTTCGCCGACCACGGCGGTGGTTCGGATCCAGTCGGGCTTCTTCTCGATCGGAGTCTGGGCGTTGCGGGCTTCGACCCGCAGGAGTTTGCGCCCTTCGGGGGCGATCGTCATCGTTTACCTTTCCTGTTGGAAGCTCGCGAGGCGCTTGCCTAGGGCCGACGTCAACGCCGCCGCCGCCTCCTCGAGCGAGGCGCCGACGCCCTGCCGCTCCATAGACGTTACTCCGGCATCCGTGATTCCGCACGGGTTGACCCGGAAGAACTTCGAAACGTCGGTGGCCACGTTGAGGGCAAGGCCGTGCATCGACGTGTCGGAGGCGAACTTCAGGCCGACGGCGCAGATCTTCTCTCCGCCGACCCACACGCCCGAGCGCCCCGCGATCTGTTCGCCGCGGATGCCGAAGGCCGAAAGCGCTTCGATCACGGCCGTTTCGACGGCGCGGACGAAGGCGACCACGTCCTTTGGGAGGCGCACGCGGACGATCGGATAGACGATCACCTGGCCCGGCCCGTGGTAGGTCACCGAGCCTCCGCGATCGACCTTGACGACGGGCACGGACGGGTCGGGAACGTCCTCCGGGCGGGTGCGCCGCCCCGCCGTGTAGACGTCCTTTGCCTGCCACACGACGAGAGTGTCAGGCTCCTCGCCTCGCGCCACTGCGGCGTGGATCTCGCGCTGCACCCTGTCGACTTCGGCGTAACTCAGGGGGCCTCTGTCTAAGAGGCAAAGGATGTTCACGTCTCGATTTTAGGCCTTTGGGCCCATCTTCTCGAATTGCCCGAATCGGCGAGGAATGAGCCGGACTGTCGAATCGGCGAGGAAGCCGGGCCCGCGAAGCAAGCGCCGAAACGCGGGCCGTGTGCGCGCCCGCTCGGATCGGCCGGTCCGGCGGACGGCGTCGAGAAGCTTGGCAGGCTGCCGTTTCAGGAAGCCTGCCAAGCGCCCGTTGGAGCGCCTGCGAAGCCCCGGAACGGCCGACGGCGTCGCGGATTGTAAGAGTATGCGTTATCATTCATTGGTATACATCGGCGATCTTCTCGACGGGTCGGATCTCTTCTTCACGCCAAAGACGCCGGGTGCAAAGTTAAAAGGGGGTCGCGCCAACCCTGTTGCTGGAGTAAAGACTGTCCATGGTTTTAGTCCAGAATGTGGGACAAGCGTAACGACCTTCCGCTTTGGGTATATGATCCTTCCTACGAACGTATGGTTGGTTCGTTTACCTGGTTCTCGGGGGTCCATGCGCACTGAGGTATCCCCCGCATGAGAAAACGAAATAAGGAGGGGAACTTCTATGAAGAAGGCCTACTCGATGGTCGGGGCCCTTGCCGCGGCCGCACTCGCTTTGGGGGCGTGCGGTTCCGGCGGGAAGCAAGAGCTCAAAGTCGGGTCTAAAAACTCGATCAGCTACTCTCCCGGCAAGCAGGAGTGGGGCGGCTACAACGGTTCGACGGTTGAGGCATACTCGACCACGACCGCGGCAGTCACCGACCGCGTGCAATCGGGCTTCGGCTATTACGACCCCCAGGGGGTGTGGAAGCACGGGAGCGATCTGGGCGACTACAAGAAACTCTCGGACGACCCGCTCACCGTCGAGTACACGGTCAATGAGAAAGCGGTCTATCAGGGGAAGACGCCGATCACCTGCGAGGACTTCTACCTTGATTGGGTGAGCCAGAACCCCGATTGGATCCTCGAAGGCCAAAAGGCCGCGGGCGCCGTCGACGAAAAGAGCGGACAGGCTCAGCCTCTTTTCAACCACGTTTCCAGCCCCGAGGGATACGCTCACCCCGTTTCGGAAGGCCCTCAGTGCAACGAGGGCGAAAAGAAGTTCACGGTCAAGTACGACACCGTGTACCCCGACTGGGAGCTCAACGTGAGCGGGCCCCTTCCCTCGCACGTGGTCGCCAAGAAGATCGGCATGAGCAAGCAGGATCTGTTCAAGGCGCTCAAGAACAAGGATTTCGCGATCGCGAAGAAGGCGGCCGAGGCCTGGAACAAGTGGAATGACACTGCTCCGGGCAAGCTTCCGCCCGCCGAGGAGATCCCGTCCTTCGGGCCCTTCGCGCTCAAGCAGGGCGGTTGGAAGGCCAAGCAGTACGTCACGCTCGAGCGAAACCCCGATTGGTGGGGCGAGAAGGCCGGAACGAAAGAGCTCATCATCAAGCAGGTGGAAGACGACGCCCAGCTTCAGGCCCTGGCCAACGGAGATCTGAACGTCATCGAGCCCCAGGCCACCCAGGACTCGATCGCCCGTATCAAGAAGACGCCCAATGTGACGCTCCTCCAGGGGCCGACCATGGTCTGGGAGCACCTCGACTACAACTTCGGCTCGAATTCGGTGTTCGCCGAGAACAAGGGCGGGATCAACCTCCGCAAGGCCATGGCATACTGCGTCCCGCGTTCGGATATCGTCCAGAAGCTCATCAAGCCTCTCGACCCGAAGGCCCAAGTCCTCAACGCCCGCGAGTACTTCCCGACGGACAAGGACTATGAAGACGTCGTCAAGGCTTCCTACAACGGCGAGTACGACAAGGTGAACATCGAAAAGGCGAAGCAACACGTGGCCGCCTCCGGAATTAAGAATCCGACGGTTCGGATCGGATACCGAAACGGCAATCCGCGCCGTGAAGAGACGGTCGCCCTCATCACCGCCTCCTGCAAGAAGGCAGGGATTACCGTTAAGGACAACTCGTCCGCGAAGTTCATGGACGAAGGCGGCGAGTACTTCACGGGTCAGTGGGATATGGCGCTCTTCGGCTGGAACGGCTCCGGACAGATCGTTTCGGGCCAGAACATCTATCAAACCAAAGGGCAGCAGAACAAGAGCGAGTACTCCAACAAGACCGTCGACGCCGAATGGAAGAAGGTCGCCACCAGTCTGGACAAAGGCGTGTGGCTGGAGTCCAAGAAAGTGATCGAGAAGCAGCTGTGGGACGATCTGTTCGGCCTGCCGCTGTACGTCCAGCCGGGCATCGTCGGTTACTCGAACGGTCTGGAGAACGTCAAGCGGAACATCACCCAAAAGCAGGCGTTGTGGAACGCCGAAAAGTGGAAGTGGAAGTCGTCCGAGTGACCGGCTGACCAGGAGGGCCCCGCTGTTGCGGGCGCGGACGGCGTGCGCGATCGCGGGGCCCTTCTTCCGCCTTCGGCAAATGGCTCTGAAGGTGAAACTGGTACACTTCCACAATGTTGCTTCGGGCACGTCAGCCCGAGGGGCAACGTTCGCGAACCGTTGGAAAGAAGATTCGCCTAGTGTTTAAATTCATAATCAAGCGCCTGGGCATATCCGCCCTTGTCTTGCTGGCGGCCTCCGTCATCCTTTTCATTCTGACGATCAATGCCGGCGATCCCCTGGGCGATCTCAGGGAGAGCACGAGCCCCAACCGCCAGAACCTCATCGATCGGCGCATAGCCGTCATGCACCTGAACGACCCCTGGTACACGCGCTATTTCGCCTGGCTCGGCGGGGCAAGCAAGTGCTTTGTGGGCGCCTGTGACTTCGGAACCAACTTCAGAGGCCAGCACGTAAACGACCTTCTCGTCGACGCCATGGGATCGAGCCTTCGCCTCGTCTTCCTCTCGACGGTCTTCGCCATCGTGCTCGGCGTTTTCTTCGGCGTCATGACGGCGATACGGCAGTACTCGGGATTCGACTACGTCGTCACCTTCATATCCTTCGCCTTCTTCTCGCTTCCGTCCTTCGTCTTCGCCGTCCTCCTCAAGGAATACGGCGCCATCAAGTTCAACGACTGGCTGGAGGATCCGACCATATCCTTTGCGACGACTGTGCTTTTTGCGGCGATTTTCGCACTTTTCACGCAGTCGCTCGTCGGCGGGAGCCTCCGGCGGCGGGCATGCGCGGGCGCGGGCGCCTTCCTATTCGCCCTCGTCGTGCTCGTCGTCATCTCGAACACGAAGTGGTTCCTCAGCCCGCAGCTGGGATGGGGTTTCATCATCGTCGTCTCCGCCGCCTCGGCCGTGCTCTTCTCCTCTCTCTTCTGCGGCCTGTCCAACAGGCGGGCCCTGGTGTCCACGTTCGGCTCCGCGCTAGCGAGCCTAGTGGTCTTCCTAGCCGCCAGCGGGGGCCTTTGGCGGCCTACGTGGGGTCTGCTCTTCGGCCTTCTCCTGGCGGCGATACTCGCCGGGGTCGTCATCGGGTTCGTTTTCGGCGGATACGCCAAGCGCTCCGTCATGTGGGCCAACGTGTGGACGGCATGCGCTGTTTTCCTCGCGGTTTTCGCGAACTACATGGCCGAATACTGGGCGGACTACACCAAAGTGGTGGGCAACCGGCCGGTGGCTACCGTGGGTGCGGGAACGCCGAACTTCGAGGGCGGGGAGATATTCTGGCTCAACGTCATCGACACCGCCACGCATCTGCTTTTGCCGACGATTTCCCTGACCCTCATATCCTTCGCGAGCTACACGAGGTACACGCGCTCGTCCATGCTCGAAGTTCTGGGGCAAGATTACATTCGAACCGCCAGATCCAAGGGCCTTCCCGAGCGCACGGTCATCACCCGACACGCTTTCCGCAACGCCATGATTCCGATCACCACGATCGTCGCCACGGACTTCGCCAACCTCATCGGAGGGGCGGTCATCACGGAATCCATCTTCGGCTGGCAAGGGATGGGCGCCCTGTTCCGTTCGGGGCTCGACGCCGTCGATCCGATGCCGGTCATGGCCTTCTTCACGGTGACCGGAACCGCCGCCATCGTCATGAACATGGTCGCCGACATCCTTTACGCGTACATCGACCCGAGAATCAGGCGGTGAGGCTGCGATGACATCCAGTGACGCCCCTTCGGAGGGAAACATGACAGACAGCAAGCACTCGGTTGTGCACATTGGCGAAGACGCCGACTTCGCAGCAGTGGAGGTGGAGGACGAGGTCCTCGACCAGACGACGGACAAGTCCTATTCGCAGGGCCAGCTCGTCCGCCGTCGCTTCTTCCACCACAGAGCGGCGATGGTTTCCCTCATCGTCTTCGTCTTCATCGCCCTCCTCGCCTTCACGTCGATCGGCTACGGGCCCCTTCCGGGTTGGTGGAAGTACAACTACACAGACACCTATCCGACGATCAACGGCGGGCGCCCGACCCTCGGTTTCCTCCACCTCGGCGAGCACCCCTTCGGTCAGGATTCCGTAGGCAAAGACTACTTCGCCCTGACCATGAGAGGAACCCAAAACTCGATCATCATCGCCTTCGTCGTCGGGCTGGTGGGAACGCTCATCGGCACGGTGGTCGGCGCGATCGCGGGCTACTACCGCGGCTGGGTCGAGGCTGCCCTCATGCGGATGACGGACCTTTTCATCGTCATCCCGCTGCTCGTGCTGGCCGCCGTCGTCGGCCGGATGACTGGAGAGTTCGGAATCGTCTTCCTCGCCTTCATGCTCGGCATTCTTTATTGGACCGGCTTGGCGCGCCTGGTCAGAGGCGAGGTCCTTTCCCTCAGGGAGCGCGAGTTCGTCTCGGCCGCGCGCGCACTCGGCGCTTCCAACAGAAGGATCATCATCCGCCACATTCTTCCCAACTGCCTGGGCACGATCATCGTCTCGGCGACCTTGCTCATCGCCTCCGCGGTGCTTCTGGAGACGTCGCTTTCCTTCCTCGGATACGGAGTGAAGGCGCCCGACACGTCGCTCGGCCTGCTCATCAGCCAGTACCAGAGCTCGTTCTCCACGCGTCCGTGGCTCTTCTTCGCTCCTGCGACGGCGATCCTCGTCTTCGCGCTGAGCGTCAACTTCATCGGCGACGGCTTGCGCGACGCGTTCGATCCCCGCCAGAGAGGAAAGGCATCCTGATGTCGGACAAGAAAGAACAGCCCGCGTCGGACAAGAAAGACAAGAAAGAACAGCCCGTCCGCAAGCCCCGCAAAGGGGCCGGCCCCAAGCTCGACGGAGGCCTCGACAAGGGCAAGGTGATCGAGGTCCAGAAGATCTCCTCGGAGCCCGTTTTGGCCTTTCAGGACCTCGACGTCCAGTTCAAGACGGAGTTTGGGCGAGTCCACGCGGTGCGCGGCGTGAGCATCGACGTCGTCCCCGGACAGGTCGTGGCCCTCGTTGGCGAATCTGGGTCCGGCAAGTCTGTCACGTCGACGACCGCGCTGGGCCTCCTGCCCGGGAACGCGTCCATCGACGGCGAAGTCACCGTGGCTGGCAAAAGCGTTCGGGGAATGGGCTCGCGCGGCCTGCGCAACCTGCGAGGCAAAGACGTCGCCATGGTCTTCCAGGAGCCCATGACGGCGCTCAACCCCGTCCTCACGATCGGACGGCAGATAACCGAAGCGCTCGAGCAGCACGGCGTCGCCTACGGGACGGCGGCCATGGCGCGAGCCGTCGAGCTGCTCAAGATGGTCGGCTTGAACGACGCCGAGGCTCGGGTCAAGCAGTACCCGCACGAGCTTTCCGGCGGTCAGCGCCAGCGCGTGTGCATCGCCATGGCGATCTCGTGCAACCCCAAGGCCATCATCGCCGATGAGCCGACCACGGCCCTCGACGTCACCGTCCAGGCCGACATCCTCGACCTGCTGCGCTCGCTCAAGGACAAGCTCAACACCGGCATCTTGCTCATCACGCACTCGATGGGCGTCGTCGCCGACATGGCCGACACCGTCCACGTGATGTTCAAAGGAAACATCGTCGAATCGGGAACCGTCGACGCCGTCCTCAATCACCCCGAGCATCCGTACACGCAGAGGCTGCTGCGCGCGGTTCCCCACCTGGGACGCGGACGGGCCCAGTTCGGATTCGACGAGTCCCGCGACGAGCTCATCAATCTGAGCGACACGGTTCTCAGCGCGAACAATTTGGTCATCGAGTACGAGCGGCACGGCAAGGAGCCGTTCCGCGCGGTCGACGGCGTGACCTTCGACGTCGCGCACGGGGAGATCGTCGGGCTCGTCGGGGAGTCGGGCTCGGGCAAATCGACGATCGGCAAATGCGTGCTCGGGCTTGTTCCGGCCGCCTCCGGAAGCGTCGAGGTCTTCGGCAAGGACCTCCTGGCAATGTCCAAGGACGAGGCTAGACGCAGCAGGAAAATGATGGGCGTGGTCTTCCAGGACCCCGCCGCCTCCCTCGACCCGCGCTTCCCGATCGGCGACTGCATCGTCGAGCCCCTGGTGGTTCACCGGGAGGGAAACCAGAAGTCCCGGCGGCAAAGGGTGTATGAGCTGCTTGACGCCGTCAGCCTTCCGCGCTCGACCTACAACCGCTTCCCGCACGAGCTTTCCGGCGGCCAGCGTCAGCGCGTGTGCATCGCGCGGGCCCTGGCGCTCCGGCCCAGCCTTCTCATCGCGGACGAGCCGACGTCGGCCCTCGACGTCTCCGTGCAGGCGCAGGTGCTGACGATGCTTTCGGCCCTTCAGCGGGACTTCGGCTTCGCCTGCTTGTTCGTCTCGCACGACCTCGCCGTGGTGGACATGCTCGCCCACCGAGTGGTGGTGCTCCAAGACGGAAAGATCGTTGAGCAGGGGCTGCGCACGTCCGTGCTGCACAATCCGCGCGAGGAGTACACGAAGCGGCTGCTGGCCGCGGCGCCCGTCCCGGAGCCCGGAGAGCAGCGCCGACGGCGCGAGGAGCGACACGAGCTTCTCCGCTCGATCGGCGACGAGGTCGCGGAGCTCAAGCTCTAAGGGTTCGAGGCGTGAGGCTAGCCCGAGACGGCCTGCCTCACGCCTTCGGCAATCGCCAGCAGGCCCGCCGCCAAGGCGAAGCACGGGGCCGGGCAGAAGCGGCGCGAGTACTGCTCGCCTCCTCCCGATGCAAAGGCTTCGGCCTCGCCCTTTCCCGCCTCCCGGGAGGCGGAGTCGATGGCCAGCCTCGCCTGCAGGGGAGTCGCCCATTGCAGATCGGCTTTCGGCCTGAGGGCCGGCTCGGGGCGGCGATAGGTCTCTCCCGAGCGCCGGGCAAGGCGATCGCTTCGCTTGTCCGACCTCGGATAGGAGGCGACGGCGTCGTCGCCCTTCTCGCTGAGGATCTTCAAACCCAGCTTCGACGAGAGGCCCTTGTACTCCCGCCAGGGGATGCGCACGGTTCGGATCCAGTTCCCCAAGGCGATGCCGGCGTCGTCGAGCGTCACGTAAGGTCGCAGATAGAAGACGTAAGCCAGGGCGAGGACGCCGGCGGCGATGAGAGTCGGCGGGACGAGCGAGGCCCGGGCCGAATCCATCACGCTGGCCGCTTCTATGAAGGCGGCGAAGGCGGCGAACAGGCCGCCTTTGACGGCCTGCCGGGGATTGCGCAGACGGAAACGGATCGTGGGCATGGGCAGATTCTCTCACACCCGCGCGCTTGGTCTATCACACATTCTTGCGCACCGGGCTATTTCCAACCTGCGCGCGTAGGATATTCGATGGCGCACCGTGCGCCCGCGCAACTGAACGCGTCGGAGCAGGCATCCGGCGTGTGCGCGTCAAGCGAGGACAAGGAATCATTGAGCAAGCGTTACGACCTGCGGAACGTCGCCATCGTGGCGCACGTCGACCACGGCAAGACAACGCTCGTCGACGCCATGCTGTGGCAGTCGGGGGCTTTCGGCGAGCGCGCCACCGTTGAGAAAACGGGGGAGCGGGTCATGGATTCGGGGGATCTGGAGCGTGAAAAGGGCATCACGATCCTCGCGAAGAACACGGCGATACGCTACACCGGACCCTCCGCGGCCAAGTTCAACGCGCCCGAGGGCGTGACGATCAACGTCATCGACACTCCCGGCCACGCAGACTTCGGCGGGGAGGTCGAGCGCGGGCTGTCGATGGTCGACGGCGTCGTCCTTCTCGTCGACGCCTCTGAGGGCCCGCTGCCCCAAACCCGTTTCGTCTTGCGCAAAGCCCTCGAGGCGAAGCTCCCGGTCATCACCGTGGTCAACAAGGTAGACCGCCCGGACGCCAGGATCGACGAGGTGGTCAACGAGACCCAGGACCTGCTGTTCTCCCTCTACTCGGACCTCGAGGATCCCGACGACGCGGTTCTCGACCGGCTCTTGGAGATCCCCGTGGTCTTCTGCGCCGCGAAGGCGGGATACGCCGACACGCTCCGCCCCGAAGACGGCGAGCTGCCCGCCAACCGCGATTTGGAGCCGCTTTTCGAGGCGATGCTCCACTACATACCCGCCCCCGAGTACGACGCCGACGCCGGGCTCGTCGCCCAGGTGACGAACCTCGACGCCTCGCCCTTCCTCGGGCGCCTCGCGCTGACCCGGATCTATTCGGGAGAGCTGACGAAGGGCGCATGGGTCGGCCTTTCAGGAAAGGACGGCTCGCTTTCGCGGGTGCACATATCCGAGCTGCTTGCAACCAAAGGGCTCAACCGCGAGCCGGCGCAGAGCGCGCGAGCCGGCGACATCGTGGCGATTGCGGGGGTCGAGGACATCACGATCGGCGACTGCCTGGTGGACTTGGACGATCCCCGCCCGCTGCCGCCCATACACGTCGACGATCCGGCGATCTCCATGACGGTCGGCATCAACACCTCGCCCTTGGCGGGCAGGGTGAAAGGGCACAAACTCACCGCGCGCCAGGTCAAAGACCGGCTCGACGCGGAGCTCGTAGGCAATGTCTCGATCAGGGTGCTGCCCACCGACCGCCCCGACCGGTGGGAGGTCCAGGATCGCGGAGAGCTCGCGTTGGCGATCCTCGTCGAGCAGATGCGGCGCGAGGGGTTCGAGCTGACTGTGGGCAAGCCGCAGGTCGTCACGAAGACGGTCGACGGCAAGGTCCATGAGCCCATGGAGCGGACGACGATCGATGTTCCCGAAGAGTATCTCGGCACGGTCACGCAGATCATGGCGGCGCGCAAAGGACGGATGGAGACGATGTCGAACCACGGCTCCGGCTGGGTGCGTATGGAGTTCGTCGTGCCGGCCCGCGGCATGATCGGCTTCCGCTCCCAGTTCCTCACGCAGACGAGGGGCACCGGAATCGCCTCCTCGATCGGCGACGGGTACGCGCCTTGGGCCGGGCCGATAGAGTCTCGCGCCACCGGCTCCCTCGTTTCCGACCGTCAGGGCCAGGTCACCGCATACGCCCTCCAAAAGCTGGAGGACCGCGGAACGTTCTTCGTCGAACCGGGCCAGGAGGTTTACGAAGGCCAGGTCGTGGGGGAGAACCCGCGTGACGAGGACATGGACGTCAACGTCGTGCGGGCGAAGGAAATGACGAATATGCGATCGGCCACCGCGGAGGTGTTTGAGACGCTTCAGGCTCCGCGCAAGCTGACCTTGGAAGAGTCCATCGAGTTCGCCGCCGCCGACGAATGCATCGAGGTCACGCCGGAGGCGGTGCGCATCCGGAAAGTGATTCTCGGCTCGCAGGAGCGTTACAGGGCGGCCGCGCGAGCGAAAAGAGGCAAGTGACTATGCGTAAAGCAGCGCAGACCGCGCTAGGTTTGCTCGTCGGCGTGCTGGTGGGGATCTTGGCCACCATCGTTCACGCGGGGCCCGTGGACATGCCGATCGCAGGATTGGCCCTGGCGTCCGGAATGGTTGCCGCCGGAGCGTGGTTCATGGTCGAATGCGGGTGGGTCACAGCGTGGTTCGCGGCGTCGGTCGGCGTGGCCGGCGCCGCCGTATGGCTTCTCATGTACCCGCCGAACAATGACTCATTCGTTTCCACAGACCAGTGGGTGTCCCAGCTCTGGCTCTTCCTCGCCCCGGTCTCCGCAATCGTTCCCGCAGGCTGGGCCCTTGCCCGTCGCGGCGACAAAGGAAAGGATCCATCGTGACTCAAGAGAATGAGAACGTTGATGCCACCGATAGGTCCGCTGCGCCTGGCGGCGGGAACTCGGGCGGAGAACAGAGGAAGGACGTCGAGCGAATCGCCGATTCGCAAGGCGCTTCGGGCGAGTCCGCCGATTCCGCGTACGACCCCGACATAACCGCCACGATCCCCGTGGTGAGGCCGAAGGGGGCCAAGGGGTCGAAGAAGAAGGCGTCCAAAGGAGCCAAGAGTTCGAAGGCCGCGGCCGCAAAAGGATCCTCGAAAGCGCGGGGGGCGGCCCTTTCGGCGTCGTCGGGCAAGGACGTCGCAAAAGCCGACGCCGTGTCGCAAGAGGCGGCGAAGAGGCCGAGCGTGGGCGACGACGGCACCGCCAAGGCGGAGGCTGCGGTCAGATCTGAGGCCGCGGCCAAGGCCGCTGTCGCCGCTGAAGCCGCGGCTGCAGCCGAATCTGAGGCTGAGGCTAAGCCGACAGCCGAATCTGTGGCCAAGCCGACAGCCGAATCTGTGGCCAAATCGCCAGGCGCTGACAAACCGGAGGCTGCTTCCAAACCTGTGGCCACTGCCAAATCCCCGCTTGCGGCCAAGGTTGCGGCTGCTGCGAAAGCCCCGTTTGCGGATAAGACGGAGTCCGCCGTCAAATCTGCGGCTGCTGCGAAAGCCTCGGCTGCTGCCAAACCTGATTCTGGCGGCAAACGCCCGGTTGTGCCGGATCCGTCGGCTCCCACGACTCCTGCGGCGGTTGGCAACGACGTCGCCTCGAGGGCGAATCGCACCGCCGGGGGTGAGGAACCTGTCGCGTCCGCGCAGAAGGCGGCCGACGCGGCGGAAGGCGCCGCAGCCGCTCCTGGGGCGCCTGTCCAGCCAAGCGCTCCTGCGCCCGCGGCCGAGAAGGCTGGGAAGGTTGAATCCGCGTCTGCGAGTGCCGCGGCGGACGCCGCTCCGAAGGCGACTCCGGCGAAGGCTCGTGAGTCGCACGTTCCAGATGCAAAAGCCGGTGCTCCGAAAGCGGACGCCCTGAAGGCCGGGGGCGCCTTGAGAGACGAAGCTTCAAAGGCCGCCAAGGACGTTGCCGCAGCGGGCAAGGGCGATGCCGCGGCGACGAAAGGCGCTGCCCCGCTGGCCGCGGACAGGGCGAGGCCAGAGGACGTCCGCCAGACCCAAGGCGCGGTATCCGACCGTGCATCGGCTGGCTCCGCCGTGCCGGCTGCTTCGGCGCCCGAGACCGGCGGCGCAGTTTCGGCGCGGCGGACTTCTCCATCCGCGCAGTCGCCGACTCCTTCTGCGCAACCGTCCTCTCCTTCTGCGCGATCGTCCGCTTCTTCCGCGGGTTCGCCCGAGAAAGCAAAGTCGGCCCCGTCCGCAGCCGGACAGAACCATGCCCAAGGCCCCGTTCCCGCTGCCGGCTTTTCCGCGGCGCCCGCCGCTGGCGGCGCACCCGGTCAGCCGGCGAACGCGTCTCTGACCGACGGCTTGGCCGCGCGAGTCGGAAAAGAAGGCGTCCGGCAGGAAGCGGCCGGCGAATCGCGGCCCGTTGCGGAATCTCTCAAGCCAGAAGCGCCGTCCCGCCTCGAATCCAACGTCGGCAAGGAATCCGGTGCCGGCGCGGATGCCTCGGGAGAGGCCGGCGAGGCGCCTGCTGTCTCCGATTCCTCGGACGATGACACCGCCACGATTCCCGCCGTCAAGCGTTCGATCGCCGCGCAGCCAGTTGTATACGGGCCTGGCGTCGAGGCATGGCAGCATCGGCGGACATCCGCAGGGGAAACCGACGATAGGACGCCGGAGGCAGGCTCGCGGACCGCCGCGCGCGCCGATTCTCAGACCCCCGAGCATTCCCCGATTGACGAGGCCGAGATTGACGAGGCCGATTCGCAGGCGGCGGGGGCACCCGGATCCTATTGGGACGCCGCCGACGCCGTGGCTGCGACGGCTCCGCGCCCCGCCGTTCAATCGGCCCCATCGGCCGTCTCGCCGCCGTTTGCCGGAGCCGCTGAATCTGAGCCCGCCGCGAGTGAATTCGCATCCGGCTCGAGCGCAGCCGAAACCGCTGCCGGAAAGAAAACGGCACGGGAATCCTCGTCGGGCCTCGGCGTTGCGGAGCCCGACGACGGCGTCGCGGAATCCCGGCACGGCCTCGCCAATTCTGAAGCCGCCGTCGCAGAGACTGGGCAGGACGTTGCGGAGCCCGACGACGGCGTCGCGGAATCCCGGCACGGCCTCGCCAATTCTGAAGCCGCCGTCGCAGAGACTGGGCAGGACGTTGCGGAGCCTGAGGCCGCCGTTGCCGAATCTGCGCAGACCGACGCCGCCCTCGAGTCCGCCGCCGGTACCGAGCCTGACGTCGCCGAACCCGCCCCGGCTGGCGGCTTTCCGTTGCACGAGAACTGGCGGGACCTCGCCGAGCCCTCGACGCAAGCTCAGCCCTCGACGCAGGTCGAGTTACCGGCACAGGAGGCTTCCACGCTGGCCGAGGCTTCTGCGCTAGCCGAGACTCCTACGAGCAGGCCGAGCGTATCCGACGACGTCGCCGCGCCCATCCTGGGCCCCGAGACCGAGGCGTCGCCGTCAAGCGTCGGCGGCCCGTCGTCCCTCGAAACGTCGGCCGAAAGGACCGTTGAAAAGCTCGCGAAAGGCGAGGCTTCCGACGGCGAACCCGCCAAGAGGCGTTCCGTGTGGCTTTGGGTCGCCGCGGCCGCCCTTGTCTTCGGCGTCGTCTATTTGGGGGCCGCGTTCTACTTCTCGAACAAGATCCCCGGCAACACGACCGTCGCCGGCGTGAAGGTCGGCGGAATGTCCCGCGAGGCCGCCCAGGCGAAGCTCGAATCCGAACTTTCGAGCCGGCTGTCCCAGCCCGTGAAAGTCTCGATCGGGGGCAAGGAGCAAACTATCGACCCCTCTTCGATAGACGCGAAATTCGACGCGAAGTCCACGGTCGATTCCCTCTCGGGATTCTCTCTCAACCCCCTGCGTCTGTGGGACAGCATGACGGGAGGCTCCGAGGTCGCCCCGACCGTCGACGTCGACCAGGCAAAACTGCGAAAAACAGTCGATTCCCTTGTGGACGCCTCGGTGAACACGCCGACGAACGCATCGATAGAGTTCGACGGGGTGACCCCGAAGACCACGAAAGCGAAGAAGGGGGTTGACCTCAACCGCGAGGAGGCGTCCAAGAAGATCGCCGAGAAGATGCTCGAAGGCAAGACGATACCTTTGCCTGTCAAGGAAAAGGAGCCGGACATCAAGGATTCTGAGGCGCAAAGGGCGCTGAAAGACCTTGCCAAGCCCCTTGTTTCGGGCAATCTCACGGTGAAAGTCGGATCGGCCACGGTGACGGTGACCCCGAAGCAGCTGGCCTCGGTCTCCAAGTTCGTGGCCTCCGACGGCGAGCTCAAACTCAAGCTGGATTCGGAGAAGCTGAGCGACGTCGTCCGCAAGGGCGCGCCCTCCCTCCTGAAGGAAGGCAGGGACGCCAAAATCGAGATAGTCAATCACACGACGCCGAAGATCATTCCGTCCGAAGACGGCGTGGGCTTCGACGAGGGAAAGCTCGCGGAATCCGCTGCGGAGGCCGCGACGACGGGGGAACGGAAGGTCGAGGTCGCCACGAAGTCCGTCCCCGCGAAGTTCACCACGGGGGACGCGGAGAAGATGGGCGTCAAGGAGGTCGTCTCCTCCATCGAGACCCCCTTGACCAACGACGCGGTTCGCACCACGAACCTCAAGGTCGGCACGCAAAAGATCGCGAACACGCTCGTCAAACCCGACGAGGAGTTCTCGCTGCTCAAGGCGCTCGGGCCCATCGACGCCGCGCACGGCTTTGTCTCTTCGGGCGTGGTGGCGAACGGCTTCAACTCGACCGCTTTGGGCGGAGGCCTTTCCCAACTGTCCACAAACACCTTCAACCTGGGGTACAGGGCGGGATTCGTCGACGTCGAGCACAAACCGCACTCGAAGTACTTCTCGCGCTATCCCATGGGCATGGAGTCGACCCTGTGGGAGGGAAAGTACGACATGAGGTTCAAGAACAACACTCCGTACGGCGCGGTCATCGACACCTGGGTCGCCGACGGAAAGGTGTATTCGAAGCTCTGGTCGACGAAGTACTGGGACGTCGAGACGACGACGTCGAAGCCCTACGCCCAGGTCGCGCCGACGACGAAAGTCAACCCGGCTCGCGACTGCGAACCCTCCGGGGCCGGAGGGCCGGGCTTCACGGTGACCGTCTCGCGGAAGGTCTCGCGAGACGGAAAGGTCCACGAAAACTCGAACTACAAGTGGACCTACTCGCCGACCAATCGAGTGGTGTGCAAGTGACCACATGGCCCTAAGGTCCTACAAGGACTAGGCTTGTAGTCGCAACGAAAGAAGGAAGGAAATGGCGTACATCATCGCGCTTCCGTGCGTCGACGTCATGGACCGCGCATGCGTCGACGAATGCCCTGTCGACTGCATCTACGAGGGCGAGCGAACGCTCTACATCCACCCCGACGAGTGCGTCGACTGCGGTGCGTGCGAGCCCGTCTGCCCCGTCGAAGCGATCTACTATGAGGACGACCTTCCTGAGGAATGGTCCGTGTTCGAGTCGGTCAACGCCGAATTCTTCGACGACATCGGCTCGCCCGGCGGCGCCCAGCGTTTGGGGCCCACGGGCAGCGACCACCCGTACATCGCCGGACTTCCGCCGCAGGGGGAGTGATGGGACTCCTCGGCGCTCAGCTTCCTGATTTCCCCTGGGACTCGCTCGTGCCGGTGCGGGAGCGCGCCGCAGCGCATCCGGACGGCGTCGTGGACCTGACGATCGGCACGCCGGTGGATTCGGTCCCCTCCGGCGCGCAAGCGGCCTTGGACGCCGCATCCGACGCCCACGGCTATCCGCTGACGGTCGGAACGGCCGAGCTGCGAGCGGCCGTACGCGGATGGCTTGAACGACGCCGCGGCGTGCGCGCCGAGACAGGCGTGCTTCCCACGATCGGCTCGAAGGAAATGGTGGCCTTGCTGCCCTCGCTCCTCGGTTTGGGATCCGCGGACGCCGTCGGCTTTCCCCGCGCCTCCTATCCGACGTACGACGTCGGCGCGCGCCTCGCTGGCGCCAAGCCCGTGCCCGTGGACACGGACGCCGACCCTTCGACGTGGCCCGTGATGAGCATGCTCTGGCTCAACTCGCCGGGGAACCCCGACGGGCACGTGCTCGGCGTGGAGCGCCTGCGGGCGATCCTCACGTGGGCGCGGGAGCGCGGCGTCGTGGTCGCCAGCGACGAGTGCTACGCCGAGCTTGCGTGGGACGTTCCCGAGGCGCCGTCGATCCTGGACGAGCGGGTGTGCGACGGCGACGTCGCGGGCCTCCTGTGCCTGTATTCGCTGTCCAAACAGTCGAATATGGCCGGTTACCGGGCGGCCTTCCTCGCGGGCGACCCGGCGATGATCGGGCCGATCGCCGAGATCCGCAAGCACGCGGGATTCCTCATGCCCGGACCGGTGCAGGCCGCAATGACGTGGGCGCTGGGCGACGACGCGCATGTGGCCGAGCAGCGGGCCGTCTATGCGCGCAGGCGCGAGAAGCTCCTGGCAGTGCTCGACGCCGCGGGCCTGGTCAACGACCCGCTGTCCGTGGCGGGGCTTTACATTTGGGCCGCGGCAAAACGGCCGGGCGATGGTGCGGCTGGTGATTTTGGCGCCGATGCTGCCGGCGGTGCGGCTGGTTCTAATCACGATGGCGGCAGCGTGGTAGAGGCGCCGACAGGCTGGGACATCGTTCGGGCGTGCGCCGATCTGGGCATCGTCGTCGCCCCGGGCGACTTTTACGGCGAGGCCGGGCGCGACCGCGTGCGAATCTCCCTCACGGCGACCGACCCCGCCATTGACGAAGCGGTCCGCCGTCTGCCGCACCTGCCCGAGGCGCTGTTGCGGGGCTAGCTGCGGCAGGGTTAGCGACAACGGAGGAGCTGCCGCCAAGGGCTTGTTGAGATATTTGCTCAGTTTTCGTCGGATCTATTGCGATGAAGAATCGGGTCTGTCTCAATGAAGAACAAGGATCAGTCTTATCAATCTTGGAACAGAGGCAAAACGAACAGTACGATTGAAACGAACAAAACGAAAAGTCTAACTGTTTTGCCGGAACGTCCAGGAGGATGAGTGATGCCCGAAGCCCTTGAAAGCAGAACATTTCTTTCCGAAGAGCTCAATCAGAACGCCGATCCAGAGTTCAGTCAGAAGCTTCAGCGTCTCGCCGACACTGCCATGGCTGAAAGAAGTGAAAGGGCTCGACTGGTGTTGGGAAAGGAAGCCGTCGAGCTTTCTGCTGAGGCGGTCGACATTCTCAGGCATGTAGTCGAGGCAACGCGTCAGGGGACGGCGGTCAGCGTCGTTCCGCAGCGCACGATGCTCTCAACGCAACAGGCAGCGGATCTGCTTGGGGTTTCGCGGCCAACGCTTATACGCATCCTTGATGACGGCGAGATCCCGTTCTTTCGGAAGCGGCAGCACCGCCGACTCTGCCTGACGGACGTGCTGGAGTACCAGAAACGGCAGCGACGGGCAGCCGAGGAGGCACTGAGCGACATCGTCGCCGATGCACAGGCGTTTGGCGAGTACGACGTGGATCCTGAGGAATGCCTCAAAGCCGCTAAAGAGGTCCGCCGTGGCGGGCAGACCTCTGGCGAGACGGCTTAGAGGGTTTGGAACCTGTCGCTTAAGGCGCAGGAACTGTCGCTTATGCGCGGGACCTGTCAGTGAGGGGGCCATGAGCCAATGGCAGACGGCCTTGACTCGCGGGCCGGTCAGTTGGCGTGAAGCGCCGAGTTCAGCTCGATTCCCGTGCCCGCGCGGGGGACCGCCTCGACGGCGCCGGTGATCGAGTTGCGGCGGAACAGGATGTTGTTCGCGCCGGAAAGCTCACGGGCCGAGACCACGCGCGGTTCGCCGCCCTCGCCCTTGGCGGGCAGGACTGTGACCTTCGTTCCGGCCGTGACGTACAAGCCGGCCTCGACGATGCAGTCGTCGCCGAGCGCGATGCCGATTCCCGCGTTCGCGCCCACGAGCGAGCGCTCGCCCACGCGCACCCGTTCCCTGCCGCCGCCGGAGAGCGTGCCCATCGTGGAGGCGCCGCCGCCGATGTCCGAACCGACGCCGATCACCACTCCCTGCGAAATCCGACCCTCGACCATTGCGTTGCCCAGGGTTCCCGCGTTGAAATTGACGAAACCGGCGTGCATGACGGTGGTTCCCTCGGCCAGATGCGCGCCCAGGCGCACGTTGTTGCCGTCGGCGATGCGCACGCCCGAAGGCACGACGTAGTCGACCATCCGCGGAAACTTGTCGACGCCGAGCACCTGCAGGTTCGCACAGACCGCGCGGGCGCGCAGCTGCACCTCGGTCAGCTTGTCCACGGCCACAGGCCCCAGATTCGTCCACGCCACGTTTTCGAGGACGCCGAAGATTCCCTCCAGGTTGATCTCGTTCGGGCGCACGAGCCGATGGGACAGCAAGTGCAGGCGCAGGTAGGCGTCGGCGGCGTTCTCGGGGGCGGCGTCGACGTCGATCGACGTCGTGACGGCCCGCGTCTGGACCGCGCGAATCTGGTCTTCGGTCTCGGCCAGCTCGAGGTCGGCGCCCTCGGCGGGCTCGCCGAATCCGAGCTCCGGATACCACACGTCGAGAATACGTCCGTCGGAAACAGTTGCCAGGCCTCGGCCCCACGCGTTCTTTGCACTCATGTGCCCAAGCCTACCAAGAGAATGGCAGGCGTTCGCTGGGAGGGGCGAGTCGTCAGAGAGGAGGGGCGAGTCGTCAGAAGGGGCCCGCGGAAAAGACCGGCGGTCAGGTTGCGGCCTGACTTGGCTCATTCCGCGTCGCGTCGGATGCCGTCGAGGATTGGGCGAAGTCAGATGGTAGGGGGCCGACGGCGGCTCACAGGCTGGCCAGGTCGATCTTGCCCATCTGCAGGATCCGCTCGCGCGTGGCCGCGTCGGCCATGAGCTCGGCGATGTTGCGGGGGACCACCTGCCAGGAGACGCCCCAGCGGTCGACGCACCAGCCGCAGCGCTCGGCATCGGGCACTGCCGACAGGCCTGCCCAGTAGCGGTCGATCTCCTCCTGGTCCCGGCACGAGACGATCATGGAGACCCCAGGTGTGAAAGTGAAGTCGTGGACGGTTCCAGAGTCCATGGCCGCCATCCATGTGCCGCGCAAGGTGAAGTCGGTGAACATGACCGTGCCGGCCTCCATCGGCCCGCCTTCCTCGTAGCGGCGGAGCGCCCCGCGGTGGGCGTCGTCGAACAGGGCGATCCAGGCGTCAGTGGCCTTCTCGGCGGTGGCGCGGTTGGCGCCGCCGAACGTGAAGCAGGGGAGGACGAAGGGCCGCGGCTCGCCGGCCGGGTCGGTGAGCATGAGCCGCCAGGTCATGCCGAAGCGGTCGCGGACCCAGGCGTAGCGCGGCGAGAAGGGGTACTCGCCCAGCTCCACGAGGACGCCGCCGGTGCTGAGCCGCTCGTAGAGCTCATCAAGGTAGGTTCGGGCCTGTTCCTCGCCGCCGAACAGAAGCGGGTCGAAGTTCAGGATGCAGCTGATCGACGGGTTCGGGGCGTACTGGTTGCCGCCGTCGATGAGCGAGAGCCTGAAACCGTGGATGCTAACCGTCGCCGCAAGCCCGGGTGCCTGCTCGACGACGGAGCCCTCGCGGAAGGTCTCGGCGTAGAACTCGGCCGCCTCGGCGGCGGTGCCGTCACACCGGACAGCGGGGGTGATGAACTGATCCATGCGGACATTGTATCGGGGGCGCAGCACACCGGCGTGACGCATGCTTCGGCGGGGGCGCTGCAGGCTCCATTGGTTGGTCGACTCGATCGGCCTGGTGGTCACAAGTTGACAGAAGACCTCGTCGGCGAACCGTTGAGCCGGTCCAAGCCCACACCTTGCCTGCCGCTCCAGAGCCTCGAGGAGAAGCCATGCACGCCTGCGCAATCCCGCCGAGGATCAGCCGCCAGCGTCCCAAGCGCCCGATGAGCGACATCATGGGAAGCAGTCGGGAAAGGCTAGGCGTGGCAGATCTTTGGCTAAGGCGGGTGCACGGGCCAGTTCCGTGGAAAAGGCGGGCTAAAGCGCTTGAAGGAGTATGATTGTGCCTGCGGTTCATCGGTGCGATGCCGGGGCGGCGATGGCTCGGCTCGCTCAGAATGAACCGAACATTGACTTAGGCACAAACTCAGTGCGGCGGATTGCGCTCACCTCATCCACCGTGACTGGACACATCGAGAAACGGAGCTGACTCACGTGGAAAAGAAAACGCAGCAGACTACTGATTACAGCGAACTTCCGCAGGAGCTAATTGATGCACATGCAGATGGACGCGTGGTCTTCTTTGTCGGGGCAGGTGCCTCGTGCGCCTCTCCTTCTAAGCTGCCGTTATTCAAGGATCTTGCGGAAAAGATGGGTGAAGAGGCCGAATCGCCTTATCGGGAGGGCGAACCTATCGACACTTTCCTTGGCAGGCTGACATCCTTGAAGCCTCCCTACAATGTTCACAAACGGGCGAAGGTTCTACTTGACCCACCGGGTTCCCGTCCAAACGATATCCACAAGACCATAGTAAGACTAGCATTTGCCTACAATCGATTCCGTGTGGTCACTACAAACTTTGACTTGCATTTGGAAAAGGCCGCAGAAGACGAAAAAATCAAAATACCCGATATATGGAATAGCCCGGCTCTTCCGCTCGGTGATCAAATGGAAGGGCTGGTGCATCTTCATGGCTCAGTGACGCGAAGTTCTAATGAACTGATCCTTACGGATAGAGACCTTGGGAGAGCATATCTGTACGAAGCATGGGCAACCCGATTTCTCAGAACGCTGTTTCAAGAGAATGTAGTTGTTTTTATCGGTTATGGTTTGAATGATCCGACCATGCGTTATTTGACGTTGGCTTTACCATCAAACGCTTCTCTCTATGCTTTTCTTCACGAAGATGAGGTTAAAGGTCAGGATTGGAAGCGACTCAATGTCAAGACCATTTCCTTTGGGCGTAGTTACGAAAACCTTCTGCCATCACTCCAGAACTGGCTTAATTTGGTTAAAGGTGAAGAAGCTTACCGTAATCGTTTCGATAGGATCGTTTCATCGGGTGTCGATAACCTGACTGAAGCTGACGATAGTTTTCTTTCGATGCTCTTTTCCAGTGTTGACGCCGCGAAAGGTTTTGTTGAGGCAACTGACTCTGCCTCGGAAGAAAGCAAACTTGAATGGTTGCATTGGTTGGAAACGCGTCCCGAGTTTAAGAGGCTGTTTGATCCTGAATTTGCGGTTCGAGACAATGAAGCCTTCGATGTACTTGGCCGTTGGTTTGTCAAGAACTTCATAGCCTCACCAGATCTGCACGGTGCAGCTTTTCAGACCGTGCAAAAGATGGGGCAGTCTATGTCTGTTTCGCTCTATCGAGAGGCATTACAGAGTGTGCTTGACCTTGCCGAGAAAGACAAAGATGCTGCTAGACGCTGGAAAGCCTTCATGCTCACATCCGTGGTTGGTCGAACTCTGAATTTCCGTGAATATCGTTGGCTACTTGCTGACGGTGTGCCTGAAGATCTTTTCACCTTGCGATCAATTCTCCGACCGTATCTAAAGATAGAGCATTGTGTGTCTGGTTCTGAATGTGAAAGTGACGAAATCTATAAGCTGTTCGAGACAAAGCCAAAAGATATCCCTGACGTAGAAGTAAGTTGGGTTGTGGATAAGTATCTGTTGACGAAGAGCGTCCAAAAGGTTGTTGAATTGGCTAATCCAGGCGACTCTTGCCTCGGTGTTGTTCTAGAAGATGCGCTCGCAGAAGCTTATGAACTTTTAGAAGCTTATTATGGCAAAGAAAGATCTGAACAGAATAGCTATATACGTCATGGAATTGAACCGCACGAACAAGATCAATTTCGTTCAAAATGGGACGCCGTGATTGACGGATTGCGAGATTACGGAGAGAAAGCTATTCAAGATCGACGATACACCATGCTACCCGATCGTTGGTGGTCTTTTGGGCGCACCCTTTTCCGCCGCCTTGCCTTACATCTTGTGTCCGTTGATAAGTCTCGAGCGGCCGATGAAAAGATTGAATGGGCATTGTCTCGTGAAGCGCTGTTCAATTTCGATCTTAAACATGAGTTGTATCAAGTGTTTAAGGCCGCAATCGGAGGCGCTTCAGAAGAAGTGCGTAACAAAGTTCTTGTGTCTATAGAGAATCATGTTCCTCCAGAGGACAAGACGTTTTCCAAGCGAGATTGCGCTTACAACAAGTATAACTTGCTTGTGTGGCTTACGATCTATGCTCCTGAGTGGGAGGCGGCCTTAATGTTGAAGGACAAACTTGAAGTTGAAAACAACTTCAAGCCTCGTGAACACCCAGATACCGACTTCTGGACTACTTGTGTTCCTGCTGAAGAAAAGCCGCCAATGTCTGTAGAGGAGTTTTTGGCCAAGGCCGAGACAAATGTTCAGTCTCTTCTTGACGATTTGTTGTCGCGTGACTATTCGGAATGGAACTTTGATGAGCCGGATTGGGATGATCTGGTTCGTTTGGTCCAACAGGCGACTGCGGAGAGACCTTCCATCGGAATTGGACTATGGAAATACTTAGTAGCCCGAGATATTGTCTACGACACCGAACGTATTGGAGAGTCGCGTGCAGTCTCGTTGTTTGGCGCAATCATCGACGGTTGGACCGAAGCGGAGATGGACGAGGGTTTGTCCGTAGAAGTGATTGAACGTGTTTCGTCTTGTGTCTCGGATCCCAGGTGGTCGGATCGAATAGGCTACTTTCTTCTTGGCCAGATTAAGAAGCGAGCGGAAAGCGATGACACAGAGAGCGTCAGAGAACTGCGAAAGCTTGCGATGAGTCTATTGTGCACGTACGAAGAGAACTGTTCGGATCCAGGTGAAGATGACTCTCTGGTCTTCTACAAGCCTCGCCTGCAATCGCGGCCGGATTTAGTTGCCCAGTACTGGGTCAAAGAGACCGCCCGAAGGCGACGAAATTGTAGGTTTGAGTATCACGGGTTGACCGCCGAGGAGCGAAATGCTTTCGCTGCCTTACTGGCAGTGCCTCGTGCCTTGCTCAATATCGTGCAGCCCATTTTGGCCGGCAAACTAGGCTTCCTGAATGCTGTAGATCCAGAATTTGTTCGAGAGTTTATTTTTCCCATTTTTCTCGAAAGGGATTCGTCTAAGTATGCTTGGAATGGTTATCTATTCGACTCGGCGTTTGATGATTGTCTACTTAATGAAGGTTTTTTCACCATTGTTTTTAAACAATGGTTGAATCTCGAAGGAATTGAAGTGGATCACTGGCCTCGTTACTATCGATTGGTCGCGAGTATTCTTTCCTGCTCTAGTGTTCGCAAAATAGATCTTGAGAGACTGGCAAACCGGAGTGCAATTGTTAATAGCGGGCAATGTGCTCCAGAATTCGCAAAGGCTGTAGTGTCATTTCTCGGAGAGGAAAAGGTTGATGGGGCAAAGGTCTGGAGAAAATGGCTCGGCAAGCATCTTGAACGTCGGCTAGAAGGCATTCCTCGCACTTCGACAATTGAAGAACTTGCTTGTTGGGCTGATGCCGTGCCGTATCTAGGCGAGGCAATCCCAAATGCAGTATCTCTTTTGAGCGGTTACAATATTGGTTTTCAAGGTTTTTATCCTTTGAACTTCCCTTTAGATGTTTTTGACAACTATAAAGATGAATTGATTTCACACTATGTTGAACGTATGCAAAATACAAAAATAAAAGACTTGGATATTGCAAGTGGCATTTTCGATTTAGTTAACTATTTAAGGCAAGTTATTGATGAAGATGCGCTCGATCCTTTCTTGAAAGAGATTAAAGATAAAGGTTATCACGTTAAATTGCTATAAGTACTCTTTCGTGTCTTCAGTGCAAATATTTCCGGGGATGACCTCGGCCAGGCGCGGCAGATCTTCGGCGAAAGCGGGGTGCACCGGCCGGTCGAGGCGGCCCTCCAGCAAACCGTCGAGGGGCGCCCATTCGAGCGCGAGGGATTCGTCGTTGGGCACGGGCTCGGCCGTCTCGCAGCGGGCTGCGAACGTCGTGTAGCGCCAGTCGCCGTGATCGCGCACGATGCTGCCGACCACATCGAGGCTGCCTGCGCCGATCGCCGTCTCCTCCTCGAATTCGCGCAGCGCGCCCTCCAGCGGGGTCTCCGACCATCCAATCGCCCCGCCCGGGTTCGACCATGTTCCGCCCGAATGCGACCATTCGGCGCGCAGCTGCACGAGCACCTCGATCGATTCGCGCTCGCGGAAGGCAAGGATCCCCGCGGCGCCCGCCAAGCCCCAGTGTTCGGACCCGCAGGGGCACAAAATGAAACCGTCCGCGCCTTTTCGGCGTCTGCCGCTGTGTGGCTTGCCGGCAGCAGAGCCGCCGGATGCAGAGGCATCCGCTGTGCCCGCCGGGGCGGATTTGCCGTCGGCTTCGTCATCCGTATTGACCGCCAACTTGACCGGCGGCTGCCACAGCCGGGTGATCGAGACGCCCCAGTTCGCCAGCATGGCGCGCAGCAGCGGCAGCGAGATGCCGACCACGCCGTGATAGTCGCCGTCGACCCTCTCGACAAACGGCCCGCCCAGCCCGTCCACGGTGAAGGCGCCCGCCACGTGCAGCGGCTCCTCGGTGGCGACGTATGCCTCGACTTCGGCGTCGGTCATCGGCGCGAAATGGACGACGGCGTGGGAAACCGCCCCCAGCGACGCCCCGCTCTCCAGATGGACGATCTGGTGGCCCGTGTGGAGGACTCCGCTGCGCCCGGCCATGCGCGCAATGCGCTCCCGCGCCGCTTCGGGGCTGCCGGGCTTGCCGACTGCCTCGCCGTCGAACTCGAACATCGAATCGCAGCCGACCACGATGTCGGCCCCCGCCGCCTCGCGCGCGTCATTCGCCACCGCCCGGGCCTTCGCCGTCGCGAGGGCGAGGACCTTCTGCGTCGGCCCGCCGCGGACCGATTCGAGGAGGGCTTCTTCGTCGACGTCGGAGACCTGGACGAGCGGGTCGAAACCCGCGGCCCGCAGCGTGGCCAGCCGCGCGGGCGACTTGCTCGCCAGAGCCAGCCGGAGCCGTCCGTTGCCCGTCAGGCCGAGCCTGCCGCCTCGCGTCCGCGTCTTCCGCGGCGAGTGGGCGCCATCCGCATCGCCGGAAAGATCGACAAAACGGCTGCGCCCGGCTTCGCCCGCTAGGCCATGCCCGGTATCGCCGGCAGGCCCGGCTTCGCCCGCATGCTCCCGAGAGGAACCGCTCACGCCAAGGCCTCGCGCAGAACGTCCAGTCCCACCGAGCCGATCGACAGGGCCCTGTTGTGCCATGCCTTGAGGTCGAAGTCCGCGCCCTCCTTCGCCCGGGCCTCCTCGCGAAGCTGCGTCCAGATGCGCTGGCCGATCTTGTACGACGGCGCCTGCCCCGGCCACCCCAGGTAGCGGTTGAGCTCGAAGCGCAGGAAGGCGTCGTCGCTGGCGACGTTCTCCCGCAGGAAGCGCCAGGCCGAATCGGCGTCCCACGCGCCCTCGCCCCACGGGCCGGCGTCCTTGCGCAGGTGGACGCCGAGATCCACCACCACGCGCGAGGTGCGCAGCCGCATCGAGTCGAGCACGCCCATGCGGTCGCCCAGCTCGTCCATGTACCCGAGCTCGGCCATGAGCTGCTCGGCGTAAAGGGCCCAGCCCTCGCCGTGGCCCGACACCCAGCATCCGCTGCGACGCCAGTCGTTGAGCGAATCGCGCATGTACGTCGCGAGCCCGATCTGAAGGTGGTGGCCGGGAACGCCCTCGTGGTAGACGGTGGTCTTCTCCTTCCAGGTCGCGAACTCCGTGACACCGGAGGGCACGGACCACCACATGCGGCCCGGTCGTGAGAAATCGCCCGTCGGCCCCGTGTAGTAGATGATTCCGGTCCCCGACGGCGCCAGGCAGCACTCGATCGTGCGCAGCGGCTCGGGAATGTCGAAATGCTGGGACATCGCGTCAACCGAGGCGTCCGCCGTCTCCTGCATCCACTTTTGCAGGGCTTCGACGCCGCACAGCTTGCGCTTGGGGTCCGAATCGAGCCTCTCCATCGCCTCGCGCACGCCGACGCCGGGGCCGTACAGCTCGCGCGCTATCCTCTCCTGCTCCGCGACGATCCCCGCGAGCTCGGCCTTCCCCCACTCATAGGTCTCGTCGAGGTCGATGTCCGCGCCCAGGAAGTGGCGCGAGAAGAGGCTGTAGCGCTCGCGGCCCACGGCGTCTTCCTCCACCGCCGTCGGCAATGCCGTCTGCCGCAGGAACTCCGCGAGCTGGCCATAGGCCACGCGCGCCGAGTCGGCGTTCGCGGCGACTTCGGGCCTCTTGCTCACCAGATGGAGGAAGGGGGAGGCCGAGCCGGCGGCGCCTTCGCACTGCTCCGCGCACCTCTCGATCTGGCGCGCCGGGATCGCCGGCCCGGAGGCGATTCGCCGCCGCAGGGATTCCTTGTAGCCTTCGAGGGCTTCGGCGACGACGCCGAGGCGGCGGTTGATGTTGTCCCAGTCGGCCTCGGTCTCGGTGGGCATCAGGTCGAAGATGTCGCGGACGCCCTGGATGGGCGAAGAGATGACGTTGATCTCGCCGCACCTCTCGCCGGAGTCGATGAGCTCGAGCTCCAGCCCGAGGCGTTCGTTCATCGCCGCCACGGTGATCCGATCGACGTCGTCGGTGATCGGGAGGGAGTTGAGCTTGGCGAGGGTGCCGGATATCAAGCTGCGCTGCTCGTCCACGCCGGCGGGAGAATAGTCTGAAAGGGCGCCGTGGTCGGCGTCGTCGGTGCCCACGACGGTGGCAGCTTCGGGAGACAAAGCGAGGTCTGCGTGAAAGTACTTGTTCGCGAGCGCGTCGATGTCGCTGGGGGTGCGGGTGTTCGTCATGGATCAAGTTTATCGACTCGGGCCCTTGGAGCCATAGGAGCATTTTCCGCCGGCGCAATCCCCGGCGCCTTTTCGAGGCGAGGAAAGCGGCTGGCTGACTCCATGGGCTCAGCCCTCTTGTCTGCGAGCGCAGTCCTTGGAGTCTTCGGGCTGAGGGACTGCGGCCGCGGCAGTCGGGGTCAAGCGTCGGTCGTCGCGGGCTCGGTGAGGCGCGGGCGCCGGCCTCCTCCGTTTCCGCAGGCCTTTTGGGGCTCCGATCTCCTCCGAGCCGCCGTTCGACGGGCGACGCCCGCCCACAATGCGTGACGCCGGCCTCCTCCGTGCCGTATAGTGTGTGATTGAAGGCACAAAACAAGGGAGGCACGTGACACAATTGCACGGCGTAAAAGGACTGGAAACGGACAACGGGTCCGGGGGTGAGGTCGTGGACCGCAATGAGAAAAGGCTTTCCGACGCCGAAAGCCGACAGGTCAACGAGAATCGGCAGGTCGATCCGAGCCGGCAAACCGATCAGAGCCTGCAAACCGATGAGGGTCAGCCGGTTGACGAGAGCCGGCAGGACGATCAAGGCCAGCCGGTCAATGAGTGCCGACGGGACGATCAGAGTCGACAGGCCGACGAAAGCGCGCCGTTCAACACCGTCGAACGGCATGCGCGCGGCATGCTCGGCGGAGGGGAGCGGTATTCCCTCCTGCAGGCGGCCGAGCTCGCGGGGCTCGACGTCGAAACGGCCCTCCGCTTCTGGCTGGCCATGGGCTTTCCCACGGTCTCGGAGAGTCGCGAGAAACGGATATTCACCGACGGCGACGTCGAGGCCATGCGGCTTCACGCGAAGGCGCTTCGCTCGGGCCTGCTGACCCACGAAACCTTGGAGTCGCTCAATCGCGCCCAATCCCACATGTCCGACCGCCTCGTTCTTTGGCAGCACGAGGTGCTCGTCGATTATGCCCGCAGGGAACTTGGGCTTGACGGGATCTCGGCAAGGTTCTGGGTGCTCGACAACATCATCGACTACGAGGACTATCTGCGCCGGCAGATGGAATACTCGTGGAGGCGCCACATGGTGGCCCTTCTCCGACGCAGCGAGACGGAAGTCTCGCAAATGGAGCTGACCGAGGCCTCCGACGTCACTCTGCGCAGGGCTTTCGGATTCATCGACATGGTGGCTTTCACGAATAGATCGAACGAGCTGGGGTCGGCCGAGTTCATCGAGCTCGTCGAGGAGTTCGACTTCACATGCCGCATGGCCATCCACGCCCACGGCGCGCGGGTGGTCAAGAGCATCGGAGACGCCTTCCTCTACATCGCCGACGACCTCGACACGGGCGCGCGGGTGGTGACGAACGTCGTCGACGAGCTGCGGAAGGTGCCCGGCATGCTCCCGGTGCGAGCCTCCATCGTGTGGGGAGGCGTCGTCTCGCGCTTCGGCGACATATTCGGGCCCAAGGTCAATCTCGCCTCGCGTTTGGTCGACGTCGCCGAATCCGGGACGATCCTGACCGACAGCGAAACCGCGGAAACCTTGCGTTCGCTCATGCCGGGACGCTACACGCTCGTTCCGGCCGGAAGCCCGAATCTTCAAGGTTTCGGAAAGATCGAGGCGGTCGAGGTGCGGAGGATGCCCTCGTCGTGACGGGCTTCTGTTGGGCGAGCGCCCGGCGCCAGCGCGGCGCCTGAGGAAACTGCCGCGATTCGGGCCGCCGCCGGGGCGGCGGAATCGGCTTGTACGCGAGCGAAGGGACGGCCTTTTGCGCATGCGTCCTTTATGAACTGGGAGCGCCGTTAAGGTCTGGGAAAGCGACTGCCTCCGAGTCGGTGTTTTAAAAGTAAAGATTTCCTAAGGCGGGGAGGTAAATTGTAACGGAATTGCATTAGAATCAGCTCATGACGAAGATGCTTCTTGTAGAGGACGACACCGCGATCTCCGGACCACTCCTGCGCGCCCTCGGGCGGGAGGGATACGACGTGCACTTGGCGGAGACCGGCCGGGGGGCCATAGAGGCGATGGGCGGCGGCGTGGACATCGCCATCCTTGACCTCGGACTTCCCGACATGGACGGTCTTGACGTCGCACGCCATGCACGCTCCCAAGGGTGGATATTTCCGATTCTCATCCTCACGGCCCGTTCGGAAGAGGTCGACATGGTCGTCGGACTCGACGCCGGGGCCGACGACTACGTCACCAAGCCTTTCCGCCTCGCCGAGCTCCTCGCGCGGGTCCGCGCGGTGCTGCGCCGAAGCGAGGCGAGCGAGAGCGACGTCATCCGCGTCCAGGATCTGGTCATCGACGTTCCCGCCCACAGGGTCATCCGCGGAACGACGGAGCTCGGGGTCTCCGGCAAGGAGTACGACCTGCTCGTTGCCCTCGCGCGCAACGCCGGGCAGGCGGTTTCCCGCGCCGACATCATGCGGGACGTGTGGGACGCGCCGGAGGACGACGCCTCGAAGAAGCTCGACATGCACGTCTCTTGGCTGCGCCGGAAGCTCGGGGATTCCGTCTCGGATCCGCGCTACATTTCGACGGTGCGCGGAGTGGGATTCCGTCTCGAAAGGGAGTGAGCGGTGCGCAGGCGGGCCCTCACGATGACGACGGTCGCCGTGACGGTCGCCGTCCTCCTGCTCGGCCTGCCGGGAATGGCCTTGGGCTCGCTGTACATTCTCCGCAGCGCAGACGAGGACGTCCATCGCCGGGCGACGCAGATCGCCAACGTCGTCGACAAGAACGTCTCGGATCAGCGCCAAGGGCTGAAGGGCAGAGGGCAGCAGGGCAACTTTGACGTTCTGCCCCTTGACGTCATGCGCGCAACCGTCGACGGCGCGACATACCCCATGTACGTCCGCGTCGCGATCTCGGGGGAGAAGGCGCAGGTCGGCGCGCAAACCGACGAGGACGCCATTGAGCACACGGCCATGGGAACCTCGGGGGCGCAGGTGACGGTGGGCATAGAGCGAAGCGCCGTGTGGCGCAGAATCGGCTTGTTCATTTCCCTTGCCGTCGCCGCCGTCGCTGTGTCCTTCGCCGTGGCCGTCGCTTTGGCCCGCCGCCAGTCGCGGAGGATATCCGCGCCGCTCATCTACCTCGCCGCGGCCGCGGAGCAGATTGGCGCCGGCCAGGCGAGCCCGCGCATGAAGAAGTCCGGGATAGAGGAGATCGACCTCGTTTACGAGGAGCTCGTGAGAACAGCCGACCGCATGGCCGGTCGCATTGCGGCCGAGAGGCAGTTCGCCGCGGACGCCTCGCACCAGCTGCGCACGCCGCTCACAGCCCTGTCGATGCGGCTCGAGGAGATCGAGTACATTTCCGACCAAGAGGAGGTCCGCCAGGAGGCCGCCTCGTGCCTGGAACAGGTGGAGCGGCTCACCGGCGTCGTCACCGATCTGCTGCGCTCCTCCCGCGCCGTCGAGACCAGCACCGAGGCCGTCTCCCTCTCCAGGCTCTTCGAACAGCAGGCCGACGAGTGGGAGCGCTCCTTCGCCAAGGCCGACAGGCGCCTCGTATTCGAGGACGACGCCGGAGTGGCCGTTCTCGCGACCCCCGGCGCTCTGGCGCAAATCGTCGCGACCCTCATCGAGAACTCCCTCAAATACGGCGGGGGGACCACGAAGGTCGCGGCGCGGAAGGTCGGCAAGGGAGTGGTGATCGACATTTCCGACGAAGGCGAGGGCATTCGCGAGGACCTCGTCGACGCGATTTTCAACAAGGGCGTCTCGACCGGCGGATCAACGGGAATCGGCCTTCCGCTGGCGCGCAGCCTCGCCGAGGGCGCGGGCGGCAGGCTCGAGCTGGCGCAGGCGGCGCCGCCGATCTTCCGGCTGACCCTCAACGCCGTCCCGAAATCGATCAATCCGCAGGAGATCCTCCCGGCGGGGGCGATCGTCTCAGTGGGCGCGCGCAGGCGGCGCCGATAGACGATTTTATCCGCCTCTGCCAAAGCGGAAGCGCATTTTATGACAATCGATTGGCGTTCCGAGACGGCCGCGGCTGCGGCGGTTGATCAAGCTCTTGCGGGCAGACGCAGAAAGAGCAGACGGCAGACAAGTCAAGCCAGGGTGAAGATGAGGCAGCCATCGGGATCTGCCGGTGTCCAATTTGGCACGCGCGTTTGCTTCGCCGTCGGACTTGTAGAAAATCTTTAGGCGTCGGCCGTTTTCTCGCCGCAAGAGGCGACCTTCTCGCCGTGGGAGGCCGGGGAAAAGACGAAATAGCGGTACATGACGTATCGGAAGGCCGTGCCGAGCACGAGGCCGACGACGTTGCCGGAGACGTTGTCCGCAAACTGGGTGGTCAAATGCAGGACGTAGCGGGAAAAGCCCAGGCAGCCGAGGGCGATGAGCAGGCCGCCGAGGTTCACCAGCGCGAACATGGCGAATTCCCGGCCCTTGTTCTCGTTGCGCCTCTTCTTGAAAGTCCACAGCCTGTTGGCGACCCAGGCGAAGATCACGGAAACGGTCACGGAGACGATCTTGGCGGTGAGCGATTTGTCCCCGGGGAGGTCGATCGGAAGCGAGTAGGCCAAAAGATTGAAAAGGCCGACGTCGACGATGTAAGCGCCCAAGCCTACGGTGCAAAACTGTAAGAACTCGACAAACCACTCTCGGAAAGTCTGGCCCCGCAGAAGTTTGTGTATGAGATTCGACAGCACCACGTAAGTCTAACCGGGGATAATGAGAAAAATACATAGGCTGACATGTGAAAAGCACAGGAGGAGACGTGTCCGATAGCAAAGTCATCGGGACGGGGGCCGCCGCGGGTGCGCCGCGGGTCGGCGTCGTGGGCGGAGGGCAGCTGGCCCGCATGATGCAAGAGGCGGCCATCGCCCTGGGAATCGAGCTGCGCGCTCTGGTCGAAGCGCCTGACGGCGCCACGGGCCAGGTCGTCCCGCTTTCCGTCGTGGGGGCGGCCGACGACGCCGACGCCGTCCTGGCCCTCGCGCGCGGCGTCGACGCAGTGACCGTGGAACACGAACACGTGCCAGACGAGATCCTTGCCGCAGCGGCCGCCGTCGCACCCGTGCGCCCCGGCGCCTCCGCGCTCGCCTTTGCTCAGGACAAGCTGCTCATGCGGCGAAGGCTGACCGACGCGGGAATCGAGTGCCCGCGCTGGTTCGCCGCGAGGAACGATGAAGAGATCGTCTCCGCGCTGCGAGAGCTCGGCGGGCGGGCGGTCGTCAAGACGCCGCGCGACGGGTACGACGGAAAGGGAGTCGCCGAAATCAGGCTGGCGGCCGGGGGCGGATACGAGACGTCCGCCCCCGTGGGCCAATGGCTTGCTGCGGCAGGCGGCGAGGGGCTGCTCATTGAGGAGCTCGTCCCCTTCACGTGCGAGATCTCCCAGCTCATTGCCCGGCGCCCGGGCGGCGAAATTGCATGCTGGTGCGCCGTCGAAACGATCCAGCGCGGGGGAGTGTGCGCCGAGACCATTGCGCCGGCCCGGGTTTCCGCCGACGTCGCCCGGCGCGCCGCCGACGTCGCGAAGACGATCGCCGAGGAGCTCGGCGTGGTGGGGATTCTCGCTGTCGAAATGTTCGTCGACCAATCCGGGCGCGTTCTGGTCAACGAGCTGGCGATGCGTCCGCACAACTCCGGCCACTGGACGATCGAAGGCGCGGTGACGAGCCAATTCGAGCAGCACTTGAGGGCCGTGCTCGACCTGCCCCTCGGATCGACCGAATCGCTCGCCCCCTGGGCCGTGATGGTCAACCTGCTCGGCTCGGAGCTCGACGACCCCCGCGACGCCTACCCCGAGGCGATGTCCTCGCACCCGTCGGCGAAGATTCACGTGTACGGCAAGGAGGTGAGGCCGGGCCGCAAGCTGGGCCATGTCACCGTGTGCGGCGTCGATCTGGATGCTGCGAGAGCCCAGGCTCGCGGGGCAGCCGAGACGCTGGCGGGGCGTGCCGCGCCAGCCGGAGGCGGCCGCGCGGGGCTGAACCTGTGATTTTCGGACGGGGAGAGGGCGGGAGCCGCGGCCGTGCAGCCCTTGTGAGGAAGCGGACCCGCGCTCCTCGTGAGAAAATCGAGGCATGAACGCAATCGTTGGAATCGTCATGGGCTCGGATTCTGACTGGAAGGTCATGGAAGACGCCGCCGCGGCGCTTGACGAGTTCGGGATCGCCTACGAGGTCGACGTCGTCTCGGCGCACCGGATGCCCGAAGACATGGTCGAATATGGGCGCGAGGCAAGCGAGAGGGGGCTTCGCGCGATCATCGCGGGCGCGGGGGGCGCGGCCCATCTTCCGGGAATGCTGGCCGCCTTGACGCCGTTGCCCGTCATTGGCGTCCCGGTGCCGCTGCGGCATCTTGACGGAATGGACTCGCTCCTGTCGATCGTCCAAATGCCGGCGGGTGTGCCGGTGGCGACGGTGTCGATCGCCGGGGCGCGGAACGCCGGGCTTCTCGCCGCGCGGATCATCGGCAGCGCCCCGGCGGACCGGGACGTTCGCGATCGGATGGCGGCATTCCAGGACGGCCTCAGGGATACGGCCAAGGCCAAAGGGGCCGCGCTGCGCGGCAAGCTCGGGGGCTGAACGGTCCGCGCATCGGGCTGAACGGCCGGCGAATGCCCTTACGGCGGCGAAGCGCGCACTGCCGCAACGGATCGTGCCCGCTGACACAGCTGACGCAGCTGCCGCTGCGGCGACTCGCGCCCTTACAGCGGGGAGAAGAAGTCGTTCGACGTCAGGGTCCCGTTGCGGAGTTTCTCGAAGAATCCGTCGATTTTGGCGGGATCGAGGCGCACGGCCGATTGCTGGCCCACCCGGTAGTTCATGCTCGAAATGGGCGGCGCGCCCATGAGCCCGTCGGGGCCCATGACCTTGCGAATGCTCAATCCCGCCCTGCCCAGAGCGACCATCCCGGTGTCGGGGTCGACGGTCAGATGCTCGGCCACGGTGCCGACGAGGGACCGCTGGCGAATCGGGTTGATGAACGTGGAGGGCGAGGCCGCCTTGGAGACGACCTTTGAGACGACCTGGCGCTGGCGGAGCGCTCGGCCGATGTCTCCGAGAGGGTCGGACTTGCGCATTCGGGAAAAGGCGAGGGCCGTGGGGCCGTCGGCGTCGTGGCAGCCCTTAGTCCACACCAGGCCCGAGTCGTGGTCGTTGACGTCGGCGTCGTAGCAGAGATTGACTCCGCCGACGGCCTCGACGAGGGATTGGACCCCGCCCATGGAAACCTCGATGTAGTGGTCCACCTTCAGGCCGCTCAATTCCTCGACGGTGCGCACCAGCAGCTTGGGCCCGCCGATCGAATAGGCGGCGTTGAGCTTGCCGGCGTTGTTGCCGGGGATTGTCACGTAGGCGTCGCGGGGAAGGGAGACGAGGGCCGGTTTGCCGGACTCGGGGACGTGCAGGAGCATGATCGTGTCCGAACGCTGCCCGGCGGTGGGATCGTCGATCGCGCCCTTCTCGCGCTTGTCGGAGCCGACCACGAGGTACGTCGTGCCGGGGGTGTCGGCCTTGTCGGAAAGCGCGTCGACGTCGTGAAGCTTCGAGTTTCCGTAATGGATGAGATACGCGGGCCAGGCGATGAGAAGCACCAGAAGGACGACGAGGGCGATGCCTATGCGGCGGCGCCAAGGGCGCCTGCGGCGAGGCTTCGACGGCGGATAGAGCCCGCCTCCCGGTTCTCCCGGGCCGCGCGGCGGCTCGGTCGGGCCCTGAGGCGACGTCGGACCCTGAGGCTGCGCAGCTCGGAAAGGCTCTGTAGGAGCCGGAAGGGGCTCGCCGCCGAGCGCACCCGATCCCTGTGGATTCTGAGAGCCCGACAGATTGGAGGCGCCGCTCGAAGGCCGCTGCGACGACGTCGACGGCGCGCCTCGCGAGGCGGGAGGATAGGAAGAAGGTTGGGACGGGCCAGGCGCATCCGCGACGGGATCCTCGTCAAGGCGCCGCGCGCTTCCGCCGGGCCGAGCGATGCTCCTGGACCCGGAGCGGCGTGCGCTCCGAGAGGCTTCGGAAGCCGACGCTGCGGACCCGACCTGCTGAGAAGCAGAACCGCGTTGCAAGTTCGGGTCGATTCCGAGCTCCTTTTCGAGCAGAGAGCGCTGACGTTGCGGTGGGCGGCCGTCGATCGCGGCCCATTCTTGAAGTTGCTCAGACGTGCTGCCGGAGCGGCCGCCGACCACCTCTTTGGCTCCCGAGGGGTCTGGACGCACGGCTTTTCTGGCAGGCTCGAAAGACGGAGGCTGTGTCATAAGGCACCCGCTTACTTGGCATTCTTCCTAGTGCAAACCGGAGTCGTCGTGCTTGAGGGGGAAGACTTGGCCGATTGGGAAGCCTTGGGCGAGGCCGGGCTTTCCTTGGCGGCGTTCTCCGCGCTTCCTCCCGGGCTCGCGGGAGTCTCGGAAGGAGACTCGCTGTCCGTGACGGTGCCTTCGGCCGGGTCGACCGTCATCGTCACGGGCTTGTCTTTGGCTATGCTCGCCCAAAGTTTGTCCGCCTCTTTGCGCGGGACGACGTAGGCGCCCTTGTGCTCGAAAGGCATCGTGAGGAATTTGACGTCGCTCGGGGCGACATTCTGAAGGGACGAGGCTAGGCCCGCGAGATTCCGGATGTCTCCGAACTCCTTGTTGGCGGCGATGTTTTTAGTGGTGGCGTCAAGGATGCTGTACAGCTTGGTCGCATTCCCGACTAAGTCAAGATCCATGGCCTCAGCCAGAATGGTCCTGACTAGCTCCTGCTGTCTGTTCACTCTGCCGAGGTCCGAACCGTCGCCCAGGCTTTTGCGGGCTCGGGCCAAGGCCAGCGCTTGGTCGCCGTCGAGAAGGCGGCATCCCGCCTTGACCTTGAGGCCTGCCTCCTTGTCGTTGACGTCCTCGGGGAAGTACGAAGGCACTCCTCCAAGCTCGTTCACGATTCCTTTGAAAGCGGCGAAGTTGATAACCATGAAATTGTCAATGCGCAGCCTCTTTCCGGTGAGTTTCTCAACGGTTTTCATTGTGCATGCCGCTGCCGACCCGGTGTTGAGCTTGGCGCCGCCTTTGGCGAAGGCAGTGTTGAATCGAGCGTTCTTTTGAGGCTCGGTGGTGTAGAGGACCTTGTCGTCATCGTCTTTGTCCCTCACATTGCATTCGGGAATGTCGACGAGGGTGTCGCGGGGGATGGAGACGACTTCGACTCGTTTGCGGTCGGCGGAAACATGCACGAGCATCGTCGTGTCTGAGCGCATTCCAACCACGTCGCCCGAAGACCCGGCTCCGTCCACGTCCGACTCTCCGCTGCGATAATCCGATCCGATGAGGAGGAAATTCACCGACTTTCCGGCTTGCTTGTCGATTGTGGGGCGATCGCTGCCGAGGTCCCTTTTTGGATCGTACTTATCAATGTTGCCGTTCAGGCGGATGTACATGAAAACAAGGGCCGAAGCACCTGTCAGCAGGAGCGCGGAAAGGCACAGTGCCGCAATCCTGAAAATGTGCCGTGATCGACGGCCGGCCGCCATATGGGCGGCATCGCGTTGTTTTCTACTCACCTTGCCAATAGTACGTGCCGTTTCTGTGGGAGAGCGGGGAATGCTTGCCGTTGGGGACTTGTGTGACCGAGGCCGACGTCGATGTCGATAAGTGTGGACGGCGAAGTAACGGGTCAAAGTCCGAGAACGCCCGCGGGACATCCGACCCAAATGTGCAGGCGTGGCCGACGACTGCCGACGTAAGTGTCTTCCGCGAAATGTAGCGGTTTTCACAGCAGTTGGAGGCTTGACACAGTCGAGGGTGAAGGAGGTGAACATCTGCGCTTTCCGTCCGCCTGGGGGCGGGGGTTGGAGAGGGGCGACGAAGATCGAGACGACCACGTGCTTTCCGTCCGCCTAGAGACGGCGGGGGCCGGACGTCCAAGTTGCACTTCGGGAGGGCCGCAATGGCGGTCCGCCTGGGGGCGGGGGCTGGATTTCGTCCCAATACCGGCGCATGAGGCCCCGAAACGGTCCGTCTGGGGGCGGGGGCCGGATGCTGGAAACGCGAAGCGCCGCGGGAGGTTAGTCTTATTCAGTGAACACCGAACGTCTGAGGATCGTCACTGTCGCCTTCAATCCGGGGGAGGAGCTCGCATTGTGGGCGGAGTCCGTCGGCGAGGCCACGCACAGAGCCGCCGACGTCGTCATCGTCGACAACGGGACCGACGCTGAAATGGTCGACGCCGTGGGCCGGATTTATGGCGCCGCCGTCCTCAGGCCAGGCCGGAATCTCGGCTACGGAACGGCGGTAAACCGCGGTGTAAAGGCGCTGCGCGAGCGAAGCGCCGGCACTGCTGCGCCCGACCCCTCCGCGGGGTCGTTTGGCGGGCGGCCATTTAATGCGCAGGGGTCGGCCAGTGGCGAGGGTTTGTTTGATCTGCGGGATTCCGAGTGGATCGTCGTCGTCAACCCCGACGTCGTCTTTCTTCCCGACGCCATCGACAAGCTGATCGCGGCCGCGGCCGCGTGGCCTCGCGGGGGAGCCTTCGGGCCGCTCGTGCGTGACCGCGCGGGAACCGTCTACCCCTCCGCCCGCAAGTTCCCGCGGCTCGTTTCCGGCGTCGGGCATGCGCTTTTGGTCGGGGTTTGGCCGAACAACCCGTTCTCGCGAGCCTACCGCGAGAACGCCGACGCCACGCGGGCCCACGTCGTCGACTGGCTTTCCGGATCGTGCCTGCTGCTTCGACGCGAGGCATTTGACGCCGTCGGCGGGTTCGACGAGTCGTACTTCATGTTCTTCGAGGACACGGCGTTGGGAGAGCAGCTTGCCTCCGCGGGGTGGCAGAGCGTTTTCGTTCCCGACGCCGAAGTGGTGCACGATCAAGGCGCTAGCTGGCGGAACAAGCCTGAAAACATGATCCGCGCGCACCATCGTTCGGCTGCCCGATACCTCGACGGCGTGTACTCCAAGCCTTGGCAGGCGCCGTTGCGCTGGGCGCTGCGAGCCGGGCTGAAGGCGCGGGAGGAGCTGCTTGTCCGTTTGTCACGGCGAAGCGAGAAGTAGCCGTCGCGGCGAGGCGAGGGAAGCGGGCGCCGTGCGGAAGGCCGGCGTGAGCTATGGCGGGCGTCGAAGCGCGATTTTGTGTGCCCTTTAGGGATGAGTGCCGAGTTTCTGGAGTGAAATTCCAAGAAAAGTGCCTTGCTTGGGTTGAGCGTCCAGAAAAGTGTCTGGACATTGCAACTGCGGGTGCGAAGGCGGGTGCGTCGATGCTGCGATGAGGCTGGCAGCGCGGCGAAATCCGGGGCTTTCGCGTTTCGCCGAGGCCGCCCCGCCAATCGCCGCGAGGCTTATGGGCCCTGCTGAGGCGTCCTGTGGACGGTGCAGAGACGCTCTGGCGCGCCGAGATGCTTGACGGGCGTGGCCGCTGTGTCCGGGTGTCCAACGGTGTTTGTGGGCGTTTTCGGGTTCGGTGGACGTCGTCGAGGCTTGCAGGGGCCTTTGGGATGCCTGTAAAAATGACGAAATGCGGGCTGCGTGGCTGTGGCAAAGCCGCATCGGTTCGTGTGCGCTTATACCTCACATGGTGCGCATTTAGGTTGAAATGTTGCGAATGTGACAAATGTGTGTTCTGTTAAGTCTGTGATGTACAGTGGATTACCGTTTCTCTTTTGGAGGGAGAAAAATTGGAGGATCAAGCATGACCATTCGACGCTTCGCCGGCCTTTCGTTGGCCGCGTCGCTCATCTTCGTGAGCACTCCCGTGTTCGCCTCAGAAAATCCGGTTGTCGGGGCGCGAAATGCATCGGCCGCCGTCAACCAGGCGGCCGACGCCAACCGTGCGCCGTCCGCTTCCGGCCTGGCTGGGTCAGCCGACGGCAACATTCCGATGACCCCGCAGAGCGGCTCGGAGAAAACGCAGACTCTTGCCATCACAGACGGCTCGGGCGCCTTGACTCAAACTGGCAAGGACGCCGCCCTGACGGCTTCGGAAGCTGCCGCCGCAACCGCCTCGGGCACTGGAACGGGCAATGAGTCCGAAGCTCAAGCCGGCGCGGAGTCCGGAACGCAGGCCGATGCGCCTGCATCCGGAGCGGGAAACGGCTATGCCGCCCGGACTTCAGGCGCCCGCCTGGCTTCGACCGGGGCGGGCCGGGCAAACGGCCTCGGAGCTTCGGCCAACGGACTTGGGCAGTCTGACGGCTCCGCGCAGCCGGCCGATTCCGCGAGACCCGACGGGTCCGGGCAGCCCGAAGGCTCAGCGCAAACGGACGGCGCCGAGGGCTTGACAGAAAGCATGCCGACGGCGCAGCAGCCTTCCGTGCAGCAGACGCAAACGGATTCTGCGCAGAACGAGGTTGCCCGGCGCCCCGCCGATTCGCAGCAGGGCGGGGCGCCTCAGCCGGCGCAGCAGCCCGAACAGGCGCAGCCGCAGCCGGCCCAATCCGAGCCCGCGCAGGAGGCGCCGCAGGCCGAACCGGTCCAGAAGGCCGATTCCACAGAGCCTCCCAGCGGCTACCTTTTCGTCTCCGAACCGCTCTCCGTCGACGAATTCGCCGTCGCCGGCCTGACATGGAACAAGGGCCAGTCCTTGCCGAACGGCGCCACCGTGGAGATGCGCACTCTCGACGCCAAGGGATGGTCGGATTGGTACGTCCTTTCGGTCGAAGAGGGCGAGAGCGGGCGCCCCGGAACGGAGGCCAACGTTTCCGGCGGGTCGACCGGCGTGCAGATCCGCATCAAGGGAAGCGGCAGCCTTCCCGCCGGGCTCGCAGTCAACCTCGTCAACGGCGAGGGGCCGACCAAGAATCTCGCAGGCGTCCGCAAGGTCGCCGCGGCTCAGCAGCCCGCGGCCAAGAGCCTGACCGCCCCGGTCGCCAACCCCGACGAGAAGCAGTCGATCCTCTCGGGCAAAGCGACGGGCGTAGCCTCGACGTCGCAATTCGGCGGCCCGGCTGCCGCAGCCTCCCCGCAAGGACAGGCTTCCCCGGAAGGCAAGGCCGGCGCCGCGGCAAAGGCCGACGTGCCCGCGGCGCGGCAGCTGACGACCTCGCAGATCGCCGCCGCCGACAACCTCGCGCGCATCCACCCGCGCTCGGCATGGGGAGCCGACGAGAGGAAGATGTCGTGGCCGCGTTCTTACGAGAACTTTGAAGGCGCGATCATCCATCACACGGCGGGGTCGAACAACTACAGCCAAGCGCAAGTGCCGGCGACTATTCGCGGCATCTACAGCTACCATTCGATCACCCGCGGATGGGGCGACATCGGATACAACGTCCTCATCGACAAGTACGGCGGGCGTTGGGAGGGCCGCTCGGGCACCCTCGCCGCCCCGCACGGCAAAGTGGTGACCGGCGCGCACGCCGCCCCCCGCAACCAGGGCACCTTCGGGGTTTCGGTTCTGGGCACCTACAGTTCGGCGGCGAGCGTCACACCGCTCATCCGCGAAACCTTTTCCGACGTCATCGCCGCGCGCTTCGTTCTCGGCGGCGTCAATCCGGGCAGCCGAGGCACGATGACGGTTCCGAGAGGCACCGGCGCCGCGCTCCCCGCAGGAAGCGCCCTTCCCCGCATCGTCGGGCACAAGGACGTCAAGTCCACATCCTGCCCCGGTGCGATCTACGGGTACCTCGATCAGATCCGCGCGGCGACGGCGGCCAAGTACCAGAGAATCATGGGCGGGGCGGCCGCGGCGCCCCAGCCTCAGCCGGCGCCCCAGCCGTCGTCCCCGACCTACTACCTCAACAACGCGTGGAGCGGCAACGCCACCCACACCTTCACCTACGGGTTGAGTTCCGACACCGAGATCGTGGGCGACTGGGACGGCGACGGCAAAGACACGGTTTCCCTGCGCAGGGGCAACACCTTCGCCGTCAACAACGTCAGCGCGCCCACAGCGGCCCCGAAGTTCACCGCCGCCTACGGGATTCCCGGCGACGAGTATTACGTGGGCGACTGGGACGGCGACGGCAAAGATTCGCTCGCCATACGTCGAGGCAACGTCTTCCACGTCTCCAACAAGGTCGGCGCGACCACCGCCGATTACACGATCGCCTACGGCAAACCGGGCGACGTCGTGCTTGTCGGCGATTGGGACGGCGACGGACGCGACACCTTCGCCGTGCGTCGAGGCAACGAGTATCACATTCGCAACACGATGTCTTCGGGCCCGGCGGACAGGGTGGTTCCCTACGGCAGGGCCGACGACGAAGTCTTCGTCGGCCACTTCGGCGGATCGGCCAAAGACGCGCTCGCGGTGCGCCGCGGCAAGACCTTCTACGTCTCCAGGAGCCTCCACAACGGCGACGCCGACCGCGTCATCGATTACGGACGGGTCGGCGACAGGGCGTTCGTCGGCGACTGGGACGGAAACCGGGTCGACACCTTCGGCGTCCGCCGAGGCTGATCTGGCGAGGCTGGATCGGACCGTTCCGGGACCGACCCGGCTGGTCGAATCGGCGAGTCGGATCTGCTGAGCGAATGCGGCTGATCGGCTCATTCTGGCGAGGCCAATGCCGCGGCTGCGACCGACCCCGCACCGGTCGCAGCCGCCGCAGCCGATCCTGCTCCGGCGGCCGTTTAGTCGGATTGTTGCCGATGAAAAGCACTTGCATGCGAGAACAGCACCTGCATGAAAAGTACCTACGCATAAAAGTTCCTAACTGCAAGTTCCAGATTATGGAACTTGCAGTTAGGAACTTTCATCGTGCATGCGCCGCTCAGAACTCCCGGCCGGCGGCCTCCTCCGAACTACTGCCCGGTCTTGGCGTACTTGGCCTCGACGTCGTCCTTCTGCGGACGCCACCAGTCCTCGTTGGCCTTGTACCACTCGACGGTGTCGTGCAGCCCGGCCGCGAAGTCGGCGAAGCTCGGGCTCCAGCCGGTCTCCTCGACGAGCTTGGAGTTGTCAATCGCGTAGCGCTGGTCGTGGCCGGGGCGATCGTTGACGTGGTCAAAATCGTCGGCCTCGCGGCCGAATTCCGCGAGGATCATCTGAACCACTTCGAGGTTGTTCTTCTCGCCGTCGGCCCCGATCAGGTAGGTCTCGCCGATGCGGCCCTTGTCAATGATCTCCCACACCGCGGTGTTGTGGTCGCGCACGTGGATCCAGTCGCGCACCTGCTCGCCCGTTCCGTAGACGCGCGGGCGGATTCCGTCAATCATGTTCGTGATCGTGCGCGGAATGAACTTTTCGACGTGCTGATAGGGGCCGTAGTTGTTCGAGCAGTTCGAGATCGTTGCGGGGACGCCGAAAGAGCGCACCCATGCGCGCACCAGCAGGTCCGAGGCCCCCTTCGACGAGGAGTAGGGGCTCGACGGCGCGTACGGGTCGCCGGGCTTGAACCGACGGGGGTCGCCGATCTCCAGATCGCCGTAGACCTCGTCGGTGGAAATGTGGTGGAATCTCGTTCCGTGGCGGCGAACGGCCTCGAGAAGCCGGAAGGTGCCCTCGATGTTCGTGCGGATGAACGGGCTCGGGTCGTTCAGCGAGTTGTCGTTGTGCGACTCGGCGGCGAAATTGACGACGACGTCGGCGTCCTTGACTAGCGGGTCCACGGTGTCGGGGTCCGCGATGTCGCCCACGACCAGTTCGACGCGGTCCAGCCCCTCGATGGACTTCGGGTTCCCTGCGTAGGTCAGTTTGTCGAGGACGACGACGTCGGCGTCGGGCATCGACTCGACCGTGGAATGAACGAAGTTCGCGCCGATGAAGCCGGCGCCTCCCGTGATGAGAACGCGCATGCGTTTCCTCTCCTCTGTCAATGGGCAAGAAAGATCGATCGTTGGGCAAGTCTATCTGTTTTGTCTGACCGCCGCCTTTTGTCTGGGCGCCGCCTTCTGTTCGGCTGCGAGAACGCTTGGCTCAGCGCCTGCCGACGCCTCGATAGGTCCACCCGGCGCGCTTCCACGCGTCGGGGTCGAGGGCGTTGCGCCCGTCCACGACGATCCGCTCGCTCACGAGCTCCCCGATTCGGGCGGGGTCGAGCCGCACGTACTGCTCCCATTCCGTGCACAGAAGGACGGCCTCGGCGCCGGCGACGGCGGCCTCGACGTCGGCGGAGAACGCTGCGCCTTCGACCTCGGTCGCGACCGCCTGCGCCGAAGCCGCGGGGTCTGTGATCGTCACGCGCGCGCCCCGTCCGACGAGCGCAGCCGCCATGCTCAGCGCGGGCGACGAGCGGATGTCGTCCGTGTCGGGTTTGAACGCCGCCCCGAGAACGGCGACCTTGCGGCCCGCGAGGCCGCCTGTGAGGCCCTCGAGGATTCCGACGGTTCGAGCCCGCTGGCCGTCGTTGATGCGCTCGACTTCGGCGAGAAAGCCAAAGGCCTCGTGCAGGTCGAGCTCCTCCGCCCGGGCCCGCAGCGCGCGGATGTCCTTTGGCAGGCAGCCGCCGCCGAACCCTATTCCCGCCCGCAGGAACCGATGCCCGATGCGTTCGTCGAATCCCAGGGCTCGGGCGAGCTTGACGACGTCGGCGCCGGTGGCGTCGCAGGCCTGGGACATCGCGTTGATGAAGGAGATCTTCGTTGCAAGGAAGGAGTTCGCCGCGACCTTGACGAGCTCGGCTGTGGCGAAGTCCATCGTCAGGCGGGGGACGCCCGCGGCGAGGAGCGCGGCGTAGCACTCGTCGAGGGCGTCACGGCCCGCGCGCCAGTCCGCTTCCTCGGATGACAGGCCATAGACCAGCCGGTCCGGCTCGAGGGTGTCCCTGACCGCCGATCCCTCCCGCAGGAACTCGGGATTCCAGACGAGGGAGGCCCCCGCGCGCCGGATGCGGGGCTCGAGCGCCGCCGCGGTCCCCACGGGCACCGTGGACTTTCCCGCCACGACGTCGCCCTCGCGAAGACAGGGGAGGAGCGAATCGACGGCGTCGTCGAGGAAGGCGAGGTCGGCGGCGTGCGAATCCGCTTTCTGCGGGGTCCCGACTCCAATGAAATGGACCCGGGCGCCGCCGGCCGCTTCGGGGTCGGCGGAGAAGGCCAGCCGGCCAGAATCCAGGCCTTCCCTGAGCAGGCCCTCGAATCCGGGCTCCAGAATCGTCGGCTGTCCGGATGAGAGCGATAAAATCTTGGTGCGGTTGCTGTCAATGCCCACAACGTCGTGGCCGAGGCTGGCCATGGCGACGGCGTGCGCGGCGCCGAGGTAGCCACACCCGATGACCGAGATCTTCATGTCAATCAGACTACTGGATGGTACCCTTGAAAGGCTGTGACGACAATCGCTCAAGCGGCGATTAGTCTGTTCAATCAAGGCGGTCAGACCGTCAGACTCAGGCGGTCAGACCGTCGGATGCAGACAAGACGGTCCGATTTAGGAGATCCAACCGCCGACGTCGCCGCTCTGCCGGCCGATGCGAGGGGCGATCGTGAAAGCGACGCGAGGAGGCCGATGTGAAAGACATGCGTGGGAGGCAACCGTGAAGGTCTTCGTCCAAATACCCTGTTTCAACGAAGAAACGACGCTTCCCATGGTTCTCGAGTCGATTCCCCGCGCGATCAAGGGCGTCGACGAGCTTGAGATCCTCGTCATCGACGACGGATCGACTGACGGCACCGTTCGAGCGGCTCGCGCCTGCGGCGTCACGCACATCGTCCGGCACGCCAAAAACCAGGGCCTCGCGAGGTCCTTCCGCGACGGCGTCGACTACGCCTTGGCCCATGGCGCCGACGTCGTCGTCAACACCGACGGCGACAACCAATACCCGCAGGAGCGGATCCCCGATCTTCTCGCGCCGATTCTTCGGGGGCGCGCCGACATCGTCATCGCGGACCGCCAAACCAGGGACATCGCGCATTTTTCACGGTTCAAGAAGCGCATGCAGTCCCTCGGATCGGGCATGGTCAACCTCGCCGCCGGGACGCGGCTGCCGGACGCCGCCTCGGGATTCAGAGCCTATTCGCGCCGGTCTTTGCTGCGGCTCAACGTCGTCACGAGGTTTTCCTACTGTATGGAAACCATCGTTCAGGCGGGCAATCTCCGGATGCGAATCGAGTCGGTGAAGATCCGCACGAATCCGAAGACCCGCGAGTCCCGCCTGTTCTCGAACATCTTTCAGCACATGTACAAATCGGGAAAGGCGATCGTCAGGTCCTTCCTCATGTACAAGCCCCACATTCCGCTCGGATTCCTGGCCCTGGTGACCGGGATCGCCGGGCTTGTGCCGTTCCTGCGCTTTCTTGTCTTTTGGTTCCAGGGCGAGAGCGGGGGGCATGTTCAATCGCTCATATTCGGCACGGCCATGATCGTCACGAGCCTTCTGAGCGCCGGTCTGCTGGTGGTCGCCGACCTTCAGCGCACGAATCGGGTGCTGCTAGAAGACACGCTCGAGCGGGTGAAGGAACTGCAATACGGCGAGGCTGCCCGGGAGGGAGGCATGCTGGGCTGCGGCTCGCGCTGGGACGACGCCGGCGCGGAAGCTGACGCCGCCTCCGGCGAGGCAAGGGCCGCGCAGGGCGGCAGCGAGGAGAGGGCCGCACGTGACGGCGACGGCGAGGAGAGGGCCGCGCAGGGCGGCGACCCGCGCCGCGCACCCGACGGTCGCGCACAGCTCGAAACCGGCGAGCCGATATAGGCGCGCTCGCGTTGGAGCGGAGGCGGCGCGCACGCTGCTCGCACTCGGATTGTTCGCGGCTCGCACACAATTTGGCTTGTGAAGGAGGAACGTTGAGAATCCTTGGATTCGGCACCTATGACGTTCGGTCGCACCCGCGCGTCGGCGTGCTGCTCGAAGGCCTGCGCGAACGGGGGTTCGCCGTTCGGGAGGCCGATGAGCCTTTGGGGGTCGGAACCGCGCAGAGGGTGAAGTCGCTGACGAGCCCGGCAAGCGCTCTGCGTTTCGCCGCCGCAGTCGCTGCAAAATGGGCGCGGTTGATCCGCCGCGCCTCGGCCTATCGCGGAAAGAACAGCCCCGACGCCGTCCTCGTCGGATACCTCGGGCATTTCGACGTCGTCCTCGCCCGCGTGCTCTTCCCGCGCACGCCCATCGTGCTCGACCATCTCGTCTTCGCCTCGGACACGGCCAAGGACAGGGGGCTCTCCGGGGGCGGCGTCGTCGGCAAGCTCGCCTACCGCCTGTTGGAGGGGATCGACAGGGCAGCGCTCGCGGCGGCCGACGTCGTCGTGCTCGACACCGACGACCATCGCGCCCTCCTGCCGAGGCGTGCGAGGGGGAAAGAGGTGGTCGTCCCCGTCGGCGCCCCCAAAAGGTGGTTCGACGCCGGAGACCGGGCTCGGCGGATCCGGGGCGAGGCCCGTCGAGCCGAGGGCGAGGCGCCGGAGTCGGCCGAGAGTGCTCGAACGCCTGAGGGCGAGGCTCGAAAAGCAGGCAACGAGAGGGGCGAAAGCCCTCTTTCGGTCGTCTTCTTCGGCCTCTTTACACCCCTGCAGGGCGCTCCGACAATCGCGCGCGCGTTGGCGGTCCTCGACGGCCGCGGCGTTCGGATCGACGTCACCCTCATAGGGGACGGGCAGGACGCCGCAGCCGTGCGCGAGGCCCTTCCTCCCGGGGAAAACGTTCGGGTTTCGTGGATCGACTGGGTCGATTCGGAGGAGCTGCCCGACGTCGTCGCCGGGCACGACGTCTGCCTTGGAATCTTCGGAACGTCAGGCAAGGCCCGCCGCGTGGTGCCGAACAAGGTGTACCAGGGGATCGCCGCAGGCTGCGTCGTCGTCACGTCCGACACTCCGCCTCAGCGCAGGATTCTGGGCGGCGGCGCGCGGTTCGTCGAGCCGGGCGACGCACTGGCCCTGGCGGACGCCCTTGAAGCCTTGGCGCAGGAGCGGCCCCGGGATCGGGAACGTTTACGCGCCCGAAGGCGGCCCGAAGGCGAGGATTCTCGCAAGCAGTTCGAAGGCGACGGCGTCCGACCCTCGGAAGACGCCCCCGCCGATCAAGCCGAGCCCGCTTCGAATGAATCGGAGGCGGCGGAGATTCGGGAAGGCTTCCGCGCCGTGCGCGTGACGGACTCGCTCGCCCGGGCAATCCGGCGTTTCGACCGGAGGCGGACGCGCGACGAGCGGGAGCGCGAATGAATGCGCGGCCCGAAGGCGATTCGCGGCGGTCTTCGAGGTTCGCCGCGCATGTGCGCCGCATCGCGCTCGCCGCGGCCGCGGCCGCCGCCGTGTGGGCGATAGCCGCCAAATGGCCGCAGGTGCGAATCGCCCTCGGCCAGATGTCGCTTCCCGCCTTGGCGGCCGCCGCGGCGGCGTCCTTCGCGTACGTCGCCCTCACGATGCTCTCGTGGCAGGCCGTGATAGGCATCCGCCTTTCGGCGGCTTCGCGCATTTTTTTCGTGTCGCAGATCGCGAAGTACCTTCCCGGCGGAGTGTGGAACTTCGTCGCCGTGGGGGAGGCGGCCCGCGGCCACTCGATTTCACGCCGCCGTTCGGTTTCCTCGCTCGCCGTTGCGGTTGCGATCTCGATCGTCGTCGGGGCGATGCTCGCGTTGCCGTCCCTGCTGGCGGCCGAAGGCCTGCGCAGCCGCTACTGGTGGCTGCTGGCCGCCGTGCCCATGGGAATCGCGGTTCTTTGGCCCTCAGTCCTCAACAGGTGCCTGAACGCGGCTTTGCGGCTGGCGCGCAGAGAGCCCCTTGAGCGGCCGGTGTCCGGGCGCGCCGTTTTGCGGTCGGCGCTCATCTCCCTCCTCGCGTGGCTCGCGATCGGCCTGCAGGTCTACGTCCTTCTCACCGCGCTGGGAATGGAGGCCGGCGCGGCGGGGCTGGCGCGCTCGATAGGCGGCTACGCGCTCGGGTGGACGGCGGGGTTCCTCGTCTTTTTCGTCCCCGCCGGGGTCGGTGTGAGGGAAGTCGCGCTGGGGGCGGCGCTCGCGGGCGCCGTCGACGTCGGTTCGCTCGTTGTTGTGGTCATCACGTCGAGGGTTCTTGTGACCGTCGCCGACCTCGTCGCCGGAGGGCTCGCCCTCGCGGTCGGCCGGGGGAGGCCCAGGCAACCCGGCGGCGGCGGACATGGCGAGCCGGGGGCGCCGCCGGCGAGCCCGTGAAAGCCGCAGACGCCGGCGACGGGGCGGATTGGCGGCGGCACACCGCGCCTTGGAGCGCAGAGCGAGGGCGTTTCGACGTCGTCGGCCAGCATATGCGTGCGCCCTCCTTCGCGGGCTTTTTGCCCGTCCTTAGCCGGCTTTCTCCGGTTCCTCCGCCGGCCTTCCGCCCATGCTGAGCGTGCGTCGACGGGATTCGAACGCCGCGCGTGCGGCGAAGGAGACTGTGCGAATGGCCTCCCCGGGTGAGCGTTCGGCTAAGCTTCCTACTACACTAGGCGAAGCAAGAGCGGCGCTTCGGCGCTTACGCGAGCGAGTGAGGGTATGGAAGACAGAACAGACGTGAGGGCGCCCCTGCCCTTGTCGCAACAGTGGACGCTGATCAACGCCTTCGGTCAGCGGGACCTCAAAGCCAAGTTCAACGGGACCTTCTTGGGGTGGGTGTGGTCGCTCGTCGTGCCGCTCGCAACCCTGGGGATCTACACGCTCATCTTCGGCGGCTTGTTCAATATGAAGGTTCCCGGAGCCACGGACCGCCAGCAGGGAATCGAGTTCTTTGCGGTGTGGCTCTTCGCGGGCCTGACCGTATGGGGATACTTCCAGAACTCGATAAACGCCGGAATCTCGGGGCTCCTCGGAGCCGGATCCCTGCTGCAGAAGGTTTACTTCCCAGCGTACGCGCCCGTTTTGGGCGCCGGTTTGGCCGTCGGCGTCCAGTCCCTCATTGAGGCGGGGTTGCTGCTCGTCGTTTTCATCTTCCTCGGCATATTCGGGTGGACATGGATCCTCATACCCTTCTTGGGGCTCCTTCTATTCGTCTTCGTCCAATCCATCGCGGTGATGCTCGCCGTCTGGAACATCTACGTCAGAGATTTGGCGCAGCTCGTCGGAGTGATCCTCCAGCTTATGTTCTATGGGACGCCCATCATCTACGCCGTCGACTACGTTCCCCCGTCGCTCCAAAAGTTCGTCGGGCATATGCCGATGGCCGAGTTCATCGGACTCTTTAGAAACGTCTCCTTTGACACCACGCCCGGATACTGGAAGTCGTGGGTCGCGTGCGCGGCGTGGGCGGGCATCGCCTTCCTCGGCGCCAGATTCGTTTACCGCAAGTGGGGGGCCGATTTGGGAGAGAGGATCTGAGATGGAAGTCCGCACCGACGCCGGCGCGCAGGGAGCGCCCGACGAGTACGCGATCGTCGTCGAGAACGTCTCGAAGTCCTTTGAAATGCAGGCGGACCGCCGCGACACCTTCAAGGAGCGCTTCGTTCGCGGCCGCTCCCGCCAAGGCAAGCGCATGTTCCACGCCCTTGACGACGTCTCCTTCAAAATCCGCAAGGGGACGACCTTCGGCCTCATCGGCCACAACGGCTCGGGCAAGTCGACCATGCTCAAGATCTTGGCCGGCGTGTACAGGCCGACGTCGGGCTCCGTCACCGTCTCCGACAAGGTCGACGCCCTGCTCGAGCTCGGGGCGGGGTTCCACGCCGAGCTGACAGGCCGCGAAAACATCTTCCTCAACGGCGCGATCCTGGGACGGACGAAGAAGCAGATCGAAGAAACCCTCGACTGGATCATCGACTTCGCCGACATCGGCGACTTCATCGACCAGCCGGTCAAGGTCTACTCCTCTGGAATGACGGTGCGCCTGGGCTTCGCCGTGGCCGTGGCCATCCGGCCCAAGATCCTCATCGTCGACGAGATCATCGCCGTCGGCGACGAAGAGTTCCAGCGCAAATGCTTCGACTACATGCGCGAGCTGCGCGACACCGGAACCACTGTGGCCCTCGTGACCCACTCTCTTTCGCTCGCCCAGGAGATGTGCGACGAGGTCGTGTGGCTCGACCACGGCCGCGTCAAGATGGTCGCCGACGCCGACGAGGCCGTCTCCGCCTACCTCGAAGCGGTCAACGCGAAGGAATTCGCCAAGCGCGCCGCGGAGCGCCAGGAAGAAGAGGAATTCCCCGAGGACGAGTCCTTCAAGCTCAACCAGGGCAACGGCGACTGCCGGATGGTCGGCGTCGACCTTCTCGACGCCGAGGGCAACGAGGCGCCGTTCCTCACGTCCGGCGAGGCCGGCACGGTCCGCGTGCACGTGCGGGCGAAGAAGGACCTGCACGACGTCGAACTCGGCTTGGCCTTCGTGACCGACCAGGGGCAGACCATCGCAGGGCCCAACTCACGCCACGGCGGGCGGCTCTACTCGCTGCGCAGGGGCGAGGAGACCTTCATCGACTACACGATGGACCCCGTGCTCATCCAACCTGGAAGATTCTGGATCACAACGTGCTTCGTGCGCGACGGCGAGATGTTCGACTATTCGGATCGCAGAACCGAATTGATCGTCAGAGGTAACCGGGTCGCCGAAGAGCCTGGATTGATAACACTTCCAGCCGGCGCCTGGAGCCGAGTCTCCGGAGCGCCCTCGTCACAAGAGAGGCGATGAGATGAACGAATCGAGCAGCGAGGAAGAATTGCGGCAGCTGCGCGCCGCTCTGCGGGCGTCCCAGAGCGACGTCCAGAGGCTCGGCAAGCGCAACGACCAACTCGAAAAGGAGCTTCGCACGGCAAACCGCAAGCTCGGCGGCGCGTGGGAGCAGCTGGACGCGATCCGGCATTCGACGTCGTGGAAGATGACCGCCCCCGTCAGACTCGTCAAGACGGCCATCCGCAAAGGCCTGGGCCGGTGAGGGGACTGAAGAAACGCGGCCCGCTCGTCTCCGAGGTCTCGCGCGGAAAAGTCCGCATCGAACGGGGGGAGCCGACCGGCGTCGCCGGCAGGGAGCGGGTGGCGCTCGTCGCCCAGTTCTCCGTGGGACCCGATCAGCCGATGTCCCTTTCGAGGTATCTGGAGGCGCTCGAAGGAAACGGCTATGCGACCGTCGTCATATCGACGTGCGACTCGGCCGAGCCCCTGCGATTCCCCCACGGAATCCCCGAGGCGACCGTCGTGATGCGCCGTCCCAACCTCGGCTACGACTTCGGCTCGTGGGCCACGGCTTTGGGCTGCATCCCGGGCGTCCGCGAAGCGCCCGTCGTCTTGTTGACCAACGACTCGCTGCTCGGCCCCTTCGCCCCGATCGACCATCTTTTGGAATGGGCGGCCGAACCCGGCCCCGACATCCGCGGGCTGACCGCGTCCTACCAATTCGCCCGCCACATTCAGTCGTTCTTCCTCGCCTTCCGCGGGGGGATCCTGGCCGACAGGCCGTGGGTCGATTTCTTCAACGACGTCCGCGTCGAGCCGGACAAGGACGACGTCGTGCTCTCCTACGAGCTCGGCGCCTCAAAGGTGTGCTTCTCCGAGGCCTACTCCTCCGACGAATGGGTGACCGGCCCGGACCTCGGGGTTCCGTACGGAAATCCGACGGTCGACGGCTGGCGCAAGCTCATGGAATACGACGTCCCGTTCCTCAAGCGCACGATCATGACGCATCCTTCGACCCTGTCGGAAGGCGCCGAGGCCGCCGCCTACGTCGCCCGGCGCTACAACACCGATATCGCCCAGTGGTGAGTTAGGAGTTTCCCCCATGCCTCGTTTCAGCAGATCCGGCCTTGTGCGCAGGGCCCAATACCACGCCGCGCGAGCCCGCAACGCGGCCGCCAACTTCCTCGTTTCGGGAAGCGTCAAGGGCTACAGGTCCCAACACCCGGCCGACTTCAGCGAATACGTCATGCGCCAGGGCGGACGGCAGGACTCCGGCTTCCCCGACAAGTGGAGGATCGACCCGCAGTTCGACATCGCCGACCCGAGCCGGATCGCCGTGGTCATTCACTGCTTCTACGCCGACCTCATGCCCGAGCTTTTCGATCGCCTGCGCAATCTCCCGATCGATTTCGACCTGTTCGTCACGAACGCCTCGGGCGCAGACGTGGCCGTTCCCGAAGACCTCGGGCGCATGCGCCACAGCGTCGTCGTCAAGGTCGAGAACCACGGCCGGGACATCTTCCCGACCGTCCAGCTCGTCAACTCGGGAATCCTCAATCCCTACGACCTCATCCTCAAGCTCCACACGAAGAAGAGCCCGTGGCGCGAGGAGCACGCCGACCTCGACGGCAGCGGCGCGGCGTGGAAGGACCAGTTCCTCTCCGACCTGGTCGGATCGCGCGAGAAAGTCGAGGAGATCCTCAACGCCTTCGCCGCCGACCCGACGCTGGGGCTCGTCACCGCGGCCGACTCGATCGTCGGCAAGGAGTTCTGGGGCGGGGACCAGAGGATCGTCGAGCAGCTCATGCTCCGCATCGAGATGTCGATCAACCCGGACGAGCTGGAGTTCGCCTCGGGTTCGATGTACTGGACCCGCGCTTTCGTCCTCCAGGGCCTGAGGGCCTTCAACTTGACCTCGGCCGACTTCGACGAGGAAAGGGGGCAGGTCGACGCCACCACCGCCCACGCGATCGAGCGGATCGTCGGAATTGTGACCGACGAGGCCGGGCTGCAGACCGTCGAGGCGCCTCAGCTGGCGAAGCTGGCCTCCGAGCCGGGATACGACGCGCGCGGCTGGCGCAGGTTCGAGCCGGGCGCGTCCCGCACGGCTGCGGCGAACGTCATCCCCTTCTACCTGCCGCAATTCCACGAGTCGGAGGAAAACAACCGCTGGTGGGGACGGGGCTTCACCGAATGGTCGAATGTGGCCGCGGCGATTCCCGCCTGGCGCGGCCATTATCAGCCCAAGCAGCCGACGGATCTGGGATATTACGACCTCGAGCTCGACCGGGTGCGCGCCGACCAGGCCGGCCTCGCCGCGGCCAACGGCATCGGCGCGTTCATGTACTACTACTACTGGTTCTCCGGAAAGAGGATTCTCAACAGGCCCATCGAGAAGCTCAGGGCCTCCGGCCTCGACTTCCCGTTCTGCATCATGTGGGCCAACGAAAACTGGACGAGGCGCTGGGACGGGCGCTCGCAAGACGTCCTCATCGGCCAGGACTATTCGCAGGTGCCGGCGGAGGATTTCATCGACGACGTCATGGAGTTCCTTCTCGACCCGAGGTACGTGCGGGTCGACGGCAAGGCGCTCATCGCCGTCTACCGCCCGGCGCAGATGGACAATTTCCCCGAGGTCGTCGCGACCTGGAGGGAGCGCGCCCGCGCCGCCGGAGTCGGCGAGCTCAAAGTGCTCGCCGTGGCCGTCGCCGAGGAATTCGACGGCCTTGGCCAAGGGTTCCGCGAGGCCGGACTGGACGGCACGCTCCAGTTCCCGCCGCACAACCTGCCGTGGGTTGCGGGGCCGGCCACGGAGGTCGGCCTCGACGGCCGCTGGCGCGGCAATTTCATGAGCTATCGGGCCACGGTCAAGGCGTCCCTGCACGCGGCGCCGAGCCTGGCCGACGACGAGTACCCCGGGGCAATGGTCGGCTTCGACAACACCGCCCGCCGCCAGTGGAAGGCCGACGCCTGGTACGGCTCGAATCCCTACACCTTCCACCGTTGGATCGCCGGGCTCGTGCGCGTCGTCGCCCCGCGCGAGGCGAAGGACCGCCTGCTCTTCGTCAACGCGTGGAACGAGTGGGCCGAGAGCGCAATCCTCGAGCCGACGACGCGCTTCGGGCAGACCTACCTGCTGGCCGTGCGCAACGCCGTGTGGAGTTAAAGCCTGCGGCGGAGATGCGGCTGTCCGCGACGCCGCGCGGC
>CALIHR010000054.1 GCA_938020505.1 uncultured Actinobaculum sp. | reverse complement strand
CTGCCGGGCGCCGCCGTTTTGCATTCGCTGCGGTTCTTCTACATCGATTAACAGATCTCCGCATCCAGGGATGTGCCGGACGCTGCTTATAGAGCGCCGAGTTTCACGCATTGTTATATGGAATTAGGTGCGAAACATTATAGAAATATATGATTTAACGCTCTAGAAACCTTTAGAAACTCTCTTCTTGTTTAGAGGGGATGGGTGGCTTGCTTCGCAACAATGAAAGCTTTTCATTCACAAAAAATGTCTTTGTTTTTGTTTTGGGTGTGTTTGGCATGATGGCTGCGGCCATGTTTGGTTGATTGCGGGGCAGCGGGTTTTCGGTCTCCCCGGGGCGGGTTTCCCGCACGGTTACGCACTCGAAAGCGCACTGTGGCACACATCGGCGACGGTCAACTGTGGGAAAAGGGGTGCGCGAGGCGGCCGGGGGTGCTAGCGTTAGACATTGACGGCGCTGTAAGCCTGATCGGCCGCGGCGGGTCGGCTGTGTATGCCCGGCCTTGTCGGCCGGCCGCCGGGCGCGGGCCGCCGGTGCCGCCCACGCGTCTGCGCGGGCAGTGCGTTTTCAACCAGTCGGCGTTCTTTTCGTGGAAAGGGTGGCACACGTGTCCCAATTCCGTCTTGACCAAGATAAATTCAACCAACGCCTCGCCCGTCTGGAAAAAGGCGGACAGGCATTCGACAAAGCCCAAAACGACTTCGCCCTGGGGGCCCAAGCCGCCACAGGAGCACTGACACCCGCCCCCGCCGTGCACGACAGCTGCGGCGTCGGCGAGCTTGACCAGTTCCACACTCCGCTGCACACCACGCTGTTCGCCTCCGAGCGTCAGCTGCAGGCCTTCTCGCGCCTGCAAAGGCGCTTCATCGGCGAGCTGCGCCAGGCCCTCGCCTCCTTCGAAGGGATCAACGAGGCCGAGCGGGCCAAGTACCTGGAGCGTCTGGCGGCCGTGGACGGAAAGTTCACCTACCGCCGCCCCGAAGAGATGCGCGAGTACGTCCAGGCCTACGCGCGGGCCCGCAGCCTCATCGACGACTTTTCCCAGTGGGGAGGCAAATGACCATGGCCACCCCCAACGCCGACCGGCTGTCGAAGATTGAGTCCTGGCGCACGAGCGCCATGGAGGACTCCCACCGGCACCTGACCGCCGTCAGCCAGGCCCTGGACGAGATCGCCGCAGGCAACCGCGAAGTCGCCGCCGACCTGGGCCTGGAGTGTGCAACCGCGCGGGCGGCCTGCGCCTGTCTGGACCGGATGACCGGAAAGATACTCGAAGAGTCCGACAAACTCAAACAAATCGTCAAAGCATCCACCGACGTCCTCACCGCCGGAATCGACGCCCGAAACGAAAGCATCGAAATCCAAAAACGGCTAAGTAAAGTCAATGGACTCTTTGGAAGCGCCAAACAAAAGCTGAGTCATGCTCCCGGTAACGCCGAAGCAATTGCGCAGATTGAGGCTCAGCGTCAGGCGGCGCACGCTGAGATTGAGGCGTTGGCGAAGAAGTCGCTGTCTAAGCTCAACGACCGGACCCTGGCGGCCATCGACGCCCTCCCGCCCCACGACCAAGCCGGTCCGACAACCAACCACACCCCGGCCGGCTCGGGAGATCGGCGCTCGGGCGGCGGGGTTGCCGGAGGTGAGTCCGCAGCAAGGCCAAACGCGGGGACGCCGGCACGTTCGGCGACCGCTTGGGGCGCGTCCGTGGACGCCTCCCTCGGCAGCTCCGGAGGCTACACACCCGCACCCGCCGCAGACGGACACAGCTCTGCAGGCGGCAGCGGCCCTGTAGGCGACGGCCTTGCGGGCGGGGGCTCTGTGTCGTTGCAGGGCTCGCACTACACGCCCGCCCAGCCAATCCGCCCCTCGGCCGGCCCGTCTGCCGGCCCGGCTTCGCCCGCGGTGTTCAACCCGCTGGCCTCGGCCGCGGCAATCACAGGAGGCGCGACTGTGGCCGGGTACACGGCTTACCAGGCCGCCCGCGCAGCCCGCGCGGTGCAAACGCCCGCCGTCCGCCCGTCTGTCGTGCGCGCCGCAGGTGCCGCCCCGACAACGGGTACGGGCCGTTCGGCCAGCATTGTGCGGGGAGCGACGACCGCGGTGCGCACCCCGACAACAGGCACTGCCCGTTCGGCCAGCATCATGCGGGGAGGGGCCACCGGAATCGCCCGCCCCGTCCCGCCGAACACTGCCCGCTCGGCGAGCATTGTGCGTGGAGCGACCACCGCGGTGCGCACCCCGACAACAGGCACTGCCCGTTCGGCCAGCATCGTGCGCGGAGCGACCACCGCCGTGCGCACGCCCACATCCTCGCCGGCCTCGGCCGGGCGGCCCGGCGGACGCACCCCTACACGAAACTCGGGGGCCCGCATCCTCACCGGCGGACGCACCCCAATCCCCAACGGGACCGGCTCGCCCCGAGGCGCCGGCCCCTCCTCGCGCCAGGCCGAGGCCCGCAATGCCTCGCCTTCGGGCGCGCGTCAGAGCGAGGCCCGCAGCGGATCGCCCTCGCGGGCCCTGTCAAGCCTGACCGGCAGACCCGACAAGAAGAAGACACGCCGCCAAAGCAACGAGTCAACCCAATCGCTCCCGGTCTCGGCCTACGAGGAGGACAAGACCGTGACCTTCCTGCCAGCCGGATGCCGCCGTGAGGACAACAACACCCCACCCCGATAAACACACAAGCGGGCGGGGTGCGGGAAGCCAACTAGGCCCCCGCACCCCGCCCGTAGCCTCTAGGCCTGCCCGGGCTTTCCCGCCTCTTCGTGCTGCCCGAGCTTTGTCTGCCGTTAAACAAGCGGCCCAGTCGGGGGATTCGATTGCCGGGCTGGCGTCCGCGACAAGATCGAAAGCCCCCGGCAGAACGCAGTACTCTCAAATCCAGGGCAGTACTCTCAAATCCAGGAGAGGAAAGCGCCAGTCGCGACCAGCGGCACGGAAACAGAGCCCGGCATACCCTTACGCGCTCTATGCAGCTGTGCCTCCTTGATGCCAGTCAACGGCCCGCCCAGAAGCCCCGGCCGCTGCGCGCCTCTTGCGCCCGGCCGCAAACGTGGCAACCGCGACGACGGCCGCGGCTCCGGCCCCGGCACCGACCCACCCCCACACAGGAAACCCACCAGAACCCGACGACGACACCCCAGACCCCCTGCCCGAAGAACCGGCAGACTTGTCGGTTGACGGTGAAGAACTGTCCACTGCTTCATGGGTCTTTTTTGATGTAATTGAGGTTCCACGAGTAAAGAAATCGAAGCTATTGATTATAACTTTGTTTCTATCTATTCGCCCTCTATTGGTTTTAATGATCTTTCCTGGCATAGTAACTACTATTCGCGTTCTAAAATCACTATAATCTTCACCAATTTCCATATTCGGAAGAATAAGTGAGTAAGTATCATCATTTTCTCTAAAGCGCACGTTTCCTCCTAGAGGTTCATTCGATGTTAATCTGCAGGTGATATGACCGCCAGGGGGTGTGATGTCTTCTACTTTCGGATTCTTAATGAAGGTCATCTCTGCTTCAATAGAAAGCCTAAGCCCTTCGCATGTTTGATGGATTTTGGCCAGCAGCCCGTCGGAGTCTTCGAAGGTCAGGTCGATTTTCGCTCGGCCGTCGGCCTGGAACTCGACCGTCCCGTCGATCTTGCACC
>CALIHR010000053.1 GCA_938020505.1 uncultured Actinobaculum sp. | reverse complement strand
GAGGAACTCTGTTTCCTCGTCCACCCCCGCCCGCGTTGCCATTCCTTTCCGAACCGGGTTCTAGTCGCTTTCTTTACGGCACCCCGCCTCGAGGAAGGTAATCCTCTTGTCGGTTTCGTAGGCAGAGACCGACTTAGGTTTGACCGGCTTTTCCCGTCTCTGTTTCCTCTGCTTGTCTTTCTCGCGGTTTGCCTCCCCGCGCCCAGTCAAGCCAGACAGAGCACGCGAAGAAGAAGACGAGCGACTCTCGGCGGACGATCGCTCAACGGACCGCCCCGCAGCAAGACGGGAGGCCCCGCTGCGCGTTGCAGAAGAGCCTGCCCCGCGGCTTGCCGTCGCCGTTCGACTGGTCGCTCCGGCTCCGCGAGAAGCGCTTGCCCCCATTCCCCGAGTCGAGGACTGAGCGGCTCGATTCGAGGCACTGCCGGTCGCGCTGCGAGCGCCGTAGGATCCGGCTTTCCCAGCCGAGTCCGGTGACGAAGTCGGGGTTCGAGCCGCAGTTGTCGCGCCCCGGAGGATGCCCGATCCTCGAGAAGAAGGGGCTGGGCTCGTCGCCCGAACCGCCGTCGTCGCCCCACGCACAATGCCGGTAGAACGGGCCGAAGAAGCCGAGACGGGTCTTGCTATACCGGTTGCCCCGCCACGAGCCGGCATAGTGCGGGCGCCGGCTTCAGAAGACGTCCCTCGAACCGCGGTTGTCGCCCCACGTAGGATACCCGACGAACTCGGCGCGGTCGCCCGCACCGCGGCGCCCGACCTTGCGGGCAAGGCAGCCGAGGAGGGCGTCGCCGCACGCGCGGCGCGCACAGCCTGATAGGCCTTATACCCAGCCACAGCCGTTCCTCCGCCGATGGCGGCGGCCGTGGCCAAAGGATTGAACACCGCTGGCGGAGCCGTCGTTGGATTCAAGATACGTGAACCTCCCGGCGCAAACACACCGGCCTGCCCAGGCGCATAATGCGACCCCTGCATGGTCATTCCGCCCGGATCCCCGCCTCCGGGGCCATAACCGCCGCCGACGGAACTTCCAGAGCCGCCAGCGCCGATATTTTTCGGAGTGTACCATTCAGTGGCAGACCGCGTCGGACCCTGATAACCAGGGGAGCCACCACCGGGAGAACCCGCTTGCCCGCTGCCTTTCCCAATCCCGCGCTCGGCTTTAGGAGAATCAGGGGGCACGCCATGTTGCCCTGACGAGGGCGCGTGTTCCAGCTGGTCGGGAAGGGAACCGATCAACTCGTGCATCTCGGAACCGAGAACATGCAAAACTTTCTTTGCACGCCGATCAGCCGCCGCATGCACAGCATCACGCTCCGCTTGAGCGTTCGGGGCAATTGGAGTATTGGCATTCGCCGCTCCCACGCTTTTAGCACCGCCGGTAATCTCGTTAACGCTTTGAAGAGTCTTTTGAATCTCCAGGCTGCCGGTCTGAGCCTTTCTTCCGCTCTCGACGGCCTTGCCTTGGATCTCCGCGAGTTTATCGACCTTCTGGGCGCGGCTTTCGAGGGAGGTCGCAAGGCCGTCCAGGCGGGCAGAAGCCGCCTGCGCCGTTTTGCCTTCCAGACCCAGGTCGGCCGCCACGCGCCGGTTGATCTGGGCGATCTGGCGCATCCGGGCGGAAACGTCCCTGAGATCGTCGTTGGCCTGCTCGATGGGGTCGGTCTTCCAGACTTCGATGATCTTCAGCCGATCAGCATTAGGAGTTGCCATCACTTACCGCCTCCCGAGCCCGTCGCGCCTTGCGAGGGTCCAGAGTTCCCTGCCCCCGATTGAGACGGCCCCAAGCCGGTGCCGGACAATCCGGTCTCAAGCATTTGAGAGATCGTCGACTGCCCTCCCGCAGACTGGGGAGTCGATTGACCTCCCGCAGACTGGGGAAACGAGCGAAGCCCCCGCCACAAAGCCTGCGCGATCGCCCCCATGCCTTGCGGCGGGGTATACGTGAACTGGCGATCGACCTTGTCGAGCGCAGCCGCGAACTCCGCACGCTCGGCGTCGTCCCGGTAGGTGAAGCTGTCCAAGGAGGACCGCAAGTCCTCGATCGTCGCCTTCTGCAGCTCCGAGAGCTCCTTCATTTCCTTGTCCACCGCGAACAACGAGGTGTGCACCGGCGCTCTGAACTGCTGGAGCTCGTTAAGCCCCGACCAGCGGTCATCGTCAGAGGGAGTGCACGCCCCGGTGTTCTGCAGATCCTGACAGCTATTGCCCACAGCCGAGCTCAAAGAGGCCTTCGCCCCTTCGTACTCGACGCCGGCTTGTTCCAGTTCAGCTATTTGACGTCTGAACTGATCCTTGTCCATTCTAAATATGGCCATGCGATCATCCTCCTTGGCATTAGATACGTACGAATTGCGTTTGACGTGTATACAGTAGCAACAACGAGACATCCCGTTCCGCCACACTCATAGACTACCCCATAAGAGGCCATTTCGCACCGTGCACACACGGCATTTTATGTTATAATGACGAAAAAGTAAGTAGTTGTCTCGAAAATTTCTCTCAAGATCTCCCACTCGACACTATCCTCAGTCACCCCGGACGGGCTACATGTTTTCCCTGCAACAAGGCGGACTTCCTAAACATATCAATTTACGCACGCCACGTGTTGGCCGAATGCAAGCTCACTCGCCATAAATGGCAGGACGCAGAAATCACCATACACGATAAATCTGCATCAAAGAGAATAAGTTTACGTCATGGGCAACAGAGGGCATCGTGGGAACGGACCGAACGTCCGAAGTCGGTGCGGCATCGACCGCTGGCGGCACGGATCTGACGTTCGAAATCCATGTGGAGATGAAGCAGCGGATGCGCCGCCCGGCCGCCCGAGACCGGCAGAAATCGACGGCAGGAGACCGACGGTGACGCCCGAGAACGGGAAAAGCGCAAGTCGCCGAAGAAGTCGCGCTTAGCCCGGCCTCGCCGGAGGGGCCGCGCGCTTGGCTTGGCACCCTCCGAACAGGCGTCAACAGGCACGGACCGGCGTAAATAGGCGGTCGCAAGCCCCCTTAGAGGCTGAGCCTCGACTTCACGACGTCCGCGAGGTTAGCCGCGACGGCGTCGGCCTCCTCCTGCGTTGCCGCTTCAACCATGACTCTCACGAGCGGTTCGGTGCCGGAGGGCCGGAGCAGCACGCGCCCCGTCTCCCCCAGCGCGCGTTCGGCGGAACTCACGGCGGCCGCGACCTCCTCGTCCGTTTCGGTGCGGCCCTTGTCGACGTCGGCCACGTTGACGAGCGTCTGCGGGAGGCGCTGAACCACTCCCGCGAGGTCGGCGAGCGGCCGCCCGGTTCTCGCGACCTCGGCGGCCACGAGCAGCGCGGTGAGCGTGCCGTCTCCGGTGGTGGCGTGGTTGAGGTTGATGACATGGCCGGACTGCTCGCCGCCCAGCACGTACCCGCCCGCGCGCATGGCCTCGAGGACGTAGCGGTCGCCGACGGCGGTTTGAACCGTTGCGATCCCCTCCTTGCGCATGGCGAGGATGAGCCCGAGGTTGGACATCACCGTCACAACGAGCGTCTCCCCCGCCAGCTCGCCGCGGTTCCTCATCGCGATGGCAAGCAGGCCCATGATCTGATCGCCGTCGACCATCGCGCCCGAGGCGTCCACGGCGAGGCAGCGGTCGGCGTCGCCGTCGAAGGCGAAACCGAAGTCCGCCCTAGACGCGACGACGGCGGACTGGAGCTGCTCCGGGTGGGTGGACCCGCATTTGTCGTTGATGTTGTGCCCGTCGGGAGAGGCGTTGATGACCACGACGTCGGCGCCCGCTCTGCGCAGGGCCTCGGGGGCGACGGCGCTGGTGGCCCCGTTGGCGCAGTCGACGACGATTCGCAGGCCGGCCAATTCGACGTCGATCGATCCGACGAGGTGCTCGATGTAAGCCGAGTCCGCCATTTCGACGGCGGATTCGATCCTGCCCACGCCTTCGCCGACGGGCCTGTCCCATTCGACGCCGAGGAGGGATTCGACCTCGTCCTCGATGGAGTCTTCGAGCTTGAACCCGCCGCGCGCGAAGAACTTGATGCCGTTGTCGGGCATGGGGTTGTGAGAGGCGGAGATCATCACGCCGAGGTCGATGTTTTGAGAGGCTGTGAGGTAGGCCAGCCCCGGGGTGGGCAGCACGTCGACGTGTTCGACGTCGACGCCGGCGCCTGCCAGGCCTGCCGCGACGGCCTGCGCAAGCATGGCCCCGGACAAGCGCGTGTCGCGGGCGACGACCGCTCGAGGGCGCCCTTCTCCGCCCTGTGCAAGAGCCCGGGCGGCGGCGTCGCCCAATTCGAGTGCCAGTTGTGCCGTAACCTGGCGGTTGGCGAGCCCCCGCACGCCGTCGGTTCCAAAAAGTCGGGCCATGATTCCTCTCCGGTTCGAGAAAAGATCGCTATTGTGACGATCCCAAGTATGTCACTGCCGCGCCTCTCAGCCGAACTCCTCCACAATGTGAGCCGCGGCCAAAGCTCGCAAACCGTTCTTAAAGACAGTTAGCGAGGCGCAAGACAATTACTGACACACGGTTGTAGACCCCTCTATTTACTAGATAGAAGTGTACGGCCTCCTCCCCTCCCTCGGACAGTCAGAGTCGGTCGGCGGAAGAAAAGTATCGCCTCTTAAGATGAGGGAAACGTCTTCGAGGCATCCGTGACCGATCAACAAAGCGGGGTCCACAACCCTAGCTGGATAGCAAGATCCCCTCACGACTGCAAGGCGCGTGCATCACCCCACTAAAAACAGTAGCCATGGAAATCTCGGTTCATGGAGATTCCAAATGTGAAAGCAAAGTTGAAACTGCTTTCAGCAACCACCACCTTGTGGCGTTTGCGATGGCGAGGAAGTCAAATACTCAAAACAGGACTAACTGAAACTCAATATAACGATTCAATTGCTGGAAAGAAGTTTAAAGTGTCTGTCTGCTTTTACGCCCTCCTCGTTCTCGGCATCCTCCTCGCTGTCCCGGCACTCTTTTACTCTTGAAGCCTCGCAACAAGCCTTCTGGGGATTTTACCGCCGAGGGGGACGGCATAGAGACAGTCCCTGTGACCGCTCCTCCAACTTTGCCTTCAAATGCGCTTGTCGTCACCGTCATGGCCACATATTCGATTCCCTCAAAGCTTGTGAGCTACGACCCATCGCAACCGAGCAACATTAGCGACTACGTGAGCTGGGCGTTTTACGTTGGGAAGAGTTGATTAGTCCATCCAAAAGCCTGACGAAGACCACCCGCAGCACAAGCGAGCTTCAAAGGTCTTGTGGACTAAGCAGACGGGCGTGGGCCCGCCGGTTGTTTTCCGACGGGCCCACACAACGCTTGATTGCCTTTGGCTCCGGCGCTCTAAACGAACGACCGGTCCTCCGAAGGCTTCCGCTGCTCGACGTTGCAAACGCCTGAGCAGCGGGAGCGGATCAACGCTTGGAGAACTGCGAGGCCTTGCGCGCCTTCTTCAGGCCGGCCTTCTTGCGCTCGACGGCGCGAGCGTCGCGGGTGAGGAAACCGGCCTTCTTGAGAGCGGGGCGGTTGGCCTCACGGTCGATCTCGTTGAGGGCTCGGGCGATGCCGAGGCGAAGGGCGCCGGCCTGGCCAGAAACGCCGCCCCCGTTGATTCGGGCGACGACGTCGAACCTTCCCTCGAGGTCGAGGAGGGCGAACGGCGAGCGAACGAGCTGCTGATGAAGCTTGTTCGGGAAGTAATCGTCAAGCTTGCGCCCGTTGATCTTCCATTCGCCGCTTCCCGGGATGAGCCTGACGCGTGCGACGGCCTCCTTGCGGCGGCCGAGCGCCTGGCCCGGGGCTGTCAGGGAAGAGCCCCGACCGACGCGGGGAGCTTCGCTCTCCGTGGTGTACGAACCGCTGAACTCCTCGCTCAGCGCCTCGGTTTCAACTGTCGTTTCAGACATTCAATACGTCCTGTTCCTGAAAGCTCACTGAGCAGTCTTCTTGAGCTCGAAGGTCTCGGGCTTCTGGCCCGCATGTGGATGCTCCGTTCCAGCATAAACCTTGAGCTTGGCAAGCTGCTTGCGTCCGAGTCGGTTCTTTGGGAGCATCCCGCGGACGGCCTTGATGACGGCGCGCTCGGGGTGCTTGGCGAGCAGTTCCGTGTAGGAGGTCGCCCTCAAACCGCCCGGGTATCCGGAGTGGTGGTAGGCGAATTTCTGCTCAAGCTTCGAACCGGTCAGAGTGACCTTGTCAGCGTTGATGACGATGACGTAATCGCCCCCGTCGAAATGCGGGGCGTAGGTCGGCTTGTGCTTCCCACGGAGCAGGGTGGCAACGTGCGTTGCCAGTCGGCCTAGGACGACGTCGGCGGCATCGATGAGATACCACTTGGGCTCGACATCGCCGGGCTTCGGTGAATACGTGCGCACGGGCGTAGCCTTCGTTTCTCATACTGGGACCGCACGGAAGCGTGCGGAGCCCATTGGTCTTGCAAAAACTCTGTTGGACGCTGGCCGACGAGTGGGAAGGCATCGCGCGCAGCATGCACAACAACTTAAAAGTGTACGTCTCGTATCCACGTTGGTCAAAACACCCAGAGTGTGAGCTCGCACGCGTCGGCGAGACGAAGGAATGGCGGGCGCAAAAGAGAGAAAGGCGGGCGCGGAACCGGCGGAAGCTGCTATCGTCGATGTGTGATGGAAACCAGTTTTGGCGGGCCGGAAAAGAGCCCCGGGCTTCTGCTGTGGCGCACGATGCTGGTGTGGCGCCGCGAAGTGAACGCAGCGTTGGCCCCCCTCAATCTCACGCATTCCCAATTTGTTCTGCTCACGTGCACGTGGTGGCTCGAAACCCATGGGGACGGCCCTGCCACCCAGGTCGCGATCTCCGACCTCTCGGGGCTCGACGTCAGAACCACAAGCCAGGGGCTCCGAAACCTCGAAGTGGACGGCTTCGTCAAACGCGCGTCCGCCCCCGGCGACAAGCGGGCACTGATCGTCGCAACCACCGAAAAGGGGCGCGGGGCATGCCAGGCCGCGATAGCGAAAGTCGAACAGGTCGATGAGCGCTTCTTCCTCCGCCGACGCCGCCTGCGCTCCGCGCTCCTCATGGAGGCCAAACAGCCTCGTGACTTTTTCGCGCCGGCGGAGCGCCCCGGGCAGTCAGGAGCTTCAGGCCAAGCCGAAGCCGCCGCGCAATCGGAGAGCGCCGGCTAGCTCAGTCCAGATCACCTCTTGACGGAATCGTTGACCTGAAAGCCTTCGGCGGGGGCGAAGCAGAATTGAGCCGACCCTCCGCCCGGACTGCTCCCGGGGGCGACGTTGAGCAGGGTGAACGTTCCGACCCCGTTGTGGGTGACCGACTGTCCCACTTCGAGATGCTTGTTGATCCCCGACGCTCTGTCGCCTCCGATCAGGCCAAGCTGCCCCTTTCCGTTCTCTACGCGAATGCCCGTCGCCACGTAGCTGGGGCCGTTGGGCTCCCCCGGGTAAAAGGGGCCGCCTTCGTGCAGGGTGACCATGTACTCGCTGTCTGCACACATTGTTTTCTGCCCTTTCTGGGATGTCGAATTCGGCGATGCGCTCGCCGTGGGCACGCCTGTCGCAGGCGTTGTTTGCTGACCGCCCGGAATCGGGCGAACCGTGGTCGGAGCCGTATCGACTGCCGTCGGGGCCGTGTCAACCGCCGTCGGAGTCGCCGACCGGTGACTGGATCGCAGCGTTGTCGATGCGGAGGCGGTCAGATCCGGGTCTCCTCCCCCGCAACCGGCAATTCCAGCAAGCAGAGCAGCGCATGTCAGCGCTTGCGCCGTCCGTCTCATTTGACGCTCCCGATCGTCGTGGACCCGTAGTACTTTTCGTAGTCTTCCCAGCTCATGGTGAAAGTCTCGTCGACTTCCCTTCCGGTTTGATCGTTGTTGTGTCCGTGCGGATTGGCCAATGTCACGCCGTTTTGATCGGCACCGACAACCATATAAGCGTGTCCATGATACAACTCTATGTTCGTTTTCTCGCCGCTGGGAAGAGTTACGCCGACTTCAGCCTTGTCGTCGTTGGGGAAGTTCTCAGGGGGCGCAGTTTCAGTCTCCGCGGTCACCGGATTGGAACTGTTCGCGGCGTTGATGATCTCCTTTCTTTCATTCGAAGAGTATCCCGCTTGCCCGCTGACGTCTGTGGCCGGATTGTTCGTCAAGTCCTGAGCGGCTTCATTTGGCCACCCGCCCGATATGCCGTTGTCCTTTCCCGAACCGAGGGCGCCTCCGGGATGCTGCTGCCCGTATGCCGATTCGAGAATTGAGGCGTAGTTGGGCTTGCCGTCCGGCCCCGTCACGCCGTTGCCATAGACGTCGTCAACGAAGACCGTTCGGGAAGCTTTGGCATCGGGATGGAGGGGATCGTCGTAAACGGTCACCATGAAACCGTCGGGCTTCCCATCGGGGCCGTAGTGCACCTTGATGGAGTCCTGAATGATCTTACGCCCCTCGGGGCTCTTGGTCAGCGCCATGATGGTCGCAAGATAGTAACAGTCTCCGATGCCGTGCTGTTGGATGTCCTCGTAGCTCATGTTCCCCGAGGCGACTTGGGCGTTGATCGCCTCTATCTGCTCGGGCGAAAGGTCCGACCTTTTCCCAAGGTCATTTCCATCGGGAACGCCGGCCTCTATGTGAAGGGCTTCGCGCAAACGGGCTGCGCATTCCGTAGCTGCGCCTTTCGCCTGTTCGACATACGACTCGAAAGAAGCCTTGTTTCTATCCGCTTGCATCTGAAAGAACGGGTAGCTAACCAATTGTACAGCCGGATCCAAACCTTCATACTCGGCGTCGAGCGCATCATTGCTCGCCTTGAGGTCCTCCACGGACTTCTTGTAACCGTCGAGAGCCCATCCATAGACCGACAGAGCATCGGCGGCTTCATTCGCTCCGTTGCTGAGTGTAGAGAGATCGGCGGATTCAGTCTGAACCCCTTGTTCGAAACTGTCACGCGAGTTCCCCGCCCACTGAGGCGCAGAAGAACCCGCGCTCAAGCAGGAGCCCCGAATTTCCACCACTTTCTCGGCGTATGCTTTCCAGCTCCGCGAGAGCTCGAACACGGCTGTAGGATCTCCCCGCAGCTTGCCGACGGCATTGCTGAAGATTCCCATAGGATCAATCCTCTCGATCCGCGCTGCCGTATGCCCTTGCCGCAGATCTCTCGAACGCTTGCCCAGACGCGTCATCCGTGGCCTCAAAACCCGCCGACGTTTTATACACAGCTTCCGAAGCCCGCATGATCCAATCCGCCACTTCCACGGCGCGTTTCTTGGCGTCGCTGCGGACCTGCTCCGCAGCAAACACGAGGTCGAAGGTCCCAAGAGAATCAAAGGAGCCTCCTCTCGGACTGTTGAGCCCGACAAGCTGCTCTGAAAGACTCTTCAAACGCGCTCCCAAAACCGCCATCTCATCGGGGTCGAGCGACGTAGTGTACGGCATGGCCTCTCCTTTCTTGCATTTTCAAACGAATCGTGCCAGTGAATTTAAAAGGCCCGGATAATTGCCTGTTAAGCTAAAGTACTTTCTAGTTTATCGCGAGCCGTGCCGAGAATCTATAGCTCAATTGGATACAAGTACCCGATTGCCGCCGCGCACCCACTCGCGCACCGCAGTGGCGCTCACCGCGAGCACCACGAAAACGGACACCCCCGTGAGCATGACGTCGGCGAGCTTCGAAAAATCGAGGAGCAGAAGATGCGAGAAAGCCGTGATGGAAGATATCGTCATGAGGCCGACCCAGGCCCACCGCTGCCTGGCCGCGGTCAAAAGCCACAGCGCGAATTCGACCGCCGGCATGACCAGCTTCGAAGCGGTGACCTGAGGGTCCACCGCCACCTGAATGCCGGCAAGAATGAATCCCCACAACGCGAGTGCCCCCGTGAAAAGAAGCGGCAGCGGCGGAATGTGGTGGCGGGCGACGCTTTCGTCCGGACGCGGCATGTGCGGGGCAGGGCCGCGTTCGGAGGCACCGCGCATGTCGAGAACCGGCAGGTCGCCGTCGGTGTTGATCGCGTCGCCGCCGCCGTTTCGGGAGTGGTAGGCAGCGGAGAACTTGTCAATGACGGCGACGTCGATCTTCGGGTCGGCGTACCTCAAAGTGTCGATGATGAAATCCCGCTCGGCGTCAGTGTCGGCGTCGACCTTGTGCGTGATCTGCCCGGTGAAGAGCGAAAAGCCGACCGATCTGTCGTACGTTCCCGCCGCGAGGAAGTCCACGCGCTGCCCGCCGGGAAGATGCCATCCCTCGGGCGTCGGCCAGAATCTGACATGGTGGCGCCTCGACGCGTTGCCGTCGACCTCCTTCTGGTAGGCGAAGGCCTGCTTGCGCCCAAAGAGGTAGAGGTTCGACACGGGCGCAGAGGGGTACGGCCTCTTGAACACTGAAGAGACGACGATTCCCCACGACGAGCGCACGGTGACTTCGTCGGCGAGCGCCCATCCGGCAGCCTGCATGCCGGCGTGGATGTCGTCGGCCGTTCCGTCAATCGCGAGGTTGACGGGGTCGCCCAGCACGCCGTCGCCCGTTCGGGTGCGTCCGATGAAATAGTCGGGGACGTACACGAGGGTGAGGATCTGATGGATGCGCGGAACGGCCAGATAGGCGGTCATCGCCCAGAAGGCGACGAGGTTGAGGACCCACAGGGAATCGCCCGGCTTGGCGTGCACGGCCATCTCGGTTGCCAGCCAGCCGATGAAAACCAGCGCAATGACTACGTACAAAGCCGCCACCGCGTCCCATACGGGGGTGCGTTTGCGGCCGCTGACCTTGCGCGGCCTCGTCCCGTATTCGGGCGGTTCGGCAGGAATCGGATAGCGGCCGTCGACGGCGTCGGCTCGCCCCGACTCCGTCAGCCCCGCTCTGCCTCCGCTCAGACCAGTTTTATCCCCGCTCAACTCAGTCCTTTCCCCGCGGCAGGGTCTTCGGCCTCTCCGGCGTTTCCAACGTTTCCGGCGTTTCCAACGTCTCCGACGCATCCGGAGCTTCCCCTGGCTCGCGGCGTCTGACCGCCCCTCGCAAAGCCCGGGTCAGCCGGGCCCTGGCCGCGAGCTGCGAATCCTCGGGGTATTCCACCGACTCCAACGTGAGCGGATGCGGCGGGGCGACGGCGACTTCTCCGTTGCGCGAGCGCTCTTCGAGGCGTCGGGCGGGCCATTCTTCGTCGCGCCGGCCGGCGCCCACCTTGAGCAGCGACCCCACGAGCGTGCGGACCATCGAATGGCAGAAGGCGTCGGCCCGCGCGGTGACCTCGACGATGCCGCCCTTGCGCTCGACCTTCAGCTCGAGGAGCTCGCGGACCGTCGTCGCCCCTTCCCGAGGCTTGCAATAGGAAATGAAATCGTGTTCGCCCGTCAGCCTGCGCGCGGCGTTGTCCATCGCCTCGACGTCGAGCGGCTCGCGAAGCCACAGGACGTCCCGGCGCCGCAGGGGGTCGAAACGAGCGGGGGCGTCGCACACCCTGTAAGAATAGGTCCGGGAAAGCGCGGAAAACCTCGCGTCGAAGCCCTCGGGCGCGAAATCCACGCCGGTCACCGCGACGTCCGAGCTTCCTTTCGGCCCCGGCGACTCTCGCGCCAGAAGCGCGGAGAGCCTGCGCATGATTGCCTGGCACGGGTCGCTTGCGCGTCGCGCCGCCCGTGCAAGCTCGTTTTCACTCACGTCGACGTGGGCCACCTGGCCGCGCGCGTGGACGCCGGCGTCGGTCCTCCCCGCGACGGTCAGAGCATGCGAACCGCCGGTTATGAGGTTGAGAGCTTCAGTCACCGCCCCCTCGACGGTTCGCAGACCCGGCTGCACCGCCCAACCGTGAAAATCAGTGCCGTCGTAGGACATGCGAAGGCGGAGCCGATGCGCTACCGTCGAATCCATGACGCCAGTGTCCCACACCTCGCATTCACATGCGCTGCCCGAGCCTTCCCGCGAGTCGAATCCGCTGACCTTGGCCGTGGACTGCGGGGGCGGCGGGATCAAAACCTCCCTCCTCGACCTCAACGGCTTCCAGGCGGCCCCTCCTCAGCGCACGGCCGTACGGTATCCTTTTTCGCCCGAGGATCTGCTCGAAATCATAGAAAGCCATGCGTCGCAGGTCGAGCGATTCGAACGGATCACCCTTGGCATGCCGGGAATGATCCGGCGCGGCGTCGTCGTCTACACCCCGCACTACATTCGCAAAGCAGGCCCCCACACGAAGCTCGACCCCGAACTCGAAACGGCGTGGAACGGCTTGGACATGGAATCGGCGCTGCACACACGTTTCGCCGTTCCCGCCCTCGTCCTCAACGACGCCGAAGTCGCCGCGGCCGGCGTCGTTTCAGGCGAAGGGGCGGAACTCGTCATGACCCTCGGCACGGGGCTCGGCTGCGCTTTCGTCGACGGCGGCCGCCTCGCCCCCCACCTGGAGATTTCCCACGCGCAGATGCGGTGGGGATTGACGTACGACGACGTCGTCGGCGAGGCCGAACGGATACGGCTCGGCGATTCGGCATGGTCGCGCCGCGTGCTGCGGGCGATCGACACGCTGTGGCCGGTCTTCCGGTGGGACCGCCTCTACATCGGCGGCGGCAACTCGCCGCGGATCTCCCCCGCCGCACGCTCGCGCCTGGGCGAAAACGTGCTGTTCATCCCGAACGCCGCGGGAATGAACGGAGGCGTGCGAGCCTGGGCTCTGGCCAAGCCGCACCTGTAGGGGCTCCGCGTTTGCTTGAAATCCGGGGATATCACGCTTTTGACCAGATTGAAAAACCACTCTACAAAGTCTCTAGACTCCGGCTTTGTAAAGTACTAGACTCAGTCTCGACACACTATTCAACGGATCTGATTTCCAGGAGAAGCGATGAGTCAGTTCAAAATCGACAGGGGCGAAATGGACAATCTAGGCAAAGCCCTGGATTGTCTGTGCGACGATTACGATGACGTCGATATTCCCAAACGGCCGCCATGGCCTTTCGGAAACCCGACGACTGCAGTAGCCTATGAAGCATTCACGAAAGACGCCTCTGAAAGAACCGAGGCGTTAAGCGATTGGTGCGATGACACTTCCGACGCCGTGTCGGACACATCGAAGATGGCCGAGGCGACCGACGACGAGTGGGCAAGGGAGTTTACGTTCGAAGCGGAGAAGTTCCAGTAGTGCGGGAAACCCGCTGCATCGGAGAGAACAAAGTTGCTGATCTTAGCGAGGTATTGCCATGGGCGAGTTTGAAGACTGCATCGGAGAAGTTCCCGGGCGGTCCTCTTCCCTCTTCGCACTTTACACAGATCTGTCGAAGATGGAAACGAAGTTGGAATTGACTGGCGTGCATTTGCGGCATTTGCCCTCCAAAGCCGACTCTTGGAGAGGGGCCGCTGCCAATGCGTTCGAGGTCGCCTTGAAGAATGAAGTCAAACAGGCGCAACGCCTTGAAAGCGGTGCGGACAAAGCAGCCGATGCCATTCTTAAATATGCGCATGCCATGCAGAGCACCGAGAAGAAGATATCCTCAGCGCGGGCACAGATGCGGGCTTTGGACAGGCAAGTGGATGCGGTTGCCGACGACGAACGCGAGAAGAAGGTCGACGAGCTCACTCCGCGTGCTCAGTCCATCGCCAGGGGCGCAAAGCAGGCCATCAACGATCTGCACAGGGCCGGAGAAGTGTGCGCTGCCGAGCTGCGGGCGGCCCTGCATTTGGAAGCGGTTGAGTCCAACAAGGAAGGCAATAACAAAGGCGAACTGCATGTGCTTGATCGGAGAGACGTCGATCGGGTGAATGCGGAGCTTGAGCAGATGGACTTTCGTTCGGTCTCTCAGGGTGAAATCGGAGATTGCTATCTGCTGGCAACCCTTATGGCGATGATGCGCACGCCCGAAGGGCGAAGACTCCTCCGCAACGCGATTGAACCGCATTACGACAAGCATGGGCGTCAGGACGGTTTCCTTGTGACCGTTTATGAGGACCCGGAGAATCCTGGACGTAAACGCACGGTATTTGTCGACAGAATCTATAGAAGAGGGGCAAACGGAGAAAGGCCGGGCCTCGTTTCGGTTCTGGAGTCCGCTTACGGCCAGATGTATCCCGGTGGAACCAGAGGCGACAGTTTCTTCGGCGCCACTGGGATCTCTTCGGGCCTGTCGTCGGCCGTAATGGAGGAAATGACTGGAAAGGACTCGACCGTTTACAGGAGAAAATTTTACGAAGCCGCATCCGGCGACGCCTATAGTGACGAAGAACGTGAAAACATCCGGCAAGCCATCAAGAATCACAAACCCGTCACGGCGAGCTCGTACCCAATAGGAGGAAAAGATTATCCCGAAATCACGATAAACGGGCACAAGGAGAAAGTAGAGATACCTCAAGGACATGCATACGTTGTGGTGTCTGCCGACGCGACGGGAGTCACCGTCCGCAACCCCTGGGGGCATAGCCAAGATTCACACGATAATTCCTGCCCCGACATGGCCGAGTTCAAGCTGACGTGGAAACAGTTTTCGCGCGACTTCAGGAGTGTGAGCATAGGAGGGGCTATCCGAGATGAGCACGCGAATCGTCGAGCTTTCTCCAGTCTCCGTTTTCCGTCCCGGAACGGATGCATATCCGGCGTACACGGTTTCAAACGTCCGCGTCGTCGACGGGATGATGATGGCGACAGTGCGGGGAGGGTATCCAGTAGACAGTCCGAATGCAACGGACCGCCCCGCGGAATTGTCGGTATGCTCCGACCTTCAGGCTGAGGAGGCTCTCACGCACCCGGGCGTCGGGACTTTCACGCTGCTTTATGTCAATCCCATAGTCATTCCATTTGAGTCCGGAAGCGGGCCAATCGCCACCCTCGAATTCGCGCCTGCACCCGGATTCGACACCTACTGGGACCAAGAGAAGGAAAGACAATGAGTCAAAGAAAGAGAGTCCTTTTAGTTTTCGTCATTGCCGTGACGCTACTGGCGTCAATAATCGGTGCGCGTCTGATCTACCTCTCGGGTTTCGTTACATATGAGCACCGACTCCGGAACACCCATGTCTTCACCAAGAAACACAGTCCGCTTTCATGCAAAGGCGTAACCCATAGAGCCGCCGAAAGCCATGACGGCCTGTTTTATGTTGATTCGGAACGGAAAATAGTTCTCAACCTTGCAAAGATACGCATTGAACGCTGGCAAAAGCGAGCGGCGATCGTCGGCTCGAACATGACGCTTCCCTTCGACGAAAACGACTCAGCGGCAGCCGACCTCGCTCCGGGAGAATCCTTCACCTATGAGGGCGTTGGCACAATCACCCTTCTCAACGTCGAAATCGACTGGGTTGGCCTGGCACTGAGCGGCGAAGGCGAGAACATAGCCACCTACTGTTTCGAACCCGCTCCAGGATTCAAGGTGTCCGACGAGTATAAGAGCCGTTACGAGAAAGAACATCCGAATGAACCGCTTCCGTGGCCGTCTCCCACGGAGGAGCAGTAGACGCCTTTTCCGGGCGCAGTCAGATACGAGGAGCGGTTGAGACACGGCGGGCACACCGCGTCTGAACAGCTGGCTTGCGGCTGAAATGACGATGTAGGCAGCGGAAGCGGAAAAGGGCAAGCGAAACAAGGGAGGCAGCCGCCGAAACAGAGCCGCTAGCAGCAGCCCGTCGTCACGCCGTCCTCTGCGGCCGCGCTGCGCGCTCGCCAGAACTCGCGGGCAGACATCGGCTCGCAGTCCGGGTGCTCGCGCCGATGCCGTGCGACGTACTTCTCGTACGCCGACTCCCCCGTCAGATCACGCCAGAACGAGCGAAAAGCGGCAAACCCGCGCCGCAGCCAGGAAAGCACGCCGCGCAGGCGGCGCGGCCGTCGTGCGCCGCGCAAACCTTTTGCGCGCCGCAGCCCGTTCGCGCCGCCTTTCGCCGCCTCACTCATCTTTCGCCTCCTTACTTCGGTCTTTACTTCCGTCCCCGCTTCGGTCCTTACTTCCGTCCCCGCTTCGGTCCTCGTTTCCGTCCTTCTTAATGCCGGGAATGAGATTCGGATCGCCTACGATTGCGTACTCCTTGACCAGCTTCTTGTCGAGCGGCGTGGCGAACATCGCCGTCGGGGCGAAGAAATTCGACTCGACGTAGGGATCCTCCGACGTCGTCGTGTCGCCCGTTCGAATCGTCTTGATCACGCGCAGCGCAGCGCAGACCACGACGAACGCGACGGCGACGAGGAAGACGATCGAAAGGGTCCCTTGAATGAAGGTGTTGCGGATGACGGCTTCCGTCTCAGAGATCTTCTTCGGATCGCTCAATCCCGGGAGGGCCTTGCGCGCGTCGCGCCATTGCTGCCAGTAGCCGACCTTTGGATCGGTGGAGAATATCTTCTCCCACGACGCCGTGAAGGTCACGGCTGTGTCGAAGGCGAAGGGTATGAGCGGTATCCACACGTACTTCGTGTATCCCTTTCTCACAACCATCACCGTCACCAGCAGCAGGGCCACCGCGGCTATCAACTGGTTGGCGATGCCGAAAAGCGGGAACAGGGTCTGGATTCCGCCTCGCGGGTCCGTCACGCCCATGAGCAGCAAGGAACCCCAGGCTGCGACGACGGCGGCGGTGGCGCCCCACGAGCCCGCCCGCCACGACGGGTCTTTGAACTTCGGAAACACGTTTCCGAGGGCGTCAGAGACTTGGAATCGGGCGACTCGGGTGACGGCGTCGACGGCGGAAAGGATGAACAGAGCCTCGAACATGATCGCGAAGTGGTACCAGAAGCCCATCATTCCCGATCCTCCGCCGAGCTGATGGAGAATGTGAGCCATGCCGACCGAAAGCGTGGGCGCCCCGCCGGTTCGGGAGACGATTGACTTCTCGCCGACGTCTTTGGCGACCTGCTTGAGGGCCTCCGCTCCGGTGTACGTCTTTTCGTTTCCCTTGCTGTCGGTTGACTCCCATCGGGGAACGACTTTGTTGCCGTGGACGTCGGTCACCCCGAGGTTGCCCACGGCCTTCGATGTGATTTCCTCCCGGTCCTTCGTCGTTTGGGTGATTTGAGTTCCTGCAAGTTTGTCGACGGTTGCCTCCGAGGTGTTCATCCCGAAATAGATGCCCTGGTTGAGGGAGGCGGCGGCGGCCAGCGCCATGATGGCCACGAAGGATTCCATGAGCATTCCGCCGTAGCCGATCATCCGGGTTTGGGATTCCTTTTGAACCATTTTCGGCGTGGTTCCCGAGGAAACCATGGCGTGCATTCCCGACAGGGCGCCGCAGGCGATGGTGATGAAAAGGAACGGGAAGAGGGTTCCGGCGAACACCGGGCCGTCGGTGTTGCCAGCGAACTCGGTGACCGCGGGCATTTCGACGAGGGGCCGAACCACAACGATGCCGGCCGCCAAAATGACGATCGTTCCGACCTTCATGAATGTCGACAGGTAGTCTCGGGGCGTCAGAAGCAGCCACACCGGAAGGATGGCGGCGAAGAAGCCGTAGATGATCATCGCCCACACGAGCGTGGTCGGCGAAAGATGAAGGTGTTCTTGTCCGAACTCCGTCTCGGCGACCTTTCTTCCGGCGAAGATCGCGACGACGAGGAGGGTGCAGCCCGCGATCGAGACCTGTGTGATCTTTCCCGGCTGGATGTAGCGGAGCCACAGCCCCATTCCGAGGGCGATCGGAATCGTGCAGCCGACGGAGAAGACGCCCCACGGGGATTTCGCGAGGGCGTTGACGCAGACCATCGCGAGGACGGCGAGGACGATCATGAGCATGACGAGGACGACGACCATGGCCACCGTTCCGCCGACGCGTCCGATTTCGTCGCGCGCCATCTGGCCTAGAGAGCGCCCGCCTCGCCGCATGGAGAAGAAGAGCACGAGCATGTCTTGGATCGCCCCGGCGATGCACACGCCGAAGATGATCCACAGCGTTCCCGGAAGGTATCCCATCTGGGCGGCCAAGACCGGGCCGACGAGCGGGCCGGCGCCGGCGATGGCGGCGAAATGGTGGCCGTAGAGCACCACTCTGTGGGTGGGGTCGAAGTCTTTGCCGTTGTTGATTCGCTCTGCGGGGGTTGCGTTGGCGTCGTCGGGCCGCATGATCTTGCGCTGAACATAGAGCGCGTAGAAGCGGTAGGCGATGGCGTACGTGCACACCGCGGTCACGACGAACCAGATTGTGTTGACTTCTTCGCCGCGCACGAGGGCGAGCATCGTCCACCCGAGCGTGCCCATCGTGGTTATCGAGATCCACAGTGCGATTTTCGGGAGCGTCCATGAGTTGTCGGGCTTGACGCCCACGGGAACGCCGTCTTTGTTTCGAATGACGAGTTTTTCTTCTTCGGCCGTGTAGGCCGGCAGGTCAGCGGTGACCGTGTTGTCCATGAGGAAATCCCTTCTCATTCCACGCCGAACTTCAGGGACGTCGCCGCCGTCGCGGTGGCGTCATTGCAAGCCTAACCTTCTTCGCTGCCACAGCCAAGCATTCTTCGAATTTTGCTCGGGGCCGCCGTGAAACTCCGTTCGGGATCGCGGGGAAACTTCGCCTGAAGTCACTTTGAAGCCTCGTTCGTTCTCACAAAAAACGACGCCCGAAGCCGCCCGAAGCCACCGAGAAACTTCGCCTGTGTTCACCGTGAAAATCGGAGCGGGGTGCATGTGCACCCCGCTCCGGATCAAGGACTTCGCGCGACAGGCTCGCGTGAGGATCACTTGGACTCGTCAGCCTCGGCTTCCTTCTCGGCGGCGTCGGCCTTCGTGGCCGCGGCTTCCTTGACGGCTGCGTCCTCGGATTCGACTGCGTCGGCCGCTGCTTCGGCGGTCTCTTCGACGTCGGCGCTTTCCTTTGCTTCCTTCGCGAGCTTCTGGGCCTCAGCCGCCTTTTTGGCGGTCTTCTCAGCCTCGCGAACCGCTGACTGCTTGGGCGAGACCTTTTCGGTCACGAGTTCGATGCGCGCAATCGCGGCGTTGTCGCCCTTGCGGTTGCCGAGCTTGATGATGCGGGTGAATCCGCCGTTGCGCTCGGCGAACTTTGGCCCGAGCTCCTCGAACAGGATGTAGGCGAGCTCGCGGTCCTGGAGGACGCGAAGGGCGAGGCGGCGGTTGTAGGTGTCGCCGCGCTTGGCCTTCGAGATGAGCCGCTCAATGTGGGGCTGGACGGTCTTGGCGCGAGTCTGGGTGGTTGTGACCGCACCGTGGCGGATGAGGTCCTTGCACAGGTTCGCGATGATGTGGCGCTGGTGGGCGGGCGAGCCGCCCAGACGCGGGCCCTTGGTGGGCTTGGGCATAGTAGTGTCTCCTAGGAAAAATCGGGCTTCAGCCCTGCGAGTCGTCGCTGAACTGCATCGTGTAGCTCTCCTCGCCGAAGCTGGAGACGAAACCAGCGGGCGAATCTTTCAGGCGCAGGTCAAGCTTGAGAAGCTCGTCCTTGACGTCCTCGATCGACTTCGCGCCGAAGTTGCGAATGTCGAGAAGGTCGGCCTCAGAGCGTTGAATGAGTTCACCAATGGTGCGGATGCCTTCACGCTGCAGGCAGTTCTGCGAACGGGCGGGAAGGTTGAGAATCGTGATGGGCCGCTGCAGGTCCGAGGACTGGGTTTCGACGACGGGCGGGGGGCCCAGCTCGATTCCTTCGACCTCGTTGTTGAGTTCGACGCACAGCCCGAACAGCTCGACGAGCGTCTTGCCGGCGGAGGCGAGCGCGTCCCGCGGCGTCGTCGAAGGCTTCACTTCGACGTCGACGACGAGCTTGTCGAAGTCCGTGCGCTGGGCGACTCGGGTCGCCTCAACTTTGTAGGACACCTTGAGAACGGGCGAATAGATCGAATCGATCGGGATGCGGCCGATTTCGTCCTCTTCTCCCTTGTTCTGCGCGGCGGAGACGTAGCCTCGGCCGCGCTCGACGGTGAGGTCGATCTCGATCTTGCCTTTATCGTTCAGCGTGGCGATGTGGAGGTCGGGGTTGTGGATCTCGACGCCGGCGGGCGGCGTGATGTCAGCGGCCGTGACCTCTCCCGGGCCCTGCTTGTGCAGGTACATGAGGACCGGCTCGTCGTTTTCCGAGGAGACGACGAGTTCCTTGAGATTGAGGATGATGTCTGCGACGTCCTCTTTGACCCCCGCGATCGTGGAGAACTCGTGGAGCACTCCGTCGATGCGAACCGATGTGACGGCCGCGCCGGGGATCGACGAGAGCAGGGTGCGGCGCATGGAGTTGCCAAGCGTGTAGCCGAAACCCGGCTCGAGGGGTTCGAGGATGAACCGCGAGCGGTACTCCGAGACCTGCTCTTCGGTGAGAACAGGGCGCTGTGCGATAAGCACGATTCTTTCCTTTCATGGACGCCCGCTATTTGACGTCCAGTCGCCCGCAGGCCATCCGTCCGGCCTGCGGAGTGCGGATATCCGCTGGGGCCCGCCGAGGCGGGCCGTGCGTCACACGCGGCGACGCTTCGGGGGGCGGCAGCCGTTGTAGGCTTGCGGCGTCACGTCGGAGATCGATGTGACCTCGAGGCCCGACGCGGTGAGGGAACGGATCGCCGTCTCACGGCCGGAGCCGGGGCCCTTGACGAAGACGTCGACCTTCTTCATGCCGTGCTCCATGGCGGCGCGGGCGGCGTTCTCCGCGGCAAGCTGCGCGGCGTAGGGCGTCGATTTGCGCGAGCCTTTGAAACCGACCTGGCCCGAGGAACACGAGGCGATGACGGCGCCGTTCGGGTCTGTGATCGAGACGATCGTGTTGTTGAACGTGGACTTGATGTGGGCCTGGCCTGCGACGACGTTGCGACGCTCCTTGCGACGCGGACGGCGGGAGCCGGAAGAGGCCTGGCGGGTCTTGGGGGGCATGATCTACTCCTACTGCTTACTTCTTCTTCTTGCCGGCGACGGTGCGCTTGGGCCCCTTGCGGGTGCGCGCGTTCGTCTTCGTGCGCTGGCCGTGGACGGGCAGGCCGCGGCGGTGCCTCAGGCCCTGGTAGCAGCCGATTTCGATCTTGCGGCGAATGTCAGCCTGAACCTCGCGGCGCAGGTCGCCTTCGACCTTGTAGTTCTCGTCAATGTGCTTCTTGAGCGCGACGAGCTGGTCCTCGGTGAGGTCGCGGACGCGGACGTCCGGGCTGATGCCGGTGGCCGCGAGCGTTTCCGCCGAGCGGGTGCGGCCGATGCCGTAGATATAGGTGAGCGCGATCTCGACTCGCTTTTCGCGAGGAAGATCGACGCCGGATAGACGTGCCAATTTCTTAGCTCCTTGATAGTCCGAAGGTGTGGGACACTGCCTCTCCCCCGCTAAGCAGCGGAGCCCCGGCCTTCGGTCCGGGGGTTGCCTTGCGGCGGGCAGTGCGGTTGACGCGGGAAGACCCGCTGCGCCGGGTCACCCTTGGCGCTGCTTGTGCCGCGGGTTCTCGCAAATCACCATGACGCGGCCGTGGCGACGGATCACCTTGCACTTGTCACAGATTTTCTTGACGCTGGGCTTGACCTTCATTGCTGTACTTCCTTGCCGTCAGGGCACTGGCGGCGATAGAAAATCGGGGCTCACTTATAGCGGTACACGATGCGCCCGCGGGACAGGTCGTAGGGAGTCAATTCGACTACCACGCGGTCCTCCGGGAGAATCTTGATGTAATGCTGGCGCATCTTGCCGGAGATGTGAGCGAGCACGATGTGCCCGTTCTCCAGCTCGACGCGGAACATCGCGTTGGGAAGGGCCTCTATGACCGCTCCCTCAACCTCGATGACTCCATCCTTCTTCGCCATAACCCTCGCTAACACTCCGATCGGCCCCGCACCGGGTTGCGCGGTTCCGAGGCAGACCTGCTTTTGGGCAGGACGTACCAACGATCAATATTACACGGGCCTCCTGCTTGACGGTAGTGCCGATCCGGTGCAGTAGATCACCGACGGCTTCGAACCTTCTCGAACTGCCCCATCCAACAGCCCCTCCGCTCCGAGTGTCCCGGCGCACCCTCGCGACGCTCCGAAAGCTCCGTGCGCGTCTGGAACGGGCCTCAATGAATTTGCGTCCGTTGTCCGCAAAGTCGAAAGCTCCGTGCGCGTCTGGAACGGGCCCCTCGAACAGCTTTTCCCGCTTCCGCCCGAAGCATCCCCGCCCCCCTGAGCGCCCTCTCCCTTGCCCGCCCGGAGCGCTTTTTCCGTCAACTGTTCCAAGCAGTCTCTCTCGCCCCTGTTCCGAGCAGCCTCTCTCGCCCCTGTTCCGAGCAGCCCCTCTGCCGCCTGCTCCAAGCATCCTTTCCCAATTTTTGAGTATTCTTTATAGCAAAAAAGGCAGGAACGATTCTCGTCTTCCATTGACACCGGTATGCCGGTATAGTCTCAGACATAACCATTCACGCAACGGGTGACGCAAGAAAGCCGCGTGCCGCCAAACGCCATGCCGCGTGCCGCCCCGCGTCGAAACATTCGCCGTCAGGCGGCAGAGTCCATGTCGCCTGAGGTCGAAACAAATATCGTCAAACCCCGATAAACACATATCGTCAAACCCCGAAACGAAAGGAAACTCCAATGGGCGAACTCAAGTTCGATCGCGACAAGGCAGGAATCAAGGCCATTGCCGGATGGGACGACGCGGACTATTACAACGGCGTGGGCAAAGGCATTGACGCTTGCAACGGCGACGTCGTAAAGATAGCCGTCAGCCTGCCCACCGACACAATTGGCGCGGGATGGAAAACCGACAACAACGGGACGAGCGCGCTGAGGAAGACGCTCGACTGGACTATAAAGCTGTTCGCCGGCGCCGCCCGGGAGATCGCCGACGGGTGCGCGACCCTGGGATCGGGAATCAAGTCGGGAATCGAGAACTTCGACTCCCAGGAGAACAATTCGGCGACGCGCTTCGACATGCTGGAATCCGCCCTGCCCAAGAAGTGACGGCTCGCGATGCATGCACATAGACATTTCATGGCGCACACGCCCGCATGCCCGCCGGCTGAAGATGAATGGTGCAAGGACCGAACAGGCCAGACGACGTCGAAGCTCGCCCGATCCCGCGTGGAAAGGGCGGCCACAAGGGCGCGCCCTTTCCACGCGGTCGCGGGGCTGCTGTCCGCATTGCTTCTGCTGGTAGGCGGCTGCGCTTCGCTTAACGTCGATTCGAAGAACCTTGTTCTTGCCGTCAAGTTCGACAACGACGATTGGGGCAAACCAGACTACAGCAAACACGGATACACAGAACAGGGAGGTGGGTATCACATTTTTCTCAGAATGAAACTAAAAGGACCCGAAAAGGGTTCGGTTTTATCCATTCGTGTAAAAGTCAGACATTATGACGCAATAACCATGCGACAAAAGAATATGGTCCAGTACAGCATCCCAGAAAGTCGACGGTTACAAATTACACCTTTTAAACATTCACGAAAAATAGGAGGCCGAACCGCATATGGTTACTCTTACTTCGAAAACGACTTCAAACGATGGGCACAGGCATGGTATGTCGACTGTCCAAGCGGATGTATTTGTGAAATTAACCTAGAAAGCCCAATAGATGCAAAGAAACTGGACCCGCAGATCATAAAAGTTCTAGATCACATTCAATGGTTGCGAAAACACATAGACGACCAGACTGTCTACTAGGCTCTCTTTGGTTGGCGTTTCGTAGCGGCTCTCTATAACCCTCTTTAATCGTGTGCTTCGCGGTCGTTGCCGGAGAAGTGCCGTCCCCCTCTTCGCTCCAGCAAGAAGCTTGGCAACTGGAAAACTCCGTGCCGAGTAGGGCGGTGTTCTTTGAGCCGTTGCTTCGTCGACAATGCCCTTCCTCAGGAAGTCGGCCAGCCCCAAACGAGACAGGGGCATTCGAGGTAGCTGATCGACATCTTGTCCGCCTTTCTTCGTCGTGACGCGGACCCGCTGGCTAGAATATCAAGGTAAGGGCTTTTCCAAAGTTCGGTTCACGTTCTTGTCAAAGTTCGGTTCGCGCAGAGGGAAAATTGGAAATGGCGAATGGGAAACGCACGCGGGTCTCGTCAGGGCAGCCGATCTCGTCGGAGCGGCTGACGGGTCAGACCACTCTAGCCAGAAAGGGTCGGCCGACTGCGGTCGGGGCGGCCGCCGGCCACAGGTTGGGTTCCGGTTGTAGTTCGTTGAATGCGGCGGAGGCAAGGAAGACCAAAGCTGCCATATCTACCTGGAATTTCCGCAAAGCGCACAAACCTCGACTCGCAACTAGTGAAGACATTCAACCACATCACATGGACGACCTTTATCGTCTACAAAGACGACGAACCTTTAACTCAATCCACAGGCATTGACTTTGTGGCAAACGGGCCACAACCTTTCAGGTCGACCTCACTTTCGCGAATTGAAAACGGACCAGACTTTGCGTTTTGAACTGCCCGCCTTTTCCAGTCGGCACCCGTTCCCTGGATGGTCTCGCATATACGCGTGCTTCATGCCGTCATTTCCAGCGATGCCGTTTCCCTCTATGGTCCAATGGCGCTTTTAGTAGTAACGTTCAGATTCCCTCATGTCGTCGGTCACCTCCTGCGGCGCGCCTCCCGTTTCGGTCAGGCCGCGCTCGTTTTCGGACAGCTGGTTCATCACGTCTTTCATACTTGTGGGCGTGAGGAGGTTCGCCGCATGCTCAAGATTGTTGGCATTGCGATTCCCCCAGGAGTAACGGGCGACTTTCTCAGGCGGACCGTTAGTTTCCCCGTCGCCGAGAAACTTTTCTGTCATCGCCTCAACTGTGCCAGTCTTGCTATCGACGGCCTCAGCGCGGTACCTGCTGCCGATCCTTCGCGTTTCGATTCTGGAAAGTCGGAATCGACCCGTTCTCACAACAGGGGCTTTGGTATAAAGTGTTGAAGTAAGGCTTTGCGGCAACCTGCATCGGCAGGCCTGTCATAAGTCGCTTCGGCGCACAATAAGGAATTCCAACGGCGGACGACGCCAACAATCAGACAATCAGAGAGCAGACGATTATGACTCACGGCAGAAGAATCCGGCCAAGACCGCACATGGCAGCAAATCGCTGGGCGCAGGCGAAGCTTGTTGCGGCGACGCTTGCGTGCTTTCTCGCCCTGGCGGGATGCTCCGGAGAGCCGAAAGTGACAGGTTCACCGATCGTCGCGCCACAAGTCAAGTTTGAAATGGCCGGTTGGGGCGAGCCTAATTACAAAAACGGGTACAGCGAGCAAGACATAGAGAGGAATCTTCTTTTGAAAATGAAACTCAAAGGTTCCAGTGTCGGCGCGATACTCGCCGTTCGATCGACTCACCTGTCTTACGGGGCGAAGAATTGGAGGGAGGAGAATATGAAGCGGTACGGCGGCGACCCCGAAGGAAGCTCGACTAAAAGGGGCATCACCCCTTTCGTCAAACCACGAAAGATCGGCGGCCGCACCGCGTACGGCTACTCCTACTACCACGCCTTCTTCAAACGCTGGAGCCAAGCATGGCTGGTCGACTGTATGAAAGGCTGGATCTGCGAAATCTACATCGAAAGCCCACGCGACGCGCCAAACCTCGACCCGACGCTCGTAGACACAGCCCTCAACAATATAAAATGGTGGAGGAAAACGTTCTACCGCTAAAGCTAAACTAGTCCTACTTCGAATCTCGAAGTGAACCGTCAAAGGCCTTGTCGATTTGGTCCTGCATATTCGTAACGCCAGGCACCCTCTTCCTTCCTTCATAAGTCCAATAAGAATTTTCGTTGAATCTATACGCTTCGTTTTCTTGAGGGTCTGTTTGATGTTTAGAAGCATAGTTTTCGTCAACGAAGTTCTCTTCTTTGGGAAGCCGGTGGTAGAGCTCCTCCAAGGTCACAAAGTGCGCCTGCGGTTCTCCCAGATACTTATTCTGCCGTTGAGCCTCCACTTTTATCGCGTCCACCGGACTGTATTGTCCATTGGGCGTAGGCTGGGTGAGTTTGTTTGCGATGGTTTCGACGGCGTTGTCGCGGTCGCTGACGGCTTGGGCGCGGTTGTCGAGGGAGAGCCACTTGTTGAAGGCCGCGTCTTGAGTCGCCTGAAGGGCTTGACTGCCGCCGGGAACCTTGCCCGCCGGAATAGCGCTCGCCAGGTGGTTGATCAAACCTCGAACATTCGAATGGCTTTTGTCCTTAACCTCCCCGACATTGACGTCCGCGTTGTACTCAGCCAACTCCAAATGAGACAGCAACGCCCCATAACGCCCAACCACATGCTGACCATACTTGCCGTCCACCCGCCACGCCTCGACTTTCCAAAACCGGAACTGCGCAGCCAGTCGAGACTCGGAGTGTTAAAATAAAGGCCTCAAAGTAAGAAGCAATAATGATCGTCTTGACCGTTGCTTTAACTAAGGAAGAGCCAGTTTCAATGGAAGAAAACACGAACACCCCGAGAGACAAAAGACGAACAAGGTGCACCACAAGGCTTTCACCGTCTTTCCACAAGACTTTAGCCGTTAAGCCTCCCGTTAGATCTCTGCTGCGGGTCGCCTCAGCACTGCTTGTATGTCTCGTTAGCACATCTGGATGTGCTAACGAGCCCGTACAAGTCGGTTCACCGAGGATTGTCCCGGATGCAGAGATAGTGAACGCCGAGTGGGGAGAACCCGACTACAGCAATGGATACAGTGAAATGGCAGGTGGACGGCACCTTCTCATCAAGATGAAGCTAAAAGGACCTTACAAAGGGTCAATGCTAAGCATCACCACAACGTCCCTTTCCGACAACGCCCAGAAGTGGAGAGACGAGAACTTAAAACGACTCGAAAATCCGCATGTAAGCGCAAATTGGAAACACATAGTTGCATTCAAGTCTCCAAGAGGGGTTGGAAATCGTAGCGCGTATGGTTACTCATATTACGAAAGCGATTTTAGAAGATGGGCTCAGGCATGGTTTGTCAACTGTTTGGATGGTTACGTCTGTGAAGTTCACTTAGAAGGCCCCATCGACTCCGGGAGTTTCGAATCGAAGCTTTCGAATATTCTGAATGAGATTAAATGGAAGAAAAGAACTGTATACGGTTAAACCTATAACATCATTTTGAATCTCGAAGGGTCCCGTCATAAGCATCTTTTATCACTTTCGCGACGTTTGTGACATTAGAAATATGTTTCTGCGCAGATTCAGTCCAATATGAATGCTTGGCAAATTGATAAGCTTCTTGCTCATTAGGAGTGGTGTTCTTCTTTGGAGTATTTGTTTCGTCGATAAAGCCCTCTTCTTTCGGTAGTTGGTCGCGGAGCTCGTTGTTTGTCCTGATCCGCATTTGAGGCGCACCATACGCATTGTTCTGTCGCTCTGCTTCGTTTTCGATCATGTCCACCGGACTGTATTGTCCATTGGGCGTAGGCTGGGTGAGTTTGTTTGCGATGGTTTCGACGGCGTTGTCGCGGTCGCTGACGGCTTGGGCGCGGTTGTCGAGGGAGAGCCACTTGTTGAAGGCCGCGTCTTGAGTCGCCTGAAGGGCTTGACTGCCGCCGGGAACCTTGCCCGCCGGAATAGCGCTCGCCAGGTGGTTGATCAAACCTCGAACATTCGAATGGCTTTTGTCCTTAACCTCCCCGACATTGACGTCCGCGTTGTACTCAGCCAACTCCAAATGAGACAGCAACGCCCCATAACGCCCAACCACATGCTGACCATACTTGCCGTCCACCCGCCACGCCTCGACTCCGTCGCGGTACATGCCCTGGGTCGCCTTGTTCGCCAGCTCCAGCAACGCCGGCGGACGCCCATGCAACCCGGTGGTTTTAGTGTCACGCACACCATTCTCAAAAGCCAAATCAGTAAACAAACCTCTCTTGGCCAGTGTCATATCGTCAACCAACGAAGCCGGAAGAACAAGTCGGTAGCGTTTGTCTTTGACGTCGTAAACGGCACCATCCCCCGATTCCACGCCTGAAGGGGTCGTCAGTTCCCGGGCGAGGTCGTCGGTGTATTCTTTGAGGATCTGCCCTGTCCACGAGCGCAGGCCGTAGTGGGCGGCCCCAAAGCGCGGTTCGCCTTGGGCGCCCAGACTCTGACCAGGGTCTGTGCCGTTGATCCCACCCGAGCGCAAGCCCTCAGTATATCCTTGGACGTAGCCGCGGATGGCGGTGAAGGTGCGTGGATCGTGGACGGCATCTTTGCCGGAGGTCGCCTCGTCCACAACGTGTCCGAGCTGTTCGCCGTGGTCGACATAGGCAGAGGCCCCGTGCGACAGGGCATACCGGGACCCGACAAGATAGCGGGCCACGTTCGGATCCTTGTTCCCGGGCACGTCGACCTCGCTGGCGAGGAACTCCCGGCTGACCTTGGGGTCCCCGTCCATCCCATACATCATATTCGCCACGGGATCACGCGAGCCCAGCCCCTCGAAAGTGGAGAGGTCTCCATGTTTGTCTGAGACCTGAAATACGCTATCTTTGTAGCACGCGCGGTAGTCGGCTCCTTGTTCGCGGTCCCATTTGAGCAGGTCATGCATGACGGAGTCTTTGCCGTTGACAAACTCGTTGGAAAACGTCAGCTCCGGGTGGGCCTTGGCACCCAGGCCGAACATCTGCCCCAAATGGACATAGCCCCGCATGTCCCTGTTGAAGTGAAACATCTCGGCCCCTCCCTTGGCACCCTCTCGTCCGGCGGCTTTAATAGATTCGAGGTAGTCCTTTCGCCACTGCCCCATCGACTCGTCACCCGACTTCACCTTCATGGACACCCCGCCATTCTCCGACAGACTCTTCCACGTCTCCCAGGTGTCTTTCGCTTCCCCATCCAAACCCCGAGGCACCGAACCGGTCGCAACCATCGCCGACGCACCCAGCCCCCCGTAGAGCCGATGAAGATCCCCTGCTCTATCGCCAAGCTGATCAATCCGCGCCAAAGAAGGTCCGGACACAATCACCCCTCTTAGGACCCTTTGATCGATCTTCCGTCCGAGGTCAGCCATTCGCCGGGGGTTGATCTTCGCGGCAACGGCCGCGCAGAAGTAGGGGTCGGTCCCGAGACGGTCGAGGTAGCCCTTCTTCTTCATCTCCTCCAACGCCTTCTTCGTCGGGATCCCGTCCTCATCGACGTCGGATACAAGCTTAGAGAAGTCTTTGGCGTCGGCTTCAGCGTTGGCCGCCATCGTCTGGGCCCCGAGAATTCCTCCTCCTCCGAAAAGGGCCACGCCCAGATCGTTGCGGTCCGGACGCCGCCCGGCCCCGGCCCCTACTTTCCCGGCGGAGGGGGCAAGATCGCCGAGAATCGATTCGATCTTCTTCGACAACGTCTCAGCCTCCGAGTCCAACTCTTCGATGCGCCGGTTGTACCGGCCCGCCAGCTCGAACTGCTTGTCCTCCAGACTCTTCCTCTCGGCATCGGTGGCCCCTTCGCCCAAAACGTCGATGACCTTGAAGGCCCGCATATGCCCGTCCCATTCCTCTTGCATCCCTTTGACGTCCGTGATGGTCTGCCTGTACAGGTACTTGTAGGAGTCAATGGCTTGACCGACCGCGTGAACCATCCCGCTGACCCTCCTGACTGCGCCGGTCAGCTTTTCGATCTCCCTCTTCCACGCTTCGACCATCTCCCCGGTCATCGAATCCGGGTTGACGCTGCCGGCCATGATCTGTGATCGATGCAACGCCTCATTGACATGCGACAGCTGCACCAGCGCGCTGTCAAAATCAACGTACTCCGGCAGCGGAAGCGCCAGATCACCTGAAACCATTGCATACGACATGACAAATCCCTCCATGATGAGGGCTCGCCGCACCGGCCAGCGCACCGAGCCTTACTAGATTCAATTACTTGCGTGAATTGAATACTGTCCGTGAAGCAGCGCCGCGCCCTGCCAAGCCGATCTGGGCCCGGCAACACACACAGCACCACTATGCCAACAAGAACGCAACCGCTTCCGACGACCCGACAAGACAACAGCCCTGTCAAGTCGGCCGAACACGACTGTCACCGTAAGTTTGACGAGACGGCGGCCCCTTCAAACCCGATGAAACGCCAGCTCTCGCGAGCTTGGCGATATAATCAACCTGCCGCCCCGGCAAAACGAAAGCCCTGCCCGGCCGGTTTGACGACGTGATGACCGCTTTATCCGCGGGTTCAGCGATCCCGACACTCACCCTACAACGTAAAACGCTCCGACGCAAGACCTCCGGAAGGCTGAGGTGAAGATGCTCAAGCTCACCTTTATTTAGGCTCACTACGACCATTGATCATAATATTTAATGTCTTTAATTCCACTTATGCCACTGCAAGCTGCATTGTGTCCCACTTTCTAACACAGCGCGGCGTGGCGGCGTGGAGACCCTCCGCTTCACCAATCGCCAGCCTAAACAGAACTAAACGCGAGACGACGCCACTCAAAGGGGAAGGACCTGTTTGGAGAAGAGCTACACGCGGCGGAGACAGAAGGTCTCCGGGAAAGAAAGCGCCTTGATCGGGATGTCCCCGCCAAGAAGGAAAGGCAGGCCGGCTTCTATCTCGTCCCGTCCTCTTCGAGAGAGGGCCCTGGGGGAGGAGGAAGGCATCTGCTTCCGCCCTCGGACCGAACGGAGCAATCGGCGCTCACGGGCACCAGGCTGGAGTCTTACGACAGCTCCGCAAGCCATCCGATTCTCGAAACAGAGGAGACTCGACATGACCGTCCACACACAAAAGACCTCTTTCATCAAAGTTATTCTCATAGCTTGTGCGGCCTTCTTACTGAGGGGATGCCGCCTCGAAGGAACCATCGATTACCGACCTGGCGCCAAACCAGTCCTTTCGTTTGAAGTCGAAGAAACTACAGGGTCTATGACCGAGCTCAAGAGAACATGCGAAGATGTAAAGGTATCGGCTCAAACAAACGCTCGATTCATCAAAAATCCGAAAGTAGAAGACCTTACCCCTCCAGGAGGAAATATTAGATGTAGAGTGAGCTCCACTGAACCAATGATAGGAGTTACAGTTTTAACGGAGAAATCCGGAAAGTACTACATCAATATTCCAAAATGGAAGATAAGTGGTGACTTCAGTGATTTTAAGTTAAGAATGACAATTATTATGCCGGGAAAAGTCACTAAAGCTAATACAGGGAAGATTGAAGGCAATAAGGTCATGATTGACGATCCCAACGTTTGGTTCAAAGGCATTTCGATTACAGCGGAAAAGGAAGGGGCTTCAAGCTCTTCGGCTTCAAGCGGCGAGTCCACTAGACCGTCGAATGAGAAAACTGGAGCGAAATCGTCGCAGAACAATAGCGGAGACAGCTTCCCGGCATGGGGCTGGGCCTTGTCGGCGGCGGCATTCTGGCACTCATTGCAGGAGCCTGGCTCCTTCTCGGACGCAAACGACGCACAGCCCAGGCCTCTACCACCGGCGTCAATCAGGTGCCTCTCGCCTCTTCGGCTTGGCCACAACAGACAAACCCCTATGTTTACGGTCCGCAGACCGCAAACCCAACCCCCTATCCACACAACGCCCGGAACCCACCGCCGTCGGGCTACGGCTACAACGCGCCCCCGACCACTCCTCAAGCACCGAACTCCAACCAGGGACAAGACGATCCCGGCGCACGATACCGCCCACGGTAAGTCACGGTCCAAAGTAAAAGCTACTTGAGGAAAAATCGGCGAGTGTGGTTTCCGTTTCTCGCGGAAATGAGACGTGGTGAGCCTGCACGCGATAAGCTGAGGTCAGCACGGCAGTTCTACAAGCCATCCGATTCTCGGAACAGAGGAGACTCGACATGACCGTCCGCACAAAAACTTCTTTCATCAAAGTAATTTTGATAGCCTTTACGGCCTTCGTTCTATCCGCATGCCGCGTTGAAGGAACCATCGATTACCGACCTGGCGCCAAACCAGTCCTTTCGTTTGAAGTCGAAGAAACTACAGGGTCTATGACCGAGCTCAAGAGAACATGCGAAGATGTAAAGGTATCGGCTCAAACAAACGCTCGATTCATCAAAAATCCGAAAGTAGAAGACCTTACCCCTCCAGGCGGTAACGTTAAATGCAAAATTACTTCCAATGAATCTCTTGGAGGAAATGCAGCCCTAAAAGAGAATTCAGATTCTTACTATATAGAACTTCCAAAAAGCAAACGAGAAGGTAACTTTAACGGTTTCCAGGTCAAAATAACAATCATCATGCCTAGAAAAGTCACTAAAGCTAACATAGGGAAGATTGAAGGCAATAAGGTCATGATTGACGATCCCAACTTTTGGTTCAAAGGCATTTCGATTACAGCGGAAAAGGAGGGGGCCTCAAATACTTCGGCTTCGAGCGGCGAGTCAACCGGGCCGTCGAATCAGAAAACTGGGGCGGCATCGTCGCGCAACGAGGGCGGAGACGGTTTCCCGGCATGGGGCTGGGGGCTTGTCGGCGGCGGCGTTCTAGCAGTCATTGCAGGAGCCTGGCTCGTCCTCGGACGCAAACGACGCACAGCCCGGACCTCCGCCGGCACCAGCCAGACGCCTGTCGCCCCTTCGACTTTGCCGCAACAGGCACAGCCCCATGCCCCCGGCCCACAGGCAGCAAACCCAACCCCCTACCCGCACAACGCCCAGACACCGCCGCCGTCAGGCTACGGACACAACACACCCCCGACCACCCCTCACGCACCCAACCCCACCCACACACAAAACGACCCCGGTACCAGATTCCGCCCGCAGTGACACCTCGTGGCGCGTCGCGTCTTTTGATGATGAAGCGCGCCTGAAGCGCTGGTGACCTAAGAAACGCAAGAGGGTCTTTAGTGTTTTCCGATCTCGTTGTGTGAAGCGTTGAAAGGTGTGGGGTGGAAGCCGAGTCCGGCTTCCACCCCACAACCTTTAAGCTCGACCGAGCTTAACCTTGATGCTTGTCTCTTTGGTCTTGGTTCTCCTGAGGCTCCTCACGTCGGCCGGCCTCCAGGAAGGTCACAGTGTTGTCCGTCTCGTAAGGGGAAACCTGCGTTTCTTCAATCGGACGGTGGTCTTCGCGACGCTTGTCCTTGCGGCCCTTGCCGCGCCCGCCGGTCAATCCCGATATGGCGCGTGAGGTGGAAGCGGACCTGCCCCCTGCGGAGGTCCCTGGCCGTGTCATTCCCGGACGAGCCGCCGCGCTGCGCGAAGACGCGCCAGTCGTCGACGAGGTCGTACGCCCCATGGCGGAAGCGCGCCCCGCAGCCGAGGAGGAACGCCCGGCAGACGCACCGGCACCCCCGCGAACTCCGTTTGCGCCCTTGGCCGAAGAGGACCCTCCAGCGGAGCGTCCGGCCATCGCACGCCCAGAGACCCCAGTCCCACGGGCAGCTCCCGATCCAGCCCCACGAGCTGATGTCGCGCCGCTTCGAACGCTGCCGGACGTCCCCTGAGTCTTCGCGGACGACGTCGCGCGAGCCGCCGTCGTTGCACCCTTCAGGATCCCCGACCCGCGGCCGGAAGACGTCGGGGCGGCCGCACGGGCTGCCGTCGTCGTGCCTTTCAAGATGCTCGACCCCCGTGCCGGCGATGCGGACACGGGACGAGCGATGCCAGTGGCGCCGCCCCGGACACTGCCGGCCTTTCCCAGGCTCGTCGAGGACGTTGTTGCGCGGGCCGCGGTCGTCGCGCCTTTGACGATGCTCGTCGAGGGCGTCGTCGGAGTGCGCATAGTGGCGCCCGACCTCATTGAGGAAGCGCGCGGCGTCGGCGTCGATTGGGCCGTTCGAGCGGCGCGGGCGGCCTGATAGGCCTTGTATCCGGCCACCGCGGCGCCTCCTCCGCCGATGGCGGCGGCCGAGGCGAGCGGATTGTGCACCGCCGGAGAATGGAGAACCGATGGATGCGCTCCTCCTCCGGAGATCACGGATCCTGATGAGGAGGGCGTGTAATGCGAGCTTTGCAGCGACCAACTGTCTGTTCGTTGGCCGGGGACAATGGGAGAGACGGAAGAATGCCCAGCCGAACCGGCATAACTTCCGGCGGAGCCCACCGACGTGTCGTTTCCCGGGGTGTGCCAGTCTGTGGCCGACCTTGAAGGGCCGGTCTGCTGGTAGCCGCCGGAAGAACCGTCGCCGGGGGCGCCTCGCCGCCCGCGCCCATCTCCACCGTCCGAACCTCCTACGCCCGGTGTAGGCCTTTTCATTCCGTCGTTTATGCCCGGCTCCGCCGGTCCGTACGACTTCGTTTGTTTCTGAATGAATGGAAGCCCCGAAATCGCCGACTCAGTGCGCGAGTACAGCTCGCTGAGAACCTTATTAGCCCGCTTTTCAACCTCCGTATGAGCAGCCTCAAGCTGCTTTCTTGCTTGGGCTTGAAGCTCGGGACCCGCAGGAACTCCCCCAAGAGAAAGGTTTTCTATGGCATCCATCTGAGCGCTGAATCGGTTAACTTGACCAAGCTTTGCCTGGATCTCTGCACTTTCCTGTTTCGCCTGGATGCCTCCTTTCATGGCCTCCTCGCGAACCTCGATCAGCTTGCCGATCCCATCGGAATGGTCCTTCAGATCGCGGGCAACGCTGCCAAGGTCGGCTTGGACCGACTCGGCCGTCGTTCCCTCCAAGCCAAGGTCAGCGGCAACCCTTTCGTTGATACCCGCGACCTCTTCGAGTTTGCCCTTGACTTCGCGCAGGTGGCTGTTCGCCTGCTCAATCGATGTCGTGTCCCACGACTCAATGCCGTGGAGCCTGTCAGCGTTGGGAGTCGCCATTATTCACCGTCCTCCTTTAGCATTCCCGCTTGCTTTGCTGCGTTCATACCTGCTGCAAAGGCACGGGTGAGACTTTGCATGCCCTGGGGAGCATAATAATTGAACTTCGAGTCCAAAGCGTCCAGTTGGGCCAAGTAGTTTTGACGCTCCTGGTCATTGATGTCTTGGAACGACGTGAGAGACTGCCGCAGATTCGCGATGATCGCGTGCTGCCTCTCCGACGTGGCCTTCAGCTCATCGTCGATGGCGACGAACGAGGAATACAGGGGCGTCTTGAAATGGTCGAGCTCGTCAACGCTTGACCAGTGTTCGCAGCCGTCGGGGCCCGCTTCTATCTGAACGCCCGATCTGAAGCTGGTTTGAGCCTCTTGGAACCTGTCGCCGCCCTCCGAGAGACTTGCTAGCTGTTGATTGAATTTGTCTGAGTCGAGTTTGAATATTGCCACTTGATCATCCCTCCCGAATCTTGTGCGTGTACGAGATCTAATGGTGGCAACATCAGGGAACCCTGATGTCTTTAGAATTATAGAATACCCCTACAACGCCGAATCCGCATCCATCTTCGTCACATTCGCGTGTCACCTCGGGTTGAAAACCTACCCACGATTAGAGAATCGTGACGAAACCGACAGTTCGAAGCGAACCGGCCGTGATGTCCGCCGATCGGCTTGGGGCTGACTCTCCTATCCTATGAGATGTTTCTGCTCGCCGCTCGGGGACCGTTCCCCGAGCGGCGAAGTGACGCCGATTTCACGCAAAGTTCTACTCCGCGAACCGCCCAGTCGAGAAGATCTGCGAGGCCGCTCACTCCAGAGGGGCTGGCGCGATTCCGAAAGGCTCCAGGCCGGCCTCACCGCCGTCGGGCGCGGTCAAAACCCAGATTCCTCCCGAATGAAGGGCCACCTCGTGCTCCCAGTGGCACGCATCGGAGCCGTCCTCTGTAACGACAGTCCATTCGTCGCCGAGCACCCGATTGGCCTGGTCTCCCGCCGTCAGCATCGGTTCAATGCAGAGCACCATGCCGGGCTTGAGCCTGGGCCCGCGCTCGCGAGAGCGAAAGTTCGGCACGTCCGGCGGCATGTGCATGGCCGAGCCGATTCCGTGGCCGACGTAATCGACGACAATGCCCGGCGGGTCGGGAAGGCTCACAACGAAATCGTCGATGGCCCGCCCGATGTCTCCCACGCGGCTGCCCGTTGCCATGGCCGCGATGCCGTGCCACATGGAGGCCTCGGCAACCTCGCACAAGCGCGTGCGCTCCGGGGCTTCTTTGCCCGGAACCACAACCGAGAAGGCCGCGTCGCCGTGCCAGCCGTCGAGGACGGCGCCGCAGTCGAACGACACCAAGTCCCCCGCCTCGAGCACCCTCTCCCCCGGGATTCCGTGAACGATCTCCTCGTTGACGGAGACGCAGATCTGGGCCGGATAGCCGTAGTATCCGTAGAAGTTCGACCGCGCGCCGTGGGCCTTCAGCACCTCGCAGGCGACCTCGTCCATCCGGCGCGTCGTCACACCCGCGCGGACCTCTTCGCGCAGCGCGGCATGGATCGCCGCCACGACCAAGCCCGCCTCGCGCATGCTGCGGATCTGGCCGTCCGTCTTGTACTCCAAGGAACGAGACGGACGGGGCATCAGGCACGCGAGCCGAGGAAGGAGTCGACGGCGCGCCCTATGCGCTCGGACACCTCGTCGACGTCGCCGATGCCGTCGACGCTCAGAAGGATCCTCCGCGCGCGGTACTCGGCGATAAGGGGCTCGGTGGTCTGATGGTAGAGGGCGATCCGATGTCGGATGACGTCCTCGGTGTCGTCCTTGCGGCCCTCCTCGGCGGCCCGCCCAAGGAGGCGGCGCACGACGACGTCGTCGGCTGCGGTGATCTCCAGGACGAAATCAAGCGCCGTCCCCAAGCCTCCGAGTATGTCGTCGAGGGCGTGGACCTGATGGAGGTTGCGCGGATAGCCGTCGAGGAGGAACCCGCGGGCCACGTCCTCCTCGCTCAGCCTGGCCGCGACCATGCGATCGGTGACGTCGTCGGGCACGAGCTCGCCGCGCGAAGTGTACGAGTCCGCCAAGCGGCCCAGTTCGTCGCCCGCGCGGGTGTGGGACCTGAAGATCGCGCCCGTCGAGACGGCGGGGACCCCGAAGCGCTCCGTGAGGGCGCGCGCCTGCGTTCCCTTGCCCGAGCCCGGAGGGCCGACGAGGACGAAGCGTATGGACATTGGGACACTCCCTTGCGTTGCTTAGTTGCTTTCGTTGTTATCCCTTGCGAACTGCCGCTTTCCATTGGCGGCGCCCGCGGACGTCAGCCCGCGTGCGTCAGCGGAGGAAGCCTTCGTAATGGCGCTGCTGAAGCTGGGCGTTGATGTCCTTGACCGTCTGCAGGCCGACGCCGACGAGAATCATGATCGACGTTCCGCCGAACGTCCCCTGGAATATGCCCATCTCGGAGAACATAACGGACGGGATGAGGGCGACGACCGTCAGATAGATGGCGCCCACCCAGGTGATGCGCTTGGAAACGTAGCTGAGGTACTCCGCGGTGGGCCGGCCGGCGCGCACGCCCGGGATGAAGCCGCCGTAGCGCTTCATGTTGTCGGCGACCTCTTCGGTGTCGAAGGTGATCGACGTGTAGAAGAAGGTGAAGCCGAAGATGAGCAGGGCGTACAGGCCGTAGTACCAGACGCCTTGCCTGGTCAGGTTGGATTGGATGAATTGGACCCAGCCGGAGTTCTGATTGCCGAAGGAGGCGATCATCTGCGGGAGCATGAGCAGCGAGGAGGCGAAGATGACCGGGATGACGTTGGCCATGTTGATCTTGATGGGCAGGTATGTTGTGGAGCCGCCGATCATGCGCCGCCCGACGACGCGCTTGGCGTACTGGACGGGAATGCGCCGCTGGCATTGCTCGACGAAGACGACCACCACCGTGATGGCGAGGAAGACCGCGAGGACGACGATCGCTCCCTTCCACCCCGCGTTGGAGCGGACGACATTGACGAGCATTCCCGGGAAGTTGGCGCAGATGCCGGTGAAGATGAGGATCGACATGCCGTTGCCGACGCCGCGCTCCGTGATGAGCTCGGCAAGCCACATGATGAGTCCGGTTCCCGCGGTCATGGCGAGGATGGCCATGGTGATCTTGACGGGGTTCGCCCCCGGGATGGGCTGGTGCCTGCAGCCTTGGAAGAGCGTCGTGTTGGCCAAAGAGACGTACACCGCCGATTGGAGGACCCCCAAGCCGATCGTCAGATAGCGGGTGTACTCGGTGAGTTTGGCCGTTCCCGACTGCCCCTCTTTGTGAAGCTGCTCAAATCTTGGGATGACGACGCGCAGAAGCTGGATGATGATCGACGCCGTGATGTAGGGCATGATGCCGAGCGCGAAGACGGACAGCTGGAGCATCGCCCCGCCCGAAAACATGTTGAGGAGATTGAGGAAACTGCCCTCGCCCTTTTGAGCGGCGCACTGGCGCACGTTGCGTATCGAAACGAACGGCGCGGGAACGAAAGTGCCCAATCTGTAGACCACCATGATGGCGACCGTGAAGAGCAGCTTGCGGCGAAGGTCTGGGGTGCGGAACGCGGCCGCGAACGCCTTGAGCAAAATTCCTCCAGATTGCGGTAAAACCGCGGGTGTGTTGCGGACTGTGCCCGCGTCGATGAGTTCGGGAATGACCCGACCGCGGGGATGGCAGATGGCGGCCCCGCACCGCTCTCATTACTATACCCGGCGCCAGCCGATCGCGACTACATCCGAAGCGCGACCCGCCGCGAGGAATGCAACACGGGAATGCCCCCGCTAGGCGCGAGGGCATTCCCGTTGGCTCAGCGAGCGGCGATGCTTCCGCCGGCCGCTTCGATCTTTTCCTTTGCGGATTCCGACCAGGCGTCGACGCGGACGTCGAGCTTGACGGCCAGGTCGCCGGTCCCCAGGACCTTGACAAGGCGCCTGCCGCGAACCGCGCCCTTGGCGACGAGGTCCTCGACGGTCACCTTGCCGCCCTCGGGGAAAAGCTCGCTCAGCGCGCCGACGTTGACCACCTGGTACTCGACGCGGAACGGATTCTTGAATCCGCGCAGCTTCGGAAGCCGCATGTGGATCGGCATTTGGCCGCCCTCAAAGCGAGCGGGAACCTGGTAGCGGGCCTTCGTTCCCTTGGTTCCGCGACCCGCGGTCTTGCCCTTCGAGCCCTCGCCGCGCCCCACACGGGTCTTGGCCTTGTTCGATCCCGGGGCGGGGCGAAGGTGGTGGATCTTCAGGACGCCCTCAGGGGCGGCGACCTTCTTCGATGCCTTCTTTGCGGCCATCAGTCGACCTCCTCCACTTTGACGAGATGGGCAACGGTGCGGATGGCGCCGAGGACCTCCGGGCGGTCCTCGCGAACCACGGACTGGCCGATGCGGCGCAGACCGAGTGTGCGAAGGGTGTCCTTCTGGTTCTGCCTCCCACCGATGGTGGACTTGATCTGTGTGATCTTCAACTGTGCCATCACGCACCAACTCCTGCGGCGGCGGCCTCGTTCTCAGCCTTGGCTGCCTCGGCCTCCTTGTCTGACCGCTCCTTGGCCTCCGCCTCGGCGCGGGCTCGCAACATCGACTCCGGGGCGACGCGCTCCAAGGGAAGGCCTCGGCGCGCAGCGACGGACTCGGGCTGCTCGAGGCCCTTGAGGGCCGCGACCGCCGCGTGGACGATGTTGATCGCGTTGGACGAGCCGAGCGACTTGCTCAGAACGTCGTGGATGCCTGCGCACTCCATGAGCGCGCGGACAGGGCCGCCCGCGATGACGCCCGTTCCGGGGGAAGCCGGGCGCAAAAGCACGATGCCTGCGGCGTCCTCGCCCTGGACCAGGTGCGGAATGGTCGAGCCGATCCGGGGGACCTTGAAGAAGTTCTTCTTGGCTTCCTCCGTGCCCTTGGCGATGGCCGAGGGCACCTCCTTCGCTTTGCCGTAGCCCACGCCGACGACGCCGTTTCCGTCGCCGACGATGACGAGGGCCGTGAAGGACATCCGGCGTCCGCCCTTGACCGTCTTGGCCACGCGGTTGATCGTCACGACGCGCTCGATGTACGCGTTCTTCTCTTCGGACCGGCGATCCCGGCGCTCACCGCGACGCCCGCGGCGCTCGCCGTTGTTGTTCTCGTCGGGGTTAGCTCCCCGACCACGCTGCTGTGCAGCCATCAGTACACCTCTTTCGCCAGTCTCACAGGGTCAGCCCGGCGGCGCGGGCGCCTTCGGCCACAGCGGCGACGCGGCCGTGGTACTTGTTGCCTCCGCGGTCAAAGACCACGGAGCTGATTCCGGCTTCCAGGGCGCGCTTGGCGACGAGTTCGCCGACCTTGCGCGCTTTGTCCGCCTTCTTGCCGTCGTCGCTGCGCAGCTCGGCTTCGTAGGTCGAAGCTGCGGCCAGAGTGCGGCCGACAGAGTCGTCGACGACCTGAGCGAGCATGTGGCGATTCGACCGGCTGACCACGAGGCGCGGACGCGAGGGCGTGCCAACGACCTTCTTGCGGACGCGGAAGTGGCGGCGCTTGCGAGCGAGGAACTTCCCCTTGCCTTTGACGGTGACAGCCATCACTTACCAGCCTTTCCGGCCTTGCGGCGCACGTTCTCGTCGGCGTAGCGCACGCCCTTGCCCTTGTAAGGCTCGGGCTTGCGCAGCTTGCGAATGTTGGCCGCGACCTCGCCGACCTGCTGCTTGTTGATTCCGTTCACGGAGAACTTCGTCGGAGACTCGACCGCGAAGGTGATTCCCTCGGGCGCCGAAACGACGATCGTGTGCGAGTAGCCCAGGGAGAACTCGAGGTTCGACCCCTTGGCCGCCACGCGGTATCCGGTTCCGACGATCTCCATGGCCTTCGAGTATCCCTGCGTCACACCGACCACCATGTTGTCGATGAGCGTGCGGGTCAGGCCGTGGAGCGAGCGCGACTTGCGCTCGTCGTCAGGCCTTGTGACCGAAATCACGCCGTCGTCGAAGGAGACCGCGATGGGCTCGGCGACCGTGTGCTCGAGCGTGCCTTTCGGACCCTTGACCGTGACCTGTCGGCCGTCGATTGTCACCTCGACGCCGGACGGGACCTGGACGGGCCGTTTGCCAATGCGCGACATTCTTCCTCCCGTCACCAGACGTAGGCGAGGACTTCCCCGCCGACGCCCTTGTCCTTGGCCTCGCGGTCCGTCAACAGGCCGGAGGACGTCGAAAGAATAGCGACGCCGAGGCCACCGAGAACCTTGGGCAGATTGGTGGACTTCGCGTAAACGCGCAGGCCCGGCTTCGAAATGCGCCGAAGGCCGACGAGCGCGCGCTCACGGTTCGATCCGTACTTCAGATTGAGGGTGAGCGTCTTGCCCACCTTCGCTTCCTCGACGCCGAATCCGGCGATGTAGCCTTCCCGCTCGAGGATCTCGGCGATATGCGCCTTGAGCTTCGAGTAAGGCATCGACACCGACTCGTGAAACGCCGAGTTGGCGTTGCGCAGACGCGTCAGCATGTCTGCGATTGGGTCAGTCATTGACATTGGGCGTGTGCCCTTCCCCGTCGCGGTTTCCCTTGCGGACCTGCGACGTAGTGCTTACCAGCTGGACTTCTTGATACCCGGGAGTTCGCCGCGCAGGGCGAGCTCGCGAAGGCAAACTCGGCACAGGCCGAACTTGCGGTACACGGCCTTCGGGCGGCCGCATCGGTTGCACCGGGTGTAGGCGCGAACGCCGAACTTCGGCTTCCGGGCTTGCTTTTGCTTGAGCGCAGTCTTCGCCATGCGTCAGGCCTCCTTAAAGGGAAAACCGAGAAGGCGCAGAAGAGAGCGGCCTTCGTCGTTGGTCTTGGCCGTCGTGACGACGGTGATGTCCATGCCGCGAACCCGGTCGATCTTGTCCATGTCGATCTCGTGGAACACGGTCTGTTCGGTCAGTCCGAAGGTGTAGTTGCCGTGGCCGTCGAACTGCTTGGGAGAAAGCCCCCGGAAGTCGCGAATGCGCGGAAGGGCGGTCGACAGCAGACGGTCGAGGAACTCCCACATGCGATCGCCGCGCAGAGTCACGAAGCAGCCAATCGCCTGGCCTTCGCGCAGCTTGAACTGCGCGATGGACTTCTTGGCCTTGGTGATCTGCGGCTTTTGACCGGTGATGATCGCCATGTCGGCGACAGCCCCCTCGAGGACCTTCGAATCGCGCGCCGCCTCGCCGACGCCCATGTTCACCACGATCTTTTCGAGCTTGGGAACTTGGTGCAGGTTGGAGTACTTGAACTCCGCGGTCAGGGACGGAACGATGTCTTTGAGGTACTTCGCCTTCAGGCGCGGTGCGTCGCTCACAGCTCAATCTCCTTACCGCCGCGGCGGCCGATGCGCTCGCGCATGATCTTCTTGCGTCCGTCGCGCTCGACCTCGACCTCGCGGTGGCCGACGCGAATGGGCTTCTTGTCGGGGCCGACGAGGGCGACCTTGGAGATGTGGATGGGCGCCTCGACGGTTTCGATGCCGCCCGCAGACCCTCCCCGCTGGTTCTGACTCGCCTTGACGTGCTTCTTGACGCGGTTGACTCCCTCGACGACAACGCGGTCCCCGAGGACCGACAGGACGACGCCCTGCTTGCCCCGGTCGCCCGGCTCGATCGGGTCCAGGCCGAGCTCGGCCCGGCGCGCATTGCGCTCTTCGATCTTCTTCGAGTTCGAGGTCCGCCCGGCGATCACCTGGACGAGATCGCCTTTCTTGATCTTGGCCATCAGATCACCTCCGGTGCCAACGAAACGATTCGCATGAACTTCTTTTCGCGCAGCTCGCGGCCGACGGGGCCGAAAATGCGCGTGCCGCGAGGCTCGCCGTCGTTCTTGAGCAGCACAGCCGCGTTCTCATCGAAGCGGATGTACGAGCCGTCCTGACGGCGGGTTTCTTTCCTCGCACGGACGACGACGGCCTTGACGACGTCGCCCTTCTTGACGTTTCCGCCAGGGATCGCATCCTTGACGGTGGCGACGATCGTGTCGCCAATTCCCGCGTAGCGCCGGCCTGAGCCGCCGAGCACGCGAATGCAGAGGATTTCCTTCGCACCGGTGTTGTCGGCGACGCCGAGCCGCGTCTCCTGCTGGATCATGTGTTATTTCTCCTGTCGTCGCGCCGGTTCTCGCCGTGCGAGCCTTGCCGAACGGATGGGGTTTGGGTGGCCTCGGGGGTCACTTGGCCTTCTCGATGATCTCGACCACGCGGAAGTGCTTGGTCGCGCTCAACGGCCTCGTCTCCATGATGCGAACGAGGTCGCCCACGTGCACCTCGTTGTTCTCGTCGTGCGCCTTGACGCGCCTGGTGTGGGTGATGACCTTGCCGTACAGCGGGTGCTTCCGGCGGTCCTCAACCTCGACAATGACGGTTTTGTCCATCTTGTCGCTCACGACGTAGCCCCGCTGCACCTTGCGGTGGCCGCGGACCGGAGCTTCGCCCTTGTTCTGCTCGCTCACTTCTTACCTCACTTCTCAGCCGCTGGCGCGGTGCGGGTTCCGAGCTCGCGCTCACGCTTGACCGTGTAGATGCGAGCGATGTCGCGACGGACTTCCTTGAGCCGGCCGCTGTCTTCAAGGCGGTGGGTCACCGCGGAGAAGCGCAGATTGAACAGCTCTTCCTTCGCTTCCTTAAGCTTTTCGAGGAGCTCGGCGTCAGTCAGGGCATCGAGCTCTTCGGTTGTGATTCCCTTGGCCATCACTCCCCCTCCTCACGGGTGACAAAACGGGTCTTCATGGGCAGCTTGTGCATCGCGCGAAGCATCGCCTCGCGGGCAAGTTCTTCGGAGACGCCGTCCATTTCGAACATGATGCGGCCGGGCTTGACGTTGGCCACCCACGTTTCGACCGGGCCTTTGCCCGAGCCCATTCGCAGGCCGAGGGCCTTCTTGGTCAAGGGACGGTCCGGGAAGATGTTGATCCAGATCTTGCCGCCGCGCTTGACGTGGCGGGTCATCGCGATACGAGCCGCCTCGATCTGCCTGTTGGTCACGTAGGCGGGCTCGAGCGCCTGAATTCCGTACGAGCCGAAGGCCAGCCTCGTGCCGCCCTTCGACAGGCCGCTGCGGGTGGGACGGTGCTGCTTGCGCCACTTAGTGCGACGTGGAATCAGCATGATCAGGCCTCCGATCCTGTGGTCGTCGGCTCCGCTGCGGGAGCGGCGGCCGCCTGCTGCTGGCGGTTTCCGCGGCCCTGGCGTTCGCGGCGGGGGCCGCCGCGGCGGTCTCCGCGGCCGC
>CALIHR010000052.1 GCA_938020505.1 uncultured Actinobaculum sp. | reverse complement strand
ACGGCGAATTGGTGTTGGGCGGTGTCGAACTTCTCGCCGGCGTTTTCCAGCCGGCTGAGCTGGCGGTCAAACTTGTCGCTGTCCAAACGGAAGACGGACACGGCCGCGCTCCTTTCCGCGCCGCTGTGGGCGCATGCATGCAACAGTAACGGGAAACAGTCAAACAAACGGATACGGACTAGACAAGGCATACGGCCCGTGCGGGGCCGCATGCCTGCGGTGACGGGCGACCGGCGACGGCGGCCGCCCGCTCTTGGGAGGCGTGTGGCGTCTGCCTCTACAGTGTCGCCACACCCTTAGCCTACACGGATTCAGGCGAATGTCCAGACCTAAACTACGGCAATGTGCGGCTGCGGTGCTAATGTCAACAATGGCGCGGGAAACTCCGTCAAACGCGTCCCGGCGGGGGCCGACGGTCGGCGGGAGTCGCCCGCACATCGGCAGTTACTTGGTTGTCGGCAATGTTTGGGGAGGTGTTTGAGTGTCGTTCTAATGTGGAGGATGCGGGAGATTTCGTTTTGTGTCCCAAAAGAAGCTTTCGCCGTCGTCGTCAATGCTTGCGGACACAAGCGCGGACACACGCGCAGACGCTTTGCGGATGCGTGTACGACTGCTTTGCGGACATACCCGCGGACGTCTTGCGGCTACTGGATGGGTGCTTTGCGGCTCTTGGGCGGGTGCTTCGTCGTGTCCGGAGGGCTTGCGCGTGTAGCATCGTGTGCGGATCGTTTGCGACGCGATCGGATGACGCCCCGGCACATCCGAAACCGTCGGAAACGGCCAAAGCAAAGGGCCGGTCGCCGCAGACCGTCAAAAGACAAACGGCAGTCGAAAGACAACTGACCGCGACCAGCCCCCACAAAGCGGCCACCGCCAGTGGCCGCCGGAAACGACGAAAGGCGGTGGGCATGCTCGGGATCAGCGGCGGGGAGTTCCTGGTGCTGCTCGTCGTCGGCGCGCTTGTTCTCGGCCCCAAGAACATTGCCGAGGCCCTGCGTGCAATGCGCAAGGGAGTCGATGCCCTCCGGCAGTGGAGCGCCGGCATGCGCGCCGGGGCCGACGGCGAATTCGGCGTCGCGGAAAAGGAGATCGCCGCGCTCGCAAACCTGGACCTCCGCCAGTTCGACCCTCGCAGGATCGTGCGCGAAGCCGTGCGCGATGAGATGGAGGCCTGGATGTCCATGGCTGGCCCGGGAGGCGCAGGCGCGGGCGCTCTGAGTTCTGAGGAAGGTGTGGAACCGGCGAGAGACAGGACGAACAGGGCGTCAAGAACGGCCGAAAGGGCGGCATACAGCTCCGCCGCCTTCGCTCGTGCGGGCTCCAAGGGCGTCGGCTCTAAGGGCTCCAAGGCCGCGGCGACGGGCACGCACGCCCCGCAAGGGCAGGCCGCAAATGCCCGGCAGGGACCGAATGCGCACGGTCCGCAAGAGCCAGCTGCGAATGCCCGGCAGGGACCGAATGCGCACGCCCCGCAACGGTCAGTTGCGCAAGCCGGACCTGAGCCTAACGAAAAGTCGCCGAGCGGGCCTTCCGCCGCACAGGACTCAATTGAAGGAGACAAACTGTGAAACCCTCGCACATCATTGTTCTGGTCATCGTTCTCGTGGTGGTCTTCGGCGCTTCGAAGCTGCCCGACGTCGCCAAGTATTTTGGGCAGTCGCTCAAGGTGCTTCGGAAGGAGATGCGGGAATTCCACGACGACGAGGATTCGGCCTCCGCTGCGAAGCCGTCCGGCTCCGCGCGAGACGGCCGGGCTTCGGACGCTGCGCGGGACGGCCAGGTTTCGGCGGGCGAGCAAAAGCCGCCGGAGGAGAGTGGCCATCCGTCCGATGGACCGGGGCGGGCTTAGCGCAGGGTTCCTTGTGCCAGGCATAGCGGGACGCAAAAAGTGACGGCAGAGCGAAGCCGCGCAGAAGGAAGCGCGACGTGACGGCAGACGGAGCCCGCGCGAAAGAGCCGCGCTCAAAAAGGCCGCGGACGAAAAAGCTGCTCTCGAAAAAGCCGCGTGCAACGAGGGCGCGGGCGGCTGGCACGAGCGGCAGGCTCCGCCTTCTGGGAGGCCGACGGCGCTATTCGAGGGGCCGACGGCGCAATCCCGAGGGCAGGATGAGCCTCGCCAGCCACCTGAGCGAACTGCGCTCGCGCTTCATCCGGTCGCTCGCCGGCGTGTGCGTCGGCGCCGTCGTCGGCTGGTTCCTCTATGAACCGGTGCTCGATTTCATCGTCGAGCCGCTGACCGCGCTGAAGGACTCCCGCACGCAGATCAACTTCCAGACGATCGGAGCGGGATTCGACCTGAAAATGCGCCTGTCTTTGTGGATCGGCGCGATCGTTTCGAGCCCCTGGTGGATCTATCAGATCGGCGCGTACATCGGCCCCGGCCTCAAACGCAACGAAAAGGCGTACGGCGCGGCCTTCGGGTGCGTGGGCGTCGCGCTCTTCGCCGCGGGGGCTTTCAGCGCGGTGCGGATGGCGCCCCACGCCGTCAGAATTCTCCAAAGCTTCGTCCCCGAGGGAAGCTATTCGCTGCTTGAAGCCGGGTCCTACGTGACGTTCTACACTCGGCTTGTCCTCGCTTTCGGAATTTCTTTTCTCGTTCCCGAAGTGTTGACGGCGCTGAACTTCCTCGGGCTCCTCAGCGCGCGGCGCATGCTCGGCGCGTGGCGCTGGGCGGTTGTTCTCGCCTTCGTCTTCGCCGCGATCGCCAACCCCCTGCCCAGCCCGTGGCCGATGACGGTCCAGGCCTTCATCCTCATCGCGCTCTACCTGGGCGCGGTTCTCGTCTCCTGGGTCAACGAGAGAATTCGGGCGCGTCGCCGAAGCGGAGAGCGAACCGGCCTTACCGGCGAACACGCCCGCGAATAAAATAAAGCGCAGACACAAGGACTTCCAACGACACTGCGACGCAAGGACCGCGATGACTGTTTACTCCCTCCTCGATCTGGCCTTCGTCGGGCCGAGCGAAACCCCTTCGGACGCCTTCACCCGATCCGTTCTTTTGGCGCAGCGGGCAGAGCGCCTCGGCTTCGAGCGCATCTGGTACGCCGAGCATCACAACATGCCGACTATCGCCTCCTCCGCTCCGGCCGTGCTCATTTCCCATGTGGCTGCGCGAACCTCGAAGATCAAGCTAGGCGCAGGCGGCGTGATGCTTCCCAATCACGCCCCGCTCGTCGTCGCCGAGCAATTCGGCACCCTCGAAGCCCTCTATCCCGGCCGCATCGGCCTGGGCCTGGGCAGGGCGCCGGGCACCGACCCGCGGACGCTGCGCGCTTTGAGAAGGGATCCGAACGCCGCCGAGAGTTTCCCCGACGACGTCGCCGAGCTGCGGGGCTACCTCGCCGACGCGACCGTCACACCGGGCGTGAACGCCAACCCCGGGCGGGGGTCCAAGGTGCCGCTCTACATCCTCGGGTCCTCGCTTTTCGGCGCGCAGCTGGCCGCTGCGCTCGGCTTGCCGTATGCCTTCGCGTCCCATTTCGCGCCCGAAATGCTGGAGCAGGCGATCAACGTCTACCGCGCCCATTTCCGGCCCAGTGAGCAGTGCGCGGAACCCTACGTGATCGCCGCCGCGAACTTCATCGTGGCGGACGAGGAGGAGGCCGCGAAAGTTCAGCACGCCGAGGTCCTCCGGCGTCGCGTGAGAATGTTCGCCAAGGGCGCCGACGAGATTTCCGACGCCGATCTAGACGCCTACATCGCGTCTGGCAGAGCCGACCAGATCGTTGGGATGCTGAAGTATACGGCCGTCGGCGTCGGCGAGGACGCCAAGCGGTTCCTCGACGGATTCGAGGCGACGACGGGCGCCGACGAGGTCATGCTCGTCAACCTCTCTCCCGGAACCGCTCAGGCGGAACGAGGCCTCGACCTCCTCGCCCGAGCGGTTGTCCGGCGGGCGCGCTGAGCCTTGGCCTTGCTTGCCGGCAGGGGCCCCGCTTGGCCGCGAATCGCCCCGCCTCTCATCTGCCGAATCTCTCGGCTTGCTCGCGGATTTTGCGCAGAAACTTCTCGTGGCGTTCGCCGCCCTGCTTATTGACCTGGCCGAAATGGGTCCAGCGGACGTTGCGCAATCCGAGGGACTTCATGACCGTGGAAATAAACGTCCCTTTGATCGGGTTGCCCGCGAACAGCCGCAGGTACCATTTCGGCGCGATGGCGGTGGTGACGACCCACGATTTGCCGATGTGCTGGAGTTTGCCCTTCAGCCCGGTCTTGGTGTCGATGTAGGCCCACGGCTTCTTCATGACCTTGTCGAAGAACCCTTTGACATTGGGCGTCAAATAGGACCACCAAATCGGGGACAGGACGATGAGGGAGTCCGCCTCGTCGACCAGTTTCTGGTACGCGGTGACAAGCGGATCGGCCGTTTCGCCGCTCTTGTAAAGGGACAGCTCCTCGGTCGAGTAGTTTGGATCGAAGCCGTCGGCGTGCAAGTCGATCACCTTGTATTTCTTGCCCGCCTTGCCGAGGCCGGCCGTGATCTCCTCGAGAATCGCGTGATTGAAGGATTTATCGTACGGGTGGCCGTAAACGACGAGGGTGTGAGGCATTGTTCTTCCTTCCTATGCCTCCGTGCAGATCGGCTTGCAACGCATTGCTCCATGTTGTTTTGCGTGCCGGCCTGTCCGCATCGGATTCGGTTGCTGGGTTGGCATTCGGTTGCCGGGTTGATTTGGTTGCTGGGTTGATTTGGTTGCTGGGTTGATTTGGTTGCTGGGTTGATTTGGTTGCTGGGTTGGCATTCGGTTGTTTCCGGTACTTGCTCATTTCTTGTCGGCGCAATCTCCCCCTTCCGCGCGGGCCGCTTGCGCCGCTTCGACATGGGCTGCTTGCGCCGTTTCCGCTGGGCCTCGGGGCTCTTCGACCGAGGTCTGCGCCGTCGTAATTGACAGCACGGATCTCAACGCCGCTTTCAGAAAGGCGCTCCGATGGCGAACCGTTCCGGACGTCACGAGCTTCGAGTAGCCCTGAATGAAAGACCATAGGCTCACAAACAGGTCGCGCCCGGCTTCGTCGGCGTTGCGCCACGGGGGCAGGGCCTGGGACTCGACGAACCGCCCGATCTCACGGTGGACGAAGGCAAGCAGCTCCCAGCGTGCCCCCGCCCCGGCGTCGACGGCGGACGTGTTGTTGCTCGACGGGCCGAAAAACGCGAATTCGAGGAGGTTGGGGTGCTCTTCGGAATATGCGATGAGGCGTTCGCCGACGTCGAAGATTGAATCGACGGGGCTCTCGTGGGCGGCCGCATCCGCGAGCGCGCCGAGCCTGCCGGACATTTCCTCCTGCGCGGCCTCGAAAAGAGCCGCCTTGTCCGGAAAATGCTTATACATCGCAGGAGTCGAGATCGAGCACGCTTTCGCGACGGCCGCCAGAGTCACCGAGGGCCAGCCCGAGGCGTCGATGATTTCGACGGTTGCCGCCGCCAGGCGGGCTCGGGTGTCCGTCCGCCGCTTGTCGCCGGCCTTGCCGCGTGTCGACCGCGCGCTTGGTTCCGCGAGCCTCTCCTGTTTCGCCGACGCGGCCCGCGAATTAGTAGAAATGAATGTCGCCATGGCAATAGGTTAATTGCTTTAACCTAAATCTGCAAGTGAGGAACGGGGCCGCGTGCCGGGCAGCGTTGCCCGCTAGGTGCGGCGCACCGCCCAAATGAGGCGACGCCCGCGGCGCGGGTACAGCGCGATATGCAGTGGAGGCTAGGCGCATCGCCGGAACCGAGCGACGCTCGCACAGGTGCAGCGCGATGACAAGGACTTGCGCGATCCGCAAGATCGACGCCGGTACGCCCGCATAGTGCGGAACGGCTCAATGTGCGCGCTCGCGAAGCCTTGTGCGTCGCTCCCGCGTATCAGATAATGGACTCGGGACGTCCGTTCTCCAGACGTCTCGGAGTGAGTCAACGGCGATGCGGCAACCGCGAGCCGGTGGCAAGGATTGAGGCTTGGCACTGCGCGAAACTGACAGTTAGCGCGGTGCTCGAGCCCTCTTCTTCGAACGCCCCTACATCTCGCCCAGCAGGTGCGCGCGCGCTTCGGCGTCGTCCTCGGCCCGAAGCCTGGGAACGTTGCTGTACTGCGGCCGTTTGCCGAGTTTGCCTTCGTAGAAGGACCGGATTTTCTCCATGTCGGCTTTGACGTCGCCCGTCAAAGCGATGTTGTGACGCCAGCCGTACTCTTTCCGTTGTCTGTCCACGAAGCCCAGCTGAAGCGGAAGGCCCGTTTCAAGGCAGATGCGGTAAAAACCGGACTTCCAATATTCACGATTGGCGCGCGTTCCCTTTGGGGCGATGACGAGGGCGAATTCGTCGCTGTTCTTCGCCTCCTCGACGATCGAGCCGACGATTCCGTTGCTTGACGAGCGATTGACCGCTATTCCGTGTGCGAGCTTGATCAGGGGGCGCGTGAAAGGATTTTTCACGAGCGACTCTTTGACCAGAAACTTGTAGTCCCGGTCGATCGACCAAAATGCCATGACCATGAAAAATCCGTCCCAATTCGACGTGTGCGGAGCGCCGATGAGAACGACCTTCTCGGGAAGCGGATCGGTGACGCACGTCCAGCGCGAGAAGCGCATATACGTTTTGGCGACGAATTTCTTCAGGCTCATGGGAGTCCTTCCTTTGTCTTTTCCGTCGTAGTTTACGCTGTTTGAGAGTGGCGCGCCGCCGGGGAAGGCAAACGGCGGCGACCGCGTGGGGTTGGGCGGGAGAGGCCGAAGCGGACTTCCGATCGGACGGCGACCCAGGCCGGCCAAGCGGGCGTCGGCGCGACCGAAGGGCCTTGGCGGCGGCCTGTCCGGCGCGGGGGCGCACTAGAGGAGGAACGAGAACACCGGGGAATCCGGCTCGAGCTTTTCGATGCTCAGAGGGGATTCCTCCATGCGGGCCAGAAGTTCGCCGATCCGCTCCGGCTCTTGGATTTCAATGCCGACGAGGGCGGGCGCGGTCTCGCGGTTGTTTTTCTTCGTGAACTCGAAAAGCACGATGTCCTCGCCGTCGGTCAGCACGCCGTCGAGGAAATGGCGAAGCGCCCCGGGCTTCTGGGGGAAGGTGACGAGGAAATAGTGGCGCAGCCCCTCATAGACGCTCGAGCGTTCCACGATGTCGGCGTAGCGCGAGACGTCGTTGTTTCCGCCCGAGACCACGCAGGCAACCGGGCCGTCGGGAAGGTCGGGGAGGAAGCGGGCGACGGCGGCGCTTGCCAACGCCCCGGACGGTTCGGCGATGATGCCCTCGACCTGGTAGAGCTCGAGCATCTCGGTGCACAGGGCGCCTTCCGGGACGACGACGACCTCGTCGACGAACTGGCGCGCGATCTCGAAGGTGATGTCTCCGGCTCGGGCCACCGCCGTGCCGTCGGCGAAGCCGTCGATGTGGGGCAGGGTGACCGGATGACCTGCGTCGAGGGCCGCGCGCATCGAAGGCGCGCCCTCCGGTTCGACGCCGATGACCTTCACCTCGGGGTGGAACGTGTGCAGCCAGATCGCGGTTCCCGCCAGGAGGCCGCCGCCGCCCACGGGAACGACCACGGCCGCCGGAGGCGTGGACGCCTGCTCGAAAATCTCCTTGACCACGGTTCCTTGGCCGGCGATCGTACGCGGGTCGTCAAAAGGGTGGACGTAGGTGGCGCTGTGCTCGCGCGCGTACTTTTGCGCCGCCGCGGAGGCCTCGTCGAAGGTCGCGCCCACGATGACCTGTTCGATCCAACGTCCCCCGATGTCCGCGATGCGAGCCCGCTTCTGCCGCGGGGTCGTGGACGGCAGGAAGACCTTGGCGTGAATCTTCAGCTGCCTGCACGCGAAGGCCACGCCCTGGGCGTGGTTTCCTGCCGATGCGCACACAACGCCCGCTTCGCGCTCCTCCGCGCTCAGGCTCGAAATGAAGTTGTACGCGCCGCGAGCCTTGTAGGAGCGGCCCACCTGGATGTCCTCGCGTTTGAGCAGAATGTCCTGATTGCGAATGCCTGAAAGGCGAAGCGACATATCGAGCGGAGTGCGGCGGATCGTCGAACCGAGGGTCTGGGCGGCGACCACCACATCGACTCCGGTGGGAAGCTGGCCGACACCGGTAGGGGTCTGGTCGGCTCCGACGGGAAGCTGATTGTCCATAGAGGCAATTTTGCCATCGTTGGCGCGCCGGTGTGGATCCGTCCGCGGAGGATCCCGGCTTTCCTGCGCCACCCGGAGCTTTCCGGATTTCTTCGGTCTGCTTAGTTCTTTCGGTCTCTTTGATTGCCGTCGGCCTGCCGACTGGTCTGCCGGTTCTCTGGGTGTTTCTGTCCGCGCGAGGTGGATGAGCTCGTGTTTTGGAAGGAGGGGCGGACATCGTCAATTGGACTCTTGTGGCTCAGCGTGTCCTGGGCGCCGCCGGAATTTGTGACTCAGCGCGTCCCGCGCGCTATGGGCGCGGCGCTTTTAGGGCTCAGCGCCTTCTTGGCGCCCTGCGTCCTCTGGCCACCGCCCCTGGCCGGGAGGCAGCCCCACCGACTCGAGAAGGCCGGGGAAGAGGGCTTCGATGGCCTCGTCGCGGCGTGTGAGTTGACGGTGCTTGCCGATCGCCTCGGTGTGCACGAGCCCGGACTCTCGGAGCACTTTGCAGTGATAGGACATGGTCGACGGCGCGACGTCGTAGTCGAAGTCACCGCAAACTTGAGGGCCGTTGGATGCGATCTTCCGAAGGATGTCTCGGCGGATCGGGTCGGACAGCGCACTTAGGACGCCGTCAAGCTTGATGGCGTCACGAGCCGGATGACGCAGCCTTTCTTTCCCCACTGCTGGACCTTTCGTCGACTTCGGCTCGAGTCTACCGTCGCAGATGCGGTGTGCCTTCCCTCGATGGCAGGGCTTGAACGATGGGCGGGGCTTGCCGTGGACGACTAACGTGAGTTTGCCCTTGACGGTAGGTGACGAGTTTGCCCTTGACAGCCGCGAAAGCATGGACGGATCATTATTTCGAGAAATTTCGAAATGAAGAATGGCGGCGCCGTCGTCATGCGTCGGCGACTCCAATCTTCCGATCCGCAAGTTTGGCTCGCCCTTGGGGATGCGTTCCGCCGTCTCGTCACGGTTTGCGGGGCAGCCTGAAAGGTGCAATCATGACTGTCTCTCCGCAGTTCACGCCCGCATCGGAACCCACGATGCGCCTGCTCTCCTTCTCCACCTTATTCGTCATCGGCACGGACACGTTCCTCACGGCTCCGCTGCTCCCCTTGCTTCAACGGGAATTCGGGGTGAGCGTGTCTCGTTCCGGCTGGCTCGTTTCAGCCTATGCTCTCGGCTACGCTCTGTTCGCTCTTGTTGCGGGCCCCGTCTCTGACCGGCTTGACCGCCGCAAGGTTCTGCTTGCCGGGCTGGTCGGATTCGGCGTGTTCACTGCGGCTTGCGGTTGCACGTGGAGCTTTTGGTCGCTTTTCACCACGCGCTCGCTTGCGGGCGTTGCGGCCGCCTTCGTCGCACCGCAGATCTGGGCGTCGATCCCGGTGACCGTGCCGCCAAAGGCAATTGTCAAAACCATGGGGTATGCGACGGCGGGGCTTGCGATCGCCCAAGTGGCGGGCATCCCGATCGCTTCCTTCTTGTCCTCAATGGGATGGCGCATTCCGTTCTTCGTGATCGCCGCCTCCGGCGCCGTGCTGTGGGTTATTCTCTACAAGGGTTTCCCGAATGTGGCGCCCGCGGCCTCCGGCGGCCGGCTCTTTGCGCCTTACGCACACGTCGCCCGTTCGCGCCCTCTTCTGCTGTCGCTGATTGCGTACTTGCTCTTCCAGACCGGCAACTTCACCGCCCTGTCTTTCATCGGATCGTGGCTGGCAAAGGGCTTCGGCGCCGATCAGAACGCGATCGGCACGGCGATGATCGTCATCGGCTTCGGCAACGCCATCGGCTCCTTGACGGGGTCGCGGCTCGTTGCACGCCTCGGGGAACGGCGTTCGCTTTTGTTTGGGATTGTCGCCCTCGGCGCCATTTACCTCGGCACTGCTTTCGTCTCCAGTATGCGGGTCGCCGTAATCGTCCTGGCCGTGGCGATGCTCGTCGGCGGTTTCCTGTTCCCCGTGCTCATGAGCGAGCTTCAGAGCCATACCGACCTGGCCCGAGGCACGGTGTCGTCGCTGGCGAGCGCCGCCATGTACGCGGGCGCCACCGTCGGCGGGGCGATCGGAGGCCATCTGCTGTCCAGGTTCACCGGATACAGCGGAGTCGCAGTGTTCACCGTCATTGCCTACGCCGTTTCGCTCGGTGTGTATGCGCTCGGCGGGGCCTTCAAGAGGCCCGACTTCCGTATCCTTGAGGCATGAGCGATTCCGACGACGTCGACCTTCAATTCGAGTTCGAGCGCAAGTTCTTGGTGCGCGCGCTGCCGAAGGACGTGGTTCGGCACGGCTCGAAGCAGGTGATCGTTCAGGCGTACGTATTCGCCGAGGACGGGTACGCCGTGCGCGTGAGGATCGCCTTTCCCGGAAGGTCCGTCGAGTGCCCGGCTTTCGACGAGGCGACTGACTATTTGGGCGCGTACGAACGGCGGCTTCTCACCGGGCTTCTGGCCGACGCCGAAGAGGGGGCCTCCGCCTCGATGGCGGTGAAGTCGCCGGCGGTCCAAGGCGAGCGCTACGAAATGGAATCCAGCTTGGACCTCGCCGTGGCAACCCAGATCATCCGGCGCTGCCCCACCGTCATCTTGAAGAATCGCTACTCGCTCTGGTACGACGAGGACGGTTGGGAGTTCGACGTGTTCGCCGGCCAGAACGAGGGGCTCATCGTCGCCGAGTGCGAGAGGCTCGCGCCCGTCGTCGGCCTGAAGATCCCCGAGTTCTGCGTCACGGAAGTCTCCGACGACATGCGCTTCACCAACGATTACCTGTCGAAGGAGCCCTGGAGGCATTGGGGGCCGATGTACGCCGTCGAACTCGCGGCGCGCGGCCCGCACTTCATGAACATGGACGGCGGCGGACCTGGGAAGGGCGCTGGCTGAACGGGGGCGTGCACCCCGCCGGAACTGGGACGTGCATTGCGTCAAAGTTGACAAGCCCATATACCCGCAGCCTTCGCAATGGGATACCGTAGACACGGTACAAGCAATGCGGCGGGCGCCGACTCCGCTGCGAAAGCGAAAGCGAGGAAGCGATGAGCGAATCCGACATTCCACACTTGCCAGCGCCGCCGCGGGCGAAAGGGCCCGTCAACATCGTTGTCATGGGCGTTGCGGGCTCCGGAAAGACAACGATCGGCATGATGCTCGCGGGCAAACTCGGCTATGTTTACGCCGAGGGCGACGAGTTCCACACACAGGCGAACCGCGACAAGCAGGCGTCCGGCCTTCCCCTCGACGACGCCGACCGCCAACCGTGGCTCGAGGCAATTCGAGACTGGATGCGGGCGGAGAACGCCGTCGGCCATTCGACCGTCGTCTCCTGCTCCGCCCTCAAGCGCAAGTATCGCGACACGTTGCGGGAAAATGGCGCTCGAACCGTCTTCGCGCACGTCGCGCCGCCCGAAGACCTCAACGCGGAGAGGATGGAAAAGAGGCGCGGGCACTTCATGAACCCTTCGCTGCTGTCCAACCAGTACGCCACTTTGGAGAGGCTCGAGGACGACGAGCTCGGCTTCGTCGTCGAAAACCCCGGGACTCCGGAAGAAGTCTTCGTCGAGACCTACACGCGTTTGGCAGACCTCTGATGAATTTCACTGTCGGCTAAGTCGATTTGTGATGTCGGTCGAAAGTGCCTAGACTTTTAGACCTACGGTTGCTGCGGATCGCAAGTCTGCGGTATACCATTAGAGCAGCACAACTTCATAGAGCTTGCGCCCCCATCGGGTGCGCGCAATGGCAAGATGCATCCGTCCCAAATGAGGTGAGCGTGTGGGAATCCCGGATTCCTTGCCAATTGGCTGGGTGGTTCGTTTCCGCTGCTGTCGATTCGAACCACCCAGCCTTATCTATGTCTTTGCCCTTGTTTTGTCCGCGTCTTTTCGGCGCCTTTGTTGTTCGGCGTCGCCTGGAGGCCGCTGCCCGTCGGCCATCCGATCCCAAGGCGCCGTTCCGTTGTTCGGCGCTTTCCGGAAGCCGCTCTGCTCGACGCCGGCGGCTTGGCGAGTCGTCGGCGAGTCGTCGGCGGTCTGGCGAATCGCCGTCGGCTTGGCGGCGGGATCCCAACTCGTTCCGGCGGTTTCGACCTGTCCCCGAGGTTTCGACTTGTTTCGTAGGAGATCGGCATGACCGAGTTCCCCGTTTCGATGATCCATCCCGACGCTCCGGAGATTTTCTCCGCGACGGCTCTGTTCACCGCCCCCATCGACCTCGAGGGGGCTGCGGCGCGTGTGGGAACGCTGTGGAATGAGAGCATCGCCTTCGCATGGGAGCGGGGCGGCAGCATTCTGCGGTTTGCGTTGCGCGACGTCGTCGTTCTGCTAAGCCCGGTTTCGGGGGAGGCCGTGCCGGAAAGGGGGCGGCTTCCCGCACACGGCTTTCATGTCGCCTTGACCTGTTTCGCCCCGATGGAGGACGTTGGCGGTTTTGGGGCTGAAGCGAACGGTTTTGAACGAGAAGGCGGCGATTCAGATGGCGACGTCGGCGATCGGGCGGCGGAGGCGGGCAGTTCGCGGATGCCGGGTTTCACCGGTGAGGAGATTTCCGAGCTGGAGGGGCTTCCCCGCGAAATCGCATTGAGGCGGCGTGCGGTGACCGCGCACGTTGTTCTCGCGGAAGTGGCCGATGCGCTCATGCGCGAGAAGTCGGCGGTTGGGCTCTTCCGGCCGGAGCTCGGCGTCGTGCAGCCTCCGCAGATGGTGGTTGAATTTGCGGACCTCTTGAGCAAAGGGCAAGCCCCGATTCCGCTGTGGGTGGGAATCCGCGTGTCCAAGCCGGATCTCGTTTACGGCCGGACGTTGGGCTTGCCGTTGTTCGGGCATCTTGACCTCGAGGTAGTCGGGTCCCTGCACAGCGAGGAAGAGGTCTATGCGATGCTGTCAAACGTGGTCGACTACTTGCTTTCCGCCGACGCATTCCTGCTTCCCGGGCAAAGCGTCGGGTATCGCGACGGCAAGGATCTGGTCGTTTCGCAGGCTGTGAGCCCGGCTGACCGCGCGGCGGTTTTGCATATCGGGTTTTAGGGTTCGCTCTGGGGCGGTTCGTTCTGGTGTTCGTTTGCTCTCGGGCTGTTTGTTTTCGGGTTCGTTGTAGGTCGGTTTGTTCTGGGGCGGTTCGTTTTGGGGCGGTTTGTTCTGGTACGGTTCGGGCCTTCGGCCGCTACGGGCGGGGTGCTGCGCAGAAGTTGCGCGTGCGGGGGTGTTGTGGCGCGCACCTTCTCCGACAGCGGCACGTCGACGCGGAAGTTGCGCGTGCGGCGCGAATGCGGCGTCGTCGGGCGTCTCGTGGCGTTTGACCTAGCGAATAAATGACAGAAGATGTCGAACAAAAATTTGAAACTATACCAAACTTTGTGTATGATGAGGGAAGAGGGAAACGCCAGAGGTTTTGCAGAAGGAGGCGGGCACAATGGCTCTCGACGACGTCGATGTGGCGGGCGTGTTTTGCCACCCGGGGGCGGCGCCTTCTCGAAGCCGTGCCCGTGCGGGCGGCGGGAGGGCGTTCGATGGGGATCGGACGCCCGGTGTGGGCGAGTCTCTGAACGGTTTGAAGGCCGACATTTCGGTTCTGGCCGGTCTGGATGTGTCAAGGGCTTCTGATGAGGAGCTTCTTGCCGGCGCCGAGGCGCTGGCGGGGTTGGCCTCGCGCCTGGGGGCGGTGCGGGGGCGCTGGCTCCTTGCGATTGGCGAAAGAGGCAGTTGGCGCGCTTCGGGTGAGCGAACGCTGGCCCGTTGGAACGAGAAGGCCTCGGGGCAGTCGCCGGCTGCCGCCGCCCGCGAAATCGCGCGCGCCCAATCTTTAGGCGAGGAGTTGCCGGTCATGGCCGCCGCGCTGGAGTCGGGGGACGTGTTCGCCGAGCATGTCGACGGCGTTCGGCGGGTGTTTTCCACGCCCGCCCTGCGGGAGGCGCTTCGCCGCGAGGGGGTTCAAGAAGAGATAGTTCAGTGGGCGCGTCAGTTTGCCCCGCGCGAATTCGAGCGACGTCTCAAAGCGCGCGCCCTGCGGGAAGACCCTGCCATGGGCGTGGCGGCGGAGAAAGACGAAGCCGCGCGGGAGAAAGTCGTATTTTCTCCAGCGGGATGGGGGATGCGCGTCAGCGGTTGGCTTTCCAGCGAGACCTCGGCGCTCGTTGACACGGCGTTGAGCGCGCTCATGGGGCGAAAAGACGCCGACGACTCGCGCACTCTTCCGGAACGGCGCGCCGGCGCCCTTGTTGAGCTTGCCAGTGCCCGCCTTGACGAGGGGACTCTGGCCGCAGGGGCTCGCATCCGCCCGCATTTGTCGGTTCATGTTCCCCTGGCGACTCTCATGCGCTTGGAAGGCGCCGCCGATGGCTGTCCTGCCCTCGACGCAAACGATTCTTCGGAGGGCTCGCTCTCGATGTTCAAAAGCGACGTCGCGGCGACCGGAGGCGTCGACGCGGGCGGCGTCGGGGCCGCCGAAACGGACCGGACCGATGACGGCGTGAGCCCCGATGCTTCGAGGCGGTGCGTCGAGACCGGCGGGCAGGGGCGGGCCGGCGCGTGCCTAGAAAAGGTTCGCTGGCAACGGAAGAAGCTTGGGCCCCTCCTGGCGGTCATTCCCTCTGCAATCGATCTGAAAGCTTTGGTTGGAGCGGAGCCGGCCGCTTTTGACGACGGGACCGCACTGTCGATGACTCAGCTTGCCAGGCTGACATGCGATTCTTCGGCTGGCCGCATCGTGTTCTCTGCGACCGGGGAAGTTCTCGACGCGGGGCGAAGCAAGCGTTTGTTCACGCCTGGGCAGACTCGCGCTGTAATCGCCAGGGATCGGACCTGTCGGTACCCGGGGTGCTCGGAGACAATCGCCCACGGCCAGATACACCATGCCTTGCCTTGGAGAGGGGGAGGCGCAACGGACTTGGCCAACGCCGTCCTGCTGTGCTGGCATCACCATGCCCTCGTCCATCGGGAGATGACAACGATCGCCCACCACGACGGTGGATTCATCTTCACCCGGCCAGACGGAACAGTCATTGGAACGCGAAGGCACGGGGTGTGAAAATGGAGCGCGAAAGACGATTGAACATACGGCGATCGCGGGTTTGGGCTTCGCGTCGGGCGCGTACGGCGCTACACTCTACGAGGACGGCGGAGCGATTCGACGTCTCGGTTTCAAACCGGCCTCCGTGGTGGCAGCGCGGGGCGAACTGCGCTGAAAGACCTGTCTAAAGGAGTTCTCCGTGAGCCACCGTCATGTCCGCCGAGGACACTTCGACATCGTTGCAGTGTGCTTCGTCGCATTCCTTTTGTTGTCCAATATCGCCGCCACGAAACTCATCGGCGTGGACGTAGCCGTCGGAGGCCTCTCGTGGCACCTGGTGTTCGACGGCGGAGCCATCCTCTTCCCGCTGACATACATCCTCGGCGACGTCCTCTCCGAAGTCTACGGTTTTCAGCTGGCGCGCAGAGTCATCGTCACCGGATTCGTCGTTCAGATTCTGGCGTCTTTGACTTTCTGGCTCGTTCAGATCGCGCCTGCCGACCCCGACTACAAGAACCAGGCGGCCTTCGAAGCGGTTCTCGGCCAGGTGCCGCGCTTCGTCGTCGCTTCGCTGCTGGGATACCTCGCGGGCCAGCTCCTCAACTCCCTTGTGCTCGTCAAGATCAAAAAGGCCTTCGGAGAGAAACGCCTGTGGGCGCGCCTGCTCGGATCGACCGTGGTGGGAGAGGCCGCCGACACCGCCGTCTTCTGCCTCATCGCGTGGGCAGGGAACGCCGGATGGGCCACGATCCTCAACCTCATGCTCGTCGGTTTCGCCTACAAAGTCGGCGTCGAAGCCGTTTTCCTGCCGCTGACCTACGCCGTCATCGGATTCGTCAAGAAGACGGATCCCGCGTACGCAGAATCTTCCGCTGAAGAGCGGGTTTCGGAGGCCGACGGCAAGGAGATTAAGAGATGACGTTTGAGATTCGAACCCGCTTAGACGCCCACCCGCTTGCCCGCACGGGAGTGCTTGCCACCCCGCACGGCGAGATTGCCACGCCTGCCTTCGTTCCGGTCGGAACCAAAGCCACGGTCAAGGCAGTGGCGCCCGAGGCGATTGCCGACGTCGGCGCGCAGGCCGTGCTCGCCAACGCCTATCACTTGTACCTGCAGCCGGGCTCCGACATCGTCGACGAAGCCGGCGGGCTCGGGAAGTTCATGAACTGGCGCGGTCCGACGTTCACCGACTCGGGCGGGTTTCAGGTCCTGTCTCTGGGGTCGGGCTTCAAGAAGGTGCTTTCCGAGGAGTTCTCGGGTTTGTCGCACGCCGACAGGACGGTGGCGCCGTCGAAGGAACGCCTGGCCGACGTCGACGACGATGGCGTGTGGTTCCGATCCCACCTCGACGGAAGTCGCCACCGATTCACGCCCGAAGTCTCAATGCGCATCCAACATGAGCTTGGAGCGGATGTGATCTTCGCCTTCGACGAGCTGACGACGCTGCTCAACTCCCGCGCCTACCAGGAGGAGGCCCTCGAACGCACGAGGGGATGGGCGCTGCGGTGTCTGGCGGCCCATCGCGCACTGACGGCCGAACGCGAAGGCAAGCCCTACCAGCAGCTCTTCGGGGTTGTCCAAGGCGCCCAATACGAGGATCTGCGGCGAAAGGCCGCCCGCGACCTCGGCGGGATGGAAGCGGACGGGCAGAGATTCGACGGCTTTGGCATCGGAGGGGCGCTGGAGAAGGAGAATCTGGGGACGATCGTCGGGTGGGTCTCGCAGGAACTGCCCGAAGACCGGGCGCGCCACCTTCTTGGGATCTCCGAGCCGGACGATCTCTTCGCGGCGGTGGAGGCCGGGGCCGACACGTTCGACTGCGTCAACCCTTCGCGCGTTGCCCGCAACGCCGCGATTTACTCGCCGGACGGGAGATTCAATCTCACGCGCGCCCAGTTCAGACGCGATTTCAATCCGCTCGTGCTCGGATGCGGCTGTTACACGTGCACGCACTACTCGCGCGCGTACCTCCACCATCTGTACAAGGCCAAGGAGATGTTCTTCTCCACACTCGCGACGATCCACAATGAGCACTTCACCGTGCGGCTCGTCGACGGGATCCGCGCGGCAATCGAGGCGGGCGACTACGCGGACTTCAAGGAGGAGACCCTTGGCCGGTTCTACGCAGGAAAGCGGGGGAGAAGCATGGGCTAGGGACTTAGCGGGCCGCGGAGCCATGCGCTCCGCTTAGAACTCGCGGGTTGAGGCTTCCTTGAGGGCGGCCATTTGGGCGTCGTCGGGAAAGCCGGCGACATTCCAGCGCGGGGGCCACACATTGTGCATGGGGGACATGCCCTCGTGCCAGACGTCGCGGGCCACCTGGGTTCGGAGCCGCACGCGGTCGGACGTCTCAGCGTCCCACGGATGGGGAGACCTTTGGCGCACGAAGTCGATGTACTCGGCGTCGGGAACGGATCCGAAGCCGTCGAGGGACGTCCAGCGGGTCGCGGAGGAGGTCAGAGCGCCGTCGCGAATTACTTCAAACGGCGCCAGCTTTCCGAAGTCATTGGGCCATGTGCGCATCTCGCGTTCCTGCACGCTGTAGATCGCCGCCCGCGAGCGCGCGCGGATCTTGGAGAGGATTCGGGCGGCGGGGTGATCGTTCATCGGAATCCACTCGCTCCATCCGTCGCCGGTCACCACGTGCGGAAGCGGGTAGATCGATTCTGCGTCTGTCGTGGCCCGCGAAAGATACTGAAACAGCGGGGCGAGATGCGGATCGTCGGCCATCACCACGAACGCCAGGTCGCGCGAGGCGGGAACGAACAGGGCGAGGCCGTCGTCGTGGACTGAACTGAGCGACTCGGCCACGGTGAGTGCCATTTCGACGTCCATGAACCACGAGCTTTGATAGCTGGGAGGGCCGGCGAACTCGAAAATCTGCGCTCCCGCGAGAGTTCCCGGCTGGACCTGCACGGAAGGCTGGCCGTTGGCCAAGTCGGAGGTCCGCAGGTGCATGAGCGCCTGCTGGAAGAAACCGACGATGTCGGTGGGAAGCCCCAGCCGTTCGGCGTCGGAGAAGTACATGGGCGTGATGAGGTCGCGGCCGTCGATCGCGATGCCCGCGCCCACGAAAGAAGTGAGGGGGACGTAGATCATCGAGTCGTCGCGGGCGTGGTCGTGGGAGGCGACGAAGTAGTCGGCGCTGCGCACGATCGGCATGATGTGGGCCAAAACGGACTCTCCGCTGCTTGTGTCCAACGGTTCAAGGCGTTCTGCTGCGACGGCGGAGGGCTCGTCCTCCGGCGGGTCCTCGTCGAAAGATTCGGGGCCCGAGGATCGGTCGGAGGCTGCGTCGATCCCGGGCGCGCTCGAACCGGGATTCGAAGACGCGGGAGATCCGGACGCGGGAAAGGCGGACTCGGCGGGCGCGGACTCGGCGGGCGCGGACTCGGCGCGGGCGACGCCGATGGAGATGAGGCGGTCGAGGAGCTTGCGGCGGACGGGTTCGGGCTTCGATCCGTCGATCATTTGGCCGGGGCGAAAGCGGAACGTGCGGCCGTCGGGAAGCAGGATGTCAAGCCATTCGCCGTCGACGTCGATGAGCGCGCCCGTCAAGTCGGGGTGCGCCGCCGCGACGTCGAATGCCCAGTCGATGAAACCCATGCGGTCATTCTCTCCCGAAATGACGGCAAAAGCCCACCTGTTCGTTCCGCGCGATCGGGGCGGAAGCCGAGGCGAGCGAGGCGGGAGTCAAGGAAAAGGCCGCATTTCCTTGTGTTTAGGCCAAATCATTCCGCTTTGAGAACGTTTTGGCGCGCAAGCGTGCGAAATCTGAACGTGCGTCCGTTGAGGTTGACCGGCTGGCGGAGCGATGCGCGGGGTGAGGAGGCCGGGGGCTGTGAGGACGGCGGTGCGGGGGTGAGTGGCGAGGGGTGCGGGGCGACGCTCGGTCGGGGCCGCGAGCGCTGCACTCGCGAAAGCGGGGGGAAGGCGTCTTGGAAGCTAGGGCAAAAGGCAATATATTTTGAACAGCGGGGTTCCTCGCGCTGTTCGAACAATCGAAGGGGGCGAGGCGCCTCAGCCGTGCGTGGGTTCCTCCCACACGCCACCCGCGCACGGAACATCCAATAGGAGGTAAAAGGATGTCTTTGCCGCGTTCACGCGACCTTACACGCGATGCCCCGAGGCCCAGGCGCCGCCGCGGGCTTTCGAAGCGTGCCCAGCGTCTGGTCTCAACCGGGGCGACTGCGGCGATCCTTCTCGCCTACGGAGCGGCCATCGCCGCGTCCCAGGGCATCGACAGAGCCGAGCTCTCCCTGAACGACGGCGGCGTGTGGGTCACGAACCAGAGTTCGCGCATGCTAGGCCATGTGAATTACCCCTCACAATCGATCGACGCCTCCGACAGGACGAAGACCGACAAATTCGACGTGCTCCAAGAAGAGGACACGGTTCTCTACCGCAACATGGAGGCCGGGACACTCGCGACAGTCGATCCGGCCAAGTCCCTCATCGGCACGGAGCAGCAACTCGGAACGGTCGACGGCGTCGGGCTGGGCGGCGGCACGATCGGGCTCATCGACTCGAAGGCCGGAAAGGTCTGGACGACGGACCCCAAGTCGCTTCCCAGCTTCTCGCCCGAGGCCGCGGAGCCGACGACCGAAGGGGTCAAGGACGGAACGATGGCCGTGGGCAAGGACGGGTCCGTCCACGTCGTCTCGGCCAAGGAGAGAGTCCTGCGCACGATGAAGGCCGAGGGCTCGGCCTTCACGCGGATCGAGCACAAGCTCCCGGACGAACTCGCCTCGGTCAAGGGGCTCCAGATCAGCTCGGTCGGAGACAAGCCTGTGGTGCTCGACCCCGACTCGGGCAGGCTCCTGCTTCCCGACGGCAAGCTCGTCTCGCTCGGCGACAGCAACGGTTTGCGCCTCCAAGAGCCGGGGCCGAAGTCGTCGGACGCGCTTGTGGCTTCGTCGACGTCGCTGTACCGCGTCTCCCTCGAGGACGGCGCCGTCACGCAGAAGGCCGCCGACCCGGACAACCCGAATGCGCGGGGAAACGCGGCGCCTCCGGTGCTCCACCAGGGGTGCGCTTACGCGGCGTGGGCCAACACCGGCCGTTTTGTGAGAGACTGCGACGGCAACGCCGACGACGTCTCGCGCCCCGCCGAGAAACTCGAGGCGAGCAAGAGCGTGCGCTTCCGCACAAACAGGAAGATCATCGCCCTCAACGACGTGGCCAACGGCAACGTGTGGCTTCCCGACAAAGACATGGTTCTGGTCAACGACTGGAACAACATCAACCAGAGCGAGGACGTCGACGACGACAAGAAGGAAGACAGCTCCGACCTCAACACCCAGCAGCAAGACCCCAACAGGACGGATGAGAACCACCCGCCGAAGGCGGAGAACGACTCCTTCGGCGTCCGGCCCGGGCGCTCGACGACGCTGCCCGTGACTTTCAACGACAACGACGAGGACGGGGACATCCTGACGGTCAAGGCGCTCAGCCAGCCGTCCTTCGGGACCGTCCGGCCGGGGCGCAACGGGCAGGCTCTGCAGATCGACGTGCCCGAAGGGGCGAGCGGATCGACCTCCTTCACGTACGAGGCCGACGACGGGCGCGGGGGCAAGGCGACCGCGACGGTGAGCGTCTCCGTCCATCCGTTCAGCCAGAACGCCCCGCCCGTGCAAAGGATCAATACGAGCGCCAAGCTCTCCTCCGGCGGCACGACGACCCTCCAGGTGCTCGGGGATTGGATCGATCCCGACGGCGACCAGATCTACCTCAAGAGCGCCGCCGGAACGAAAGGGCTGAACGCCTCGTTCCGGGAGACCGGATCCGTCTCCATCTCCGACCTCGGCCAGGGGGCGGGCGTGCGCAACGTCAACCTCGTCGTCTCGGACGGACAGGCGGACACAAACGGCTCCGTCGTCGTCGAAGTGACCGACGGCGTCAATCAGCCCCCCAGGGCCAACGGCGACCTCGTGCGCGTCGTGGCCGGCGAATCGACCACGGTGGACCCGCTGGCCAACGACACGGACGCCAACGGCGACTCCCTCAAGCTCGTGAGCCTCGGTCCGAGCCCCCAGGGCCTGACCGCCAAGGCCTCCTCGGATCAGAGCACCGTGACGGTCTCTGCGTCCAAGCCGGGCACCTACTACCAGACGTACTTCGTCTCGGACGGGCCGACGTCGTCGATGGGGATCATCCGCGTCGAAGCTGTCGAGCGCGACGCCAACTCGACGCCGATCGCCGAGAACGACATCGCGATGCTGCCGGCCGGAGGCCAGAACCTCGTCGACGTGCTGACCAACGACTCCGACCCCGGCGGAGGCGTGCTCACGCTCCAGTCCGTCCAGACTGAGCCGGGGTCCAAGCTCGTCGTCTCTCCGTACAACCACGAGCATGCCAGGGTCAGCGCGCCGGCCGGGCTGGACGCCCCCGAAACCTTCACCTACACCGTCTCCAACGGAAGCCAGACCGCGACCGGCCGGGTCAAAGTCATTCCCGTGCCCGCCGCGGACGCGCAGGCGCCGCCCGTGCTCGCCGACGACCAGCTCGTCGTCCGGGCCGGAGACGTCGGATCGGTGCGCGTGCTGGCGAACGACAGGTCCCCCGGCAACCTCAAGATGACCGTGCTGCCGAACCTGCAGTCGAACGCCGAGAAGGATCAGGGGGAGGTCTTCCTCTCCGACAACGTCGTTCGCTTCAGGGCGGGGAAGAAGCCCGGCTCGGTGAAGGTCGTGTACACGGTCCAAGACTCCCTTGGCCACACGGAGTCGGCCACCGTCAACATCACCGTCACGGCCGCCGACGCCGAGAAGGACAGCCCGCCCATACCGAAGAACATCACGGCCCGCGCCGTCGTCGGCGAAAAGCTGAATATAACGGTCCCGCTCGACGGGATCGACCCCGAGGGCGACTCGGTCGAGCTCGTCGGCCCGGGCGAATCGCCGAAGCTCGGCCTGGTGGAGGTCGGCGGCGACTCTCTGAAGTACACGGCGGGCAAGCCCGGAACCGACAGCTTCCAGTACATCGTGCGCGACGCGTACGGGAAGACGGCGACGGCCAGAGTGCGCGTGGGCGTGGTTCCGGCGCCCAAGACAAACCAGCCGCCCAACGCGGTTTCCGACCAGGTCCGGGTGCGGCCCGGGACGAAGGTGTCGGTGCCCGTGACGCAGAACGACTCGGACCCCGACAGCGGCGACACGCCGAAGCTCGTGGCCGGTTCGGCCAAGAGCAGGGCCAAGGGCCTCAAAGTCTCCGAGCGCCGCAACGAGGTCATCGTCAAAACGCCCAAAACGGCGGGGTCCTATCCAGTCTCCTACCGGATAACCGACGGCAGGGGCGGATTCGCGGAGGGCCTGCTGACGGTCAACGTCTCGCCCGACGCCCCCGCGCTCGCGCCCATCGCCCGCGACGATTCGGTGAGCCGGGACAAGGCCTTCGGCAAGGACAAGGTGAGGGTCGACGTGCTCGCCAACGACACCGACCCCGACGGCGACGTCTACGACGAGAAGGTCGAGTCCGACGACGAGGGCGTGACCGTCAACTCCGACAAGTCCTTGACCATCAAGACCTCCGACAAGGCGCGGATCGTCCTCTACAAAGTCAAGGATTCGACGGGGATGGAATCGGCCGCCGTCGTGCGCGTGCCCCCGGCCAGGCAGACCGAGCCCGTCGTCGACACGTCGAAGACGATCGTCGCCGAGGCCGGAAAGCCGAAGAAGATCAAAATCAACGACTACATCCTCACGCGCTCGGGCAGGTCCGTCATCATGACCGACCCCAGCAAGGTGGCCGCCTCTGTCGGATGGAACGGCGACCCCCTCTACACGGACGATCGGACGATCACCTTCACCTCGCAGCCGGACTTTTCCGGTCCGACGATGATCACCCTCGAGGTCACGGACGGAAAGGACCGCAACGACGGCAGCGGCCTGGTGAGGACCCTGCAGCTTCCGGTCGAGGTCAAGCCGTCCGGCAACCGTCCGCCGGAGTTCACGCCGACGCCCGTGCAGGTCGAGGCCGGATCGACGAAGCCCGTTTCGGCGAACCTGGCGGCGATGACGACCGACCAAGACCGGGGCGACGATCCGAAGGACTTCACGTACAAGGTGGTCAGGGCTCCGAAGGGGATCGACGCCAAGGTCTCCGGGTCCGTGCTCTCGGTCAAGGCCGACGCCGATTCGCAGCCGGGCTCCGCGGGGGCCGTGGAGGTGTCCATCAGCGACGGGCACAATTCGGTCAAGGGCCAGGTTCCCGTGACGATCGTCAAGACGGACAGGCCGCTCATCCAGGTCGCCTCCTACGAGGAGACCGTGAAGGCGGGGAGCACGGTGAAGGTCGACGTGTCCAAGTTCGCCGTCAACCCCTTCCCGGACAAGCCCCTGTCGATAGCCGGCCAGCCGACGGTCTCGAGCAAGGTCGGGGGAGTCAAGGCCTCCTCCTCGGGAACCGTCGTCTCCGTGTCGATTCCGCCCGACGTGACGGGGGAGATTTACGTCTCCTACCAGCTCATGGACGCGACGGGGCTGCCCGAAAGGTCGGTGCGCGGCCAGTTCAAGCTCTCGGTTTTGGGCAAGCCGTCTCCGGTGCAGATCCTCGGCGCGCGGGTGACCAACAAGAACTCCGCGACGGTCATGTGGAAGGTCATCGACTTCAACGGCTCGCCCGTGACCGACGTCGTGGTCCGCGACGTGACGCAGGGCGATGAGAAGCATTGCGGCGCGGTCACCCAATGCCAGCTGGACGGGCGGACTCTCGGCATCGACCACGTATTCGAGGTCACGGCGTACAACGCCGTCGGCGCTTCGACTCCCACGCGGTCGGCGCCCGTGCTCATGGACATCGTGCCCAACCGGCCGGCGGGCCTGACGGCGACTCCCGGCGACGGAAGCGTCACCTTCTCGTGGAACCGCGTGTCTTCCGACGGCAGCCCGGTGACGGCCCTCACGCTCAACGTCACCCCGGGGCAGTCTGTGCAGCTTGCCCCAGGCGCGACGTCGGCGACCGTCCGGGTCCCCAACGGGACTTCGGTTCAAGCGACCCTCGTGGCGACGAACAGGCAGGGGAAGTCCGAGCCGTCCGCGCCCTCGGCCCCCGTCACGCCCTTCGGCCGCCCCGGCGCCTTCTCGGCGAATGTCGAGAACACGTCGGTGAACAAATCGGGCAGCGACGGCAAGGGCCAGGCGACCGTCCGCTGGACGAGCGCGCCGAGCAACGGCAGAGCGATCGAGTCCTACACCGTGCAGGCGAGCACGGGGGAGAACGTGACGGTCGCGGGCAACAAGAATTCGGTGGTCATGGACATCGCCTACTCGAGCCAGCCCGTGAGCTTCACCGTCACGGCCTACAACAGCAAGAACCCGAACTCGTCCACGTCCGCAAACGCCGGCTCCGTTCGGATCCTGGGGTCGCTCAGCGCGCCCGCGGGAGGCCGCATCGAGGCGACGGGAACCTCGGGCGAGGTGAGCATCACGAACGCGCCCCGCGGGTCCGCGACCAACGGCTGGAGGGAGTCTGAGCTCGTCTACGAGTATTCGACCAACGGCGGAGGCTCCTGGAACCGGATCAACGGCGGGGGCCAGGTCGTTCGCGGCCTGCCCAACGGACAGAGCGTCAAGCTTCAGTTCCGGGCCCGCACCGTCTCGGAGAACCGCACGAGCCTCGTCTCCTCGTCCAACGCCGTCGTCCCCTACGGCAAGCCGACGCCGCCGGACACGTTCTCCTGCGGTTGGGAGGAGCCCGGCGACGACGACGTCGTCTGCACGTGGAGCGGAGGCTCGCACAACGGGTCCTCCGGCGAATACACCATAACGGGAAGCGGCATCAAGAAGTCGAAGTCCGTCGATTTCTCGAAGAACTCGGTGAAGATCGACGACGTCGGGCTGAGGCCGGTCAGGTACTGCATCAGGGTCAGGCAGTCCTCCCCGCAAGAGATTGACAGCGACGAGCGCTGCAACGACCTCATGCCGGGCGAGCGCGTGGGCATGTACTCAGTTGCCTGGCGCTCCGATCCGGGAGGCGCGCTGGGCGGGCGCCTCCCGCAGGAGGCCCTCGCTCTGCCGCCCGAACCCGCCGCGTTCCGCACGCTGCGGGCGTGAGAAAGCGCGAAAGAGATCGACAGGAAGAACATGACTCAGCAACAAGAACAGGTGACCGAGCAGAACGCCGCGTGGTTCGCGGAGACGTTCGGGAGAATCGTCAGCAACGTCGGCCGCGCGCTTCTGGGCAAGGACGACGTCATCCGCCTCGCCCTCACGGCGATGTTCGCGGGGGGCCACCTGCTTCTCGAAGACGCCCCGGGGACCGGAAAAACGGCTCTCGCCAGGTCGATCGCGGCTACCGTCCAGGGCACCCATTCGCGCATCCAGTTCACCCCGGACCTTCTTCCGTCCGACATCACGGGCGTGACGATCTACGACCAGAAAACCGGCGAATGGAACTTCCACAAGGGGCCGATCTTCGCCTCGATCGTCCTCGCCGACGAGATCAACCGCGCCTCGCCCAAAACCCAGTCCGCGCTTTTGGAGGTCATGGAGGAGTCCCGCGTGACGGTCGACGGCGTGGCCCACGAGACCGGGCGCCCCTTCATGGTGATCGCCACGCAGAATCCCGTGGAGCAGGCCGGAACCTACCCGCTGCCCGAGGCGCAGCTCGATCGCTTCCTCGTCAAGACCTCCGTCGGATACCCCCAGAACGCCGCGGGAGTGGAGATCCTCAAGGGCGCGGCCTCGCCGGACCGTTCGAAGGACCTCCCTCCCGTGATTTCAACCAGTGCGGTCGACGAGATGTCGCGCCGGGCGGCGAACAACTTCGCCAGCGAAGCGGTGCTCGGCTATGTCCAGAACCTCGTCGAGGCCACCCGCGCGTCGAAGGACGTGCGGGTCGGAGTCTCCACGCGCGGCGCGATCTCGATGGTTCGCGCCGTCCGCGTGTGGGCCCTTTCGCAGGGCCGGAACTACGTCCTCCCCGACGACGTCAAGGCCTTGGCCCACGTTGTGTGGGATCACAGGCTCGTCCTCGACCCCGACGCCGAGTTCGCGGGGGCGACCAGAGAGGCTGTCGTCGAGCGCGCCCTGGAAGAGGTGCCCGCGCCGACGCTGCGCAAATAGGATGGCCTTTCTGCATGTGAAGGAATCGGGGGCCCGCCGTCCCCTCAGGGCGGGCGCTTCCCGTCTGCGGCGAGCGGCCGCCCAGGCGCTGCGCCGCCTGGGCGAGCGGGCGTCCGGGCTGCCCGGAATCCGCCGTGCGATCCCCGTGCTCAGGGTCGTCACCGGTTTCGGCTGGACCGTGCTCGCCTTGGCGGTCCTCGCCTGGCACTACGGCCGCCAGCGCGACTGGATGGAGCTCGTCTGCCTGGCGGTGCTCTTGGGCGTCGCGTGGATCGCCGCCGTGGCATGGACGATAGGAAAGGTCTCCTACAAGGTCGATCTGACGCTCGCCTCCAGCCGCGTCGTCTCGGGTGAAACGGCCGTCGGAGAGCTGACGGTCGCCAACACGGCGGCCCGGCCCTGCCCGTCGTCGGTCGTCGAGGTGCCCGTGGGCGCGACGGTCGCGCAATTCGGGATCCCGATCCTCTCCGGAGACCGCGCGTTCAACGAAATCTTCACGATTCCCACGCATCGTCGGGGGGTGATCCCGGTCGGGCCGGTCAGGTCCGTGCGCGGCGACGGGCTCGGCCTGCTGCGCCGCGAACAGGTGTGGGTGGAACGCCAAGACCTCTACGTCCACCCCAAAACCGTCAACGTGGGCTCGTCTTCCATAGGGTTCATCCGCGACATCGAGGGCGCCGCGACCCACGACCTTTCCTCCAACGACGTCGCCTTCCACGCCCTGCGGGACTACATCCCGGGCGACGACCGGCGCAACGTCCACTGGAAGACGACTGCGCGCACGGGCAGGCTCATGGTCCGCCAATTCGAGGAGACCCGAAGGGCCCACCTGCTCATCGTCTTCGACGACGACGCCCGGTCATGGGCCTCGGAAAGCGAGTACGAGCTCGGCGTCAGCGTGGCCGCCTCGATCGGGGCGGCGGTCCTGCGCGAGCGCAGGGAGCTGAGCTTCGTCAGCCAGCTCGGCCCGCTTCCGACGAGCTCGCCCAGGCCCTTCCTCGACGGCCTGACCCTTCTGGACGCCCGCCCCGGCGTCGCCCGCCTGCGCGAGCTCGCCCGAGTCGCGATGGACAAGGCCCCCAACGCCAGCGTCATCGCCCTGGTCACGGGGTCCCTCGTCGACGTCGCCGAAATCCACAGCGGCTACGCGATCCTCCCCGTCAACGCCCGCACATTCGCGCTCCGGGCAGACGAGCGGGGCAAAACGGCGCGCTCGCTCATCGCCGGCCTGCCGCTTGTGACCGTCCCCCGGCTGGACGACCTGCCCCTGGCGCTGCGCAAGGCGGTGGCCTGATGCCCGCAAGCCGCCTGCGCTACATGGACCTCGGCGTCCTCGTCGTCATGCTCGTCGCCGCGAGCATGACGTGGGGGCCGGTTTTCGGCGACCTCAGCGGATACGTCGCGGCCCTCGGCGGCATCGCCGTGGGCGTGGCCGTCGCCTGGGTCGGTTGCGCGGCCCGCCTCACGCCGTGGCTCACGGCCGTTTTCGGCGTCGCATGCTACCTGCTGTTCGGCGGGGCGATCGCCTTGCGGCCCGTGGCCGCCGCGGGGTGGCTGCCGAACTCCGAGGCTCTGCAGATGCTCATGGTGCAGACCATCAAGGGGTGGAAGGACCTTCTCACGCTCACCCCGCCCGCGGCGGCCTTCGTGGGGCCGACCGTCCTGCCTTACTTCGCGTGCCTCGTCGCGGCGCTCATATGCGGCTCGCTGGCGCTGCGCACTTCGCGGCCCGAGTGGGGCGTCATTCCCGTCGGGCTGGTCGTGATTCTGGGAATCCTCTTCGGCTCGAGGCAGGCGCCTCTGGCCCGGTGGATCGGAGTGACCGTGGGCCTGATCGGCCTCGTCTGGTGTTCGCGCGTCATAGAAAGGCGCAGAGTCGTGGCGGTCTCCGCCGCGGAGGCGGGGGAGAAGGCGAGCCGACGGCGCCGAAACGGGGCCTTTGCGCTCGCGGGGGCGGGCGCCGTGGCGGCGCTCGCGCTCGCTCCCGCGCTCACGGACTCGCAGGCGCGGTACGCCGTGCGCGACCACGTCGTCCCGCCGCTCAATGTGCGCGAGTACCCGTCGCCTCTGTCCGATTTCCGCTCGTACAACGACCAGCATGCGAGCGAGACCCTTTTCTCCGTTGCGGGGCTGAAGAAGGACGAGCGGGTGCGCCTGGCCACCCTCGACGTCTACGACGGGATCGTCTACAACGTCTCGACGGACCCGAAAAAGGGCTTCCGGCGCATCGGCCCGGACGTCTCCCTCGAGAACCCGCCCGCCAAGTCCCGTCCCAGCGGGCTTTCGATTTCGGTGGGCAAGTACTCGGGCGTGTGGGTTCCGGGAGGAGGCCTTCTCACCCACCTGAAATTCGCGGGCGACCGGGCCAAGAAGCTCCAAGACGACCTCTACTACTCGCCCTCGGAGCAGACGGCTCTGACCGTCACGCCTCTGAGGGAGGGGGACTCGTACAGGATCGTCGACCTCGTCCGGCCCGCCCCGTCGGACAGGCAGCTCGAAGGCCACGCCTTCGGGGCGGTGCCGATGGAGGAGAATGCGAACGTGCCCAACGCCGTCGCCGCAAAGACCCAGAAGATCCTCAAGGGGACGATGAGCCCGATTCAGCAGGCCCGCGCAATCGAGCAGCACCTGAAGAACAACGGGTTCTACGCGGGCGGCGAGCAGTCTCCCTCGCGCCCGGGGCACAGGAACCAGAGGATCCAGGCCTTTTTGGAGGCCGAGTACATGCAGGGCGACGACGAGCAGTACGCCGTCGCCATGGCCCTCATGGCGAGGTCGGCGGGAATGCCCGCCCGCGTCGTCATGGGCTTCTACCCCGACTCCCACAAGGACGGAACGATCAACATCAAGGGCCGCGACGCCCACGTGTGGGTCGAGATCAACTTCGACGGATACGGGTGGGTGATGTTCGACCCGACGCCGCCGCGAGACAAGAAGCTGCAGACTCAAGAGCCCAAACCGAAGCCGAACCCCCGGCCCATCGTGATCCAGCCGCCCGATCCGCTCGACCAGCCGGTCGAGCTGACCCCCACCAACCAAAACGACGACGACCGCAAGAAGGACGAGGACGCGGGGGTCTCCCGCTGGTTCTTCTACATCGCGACGGGGCTGGGCGTCACGCTGCTCGTCGTCGGCCCCTTCGTCGCCGTCCTCGCCGCGAAGGCGCTGCGCACGCGCAGGCGGCGGACGAAAGGCCGCCCCGACGAGAGGGCCGCCGGAGCGTGGGAGGACGTGCTCGACGTCGCCCGCGACGGGCGGGTGGCGGTCGACGCCCGGATGACCCGCAGCGAGCAGGCGTCCGCGGTGACGGACGCGGTCGCAAAGGCCCTCTCCGGGAAGAAGGCGTCCGCAGGAAAAGCGGAGGTCGATTCGGCGCCCATCGTAGAAACGGCCCGCAGGGCCGACGCCTCAGTCTTCGGAAGCGGTGATATTGGCGATACTTCTTTGACGGCGACGTGGCGAAGCGCGGAGGAGGCGAAGTCCGTCATCCGTCGAGCCTCGGCCAGAAGGTCGCGTTTTTCCTTGAAATCCTTCGGCGCGCGCCGCAAGTCGAAACCTCCGCGGGCGGGCGTGGTGCGCCGCTGGAAGCGAGTGAAGCCCTTCAAGGCTAGCAGTCCCCATGAACAAGGCGAGCGCGGATCCGCCGGGTCGGTATATCCTCCCAAGAGACCTAATGAAAAAGAGGGAACTCATGAGTAATGAGAGGGTGTTCTATCAGCCAGCGGGCAAGCGGCGTCGCACCACGTCGCGGATCCTCAGCCTTCTCATCGTTGTGGCCGAGCTAGGAGCCTCGGCTCTACCGATAGTGGACGCGGATTTCCCGCCGCCTGGCGAAAAGCCGATGCCTTACGTCGCGTGCGTGGGGCTGATCGTCGTTTTCATCGCGGGCAACTGCTGCTACGTCGCCAAGAGGGGGACTCTTCCGGGGCTGACGTCCCTCGGCGTGGCGGCCGTCCGAATGAGGGACGGCGGCAACGCCGGAGTGCTCGCAATACAGAAGTACGCCGTCGAGGCCGCGGTGACTTTGGCGACCCTCGTCGTCGGCCTCCCGTTCATCCTTCACTTCACGAGCGACCGTTTCGGGCGCACGTGGTTCGACAGGGTCGGAGGCATCATCTATGTCGACACGCGGCGCCCCATCGAGGACGACGACGAATTCGGCGCCCCTTCCGCCGCGAGCGCCCAGCTGGCGCAGTCGGCCGGATCGCCGATGGCCGCCCCTTTGCAGGGGGCTCCGTCCGGAATGTCGGCCGCCGAGCCGCCGGCCGATCCCTACGCGCAGGCGCCAGGGCTGGTCGGCCCCGGCTTCTCCAGGGTCGTCGACCAGCGTCAGGCTCCGCCTGCGGAGTACGGGCAGTCAGCCTACAGCGCGCCGGAGGCGGCTTACGGGCAGTCGGCCTACAGCGCGCCGGAGGCGGCTTACGGGCCGCGGCACGACGCCCCCGGCTACCCCGCGCCGGAGACCTCCCAGTTCGCGCCTCAGAATCAAGCGCCCGATCCTGAGGAGGGCCGGATGTCCAGGCGCGCCCGCAGCAACCGGGCGCAAGCTCAGGCTCGGATCGCCGAGCAGCTCGACGAGTACGGAATCTCCCCCGCCGCCGAGGCTTCTCCGCCCGCCTTGGACTCCCCCCAGCGCCAGTCGCGTTCGGCGCGCTCGCCCCGCCACGCGGTCTCTCCCCCCGCAGCCGCCGAGGCCCCGGAGGGCGCCGGGGCGGGAAGCCTCGACGAAACCCGAATCATCGAGAGGGTCGCCGGCAGCCGCGAGCCCGCCACCGTGCGTCTCATGTTCGACGACGGCGTCACCCACGTCCTCAGGGGAACCGTGGTGCTCGGAAGGAACCCCGTCGTCGACCCGTCGTGGCCCTCGGCCGTGCCGATGCCCGTGGCCGACCTGCAGAAATCGGTCTCCAAGACCCACGTCGCGCTCACCCTCATGCCTGGGGGCGTCAGGGTCGACGATCTCAGATCGACCAACGGAACCATCGTCGTCTCGCCGGACGGCCAGCCGGTCCCCGTGCAGCCGAACCACCCCGTGCTCGCCACCGACGGCGCGAGCGTCGTCTTCGGCGGGCGCCGCGTGAGGGTGACGTTCCAATGAACCCTTACGCGTATGCCCGCTGCGGATTCGCGACGGACATAGGAATGCGGGAACTGAACGAGGACTCCCTCTTTGCCTCCTCGCCGGTATTCGTGGTGGCCGACGGGATGGGCGGCCACAGCGCCGGAGAGGTCGCCTCCCGCACGGCGGTGGACGCATTCGCCTCGCTTGACGGCCGGGACTTCGTGAGCGCCGGCGAGCTCGAGGAGCGAATCGCCCTGGCGGCGAGGACGGTGCGCGGCCTCGCCAGCGAGTCGGGGATCCCGGGGACCACGCTGACGGGCCTCGTCCTCGGCGTCGAAGGCGGATTCCCGTACGCCCGCGTCTTCAACATCGGGGACTCCCGCACCTACCACTTGTCCGGAATGGCGTTCATCCAGGTCACGAAAGACCATTCGGAGGTCCAAGAGCTCATTGACGCCGGAGTGGCCGACGGGAACAACTGGGGCCGCAGGAACGTCATCACGCGCGCCCTCGGCGGGCATTCTGGAAGCGACGTGGGTGCGGACGTCTTCCTTGTGCCCCTCTCGATGGGAGACCGTTTCGTCCTGTGCTCGGACGGCCTGAGCTCCGTCGTGTCGAACGAGAGGATCAGCGAGGTGGCGCGATACATGGAAGATCCGCAGGAGACCGCGCAAACGCTGGTTCAGAAGGCTCTGGGCGCCGGCGGCTCGGACAACGTCACGGTGGTCGTCGTCGACATCGTGGATTGTGGTCCGCAGCGGCCAAGCGGCAATATTGAGGAAGAGACCGTTACCGCCGCTCGCCGCATCGTCGGCGACGACACCGTTCCCCGGAGGGGTTAGGAATGTACATCACACGTGCGCAGGCAAAATCCGGCGACGTTCTGGCCGTCGTCGCGCCTCACGGAGCCATGATGGTTCAAGGCGCCACCCCAAGCCAGGCAGAGTGGCTGTGGGAGGCCATCCGTTCAGGATCGACCTTCCAGCAGCTCGTGGAGGCCCTCGGCTTCGGCGTGCGCCCGTCGCGCCAGATCCCTGCTTTCGCCATCGCGGTGTCCGAAGACGAGCATCTTCGAGTCGCGCTTCGCGGGGCCTTCCGCGCGTGCGACAGGGACGGAAACGTCCTGGGCACCGGAATGGAGACCCCGACCTGGAACGAGGCCTTCATTGACCGCATGGCCGACCTCGTTCTCGACGCCGGGCCCGGCGCCGGCGTCGGCCGAGCGGAGGGGCTGCCCTTCGCCGACGGCATCGCCGCGACCTCCGCCCTTCTTCTCGCATTCGTGCCCGGCCATCCCGAGATCCGCGGAGCCGCCGCGGATTCCCGCGCCAGGGAGGCGGCCGCATACGGCGCCGCGGGCTCTTCGCCGGCTCCCGGCGGCTACGGGGCCGCCGATCAGGGGGCCGAGGCGGCTGCGGCGCAAGAGGCGCCCGGCGCCTCGGAGGAGCCCGTCGAGGCCGACGGCGCGGCGAAGGAGGAGAGCCCCCTTCCCGTCAACCCGATTGACGCCCTCGAAAAGACGCGCATGCCGCTCGACGAGCCCACGCTCGACGCCGTCAACGGCGCCGACGACGTCGCCTCGGCCGAATCTTCGGAAGAGGCGGAGGAGCCGTCCGCCGAGGCGCCGTTCTTCATCGACTCGGTTCCCGGCGACTTCCACACTGCTCAGGCCGAGGAAGAGAAAGCCGAGTGGCAGGAACCCGCCCCGGTTGAGACCGAGGCCTCCGCCCCCCGGGAGGCTGAGGCTCCCGCGGCTCAAACCCCGGCCGCTGAAGACGGCGCCCCCGAAGAGGAGGAGGCGATTCCCGCCGAAGAGCTCGAAGAGATCGCCGCGAACCTCTCGTCGGCCGGCGAGGCCGCCGATCAAGCGCCCGAGGGCGACGTCCCCGAGGAGGAGCCGCGGTTCCCGATCGAAAGCCGCTTCCCCATGGCCGACCAGTTGGACGAGTCCGAAGACGCGGCCCAGGCCGCGTTCTCCCCCGTCGAGGCGGCAGAAGGCCTCGAACAGGGGTCGGCGGATGCGGCGGAAGAGTCCGCCGAGCCCGCCGAGGAGCCCGTCCGCCGCAGCCCCCGCCCCTGGGAGGTCGCCGACGAGGCCCCCTCGGCCGAGGAGCCTGCCGCGGCCGAGCCGGCGGGCGACGTCGTCGAAGAGGAGGCGCCCGTCGAGGGCCAGGCGGGCTGGGACGGCCCGCCGCAGGAAGAGGCCCCCCGAGACGGCGAGCAGGGGGCTCGGCCGTTTGAGCCTTCCTTCCCCCGCGTCGCCGCCGAGGAGGGGGCCTCCGCCGAGGACTACGACGCGGAGACGGTCGTCGGCGAACAGAGCGCGCAGGAGCGGGAGCGCGTCCAGGCGGAGTCTCCTCAAGCGATGGTCCTGGCCGTGCTGTGCCAAAACGGCCACCTCAACCCGCCCCACGGGAAGGTGTGCAGGATATGCAGCGGCCCGCTCGGAGGCGAGCCGAATTGGTACCCCCGCCCGTCCCTCGGGGAGATCTGGGTGTCCACGGGGCTCAACGTGCCTCTCGACGCCGACATCATCATCGGCCGCAAGCCGGCGTCCGCCCCGGAGCCCGGGCGTCCGCGCGCCCACCTCGTCCCCGTCCCGAGCCCCGATCAGCAGATTTCGCGGACCCACTGCGAGATTCGCGTCGACAACTGGGACGTTCGACTCGTCGACAGGAACTCGAACAACGGGACGTACGTCCTGCGTCCGAATGAGCGGCCGATCCGCATCAGCCCGACGGAGCCGTTCTTCCTCAGGGTCAGCGACGTCATCGACATCGGCGAGGGTGTGACCATCCAAATGCTCGGTCCGAGGTCGGGAGCCTGATGTCGGCCGGCCGCCGCCCCGCCACACCGCCGAAGATTCCCAATGCCAGGTACCTGTCCTATCTGGGGTCCGGCGGCTTCGCCGACGTGTACCTGTACGATCAGCAGGTTCCGCACCGCGAGGTTGCCATCAAGGTGCTTCGGCGGGGCGTGACCGAGCAGCAGAAGCTGGCTTTCCGCGCGGAGGCAAACCTCATGGCGCGTATGAGCTCGCACCCCTCCGTCGTCTCCGTGCACGGCGCCGGGGAGACCGAAGACGGCCGCATGTACCTCATCATGGAGTACTGCCCTCCGCCGCATCTGGGCAAGCTTTTGCGCATGCGCCCGCTGCCGGTGACATTCGCCCTCGAAGTGGGCATACAGATCGCCGGCGCGGTCGAGACGCTGCACAGGGCGGGAATCGTCCATCGCGACATCAAGCCGTCGAACATCCTCATGACTCCGTATCAGCATCCGGTGCTCACGGACTTCGGCATCGCGACCCGGATGGGCGACACGACTCAGGCCGAGGGCTTTTCCGTTCCCTGGGCCCCGCCGGAGCAGGCGACGGGCGAGGGGGAGGCCGCGCCCGCCGTCGACGTCTACTCTCTGGCCGCGACGATCTACACCCTCGTCGCCGGACGCGCGCCCTTCGAGATCGTCGACGGCGACAATTCGGAGATCGCCGTCATCAATCGAGTTTTGCGCTCCCCGCTGCCGAAGACCGGGCGCACCGACGCCCCCGACGAGCTTGAGAGGGTCCTGGCCACGGCCATGGCGAAGGACCCCAAACAGCGCTACCAGTCGGTGCGGGAGTTTGCGACGGCCCTTCAGTTCATCCAGGCCGAGCAGCTCCATCAGCGCCCGACCGACATGAACGTTCAGGGCGAGGGGGAGGAATGGCAGGAGTCTTCCACTGTCGATGAGGACGCGACGCGCCAGGCGGTGCGGACCATCTCCCCGATCGACGACGAGAACACGCGCGACGTGCCTCGGCGGGTCGGCCGGCATTCGATCGAGGTCGATCGCGGAGCGGGGGTCGTTTTCGCCGTCGACAGCTCCGACGTCGCCTCCGCGGGCCGCCGCCACTCGTATTACGGGGCGCCCGCCGGCGACGACGAGCCCGAGGAGGCCCCGCCGCCCGAGGCGCCCGGAGCCAAACGAAAGTTCGCGGCCTTTTTGCGCGAGCCGATCGCGCGATTCTCGATCGCGGCCGTCGCCGTCCTCGTCGTGGCGCTGAGCGTGGTCTATTTCATGAACCGCGGCAAGGGCGAAACCATCAAGCCTTCCCCCTCGGCCTCGGAAACCACGAAGATGGATCCCGGAGCGGAGCAGCCTCAGGGCGTGACAAAGCTCAAAGGGACGGTGAAAGACGGGCGCGTGACGTTCACATGGGAGAATCCCGACCCGCACGACGGCGACATGTACCTCTACAAGGCTCCGTTCGCCGCGGGGGAGGGGAAAGTCGAAGCCACAGAGAAGACGAGCGTGACCGTGGCGGCCAGGCCTGTCGAGACGTGTATCACGGTTCAGGTCAGGCGAGTGGGGGTTTCGAACGAATCAAAGGCGGTCAGTGCATGCGTTGTGACATCGGGACAGTAACCTATCTCTCACTATAAGGGATCTCTCATTGACGGCGCTGTTCCCGTTTAACAGCAATACCTGACACAATGGTCCATATCGGGGTCATGCCGGAGACGGAGGAGGATCGATGGCTCAACATGTTAAAAGCGAGGCGGTCTCGGCTGCGGTCGCGCAACCCGCGCAGAAGGCGCGTGTGGCGCTCGAGATTGAGTTCTGCGGCGAGGTCTACAAGATCGATCCGGGAGACACGTTCACGATCGGCCGCGTCGGCACCCTGGCGATTGAAGACAATCCGTTTCTCCACCGAAACTTCCTCGTGATCGAGTCGCACAACGGCCTGTGGTGGGTCAGCAACGTCGGCTCGCGCATCGCCGTGACGGTCGCCGAGACCACGGGAATGCTCCAATCCTGGATAGGCCCGGGAAGCCAGATTCCGCTCGTCGTGCACAACATGAGCCTCGTCTTCACCGCGGGCCCCACGACGTATGAGATCGACATGACGGTTCCCGACACGATGTACGAGGTCTCGTCCACGGGGCGCGACGACGTCGGCGAGACGACCATGGGCCAGGTGACGCTCACGCCCAGCCAGCGCCTTCTCATCCTCGCCCTGGCCGAAAACTGGCTGCGGCGGGTGGGGACCGGCCCCTCGGACATTCCCCGCTCGGAGGAAGCCGCCCAGCGTCTGGGGTGGACGCAGACGCGGTTCAACCGCAAGCTCGACAACGTCTGCGAGAAGCTGGACAGGCTCGGTGTGCGCGGGCTGCGCGGAGGGAAGGGCGTCCACGCGACCTATCGGCGTGCGAGGCTCGTGGAGTACGCGGTGGCGAGCCAGCTCGTCACGGCCGACGACCTCACGCTTCTCGACGAAGAGTTTCAGACGAATCAGCGGCAAAAGGCCGTCGAAGGCTCCCGCAGGTCCCGCAGGCGGGGATAAAGGCAAAAAGAAAGTGAGGCCCACCGCCATGGTGGGCCTCACTTCATCTCCGGGTCCATTGGAGGCGCAGACCCAAGAGGCGGAGGTCCCGGCTGGGCGACCGGCGACCTCGTCGCCCACGTCGTAATTGGAGGCTGACGTGGGCTTATCACACACGCGCAATCAACCGTGGCTGACTACGTCATCTATAGTACCGCCTCGTACGACCATAGTCGCATGGGCAATGATACCCATGGGGGGAGTCGAGGCGTGACGCCTCATTTTTTGATAAAATTTCGCGGCCAAAAGGTCGGCTCCTTGCGGTCGGCACGGATTTACGTCACTTTTGGTAACGGATTCTTCAAATCGTGTAATGTTCTAGTAATATCTCTTGGGTTTTCAAATCGCGCGAGCCGACCGTTCCTCGTCGCAGGCGGTCTTTAGGAGGGCGGCATGAACAAGCTGACCGAGCTCATATCCACGACGAATAACTGGATCACAACCCACATACTCATCGTCATGCTCATCGGAGCCGGAATCTACTTCACGATTCGCACCGGCTTCGTGCAGATTCGCCTATTCGGTCAGATGGTCAAGCAGGTCTTCGACTCCCGGGACGTCGACGGCGACGGCATCTCCTCTTTCCAGGCCTTTGCGATCGGCATCGCCTCGCGGGTCGGAACGGGCAACATCGCCGGCGTCGCAATCGCCGTCACCCTGGGCGGGCCCGGCGCGGTCTTCTGGATGTGGCTCGTCGCCTTTTTGGGGATGGCCACCGCCTTCATCGAGGCCACGCTCGCCCAGCTGTTCAAGATCAGGTGGCACGACGGCGCCTTCCGCGGCGGCCCGGCCTTTTACATCCAGAGGGGGCTCGGCTCGCGCAAATGGGGGGTCGTCTTCGCGCTGTTCCTCATCTGCTCGTTCGGAATCTCCTACGAGATGGTTCAGGCGAACACAATCGCCAACACGCTCGAGACGCAGTTCGACGTGAACCCCTGGATCACGGCCGGAATCCTCCTGGTCCTGTGCGGGCCGATCGTCTACGGCGGCCTCAAGGCCGTGGCGAAGGCCTCGGAGATCGTCGCCCCGCTCATGGCGATCGTGTACATCGGCCTCGCCGTCGCCGTCGTGCTCATGAACCTGGACAAGGTCGGCCCGACCTTCAGCCTGATCGTCGAAAACGCCTTCGGACTGCGCGAAACGCTCGGAGGCGTGGCCGGATCGATGACCGCGGCGATGATGAACGGCGTCAGGCGCGGCCTGTTCTCGAACGAGGCGGGCGAGGGCTCGGCGCCGAACGCGGCGTCGACCGCGCATGTCACGCACCCGGCCAAGCAGGGCCTCATCCAGTCAGCCGGCGTCTTCGTCGACACCATCCTCGTGTGTTCGGCGACCGCGTTCATCCTGTTCAACGCCGATCCCGAGGCGCTCAAGCGCTACTGGACCTCTTCCGACGAGCCGGCCGGCGCCGACATGACGATCGCTGCGCTCGAATCCACGCTTGGGTCGTGGGCGGGCCCGGTCATGGTCATTCTCATCTGCGTCTTCGCCGGTTCTTCGGTCATCGGCAACTTTGCCTACGCGGAGGTCAATATGGACTTTCTCACGAAGGGCAAAGCGTGGGGCGACAAGCTCCTCAAGGCGATCGTCATCGTCTCGATCGTGCTGGGATCCGTCGCCGAGCTCAAGCTCGTCTGGAACTTCGCGGATCTGACGATGACGGGAATGGCGCTCATCAACATTGTGTCCATCGTCATGCTCGGCAAATGGGCCTTCGGGGCGCTCCACGACTATCTGCGAAACCGCGAAAGGCCCTTCGTCGCCACGGGGAACCCCTCGATGCCCGGCGAGCTTCCGACCGACATCTGGGTCCACGGGGGCGCGGATTCGCCGAGCGGCTCGTCCGCGCCCTGACGGTGCCTTCCGGCCGGCCCGGCTTTGCGGCTCCGTCGCCGTCGGAGACAAGCACTTGGAGCGTGGAATGTCAATGGATGAACGCCCCTGAAATAAGCGCGAGCACGGGGTAATGTGTATTCTGTCCGATCGATGAGGGGCCTTCCCCATGGAAGCCGTGGCATTCCAGGCGTTTGGCCCCTTGCCGCCGCCGATCGCGCCGTCGTCGGGGCCTGCGCCCAGCTCCGAGGAACGGGGCGATGGGCAGGGTTACCCCTTGCCGAGGGCCGATTTTCGGCGCGGGGTCGCCTATTATCGTGCCGTAAAGTTGAATGTCTCCAGGAGGGCATATGAGAGGACTGCGAATCTTCTTCGCCGTTGTTGTGCTTGTCGCCCTTCCAGCATGTTCGCTTTCAACCTCCGCGGGCCCCGCCCCTTCTCCCACCTCGCCGCACCCGGCCAAAAGCAACGGCCCGACGGTCGGAACGGACCCCAAGGCGGCCTTGGGGGAGGCAGAAATCCAAGGTTCGGAGTTCCGCCTGTTCACAGGCAAGGTCTGGGTCGGCTTCACGGCTCCGAACGGCTACGCGGTGAGCAAGGCCAAACAGGAAGACGTCAAGCTCGTCGGGCTGACGTCTTCCTCCGATTCGAAGACGAATCTCATGTTTTCCCATTTGTCTTCGGCGACGACGCTGCCCTCGGCCGACAGCGTCGCAGCAACGCTCAGGACGAAGCAGTTCACAAACATCGAGGCCCGCCACGACATCCAAAACCTGGGGGATTTCAAGGCCGTCGCCGCCCAGGCGACCATCCAAACCGGGTATGTGGCGATCGTCGTCGTCGCCGATTTCAAAGGCTACCTGTGGTCGGCCACGATCAACGCCCCCGACGCCGCGACCGCCGACGAGCTCCTCAAGACCATTCGCGCGCTCAAACCGGTCAATGCGGGGTCGAAAACTTCGCCCAGCACGGCCGCCTCGCGCCACGTCGGCCCCCTGAAGGCCACCGTGTCCGGGCGGACGTACACGGTGGACGTCAACGGCGCGAAGATCGTCATGCGGATGCCCGACGGGTTCGTCCCCTCCAAGCCCAGCGCCGAAGGCCTGCTCGGCTTCGAAGACCAGCAGAATTCCGGGCGCAACGTCTCCTTCTACATCGACAGCAAGGGGTTCACGACCGATCCCACGCAGATTCTGGCGAAGATGCGCGAGAACGGCGGGATGAAGGACATCGAGCAGATGAAGACCGTGCCCGAGGTCCAGAAGGTGGCGGGGTATCCCGCCGGCGCCATTCTGGTCAAGTCTACGAACGGCACGATTTCGCGGATATACATCGTCAACGTCAACGGGGTGATGATCCAGCTGGTCGTCAACTCGGGCAAGGCGGAGACCGAGGTCCCGGCTCTTCTCCAGGTGGTCGAGGATGCGACGTCCTAGGCTCGCGGTTGTTGTGTTCGCGGCGGCGATGTGCCTGACCGCGTGCGCTTCCGAGCCTGAAAAGGAGGTCACCTTGGGGGTCAGCGCCACGCCGACGCGGACGGCGTCGCCCACGCCCTCCCCGACGCCCGCTCGCACCGCGACGGCGACGAAGAGGGCCCAGCCCCAGGGGCAGGGCCTTCCCCTCGGTTCGGCCAGCGTCACAAACGGCGTGCTCACGGTCGGCACCGGATCGGGAAGGGTGACGATGAACGTCGGCCCGTCGATGCGCGTCTTTGAGCGCACGTATGCGGAAACGGGGGTGGCCGGCGTGGAGAGCTCGTCGAACCCGAACGTCAAGCTCTCGCTCTTTCCGACGACGACGGCCGTCTCCAACACGACCGCCGAGCAGCTGACCAAGATCGTCCAGTCGCGCGGCTCGACGTCGGTCAGGCCGGTCCAGACGGCGTCCCTCGGCAACGTCAAGGCGGTGGCCGTCGACGCGAAGACGAGGGTCGGCCATCTCAACAGGGTGTACCTCCTGCGGATCGAAGACGGAGTATGGAATCTCACGGTGGCGGCGCCCACCCAGAAGGAGTTCGACGCGCTGCTCAAGGCGGCGGAGACGTTCAACTTCGCGGGGCCTCAAGGCTCGGGCGGCTCGGACATGGTCGCCGGCGTGGGGGGCGACGGGCGCTCGGACTCGCAGCCCGGAAGCGACCCCCAAGAGGAGAGGCTTTCGGTTCTCAGCCGCGACGGCAAGCTCAGAGGGAGCGTCAAGGGGGGCCAGTACAACCTCCAGACGCCGTCCGGCGTCATTTCCTTCCCGATGCCGAGCAAGATGACGTTGACCGAGCGGAACGAGGACGACGAAGACGCCATCGGCATAGAGACGAAAGGGGCGTCGCTGCTTTTCGAAGTCGGCGACGAGGAAGAGTACCATTCGGGTGAGGACCTTGCCGACCAATGGGCGTCGAAGGAGGACGACGACGCCTCGGGGGAGTACCTCGGGCGGACGACGATCGCCGGGCTCCCCGCCGTCGGGGCCAGGCACATAACCGAATCGGGAGACTTCCGTTATCTTTACGTGGTCGAGTTCAACGGAACGTACCTCAACGTGATGGTCAAGGGCGAGAAGCGGTCGGCCGCGACCGTGAACATGTTGCTCAACACGATGAGACACGCGAAGGCGGGCAGGTGAGGCGCTGGCTTCCCTTCGACGCTGTGGGAAAAGGAGAACGACGGATAGAATGACCCTAATCTGTGGCAAGTAGTACCTTCGAAAACGTAGGTATTTCAGGTATAATTCAATTGCCGGCGGGCGCAGCCGCGCAGTCGGCACCGCAGACTCGGGAGACAGGATGTGTGCGTCAGGCATTCGGGTCGGGAACGTCTCCTTCCCCTCCGATGTGCGTGAAGTCTGACGCGTGCGCGTTTGCGTGCACCGCGAGGCCCGGGAGGGATGCGTGACCTCCCGGGCCCTCGTCGTCTCTGCGGCGGGGCCGCGGCGTGCGATTCCGGCGGGCGGCGATTATGCTCGAAGCAGTGATCCAAGGGGGATGGCAGTGCCGAAGATCAGCGCGCCCACCGTGCGCCAACACAGGGAGATCGTCAAGACGAAGCTCGTCGACGCTGCCGAACGGCTTTTGCGCGAGTCGGGCCCCGACGCCCTTTCGGCCGCAGCCGTGGCGGCTGAGGCCGGCATCGCCCGCAATTCGATCTACCGGTACGTCGATTCGGTCGACGATCTGCGGCTGCTCACGCTCGCCCGCTACATCCCCCGCTGGCGCGAAGCGATCTTCTCGCAGGTCGACGCCGAGGCGCCGCCCGCCGTCCGCCTTCGGCAGTTTGCGGTCGCCAGCCTCAGGCAGTCGAACGAGTCTTCCCACGGCTGGCTCATGAGCCTCATGCGCGCTCGCGGGAGCCCCGCCCGATCCGACGGGGCGGGCGGCGAGCGCGCCGCCGTCGCCGAGGACGTCGCCGACATCCACGCGATGGCCGATGATTTCCTCCGCGAACAATGGGAGGAGCTGGGGGTGGAGAATCCGCGCATGTGGGCGGGCTTCACCCGCGTGCTCCTGCTGGAGGCCTTCGCGCAGGTCGATGCGGGCGAGGATCCGGCCGCCGTCGCCGGGGCGCTCGGCGAATCCGTCGCCGCTTTGGGGAAGGCGGCCGAAAAGTGAAGTTGTGTGCACTGGTTGGACGGTTAATGCAAATAAACTGCATGTCAATTAATCTGGGTACATGCACGCGCTTCTGTTCGATCTTTTCGGATTATTCATATCCGAACAATCACGCACATCATTTGAAACGCTGGCGAGAACGGTGGGGGTTGAGCCGGACGCCCTCCTTCCCGCCTACCGCGGGCAAAATCGCGCCGAATACGACGCGGGCGCCATTGGCTCGCGCGAGTACTGGGCGAGGGTGGCCGCCGAGACCGGCGTCGACATCGATTGGCAGGCGGCCCTCGCCGCCGACCTTGCGGCTCTGGGCGCCAAAGACGAAGCGATGGTCTCCTTCGCGCGCGGCCTCAACCGCGCCGGCCTGACGATGGGGATGCTCTCGAACATACCCTGCGATTTCGTCGGTTGGACGAGGTGGCACAACCCCTGGATCGATGAGCTGTTCGACCCGGTCCTCTTCTCGTGCCGCCTGCGCCTGGCCAAGCCCGACGAAGAGGCCTTCGCCGTCGCCCTCGCGCGGCTCTCGCAGTCCGCCGGACGAAAACTTGTCCCCGAGGACGTGCTGTTCGTCGACGACTCTCTGACGAACGTCGAGGCCGCAATGAAATTGGGTTTCCTGGGGCATCGCTTCGAGAATTTAGAGGCGTTGTCGGCCAAAATCGAAGCGCTTTAGTGTGAATCACACTGTTTTATCGTTCCTGAGGCCTATGGCGGACTAGTGACTCCCTCTTGGTGCGGGCGGCGGGGTTGAGGCGCATCTGTGCGCTTCTCACCCATGACGCCTGAAGGGATCTTCATGTCGAGCACCGTGTCGCCCTGCGCCCAATCGAGGGGAAGCCGAAGGATTCTCGGTTTCTTAACCGCTGCGCTTCTCGTTTTCGGATTGGGGTCGGCGAGCTTCGCCGACGGCGGCGCCCCGACCTTGCGCGTGACCCTCGCCCCGAACGCGCGGACGGTCAAGACCGGCGACAACGTCGTCTACACGGTCGAGTTTTCCTGCGCATCGACCGACGCCAACTGCGACGGCGCGGTTCTGACGGTCGACGTCCCGCGCTTTTCCAGCCCCGACGGGGCGGTGAACTCCGAGGCCGCGCCGATCCTTGCCGCCGCCAGCACGACGGGAGTCGTCGCCCCTCCGACGATCGTCGCCCCCCACGCGGAACTCCGACGGAAAGGTCGTCTATATCCTGGGAACGGCGCCCGCCTGCACCGCGGGCCAGGCGACGATCACGGTCAGGCCGCCGCGCGGGCTCATGCCCAAGGGAGCGACGATCGCCCCCGAAGCGTCCTTCGCCGCAAAATCCGCGACGCAGGCGAGCGCGAAGGCGTCCACGGCGGTCGAGGGGTCAGCCGACCTGTCGATACTCAAATCCGGGCCCGTCGTCCCGCCCGTCAAGGGAGCCGGGCCGCCTGCACTCTTCACGCCTCCTACGCCGCCGCCCTTTTAGCCCCTCGCCGTTTCAGCGTAGTGCAACCGATTGAGATCGATTCTCAATAGGACTTGTGACCCACTAGTTTTCGGTCTACCGAAATATCATGTGATTCATGATGAAGTATCGCGGGTTCAGGAAACCCGCCCGTCGACTCGCGGGCGTCGCCGCCGTCCTGGCTGCGGCGCTCGCCTTGGCCGCGTGCAGTGCGCGGCCCTCGTCCGATTCCCGCCCTTTGGTGCTCACCACCTTCACCGTCATGAAGGACATGGCCAAGTCGATCGCCGGAGATCGACTGCGCGTCGAATCCATCACCTCGCCAGGCGAGGAAATACACGATTACCAACCGAGCCCGGAGGACATCAGGCGCGGCGCCGACGCCGACCTCGTCATCCAAAACGGGCTGGGCCTGGAGCGGTGGTTCGAGAAATTCACCTCGCAATCCGACGCCGAGACCGTCGTCGCCTCCAAAGGGGTGACCCCCATTCCCATCGCCGAAGGCGATCACAAGGGCGAACCCAATCCCCACGCGTGGATGAGCCCTAAAAACGCAAAGATCTACGTCGACAACATGGTCGCGGCCTTCTCCAAGCTCGACCCGTCGCACGCGAAGGAGTTCGAGGCCAACGGAAAGGCATACAAAGCCAAGCTCGACGCGATCGCAAACGACATGCAAAAGAAGCTCGCCTCGGTCCCGCAGGAGCAGCGGGCGCTCGTGACGTGCGAGGGTGCGTTCAGCTACCTGGCCAGGGACTACGGGCTCGCCGAGCACTACCTTTGGGGCGTCAACGCCGAGGGCGCGATGACCCCCAAACGCGTCGCGGCCGTTCAAGACACCGTGAAGAAGAACCGCATTCCCGCAGTTTTCTGCGAATCGACGGTCGAGGGCAAGATGGACGCCGTCGTCCAGGCGACCGGCGCCAAGTACGGCGGAACGCTCTATGTCGACTCGCTCACGGATGCGAAAGGCCCGGCTCCCACGTATCTGGACCTCCTCAAGTACGACACGAAGACGATCGCCTCCGGACTGGCCGGCGGAGCCACATGAGGCGACGCAGCGAAATCGAACCGCGAAGGCGAATGGAGGCCGCGCTGTCGGTCGAAGGCCTTCGCGTTTCGTATGGACCCGTCAAGGCTTTGACGGGCGTGACCTTCTCGCTCAGTCCCGGGCGCGTGTGCGGCGTCGTCGGAATGAACGGCTCCGGGAAATCGACGCTCATCAAGGCGGTCGTCGGCACGGTTCGCTCGACCGGGGACGTCTCCGTGTACGGAGAGTCCGCGCGTTCGGCCCGCAGGGACGGCCTGGTCGGCTACGTCCCCCAGAACGAGGGAGTCGACTGGGACTTCCCGCTGAGCGTGGCCGACGTCGTCATGATGGGCCGTTACGGGCGAATGGGATGGACGAGGCGCCCTCGCCCCGACGACGTCGAAGCGGTCGACCGGGCCCTCGACATGGTCGGCGTGCCGGAACTGCGCAATCGGCAGATCGGCGCGCTGTCGGGAGGCCAGCGCAAAAGGGTGTTCATCGCGCGCGCCATCGCCCAGGGTGCGCGGCTGCTGCTCATGGACGAGCCCTTCGCAGGCGTCGACAAGCCGAGCGAAGGGGCGATCGTCTCGCTCGTGCGCAAGCTGGCGGCCGGCGGCGCCGCGGTGCTTGTCGCCACACACGACCTCGCCGGGATGTCCGAGCTGTGCGACGAGGCGCTCCTGCTCCTGCGCGAGGTCGTCTTCCAAGGCGACGTCGAGGACGCCCTGCGCCCGGAGAACCTCGGGCGCGCCTTCGGTGTGAGCGCCAATGGCGCGGCAGCTCTGGACGTTTGGTTTAACGCCGTGTCCGGAAAGGAGAAGGACGATGCCTGATCTATGGGAGACTTTCGGGCGGATGTGGACTTACGAGTTCATGGTCCGCGGAATCGTCGTCACCGCGATAGCCGGAGCCGTGTGCGCGATCATCAGCTGCTGGATCGTCCTCGTCGGCTGGTCCCTCATGGGCGACGCCCTCTCGCACGCGGTTCTTCCCGGCGTCGTCGTCGCCCACATGCTCGGGATCCCGTATTCCGTCGGCGCGCTCGCGGCCGCGCTCCTCGTCGTCGGCCTCATCTTCGCGGTGCGGCAAACATCCCACCTCAAATCCGACGCGAGCATGGGCATCGTTTTCACGACGCTCTTCGCCATCGGCCTCGTGCTCGTGTCGAAGAATCCCTCGAACATCAATCTTTCCCATGTGCTTTTCGGCGATCTGCTGGGGATCACGCAGGCGGACATGTGGCAGGTTCTCATCCTTGGGCCGCTGGCCGGAATCGTCCTGCTGCTCAAGCGCAAAGACCTCACCGCCTACGCCTTCGATCCGGTCCACCTGCAGGCCATCGGGCTCCCGGCGTGGCGCATGGGCGCGCTGCTGCTCGTATGCCTGGCGATGACTGTGGTGACGGCGATGCAGGCGGTCGGCGCGGTTCTCATCGTGACGCTTCTGATCACGCCCGGGGCGACGGCGATGCTCATCACCCAGAGATTCTCGAGGATGCTGCTCATCGCCCCGGCGCTTTCGGTGGCGTCGACCATCGTGGGCGTCTACGCCTCCTACTGGTTTGACACGGCGTCGGGGGCGACCGTCGTGGCGACCGGCGGCTTCCTCTTTTTCGCGGTGTGGCTAACCTCGCCGCGCGGGCTGCGGGGCTTCCTCAAGAGCAGGCGCGCCGCGGCCTGAGCTTTTGCGAACGCGGGTGCGGACGGCTGTCGACGGAGCCGTCGGCCAGAATGTCGGAAACACGGGTCGAAAAGCCTTGACTGAAGCGCCCGCAGACCCTTGGTTCTGCCAATGCGCGCGTTACGTGTTTGGTTTCTGTTTCCGTTTCATTTCGGGTATTCTATTCGCATGCAGGAAAGCGAGGTGTACCCCAACCCTCCAATAGTGCACACGGCGGTCGAAGTAAAGCACGATCGTTGTGAGCCGTTGAATTCCGGTCAACGCGCGGTTGTTTCGCAACTGCTGCGCGAAGCCCTCCCTCTTGCTGAGGAAGATAGGTCAATTGAGTTCGAGCTCCGTCAGCAGGACGGGGACTCTTCTCCCGTTCCCCATACGCTGGAGTTGCCCGTCTACCTGTGGTTGAGCCGTGACAGGCGCACGGCCGCGACGTTCCAAATCGATGGCTTGCACGCTCCGATTCGTCTGGCTTTCGAAGAGCTGATAACCGATCGATTGTGAAACGAGGTGCTTCGTCATGGTTAATGCCAAAACGGGTGCGGACGAGGTGGGAGCTCGCCCAACCGGTGGCGAGCTCACTCGTCTCTCTCAGGTGAGTATGACGCGAACCGCAGCTGAACTCACTGATGCTGCCGGATTTCAGCGGAGACGAGTTCGTGCCCTCCAGGAAGAAACTAAAGATCTCCATCAAAACTCGCTCATGTCCGAGTGGCGGATACGCACGGCGGAACGGGCTAAGAAATCGTTCGAGCAAATGCTCGAGGAGCTTGCCGACATGGGTTTCTCATGGCGAGATCTCGGCCGTATGCTGCGTGTAAGCGTGCCCGCAATTCGAAAGTGGCGCCAAGGTCAAAGTCCTTCAGGCGAAAGCCGCCGCCGGACGGCATCGCTTGTTGCAGCCTGTGATCTCGTTTCTCAGCACTACATGGTGGAAGAAACGGCGTCATGGTTCGAGGTGCCTCTTGTCCCCGAAGCTCCGGTCACTCCGATCGAGCTTTTCGCGAATGATCGAATCGATCTAGTTTTCGACTTCGCCAGTGGCCAAGTCGATCCTGAAACCCTCCTGACCGAATTCGATCCTGAGTGGCGGCCCCGCTATTCGAGTGACTTCGAGGCGTTCGAGGCTGAAGATGGCCAGTATTCGCTACGCTCGAAGAGGTAAAGAACGTGGTGAATTGCCTGGAGTCTCCCTACGCGGCTGGCCGTCCGAATTGGAATAGTTTATACCGTGCCCGCGGAGAAGAAATCAATGCCGCGCGTCCGATTCTCACAGGGGATGTGTTTGCCGACATGGAATTGCCCGGAAGCACTGGGAAAATCAAGAAACGGTGCGTCATTGTGCTTCAGCATCCGTGTTCGATGCGCGAAGATGGAACTTCGTTGAGGTGGCAGCTTTTGGTTGCGAAAGTGAAGAAGCGCTCAATCTTGGAAGAGAGCGCTTGGCGGGGCAATTATGCGCTTATGCCTTTGCCTGACCTCTTCCCTCACGCAGAAGGCAAAGAGCGTAATTACGCAGCCACTTTCAACAATCTGCACACGGTTGCGCCGTCAACCCTTGTCAATCGCGTTGCCTGTCTCGACCCGTTGGGTTTGAATCTTCTCCTTCAAAGGTGGGTTCATGACAATTCGCGGGTGATCGTGCCGACATCGAGTTTCCAGGAACAATCTGCTTCGTATTACGAAGAAGCCGACCTCATGGAGGAATGGTGCGATGAACGAGGCGCTGAGACCGTTGAAGAGATTAAGGAAGCTCAAGACGATTGCCTCAAATGGCTTCGAGAAGAAATTGGAAGTGGCATGAAAAGGCAAGAGATGCTGAAAGACAACCAGAAAAGGAGCACTGTCCGCCGTGAAATGCGAGCGCACTTTAAGGCTGGGCATCGAGCAAAGTGATCTGACAGCGGCAATGGTGGAACTCAGCTCATATGTCCTGAGCAGTTGGTCCGTTACACTGATTACGTTGAGAATCGAATATAGAGGCGGAGGTGCGGTATGAAAACAGAACCGACTTGCCGACGGTTTCTGGTCACTTTTCCTGTGTTCGTTGCCGCTGGAGTCATGTTCGTGGGCGGCCTTGCCTCCTGCGGTTCTGAAGGCCCGAGCCCCAGCCCGTCGACGACGGCCTCCACGGCGCCGTCGGCCTGCTCGACGCGCCCTGGAAGCGTCCTGCCGCGCTGCACCCCGAGCCCCGTGCCGATGCCCTCGATCCCCTCACCGTCCCGGATATCCGTTCCGACGCCGTCGATATCTCTGCCGACGCCCAGTTGGTCGACGTTCACTCGCGACAATCCGGATCCGAATCATCCGAAGATTCCCGAGGACCCCTCGCCGCGCGTCACACGCTGAATCCATGCGATCGGCATCCTAAAGCCTGAAGTGTTCACACTTCAATCGGACCTTGCCCTATACGAGTCGCAATCGCGGCGTCGTTCCCGTCCTGTCTGCCGAGCGGCGGCTGTGGGCGGTGTCGCTGCCGCTCGCTGAGTGGTCGAAGCGCGGATCGCCGCACTTTCCGCCGGGGCTTGACGCGGAAACCGAAGACCGGAGGCCAAGAAGCTCGGTATGAAGCATGGCGGCATGGACGTCTTCCAGAGGAAGAGCGAGTTCACGCGCGATTCGCGCGGTTGAAATCGGCCCCTGCGCCGATGAGGAGAGAACGTGTGGAAAAACGCGCGAACGTTCGTAACCCGTCATCCCCTCGGGCTCGCCGCTTCGGAAACCTCGCCGCGCCAGCTCGCAGCACGTAGAACGGTAAATCCAGTCCGTCATGCGGCCGGCCTTGTGGACCGCGTACGTCAGGGCCATCGCTGAAACGCCAAAAGCTCGTTTCGCTTTCATAAGCTCGTCGATAGTCGGATTGGGGCGAAGACGCTCAAAGATGCTTTCCGTCGGAACGAGGAACTCCGAGGTGAATTCGTCAGCTTGACGCTCCTTGATGCTCTCGGGGCCGATTCGGCGATGGAGGAGAAGATGGCCTATCTCATGAGCCAGATCGAAGCGGGCTCGCTCCGGCGTTTTGCGCTGAGCAAGGAAAACATGCGGGATCTCCCCGTGCCACAGAGAGAAGGCGTCGACGGACGCGGCGACGTCGGGCAGGCCGTTGACGCGAATTCCTTTCGATTCGCTCAGTTGAACGAGATTCGGCAGCGGCTTGGCGCCGAGCCCCCAGAAGTTGCGCAGCAACGACGCCGCGATTCTAGGGGATTCACCCGTCATGTCGGGCACAGCGACGTTGGGCAGGCCAAAGCGTTGGGAAATCCACGGGTCTACCTCAATGCCGAAGCTTCCCGCCGATATAGCGGCCGCGCGCTGCCGCTTCGTTGTCGTTCGCCTCGCACGAAAACTGATGGCTTTCGCATCGAATTCGACGCATGGACGGCGCTCGAAAAAACGGTCGGGGAACCCAAGAGTTTCCGACAGCTTGAATCCCATACGGGTGGGAGCGCCGACGGTTTCATACCTGTGGACGGTTCGATCGGTCAGCCCCAGCCGGCGTGCGAGCTCTGCCTGACTGAGTCATCTGCGCATTCGGGCGGACTGAATGCGCAGAGGATCGAGAAGCTCAGTGTTCGGCGATGTCTGTGATCGTGAAGTCAACGTCGTCTCCGCCGATGTCGCGTATGTCGGGCCTCTTCGCCGGGCGGCTTTCGGCACGACGAGGGGGTCAGGGTCCGCGACAAAAGCGTCGCCTCGCACGAAGGACAATGTATACGCGCCGTCGGACGAGGTCGCCGTCGGTCTGTTCTGCCTGTCCTCGCATGTCCAGTCGCGCTTATGCAGCAGCTTGCGCATTGTGTGGACGGTGGCTATCCGGCGAGCGATTCAGTCCCGGAGCGGTGGCCGGGGCATAGGGAGGCGTATTCTCCGAGGCAACGTCTCCCGCTTTCAGGGCTGCGTGGACCTCGACGGGTCGGAGACCCATGCGCTCTAGATAGTCATTCGCGTCTTTCCCCTGCAGGACGGATGAAGGTTCGCCGGCATATGCCGCAGTCTCAGACATTTGAGCACTCCATTTTGACGAATCCAATGCCTCAAATTCTTGCACAAAACCGGAAACTTTGGTCGATTACGGCAGCGAAAACTCCGCACCGGGATCGCGTCGACCAGTGCGGAGCCTCGGCGCGCTCAGAGGGACTCGAACCCCCAACCTTCTGATCCGTAGTCAGATGCTCTATCCATTGAGCTATGAGCGCGTGTCGATTAAGACCTAATTAGCTTACCTCCCACCTCCCGCAACGGCAAAGCGACAATGCATGGTTCCAGTCACAATGTGGTTCTTCTCGCCACCGAGCCAAATGACCTCCCACGTGCGTACAATCAGCTTATGGACCCCGAAGCGGTTGGAACGGACGCCGAAAAAGCAACGCACGCCGATGAGGCAGCCGACGTGCAGAAGGCGGCGGACGCCGAAAAAGCATGGAATCAATGGTGCCGTGAGCGAAACGAGGCTTTGGCCTCCGAACACGGATGGCTGAGCCTGACCTCCCTGACGTGGATCCCCTCCGCCGACGGGCCCGTGGAGGGTTTTCCCGGCACGTGGCGGGCGGTCGACGGAGAGAAAGTGTATGCGACGTTCTCCTCCGACGACGACGTCACTCGAAACGGCGCGCCGGTCGAAGGGGAGGTCGTCTTCCAACTCGACGACGGAGGCTCGGAAATCTCCCTGAGGCACGGAACGAAGGCCGCGGAGGTCGCGAAAAGAGGCGGGCGCTACGCCGTTCGCGTCCGCGATTCCCTCGCCCCCACGCGGCAGAGCTTCAAGGGCGTGCCTGTGTACGGCTACGATCCGACGGCTGTGGCGAAGGGGACGTTCGAACCTTTCGACAAGCCTCGGGACATCCCGATCACCACCGCGAATCCCGCGGTGCCCGGCGTGGCCCACATCGTCGGCGTCGTTGAGTTCGTCTATGCGGGAGCCTCGGCGAAGCTCGTGGTTCAAGGGGACTCGTCGACTTTGACGGCGGTCTTTTACGACGGGACAAACGGCGTGGAAACGGCGGATTGGCGATATGTCTCCTTCGACGCCCCAGAGGGGGGCGGCGCCGGCCCCGTGGAAATCGACTTCAATCGGGCGGCCAACTTTCCCGCGGCGTTCACGCCGTTCGGCACGTGCCCCATGCCGCCGGTCGGCAATGGCGTCCAGGCGCCGATCAGGGCGGGGGAGAGGCGACCGTTCGCCGAGCAGTCTCCCGCGAATGCGGAGCGGCCAACTTATTGAGCCGGTGGGCCGCCGATCTGCCGTCCGTCGACTAGCCGTTTGCGGCTGTGTTCGCGCTGCTCGGCTCGGGCCCGGCGGGCGTTTCCGCGGCAGACCTTCTTGCTGTCGGTGTTGTGCTCGGCGTGGCCGTCGGAGCCGATTTGGCCTCAGGCGGCACGGCGACGTCGACCGGGCTCCAGTCGTATTTCAGAGACTTTTTCGCCTCGAAGGCGCGTTCGCCGTCGCGCATGACGATGATGCGGCTTTCAACCGAGCCTATTCTCCTCGTCTTCCTGTCAATAGTCACCGAGACCATGCTTTTGGACGAATCAATCGCGCCCGCCGTGCCGTTCTTGCCGCCGTTCGAATGCGGCTTTCCCGTGATGACGTAAGTTTGACCGACCTCCGTGATCGTGAGGTCCTTGAGGCGTTTGAAGGACGGCGTGTCAACAGGGACGACGTCGAAGGGCGCCTCTCCATCCGGTGTGCGAGACGTCCTGTGCCATCCCTCGTCGTTGTAGTAGGCGGTTGGCGCCTTGGCGGAACCGTCGTAGTAGCTGAGTCGCTCCTGGCTGCGTTCCTTGGGCGCTCCCATGACGCCAGTGGTCTTAAGCGTCCCTTTGGCTTCTGCAACGCGAGAATCGGCGTCTATTCGTATGGTGATGTTCTTCGTCGTCTTCCTTTCCCGCTTTCCCGTTGACGCCTCATAGGAAACGGTCTCGGTCTCGCTGATCGTTTTATCGTGCTTTCCGATGCCGAAAGGGTCGTTCTTGCTTCGGCTTGTGTCCGCGACTGCGGCGTCGAGAACGTCTCTGGGATCGGCGGTGCTTTCGTGGCTCGGGGAATCTCCGCCGCCCGAGCATGAAGCCAAGGCGAGAAGGGCCAAAGATGCGCATAGGGCTCGAGAAAGAGAGTGGCGAAAAGTCATACTGCGCTCCTGCGTGGGGGATGCCGAAAGGCATTCTATCGTATGGGGCGCCGGAGGCAATTCTCGTTGTCCTCAATCTGAGACGGCGCGCTTGTTTGGGCCAAAGAAGACAGCCTGTCCGAACCAAAGACAGAAGGGCGGGCCGGCTTGCGTGTAGCCGGCCCGCCTCCGACCGAGGGCCACGCGTGATACTGGCCTCGGTCGGGCTTCGAGGGCGTAGTGACCGCTCGGGTCAGCGGGATTCACGTTCTCTCAGGGCTGGAAGATCCGACCCCAAGGACTGACGCGTTTGGTTGGGCGTGCCTCAGTCCCGCGCGAACGCCTTTTGAGAAGAGTCGAACAATTCCTGAGGAGAAACGGACTTGCCGTTCTTCGCGCTCTTGGGGACGTCGATCGAAACGTCCTTCTCCTCGACCTTGATGTTGGCATTGCCCTTGACCGAGAACTTGTCATCCGTGGACTTGATGTCCACGTCGGCCTTCATCTCCTTGAGCGAGTAGTCCGACTTGTTGGCGGTCACGACAAGCTTGACCTTGACATCGTTCTTGTTGATCTTGACGCCTTTCTTGCTGGCCTGGGAAACCAGCTGATTGACAACAAGGTCCTTAGGCGTGACGGTTGCGATGTAATCGTCCCCGTTCTCCTTGACGTCAATGTCGACGTACTGCTTCGCGTCGTTCATAAACTTGTCGACCTGGTCCTTGATGTTGCCGCTCTTCTGCTTCGCGGCCTTCTGCACTTCCCTCAGAAGCGACTGGTAATCTGCCTTCCCCACAGAGACGTACTGCCATTGCTTGTCGTTTACGTTGAAATAAAACTTGTATCCGCCGTGGTTGGTCTTCTCTCCGTAAGCCTCAATCGAGCCGGAGCCCTTGTCGCCTATTCCGCTGGGAAGGCCCTTGAGGCCCTTGCCGTTGAAATCTCCCTTGGCCTTGACTGCGACTCCGTCCTTCTCGGAATCGACCTTCACCTCGAGATCGCCTTTCGCCTTGCCCTCTTCAGTCCCACTGGACGAGGGCGATTTGAACTCGAAGTCGATCGAAGCGGTGACGGTGCCGTCCTTCTTGATAAGCTTGTCGCCCCCCTGTACGTCTGAAGAGAGCTTTGAACTGACTTTCGACACCAGGGTTGCGCCGTCGATGTCGGCGGCCTTTTCACTGGAGCAGGCGGAGACCGTCAACACGGCGGCGACGGCTGCGACTGCGATCGCTTTGCGGGACATTTTCACTCCTTATCGTGCGGGTTTTGTTCGACCCTAACGGAAGGCGGGCAAATGCCGCCACCGTCTGTGTGGAGAGTCCTACCCCGCTCGCATCGCCCCTGCCGAAGCTTCTAGTGGATCGCATCTGCGGCTTCGCGCGGAAGAGTCGACTTGCGCAGGGAAGGCGGCGCACTGGCGGCCGCGTAAAGCGGCCTTTCTCTCAGATATGTCGCTTGTTGCATTTCGAGGAGCCCTGCTGTCACTCCCGCCCCATGTTGTCTTATGCATCCTCCGTGTCGCCGACGGGGTTCTCCGCCGGATCTGATCCGCCGTCGAAAGGGTCTCCCTCCGGGGCGTCTTTGGCTTCTTCAGGGAGTGACAGGCGGACGGGGGTGCTTTTGTCTACCTTTATGTCGATGTCCATCTTCATTTTTCCTCTGGCCGCTCCCTCACGTACGGTTCCTATCACGTTTCCTTTGAATGATTCCAGGGCATAGCTCTTTTCATTAACCGTCATTGTAAATCTCGAATACTTTTTGTTAATTTTAAATATAAGATTCTCCTTTTTCGGAAACTCGGAAAGGTTCATATCGAGAATTCCCTTTATGACGTGAGTGTTTCCCGATTTTGCGTGAGTCAGTCCTTTTACGTCCTCCAGCAAGTCCGTAGTTTTTGGCGACATGGTCTCGTCTTCCAGGGCGTCGACAAGCTCATTTCGCCGGTATGACTTTCGAACCCACTCACCGTCGAGTTGGCGATGGACGACGTAAACGCCGTTTGTCTGCTGCACGTACAGACTGAAGTCAAGAGTTCTTCCATCCCCCATGTCCACCTTGTAAGTGAGAATTCCGAGCTCGTTGTCGGCGTCCGCCCGCCAGGCCATGTCGACTGCAGCGTCTTGACGCTCGCCCCCGTCTGAAATGCTAAGCCGCATTTTGGCGACGGCCGTCACGTCTTCACCGCCGGTTACGTCTTTCCCGCCAAGAGGAAGCTTGGCCGGGTCCTCTTTCTCCGCTTGCATGACCTTCTTGACGATCCGCTCAGCCTCCGGGTCGTTCTTGGTTGAAACGCCCGAGCATGCGCCGAGCGCCGCGACCGAGAGCGCAGCAATGAGCGCGCGCAGGGTTCTGCGCCGCCCGGCGCTTGTCTTTCCGCCGACCCGCATGGCTGTCTCCTCTCCTCTTTGAAAACCCTTGGAGATCCCGATGGTGTTTTTGTGTGTTTGGCAAGAACTTTAGTGCGTCGGCGTATGGGCTCAGAGCCGCGGCGAGGAGAGCCGTTCCCAAAGGGCGGAAGGGAGCCGTTCCCAAAGGACGCCGGTCAGGCCGGGCTCTCCAAAGGGTCTCCTTCCACGGCGTCTTTGGCTTCCTCGGGGAGTGACAGGTCGACGGAAGTGTTTCTGTCCGTCTCTACGCTTAAGTCCATTTTTATCTTTCCTTTAGTCGAACCCTGTCGAACAGTTCCGGCGAGAGTCCCGGTAAGCGACTTTACGAAGTAGTCCTTCTTATTCACCTTCATTGAAAAATTTGATTCTTCTTCATCGAGATTGAATGTGATATCGGTCAGTTTGGTAAATTTTGCCGGATTGAAGTTTAAAATTCCCTTGACCGTGTATTCGTTTCCCGAACTTGTATAGGTCAATCCCTTTGCGTTTTTCAGCCAATCTTTAGTTTGCGCCGTCGCATTCTGATTGCTCAAGGCTTTGATGAGTTCGTTTCGTTCGTACGACTTTTTAACCCACTCGCCGTTGAGTTTGCGATAGACGACGTAGGAGCCGTTCGTGTGCTGTAAATACATGTTCAGGTTGGCAATTCTTCCGTTCTTCGCGTCCAACTCGATGGAGAGCGAGCCGAGGTTTTGATCGGCATCCGTCTGCCAGACGATGTCGAGGGCGACCTCCTGATCCTCGCCCTCGGCTGAAACGTCGGCTTGCGTTTTGAGCTTGACGGTCAGGTCTGCGCCGCCGGTTGTCTCTCCTTTCCCGCCGATGGGAAGCTCGGACGAGGTGTCGTTTTGCCCTTCTATGACTTTCTTGACGATGCGCTCGGCCTCCGGGTCGTTCTTGGTTGAGACACTTGAGCATGCGCCGAGCGCCGCGACCAACGACGCCGCAACGAGTGCACGCATGCTTCTGCGACGGCCTCTGCGCTGCCGGGCTCTTGTTTCTCTGTCGTTTTGCATGGATGTTGCCTTTTCTCTCCTTTGAGGCCCTCAGGGACGCAGAGGGCGCTCTTGCGCTTGCGACGATAACTTGTGTGATGTGAACTATAGTACGTTTGCGTCCGTTTTCAAGGCTTGGGTTGGGAGAGTTGTCCCCTGGGGGCGTCGGACGCGGTGAGCCGGGCCTGCCCCGGACGCGCCGACATCGGACGCCCCCAGGGGGCGTCCGAAATGCTCTGGAGCAACGCCGAAGGGCCCCGAAGCGTTGCCGAAGGGCCCCGAAGCGGCGTCGAAAGAAAACTCCTCGCCGAAGGCGGGAATAATCCGCCCGCGGTGAAAGTTGAGCTATATGGACTCAAGAAATGGGGAGTCGACTGGACATAACCCGGTCGGCGAGCCAGACTTGGGGTGTATGAGACTTAGAGCCGACAGGCTCATAGAGCTTCGAGCCGCCAGGCTCGCAGAAAAGGAGAAAACACATGGCACGTGCACTAGGCATCGACCTCGGCACAACGAACTCTTGCGTCTCCGTCCTCGAGGGCGGGGAGCCGACCGTCATCGCCAACTCCGAGGGATCGCGTACGACACCCTCGGTCGTCGGCTTTTCGAAGAACGGCGAAGTCCTCGTCGGGGAAGTTGCGAAGCGGCAGGCCGTCACGAACGTCGACCGCACGATCTCGTCCGTCAAACGCCACATGGGCACGGACTGGAAGGTCGACGTCGACGGCACCGTCTACACGCCGCAGCAAATCTCGGCTTTCATCCTGCAGAAGCTGAAGAAGGACGCCGAGGCCTACCTCGGCGAACCGGTGACCGACGCCGTCATCACCGTTCCGGCTTACTTCAACGACGCCCAGCGCCAGGCCACGAAGGACGCGGGCCAGATCGCCGGGCTCAACGTCCAGCGCATCGTCAACGAGCCCACCGCCGCGGCCCTCGCCTACGGCCTCGAAAAGGGCAAGGAGGACGAGCTGATCCTCGTCTTCGACCTCGGCGGCGGAACCTTCGACGTCTCCCTCCTTGAGGTGGGCAAGGACGACGACGGATTCTCCACCATCCAGGTGCGCGCCACCTCCGGCGACAACAAGCTCGGCGGCGACGACTGGGACGAGCGGATCGTCAAATGGCTCGTCGAGCAGGTCAAGGCGTCGTCCGGCGCCGACCTTTCCAAGGACAAGATCGCGCTTCAGCGCCTCAAGGAAGCCGCCGAGAAGGCCAAGAAGGAGCTGTCCTCGACGACGTCGACCAACGTCTCGCTGCCCTACATCTCGATGTCGGAATCGGGCCCCATTCACGTCGATGAGACGCTGACCCGGGCGAAGTTCGAGGAGATGACGAAGGACCTCCTCGAACGCACGAAGGAGCCGTTCCGCAACGTCGTGCGCGACGCGGGAATCAAGGTCGCCGACATCGACCACGTCGTGCTGGTCGGCGGATCGACCCGCATGCCGGCCGTGACGAACGTCGTCAAGGAGCTGACGGGCGGCAAGGAGCCGAACAAGGGCGTCAACCCCGACGAGGTCGTGGCCATCGGCGCCGCGCTCCAGGCGGGCGTCATCTCCGGCGACCGCAAGGACGTGCTGCTCATCGACGTCACCCCGCTTTCCCTCGGCATCGAGACGAGCCTGGGCGGAACCAGCGGAATCATGACGAAGCTCATCGAGCGCAACACGGCGATCCCGACCAAGCGCAGCGAGACCTTCTCCACCGCGACGGACAACCAGCCGTCCGTGACGATTCAGGTGTTCCAGGGCGAGCGCGAGTTCACCCGCGACAACAAGCTGCTGGGAACCTTCGACCTGACCGGCATCGCGCCGGCGCCCCGGGGCGTTCCGCAGATCGAGGTCACCTTCGACATCGACGCCAACGGCATCGTCCACGTCTCGGCTCGCGACAAGGCGACGGGCAAGGAGCAGTCGATGACGATCACCGGCGGCTCGGCCCTTCCCAAGGAAGAGATCGAGCGCATGGTCAAGGAAGCCGAGGAGCATGCGGCCGAGGACGCCAAGCGCCGCGAGGAGGCCGAGGTCCGCAACCAGGCGGAGCAGACGGTCTACTCGATTGAGCAGCTGCTCAAGGACAATGCGGACAAGATCCCGGACAACGTCGCCAGCGACGTGCGCGAAGCGGTCGAAAAGGTCCGCGAAGCCCTCAAGGGCGAGGATCTCGACGCCGTTTCGTCCGCCCTCTCCGAGCTCAACGAGAAGTCCCAAGAGATCGGCAAGGCCATGTACGCCTCGCAGCAGGCCGACGCCGGGGCCTCGTCCGCCGGCGCTTCCTCCGCGGGCGCCCAGGCGGGTGACGAAGAAGTCGTGGACGCCGAGATCGTCGACGATGGGGAGAAGAAGTGACGAACCAAGAGTTCGACGAGGCCGGGGCGGAGTTCGAGTCCGTCCCGGCCTCCGGGCCGCAAGACGAGCGCCCGGCCGGGCCCGACGCCGCACAGACGGACGCGGAGGCGCCCGGCGCCGCGCCCGAATGCCCGGCCGGAGCCTCCCCGGCGAAAGAGGCGCAGGCCGATCCGACGTCGCCGGCGGCGTCGACCGATTCTGCGGGGCCGGCAGCCTCTGCCGAACCGGCTGACCCGGCCGGTCTGACCGATCCGCTCGCCGAGGCGATGGCGACAATCTCCTCGCTGGAGGACCAGGTTGCCAGGCGCGGAGCCGACCTCTACAACCTCGAGCAGGAGTACAAGAACTACGTCCGCCGTTCCAAAACGGAGGGCGCGGTGCGCCGCGAGGAAGGAGTCGCCTCCGTCGTCGAGGCTCTGCTCCCGGTTCTGGACGACGTCGAGCTCGCCCGGCAGCACGGCGATTTGACAGGCCCGTTCGCCGCGATCGCGGAGAAGTTCGAGTCGACGCTCGCCTCCTCCTTCGGGGTCGAGCGCTATGGAAAGGTCGGAGACGCTTTCGACCCGCTTTTGCACGAGGCGCTCATGCATTCGACGTCGGCCGAAGCGGAGGCGGAGACGATAGAGACGCTCATTCAGCCGGGGTACCGGATCGGCGAGAAGGTCCTGCGCCCGGCGCGCGTCGCAGTGGTGTCCCCCGAGTGAACATCGCGTCGCGCACAATGAAGGAGGTGAAGGGCGATGGCTAACCAGGATTGGATCGGCAAGGATTTCTATTCGGCTCTGGGAGTGCCGAAAGACGCTTCGGCAGAGGACATTAAGAAGGCCTACCGCAAACTTGCCCGCCAGTACCACCCCGACAGAAATCCGGGGGACGCGGCCGCCGAAGAGCGGTTCAAGGAGGTGGGCGAGGCCTACCAAGTCCTCTCGAATGAGGAGGACCGCAAGCAGTACGACGCAATCCGCGCCTTCGGCGCAGGCGGCGCCCGCTTCACCGCCGGCGGGGGCAACGACGCGGGCTTCGAGGACATGTTTTCCTCGATGTTCGGCGGCTCGGGCGGTTCCTTCGGCAGGCGTGCGCAAGGGGCGAACGCCTCTTCGGGCGGCTTCGAGGACATCTTCAACATGTTCGGCGGCTCGGGCGGCGGCGGATCGCGCTTCGGCTTCGGCTCGTCTCGCCGGGCCTCGCGGGGAGACGATCTGGTCACCAGCGTGTCGATCCCCTTGCGGCAGGCCGCATCCGGGACCGCGGTGAAGATCACCACTGCGAGTGGGCGCTCCGTCACGGCCAAGATCCCGGCGGGCGTGACAGACGGACAGAAGATCCGCGTGCCGGGCAAGGGCGGAGCCGGCGTCAACGGCGGGCCCGACGGAGACATCCTCGTGACCGTCAACGTCGAGAAGCATCCCGTCTACGAGCTCAAGGGCAAAGACGTGTACGTCAACGTGCCGGTCTCCTTCTCGGAGGCGGCCCTCGGCGCAACCGTGAAGATCCCCACGCTCGACGGGAAGGCCGTGTCCGTCAAAGTCCCCGAAGGCTCCTCGACCGACAAGCTTTTGAGGGTCCGGGGCAAGGGCCTCAAGGGCGGCGACATGTACGCCCGTCTGAAGGTCGTCGTCCCCAAGAAGCTCTCCGAGGACGCCCGCAAGGCCGTCGAGGAGTTCGCGAGCGCCACGAGCGACGCCGACCCTCGCGCAGAGTTCGCCACCTTGGCTAGGAGTTGACGATGGCTGGGCGCGATGCGGCGGTTCTCACCGTGTCCGTGGCGGCGCAGCTGGCCGGCATGCACGCTCAGACGGTGCGCCAGTATGACAGGCTCGGCCTCGTCCAGGCCAAGCGAACCCGAGGGGGCGGGCGGCGGTATTCGCTGAACGACGTCGACCGCCTCCTCGAAATCCAACGCCTCTCCCAAGAGGAAGGCGTCAACCTCGCTGGAATCGCGAAGCTCATGCAGGCCCGCGACCGCGAGCAGAAACTGCGCCAACACATCCGCCAGCTGGAGAAAGCGGTGGCCGAGCAGAAGAAGGAGCTGGAACGCCAGCGTGGCCGCGAAAGCAGGGTCTTCGCCGTCGGCGGCGACGGAAGTGTGTTCGTCGTCGCACGCGAGAGCATCCGCTCCCAGCTGCCGGATGCGCAATCCCGGCGGAGCGGGGAAATCGTGGTGTGGAGGCCCGCGCGGAACGCGCGCGAAACCGAGTTCTCCTCGGATGCGCGCGCGACCGGGCTTGACGACGCCGTCTGAACCGGACGAAGACCCACTGAGGTGTAATGACGGGGTGGGGCCGTATGAACTTGCGTTCATACGGCCCCACCCCGTTACGCGGTGAGTGCGTATCTCTCAACCGGAAAACTTAAACGTATGTCGAGTTGAGACCGAGGTGAGCGTGTGGGCCAGCGGGTTAACCGCTGTATCTCCGGTTCTGGTAATAAGCCTACGAGCAGCTCGCCCGTCCATCCCTCCACCTACGGGTGGATCTTCGCGCGACACAGTGTCGCGCGCGAAGAAGCCCGTCATTTCAAGGCAATCCGTCGAAGTGGGAAAGCTTCAAGAACTGCGCCTGGGCCGGTGCGGGGGACGCGGGGCCGAGGCTTGACGCGCGAGCGGCAAAACGAGGGCCGCCTCATACCCGGGCGAGGAGCACGAGGGTTTCCGTGTGGCCGGTGTGAGGAAACATGTCGAAAACCCGAGCGCGGACGGGCGCGAAACTCGGCATGCTGGCGACGTCGGCCGCCAGGCTCGCGGGATTGCAGCTCGAATAGAGAACGAATCGAATCCGCGAGGCGTCGATCCATGAAGCGAGGTCGCCGATTCCGCGACGCGGAGGGTTGACTGCGACGATGTCGGCGCCGCCCAGCTCGCGCGCGGCAGACAGGGCATCCCCGACGATGAAGTCGGCGTCGATTCCTGCGGCCGAGGCCGACGCCCTCGCGCTCTCGACGGCCTGGGCGGAAAGCTCCACCCCGGTCACGCGGCGGCCCGGCCCCGCGCAATGCAAGGCGAAGCCGCCGACCCCGCAGTAGAGGTCCCACAGCTCGATCGGCCGCCCGCCGGCCGCGCTTTTCGCCTTCGAGCCTGCCGGCCCTGCGCCGCCTCCCGCGTTCGCCGATGTTGCGCCTTTCGCCTTCGTCTCCGCGCCTTTCGCCTTTGAATCGGCCGATCCCGCGCTTGCGGCGTCGCACAGGAAGCCGATCCACTCCCGCGCCTGACGATAGAGGCCGACGGCCACGCGCGTATTCGTCTGAAAAAAGGACTGGGGGCGAAGGCGAAGAGCGACGTCGCCCAGGTCCATGCGCAAAGACTGCTCGGGGCCGAGGAGGATTTCCTCCTCTCCTTCTAGCACCGCCTTCCTCTCGGGCAGGAGGTTGACCGAGACGACGGCGATGTGGGGGAGCCGCTGACGCAGCCAGCCCATGTGCTTTCGGATGCGGACGAGGGATTCGGTGGAGCGCAGAATGAAACGGACCATGAGCTCGCCGTCGGGCGAGCCCGTGAGGATAACGCTCTTGAGCTCGCCGCGGCCGGTTGGAACGTCGAAGGGCGTCAGCCCGGCCAAGCCGATGAATTCCCGCAAAGGCTCGATGCCGGAGGCGACCGCCGGCTCGTACAGGGGGCAGCCGGCGATGTCGATGCCGCGCCTGTCCGACCCGAGAATTCCAAGGGTCGGGGCCGAAACCGTGCCGCCGACGGCAAGCTTGGCCTTGTTGCGAAAGCCCTCCTCGGCGGAGGCGAAGGGAGGGTCCCATTCGATTTCGGGGGCCGCGGCGCCTTTCGCGCGGGCGGACCGCTCCAGGAGTTCGCGAACGGCCGCGTCCTTCGCGGCAAGCTGTTCGGCGTAGGCGACGTTCGCCCGGGTGCACGAATGGCACAGGTCGGACTCCAGGTAACGGCAGCGCATGGGCAAAGGGTATCTCGCCGAAGCTGTAGTGTTGGCCTAGGCAGAGCCTGGGAGGGAACTATGGGCGGTCTCGTGTGTCTTCTGCGTTTCACGAAAAACCTTGCGTCGTACTACGCGATTGTCGGAGTGCCGTCGGTCGCGGTGGCTCTGGCGGGCATTGCGGGCCCCTTCGTCACCGGCAGCGCCGCGGACACGATCGTCCGCGCCGTCCGATCGGGGCAGGAGGCCGCGGCCTGGAAAGTCGTGTGGCTCGCCGCCGCCTTCTTCGCCGTCGACCTGCTCTCGACCGCCGCGGTCCTCGCGATCTCCGCGATCTGCTCTCCCTGGCTCGCCGTCCTCCTGTTCCTCGTCTTCCCCGTGTGCCTGACGATGCTCACGTCCAAGGGCTGGCAGGTCTACGAAACGCAGAAGAACGAGAAGACCGGCCGGGCCAGCGGGCGCTTCATGGAAGTGATCGGCCGGATCAAGGCGGTCAAGTCCTTCGTTCAGGAACTGCGCGAGTTGACGGGCTTCGCCTCGCTTTTCGGCGAGACCGTGCTTTTCGGCGAGACCGTGACCCTGACGGAACGGCAGTCGCGCCGCTGGCACACGATGGACTTCATCCGCCGCAGCTTCATGGGCCTCATGTTCTTCGCCGTTTACGCGATCATCTTCGTCAACACCGCGCGCGGCTCATTCTCGGTGGGAGACATGGCGGTGCTCGTTCAGTTCGTCGCGATGGCCCGCCAGCCGATTGCGAACCTGAGCTGGATCGTGGACACGTCTCAGCGAGCCGCCAAGACGCGGTGGACGCGGCGGAGCGGGCCAACGCCGGCTCGTTCGTCCGCAGGCTTCCCGACGGCTGCCAGACGGTGATCGGCGAGCGCGGCCTCAGGCTCTCCGGAGGCCAGCGCCAGAGGATCGCCGTGGCCCGTGCGATCCTCGAGGACGCGGACATCTTGGTTCTCGACGAGGCGACGAGCGCGCTCGACACGCGTTCCGAACGCATGGTCCAGGCGGGGTTGGAATCGCTCATGGAGGGCCGGCGAGCATCGTCATCGCCCGTCGCCTCTCGACGATTGCGGAGGCAGACGCGATCGTCATGCTTAAAGGCGGGAGGGTCGACGAGGTCGGCGCTCCCCGGGAGCTTGCGCGCACGGGCGGCATTTACGCGACGCTGCTCGCCCCTCCAGTCCGAGGGACGAAGAACGCGCGGCGGCGTTTGCGCAAACACGGTTTCGAGCGGTGAGGCCCGCTCGCGCGCCGACGCGGGGCCGGTTTGCGGAAATGCCCGCGACGACGCGGCTTTCCCGCCACGTCGGGAGTAGTCTTGTAACAATCTGGTCGCAACCTGGTCGCAATCTGGCCACGCCGCCTCGCGGGGCGCGGAGAGAAGGGAACAATAGATGGACGTCGCAATGAAGGGACATGCGGCGGCGCGCGCGGCTGGCGCGCTCGCGCTCGCTTGGGCGCTGGGGCTGGCGGGAACGTCGTCCGCCGAAGGGGCGACGGCCCCGGCAAACGGCGCAATAGCCATATCTGAAATTCAAGGGACCGGCCAGGCGAGCCCGCTAGCGGGGCAGACGGCGACGACCCGCGGCGTGGTGACCGCCGTGTATCCGACCGGGGGCTTCGACGGCGCTTACATTCAAACCCCCGGGAGCGGGGGAGCGGGCCGCCGCAGCGCCTCCGACGGCCTGTTCGTCCATTCGCGCCGGCTCGCTTCCTCGGTGAAGATCGGCGAGTACGTGGAGGTCAGGGGCAAGGTGACCGAGTTCCACGGCCTCACCGAGATCAACGCGTCCAGCTTCTCCAAGCTGGACGAGAAGGCGGCCCCGCCGGTCCCCGTTCCTTTGACGGCGGTTCCCGACGACGTCGGCAAGGAGGCCCTCGAAGGCATGCTCGTGGACGTCCGCGCCCGCATGACGGTCTCAAACAACTACGAAACCAACCGCTACGGCCAGCTGGGCGTGGCCTTCGGCGAGGAGCCGCTGCGCCAGCCCTCCGACGTCTTCAACCCCACGGCCGACCGCGAGCAGATCGAGAAGCTCTCGGCGGCGAACGCGGCGCGCTCGCTCACCCTCGACGACGGCCTTTCCTGGGCCTACACTGGGGCGAGGAACGCGCATCCGGAAGTCCCCCTGCCGTATCTGTCACAGCGGAGCCCCGCGCGCGTCGGATCCGCGATCTCGCTGAAAAGGCCCGCCGTCCTCGATTTTCGCAAGCAATGGAACCTTCAGCCCGTCTCCCCGGTGACGAGCGAGGAGGCGGGCGACAGGTCCTCCGAGTACGTCGAGGTGGAAAACACGCGCAAGGCCGCGCCCGAGAACGTGGGAGGCGACGTCACCGTCTCCTCGTTCAACGTCCTCAACTATTTCACCGACCTAGGCGAATCGGAGGCCGGGTGCAAGTCCTACGACGACCGCGAGGGCAACCCCGTCACCGCCAATCGATGCGACGTGCGGGGGGCTTACAGCAAGGCGGCGTTCGAAAGGCAGCAGCAGAAAATCGTCTCGGCCATAGCGGGCCTCGACGCCACCGTCGTCTCGCTTGAGGAGATCGAGACCTCCTCTAAGTTCGGCCACGATCGCGACGCCTCGCTCGCCGCCCTGGTCAAGGCGCTGAACGAGCGCGCGGGCCACGAGCGGTGGGCGTATGTTCCTTCGCCGTCCACGGTTCCCGCCTCCGAGGACGTCATACGCCTCGCCTTCGTCTACCAGAAAGGCAAAGTCGAGCCGGTGGGCGAGTCCCGCATTCTGACGGGGAACAAGGACTTCACCGGGTATGCCCGCGAACCGCTGGCCCAAGAGTGGCGCGCGCTCGACGCCGCCGGCGCGCCTCGCGGCGAAGCCTTCGCCGTTGTGGCGAACCACTTCAAGTCGAAAGGGTCCCTCGCGAGCGCCTACCCGAATGACACCGACCCCTATCAGGGCAACAACAACCGCCTGCGCACAGCCCAGGCGAAGGCGCTGGCGCAGTGGGCGAAGCAGCAGTACGCCAACCGCCCGGTGTTTCTGGTGGGCGATTTCAACTCGTATTCTGCGGAGGACCCGATTCTCGCGCTGCGCGACGCGGGCTATTCGGAGGTCCGCGATTCGGTTGGGCGCACAGACCATTCGTACCAGTTCGGCGGCGCCGTCGGCTCCCTCGACCACGTTTTGGCGAACGACGCCGCCCGCCGCATGGTGACAGGCGCGGACGTGTGGAGCGTCAACGCGATGGAGTCCCCGGCCTTCGAGTATTCGCGGAGCAACTACAACGTCAAGCAGCTGTGGGACGGCGGGCCCTTCCGCTCCTCCGACCACGACCCGGTCAAAGTCGGAGTCAACGTCGGGAAGGCGCCTCAGCCTCCCAGTCCGCGCCCTTCTGATCCGGACGGCGCCAAACCGATCGCCGACCCCTGCATCGAGTCTGGGACGTGCACGGCCTACTTCGTCGACGATCTGGCCACGCACCGGGCGAAGCTGGGCATGACCCTCGCCCAGCCGGGCGAGACGATCGCCGGTGACTGGAACGGCGACGGGATCGCGACCCTGGCCGTGCGCAACGGCGCGGCCTTCACTCTCTACGGCGTCAATCGCAGCGGGGGCGCAACCTCCGCGGTCACCTTCGAGGGGGCGGACTCCGGCGAGATTCTCGTCGGCGACGTCGACGGCGACGGAAAGGACGACCTCGTTCTCCACAAGGGGCACTTGTTCGCGGCCAAGACGGATCTGACCCGCTCGGGGCCGGCGAACGTCTCGTTTGCTTACGGAAGAGAGGGCGACGCCGGGCTCGTGGGCGATTGGGACGGCGACGGCAAGGCCACTCCCGGCGTGCGGCGCGGCAACGGCGTCTACCTGAGGAATGCGCTCGGCGGCGGCGAGGCCGACGTCGTCTACCGCTACGGCCGCGCGGGCGACGTTCCCCTCGTCGGCGATTGGGACGGCGACGGCCGCGACACGGTGTCGGTCAGGCGCGGGCACATCCTCTTCGCAACGAATGCGACGAAGGGAGGGTCCGCTGAGACGGCGTTCTCGTTCGGCCGCGCAAGCGATTCGATCGTCGCGGGTGATTGGAACGGGGACCGCCGCGACGGCGTCGCCGCCGTCCGCAGGTGACGGTCGCCTCAATTGGAGGGCCACGGTCGCGTCGATCGGCGAGTGACGCATGCGGGAGGCGGGATCGTGAAGTCGGCAGCGGCCCGCCTCGGCGCCTTACGCTGGTGCCTGTATGGGCTTGGCCGTGTGCGCCGGCTCTGCGGGCGGCGTCGGCCCGCCGGTTTGCGCCGGCTCTGTGGCGGTGAGTTCCTTGAACGTCTCCGGCGTCGGGCCGCTCTCCAGGATCGCCGGATCGATGCGCCAGGCGGGGCGCCGAAGGTCTGGGACGCGCAAAAGGTCGGCGAATTCGGCCGCGGTGCGCGGATGCCCCATGCCGAGGCTCGCCCCCAGCAGTTCGACGACGTCGGTCGGCGCCCACCCGAGTTCTTTCAACGCCCCCATCGTCACGGCGCCGTCGCGCTTGGCGAGCCTCGCGCCCTCGGCGTTCTCAACCAGCGGCACGTGGGCGTATTCGGGCAGGGGCAAGCCGAGGAGCTCGCACAGATGCGCCTGGCGCGGAGTCGACGGCAGCAGGTCGTCGCCGCGAACAACCTGCGTCACGCCCGTTGCGGCGTCGTCGATCACCGAGGCGAAGTTATAGCTGAAAACGCCGTCGCCGCGCAGAACGACCAGATCGTCGGCCGTCCCCGTGTAGGGGCCGAGCACCGCGTCGACGACGGCGACGCCGCTTGCCCGGGCGGTCAGCCGAAGGGCGGGGCCACGATTGGTCAGCGCCGCGCGTCGCTCGCTCCTCTCGCGCTCGCTCAGGCCGCGACACGTGCCCGGATACGCGCCGGGAGGGCCGTGCGGCGCCGACGGCGCCTCGGCCAAGTCGCGTCGCGTGCAATAGCACTCGTATAGCATGCCCCGCGACGAAAGATCGTCGACGACGTCGCGATAGTGCTGCAATCTCGCGGATTGGAAGAGGACGGGGCCGTCCCATTCCACTCCGACGGCCTCGAGGTCCGCCAGCTGGCGTGAAACGAACTCGGGCCGTGAGCGGGCGTCAAGATCCTCCATCCGCATGAGGAAGCCTCTCCCGCTTTGCTTGGCCAGGCTCCACGCGAGCAGTGCCGTGCGGAGGTTGCCGAGGTGGAGGTCTCCCGTGGGCGAGGGGGCAAAACGGCCGCAGCCGGCCGATTCGCGCCGCGCCTCGACGCCCGTCATCGCCGCTGCGTCACTCGTTGCCGATCTGGCGGTCGATGGCGTCGCGCACCTTCGAGACCTTCTCGGCCTTATCCTCCCCAAGCTTCTTCGACGCGAAGTCCTCAACCTTGTCGAGAACGGCGTCCGACTTCTCTTCAATGCCCTCGCTGTGGAGAGCGTCCTTGGCCTTGTCGAAAATGCCCATTGTGTACTCCGTTCGTCTTATGCGGGCGTTTGGCCGTCTTATGCAGGCGTTTGGCCCGCTGTGAGGCAGTCCAATCTTAACGTATCGACGCTGATGCAGGGCTTAGCCGGCGTCGAGGCACTGTGCGAAGGCCCTTGCGGAAAGGCACGGCCGACGCCCGCACATGCGGATCTCTCACGGAAGGCCCGACTGCGTCTTGCAGGCGCGGCAATGCCGAGCTTTCCGCTTATACTCGCCGAAAAGCATTGATGCAAGAGCTTGGGGAGAGAGCGTGTGCGCGGAATGCGAGACTTCTATGCGGTAGACGGGGTTTTACCAGCGCCTCGGGAAGAAAAATGCCGATTTTGCGCGAATTTTTCATCTGCCAAGAAACGAAAATGCGGACGGGGAGAGAAACGGGGAGAAGTTACCTCCGAAATCTCTGGAAATACAGGTTTATCTGGAGTAGTATGGTATGAGTCTCGTCCGGATTCTGTTGTCGTTCATGTTTTTGTTTGTGGTGCAGGAAGGGATGTGCGGTTGGCGCCCCGCATACGCATGTGCGGGGGCGTGTGCTCGAAGCAGGTCGAACTGCGGCGCTGTGTTGTCGGCGCTCGTCGAGGCGCGGAAGGGAAATGCGTGGCGATGCACGACTTGGAATGCGGACGTGACTGGGATGCCGATTGAAATGGAAATTGAAAGAAGGGAGAAACAATGACCATGTTCAAACTCGACGAGAGCATCTTCTCGCAGAGGATCAACGATCTGAAAAGCACGTCCGACGATTTCGCGAAGGCCAAGGTCGCCTTCGGGAATCTGGACATTTCGGAGATGTGGACGGCTCTGAGCGAGGTCAACAAGTTCTCCGTCCCGCTTGGGGCGACCATGAAAGTGATCGACGGCGAACTGACGAACATATCCCAGCAGTACACGGAAGTGATCGCCAACCTCCGTATAGCGCTGGAAAAGTCCCTGGGGGCGGATGACACCCACCAGGGAAAGTACGTGCACCTTCTCGACACGTTGGCGCAGGCTTCGGCCAACTTCGCTTACAAGACTCCCGAGTTTCTGTCGCGGCTCAAGGAAGCTGTGCACCTCGGGCAGTCCCTCGTGGGCGGAGAAGGCTCGGGCGACGCCCAAGGCTCGGGGAGCTCGCAGAACTCCGCGAGCGGGCAGGGATCGACGTCGGCGGGAAGTTCGACGTCGGGAGGGAACTCAATGCCCGCCGGGTTTTCTATGTCGGGGGAGTTCACGACGTCCGGCGGCGGGTTTTCCATGTCTGGCGAGGTCTCCTTGTCTGGCGAAGGCTCATTGAGCGCGGACGGAGGCGCAACGCTCAGCTCCGACGGAGCAACGCAGGAATCCGGCGACGCCGGCCGAAAGAAAGGGTGATGTCAGATGACCACGCCACACGTTGAAAAGCTCGGATTGATCGGGCCGTGGGCCCCCGCTGTGCACGACACCGTCTCCGACGGTTTGGACCGAGTTGCGCAGCACCTTGAAACGGTCGCCATGCGGACGCGTTCGATCGCGGGCGAGCTCGGTTTCGAGGGGCAGATGGCCGACACCACGCGGGAGAATCTCGACAAGCTTCAAGCCAGGGTCGTCGAGCATTCGGACGGCATCAAGCAGGTTGCCACGGCGCGCCGCCAGGTGGTCGAGGTCGGGCGTCAAGCGCAGTTTCAGTACGGCGAGATTAGGAGGAGCGTAGACGCCGCAAACGCCGCCCGCGACAGCGCGGTGGCGTTGGCCCCTGCCGCCGGCCCCGTCGCGGCGCCCATGATCGTGGCGCACGCCAATGCGGTGCACCAGGCCGCCATGGGCGTTCTTGACGTTCAGGCCCTCGCCGTGCTCAAGGGGTTGGACGTGAACACGTTCGACGCCATGGGAAAGCTGCCTCCGTTCGCCCAGCTCGAAGGCCTCAAGCAGGAAGTCGAGTCGAAGCTGAAGGTCAAGCTGCCCTCGGTGCAGGAGGTGCAGGACGCTTTCCAAAAGTTTGATCAGGCGGTCAAGCTGTTCGATCAGGTGAAGTCCTTCTTCATGCCCCCCGCGAGTTCCGAGCCCGCGCCCGCCGCGCCCACGAGGTCCGCAACCGAGTGGCACGCCGGGCCGCGCGTGGACGGCAGCGGGCTCTCCCTGCAGTCCTCGCACTACTCAATGCCCAGCGTGCAGGCCGGGCATGCCGTTTCTCAGCCTTCGATGCTGCATTCGCCCGCCGTGTTCAACCCGATGGCCACTGCTGCTGCCGCCGCTACGGGCGGAGCCGCCGCCGCGAGTTACAAGCTCTACCAGGCGGCGAAGGCGGCTCAGGTCGCCTCTGCTCCGCAGTCGGCTTCGTCGGCTTTGCGCTCCGGCGCGACGATGCGGGTCCAGTCCCCTGGAAACGGATCGGGAATCTTGAGGGGAGCGACGACGGCGGCGCGCGCGGAAGCCTCTCCGACGGCGTCCCGCGGGCTCGGCGGCGCCACCGGCGCGGCTCGGCCGGTCAGCAGCTCGTCTTCCTCACAGACGTCTGGGATCATGAAGGGGGGTGCCACCACCGCTCCGCGTGCGAAGACCTCCAAACGGAAGCGCAGAGATGGAATCAAGCGGGTGGCGGCCACCGTCGGAGGGAAGATAATGATCATTGACGTGGCTTCGATGATTGGAGCCGCTCCCCCTCCAGAATCTTCGGGCATTCTGCGTCGAGTTATGGGATACCGCGAGAACGACAGTGCGCAAGGAACGCAAAGCAGTGGGATTGAAGGCCTTCTTCCCTTCGAGAAAGAATCCACTGCCTATGGCGTCGGCCGAGCGACTGCCTTCTTGGAGTCACGCAAGGAGGACTCGAAAGAGCAAGGAAGCAGTCAGCTCAGCTTGTTTGGACACCGGGTCGCTCGAGGCGCTTCACGCACTGATGAAGACGCTTGCTGAAGGGGCTTGCCCAAATGGGAGACATTGAGATGCAACGGGGGTGTAGTAGATTCCTTGGGAATAGATGTGAATGAAGGATGCTGGCGGATAAAGCCAAGAAAGTGAGACGTTATAAGTCAAAGCGGCGGTGGAACGGACTTCTCCGTTCCACCGCCGCTTTTTATGCCCGACCCTGTTTGCACTTCGCTTTTGTGCCTTGTGCTAGCTTTGTTTTGCCTTTCAGACCGCCCAACCGTGTTTTGTACTTGTGTTGTAGAGGCTGGGGGATTCTAAGCCGTGAGTTTAGCAGTTGTTAATCACCTTGGGTTTACTGGGGCGGCCCTCATCCTTGCGTCGTTTCATCTCTTCACCAAGTTCCTGTCTAGAGGGGTCTTGAGTCGGGGTATGAGGATCATGGTCGTCACGGTCCGCAAAATAGGGATCCCTGTGCATGTCTTTTTCCGTTTGCCTCTTATCGTCCCAAGGATCAACGCCGCTACCTGCTTTTATAGCCGATGCATTATCTTCGAGGGCGGCACGAGAGCTTTCATCTTGTTCTTTGAAATCGTTCAGGGCGAGTTTGAGGTTTATAACGCCTTCTTCTATCTGCCATTTCAAATCGAGAAGCAACTCGTGAAGCATTTGTCCAAACGAGTCGTACTCCGAGCTTGGTCCGTTTTCGCCTAAGCCTATAAAGCCGTCGCGATGAACTCGCATCGGAATCTTTCCTATGCCTGCAGCCGCCTCCTCCAGCAGGTCGGCAACGCTGAGAAGTTGGGTCGATACTTTATTAACATTATCATCGTCCATCTGCAGTTCATTTGCCCCGCTGACAATCGGGGACGGAACCAGATGAAGTGAAGCTCTCTCAAAATCTGCTTTCTTGTCATCACGAGCCCTTGTGTGATTCTCCTTTAAAGTTGAACTCACCGCTTCTTCTCCCTTCTTCAGCTCTTCTTTCAACGCTTTAAAACTTTCCTCAAGTTCTTTCTTCATGTCCTCGTATGAAGAAACGGAAGTCTTTCGCTCCGGCGGCGCACTAGTAGTGTCCTTGACTATCGTCAACGCCAATACGCCCGTCGCTGCAGCCAATGACGTTCCTCCTCCCCATGGGAGAGCTAAAATGCTAAGGCCCCAGCTGATGACATTCAACAACATCGTGCTATCGACTGAACCTTTTGTTTTTGCTATCTTATTAAAAGTGTCGGTAGCGCTTGTAACCATCTCGATCACTTTCTCTCTAGCTTTCTTGAAAAAACCGTACTCTGCGGCGAGCGTGCAACAGTGGATACCCGAAACGTAGCACAAGTCTTTGACAATTAAAGGCAGCTTATCTTGAAAAGTCTTACTAAAAGTGTCCATTGCTGAACCTTTTAATTCATTCATTGGCCTGCTTATCGAAAGGCGTGTCCCCATTGGGCCGTGTGGCCTGTACGTAGCCGAAGAAGTGTCGACAGAAGATGTATCTGGATCCGGTTCTGGCAGTGTCTTCGTGTCCGGAATCTTGATCTGCTCAGCGGATGAGGCAAGTTGCGCCGTCACGCTTGCGGCGTAAGCGTCACAGTCGTTGGCGATGGCCGAAGGGTCGGGTAAAGTTTTCCATGGTTTGATGATGTCGTCGATCTCCTTGCGTATGGAATCGAAACGCGCTTTGATCTTTTCACTCTGGCTTCTCGCCATAGCGTCATACGCCGGGCGATTGCCGCCGGGATCCTCCGTTATAGTCATCTCGCCTCCGCCGGAACCATTCTCATCAGGTCGAGTTACTTTGTAGAGGAGTTTGGTCGTTCCGCTCATCATGGCGGTCATCTCATAAGAGTCCTTGCCAACTGTGAACCGATTGTATGCTCCTCCTGCTATGGCTGCGTCGATTGCTGCACGTTTCAGCGCGCCGACTTTTCGTGTAAGTTCGGCTTCGAAGTTGTCGCCGTTTTCCATTATGCGTGCTCCTTAACCTAGGTGCCCCTATAGGGCTGTTTCGTGGTCCAATCATCACGATGTTGCTCAATAACTTTATGTAACTTTACCGTGATCAATCGGCTTGTGTCCGCAATGCTAACAACGCGAGGTGCGGAACTCAATTGAACGCTACTGGTCGAAGAGTGCACTCAGAAGGGTCGCATATGCGCTCATCTGGTTCTTCATGCTTGTGCGATCTTGAGTTTTTCTTGTGTTTGCGGGCAAAGTGTTTGAATCAAGTGTTCAACTAAGCACTTCAGCACATGATCAGTCACAAGGGGGGAGCTGTCTCCAGACAAGTTCGTCTGCTGTGCCAGGGGGCTCTCGCCTCTGTCGGTGGCTGACGCAAGCAGATTTCACACGAAAACTCGATAAGCTCACCGGGGCCCCCTGGAGGGTGCGGTGTTTGTGGGACTTAGGGGGTATGTTGTGTAAGTCGATAGGATCGAGTCCGGTCAGCAGAAATGCTCGGATGAGTTCAAGGCGCGGGCGGAACGAAGGGCCCCGTGGCTGCGCCCGGGGCGCCGTCTCCGGCGGCTTCCATGGAAGAGGCCGGGTTCGTGGGTTGTGATCATAGCCGTGAAAGCCGCCGTGCGGGACTGGGATCCGCGATCGCAAGTGAATGATTGCGCCAGTCGACGGCCCCAGCCGGGCGGGCTGTCGACAGCGCGTTGGCTGACAAGCCTGAAGCCGCCGGCCGGCCGATGCTGTGGCCGGCCGTTCTGCCGCTCCATAGGTCTTTGACGCGCGCATGTAGGCCCAAGCGGGGCGTCGGCCGTCGGGCCTTGGCGGGGCCCATGGCGGCGCGATCGCGTGTGAGCGGGCCAGTGCGACAGGCCGCGCGAGGCAAGCCGGCCCTTCCCGCAGCCACGCTTGCAGACTCGAGCGGGAGATTCCCGGATCGGCGACAACCTGCCCGTTGGGGAAACTCGCAGACTCGACCAGCGCCACAGCATCCCGCCCAAACTGTTCGGAATGCCCCCTGACCACGACGGCCATCCTTCCAGCACGGCACAACGCCATACAAGCCAACCATCAACCAAACCTGCCAGAACCTAAACACAAACCCACAACCAAAACAACAGCAGACCTGTGGTCAGTTCCTCCCCGCGTCTTGGCAATCAAAGTGTTCCCGGGCGGCCGCCCTTTGGACGGAGAATTTTGCGCGACAAGCCCTTTGGAGCCTTGCCTTCGCGCGCTAGTTTTTCGCGTTCTTTGCGCGCGCTAGCCCTTGGCGTTGTCCGCGTCGTCGTCGGCCTCGCGCGGCCTGAGCGCCGTTCTGCTGCGTCCCGCCGCCAAGATGAGCAGCACCACGGTCAGTCCCACGCCTGCGCCGGCCCAGATGATTCCCGCTTTGCGGCCGTTGCCTTGCGGATCGTGAGGCTCGGGCGGAACGTCGGAGCCCACGGTGGGAACCGGTTTGAGCCGTTGAATGACGGGCGACGTCGGCCCTGGAATCTGCCCGTCGTCGACCATCGTGACTGCGCCGTAGGGGTTGACGAACCCCCATCCGCGTTCTTTGCTCGAACTGGCCGCGCTCGCACGGTTGGCCGAAGACAGCAGACGATACGTGATCATCCTGCCGCTTTCCCTCGGGTGGCGGGCTTTGACGAGGGCCGCGACGCCGGCGACGTAGGCGGTGGCGTAGCTCGTGCTAGGGGCTTGCGTTGAGGTCAGGCAGATGCCCGTCGCCCCGTTGGCCACGATCATGTTCTGGCCGGGCGCGACCAGCTTGACGGCGTCCGAATGGACGACGGATTCGTTGACGTTTCCCTGCGAATCGGCCGCGGTCACGCCAATGACGCCCTCGTATCCGGCAGGGTAGCGCATATTCTCCGAGGAGTTTGACGAGGACGTCGAAGTGACCGAAGGCGAGGAGGGCCCGCCGCGTCGGTTTTCCGAGTTGCCGGCGGCGGCGACGACCACTTTGCCCTTGGCTATCGCGTCTTCTGTGGCCCTCTTGAGGGCGTCGTTGCTCGCGCTCGAATCCCCGGCTATGGGTATGGCGATGATGTCGACGGAAGGGTTGTTGGCCGCCCAGCTGATCCCCTTGATGAGGTTGGCCGCCAAGCTCTGTTTGTAGGCCTTTATGGCTGCTGCGTCGGCGTTCTCCTGCGGCTCCTCGTTGGCCACCTTGACGGGGACGATCGTCGCTTCGGGGGCGACGCCGCTGAAGGACCTCGTTTTGCCCGGCTGGGCGGCGATGATGGAGGCGTCGGCCGTTCCGTGGCCGTCGTTGTCAGCCCTGAAGTTGTTGCCCCCCGTGAGGTCGACCCCCTGGCCGAAGCTCGCGCCGATCAACGCGGGGTTGAGATTGTTGTTGTTCGTCGCGATTCCGGTGTCGATGAGCGCGATCGTGGCCTTCTTGCCCCTCGTCAACTTATGGGTCTCGGTCAGATCGAGCGCGTACGTGCCGATCGAGTTCTTTTCTTCGTCCTTGGGGTGGTAGCTCCTGGCTGAGTCCTTCTCGCAGTTCTGCCTGTCGAACCACATCGGAGCGGGGCCCTTGACTTGCGCAGACGCCCCGACTTGCGCGGAAGCCGTGCTCTGCCCCGAAGCCGCCGCCCCGAGTCCGCTGAGGCTGAGGACGAGGGCCGACGAGGCCGCCCCCCAGCGCAAGGCCCCTCGTTTTCTCCGATTCATGCTCCTATTCGCCCCCTTCGGCCTCACTTGTTCGCCGCCTTGCGGGCGTCGGCCGGCACGGTGGACCATGCTGCCTCGACGGAAAGCGTCGGAGTCTTCTCTTTCCCGGAGCTGAACAGATCCATCCACTCGGGCGGCGCCTCCAGCGGAGTCACGTTCTTGTAGCCCAGCGATTCGCCGGTCTTCTCAAAGTTGTCCATCTCGTAGGCGAGGCCGTCCTCGTCGATCAGGTGGTAACGCTTTACCTTGTTGCCCGGCTGGGTGACGATGGCCCCCGTCTGGGAGGCGACCTCCACGCGATCGGAGGTGAGGCGGGGAATGCTGTTGCTCACCATCAGCCTCGTGCTCTGCCCCGTGGCGACGTGCGCGCACGGCCTCGAGGTCGAGTTGTTCACGAGGGAGGGGATGTCCTCGGGCCACGTGGGCATGAGCTTCTCGTCGTTGAAGGTCGCCCGGCCCCTGTCATAGGAGGAGATCTTCGAGGGCGTGGCGTCGCGGCCCGAGGACGAGAGCGTGTACATGTGGAAGGCCGTCGTCGACATGCGCTGCAGCTTTCCGTCCTTGCGGACCAGATAGTACTTCGTTCCCTTCTCTTCGTCGGCCTCTCTGAGAATCGTTCCGACGGGGTACTCCCGATCGATCCCTTCGACTCTCACATTGCCCCTCCCTTCGTCGATCTGGAGGGGGGTGAGGGGCTCTCCCTCTTTGAAGAGGTTGAGCCACGCGGCCTTGACCTGGATCGGCTTGGCGTCGTTGATGTCGAAGCTTTCGAGGATGCGCTCGGCCTTTGGGTTCTCGCCCTCGCCCTCTTTGAAGGGATAGCGATACTCGCCCGCGATGAGGTATTTCACGTGGTTGCTCTCGACGAAAAGCGCTGCCCCGTTCGCCGAGGAGACCTTTTCTTTCATGTTCACGCCCTTCCACAGGAAGTCATTGCTCGCGATGCACGCGGTGATGTCCGCGTTTTTGACCTTGTCGGCAGAGGGAACCTTGTCCGGGGCGCCGGGAATGCCGACGACGGGGCCGAGCGGCGCGGTCGCCAGCGCGTCGTCGTTCGCGGTGATCGTTTTGAGGTTGGGAAAGAGAAGATGGGCCGAGAAGGCGTTGAGAACGGGGTAGAGCTTTCCCTCGATGGAGACGTACCGGGAGCCGTTCGACGAGTTGATGACGAGGTTGCCGTTCTTCCATCCGTCGGGAAGCGACGGGGCGAACAGCTTCGATATCCACGCCCCGCCGACTACGAGGGCTGTGATCACGAGGCTCGCGATGATGCCCTTCCACGGATGGATGGGCGTGAGCTCGCGGCCTCCGGGCATTCCGGAGGTAAAAGCCGTCACCAAACGCTGACGGTTGAAACGCTGCCCGTCGAGGATGTCTTTCGTCGATGCCACGTCACCACAACCTTAGAGCTAGAACTGCGGCGGGAATGAGGACGATTCCCGCAATCGTCTCGGACATGTCGGCCGCCTGGCGCAGCCACTGGGGGGTCTTTCCTATGACCAGGCCGTAGGCGATCAGAATGGAGGCCACGACGGCCAGGACGATGACGAGGCCGAGCCACCACTGCGAGTGGAGCATCATCACCGAGGAGCATCCGATGGCGAAGACGAGGACGGCGATGACGTACTCGGACATGACGTCCATCTTCGCGTAGTGCACTCGCGATCCGACCGTCAGGATGATCAGGATTCCGGCGATCACGACCACGCCCCATTTGCCGCTGGCGACCGTGAACGGCGTGAGGACTGCCAGGGCGAAGCCCGCTCCGCATCGCGCCGCGAACATCGCCCGGCGGCCGCGAAGGTAGCGGTCTTTGATCACGCGAGGGTTGATCGGCCGAGCCTCGCGCTTGACGCCCGGATTGGCCGCCGGGCCTCCGCCGCCCGAAGCCAGAAGCGGGTCTGTCTGGTCGAGCCTGCTCAGGCGCATCGACAGCCCGGGCAGAATGAGCAGGAAGATGCCAAGGAGGCTCGTGGCGACGACGGCGACGCGCTCGTGCGAATCGGTGAGCGCCATGTTGACCGCGCCGACGGCGCCCAGCGAGATGCCGGCGACCGCGGGGGCGAACATGATTTCCTTCCATTCGCTCAGCAGCGGCATCGTCAACATGGCGGCGATCGAGCAGCAGAACCCGCCCAGCGCCATGTCGAGGCCGAAGGAGACGGGCGGACTGGGCACGGAAAAGCCGCACGCCCCGACGATCACCGAGGAGACGAGGGCGAGCGCCGCGGCGTGGGTGTGCCTTTCGCCGCGCTGAAGCGCCCAGATGACGCCGATCAGCAGGATCGCCATGCCGCCCAGGATGATCGGTATGGAGATTCCCGCAAGCGGCCGCGCCATGCACAGGAGGATCGCCGAGGCGACGAGGAGCGTTATGGCCGCCCCGGTTGCGACCCCGGCGGCGTCGGAGTCCGTCCAGGGCCTGTTGGTCTCGTTGACGACGTCGGCGACGGCCTCGATCGGATCGTCGTACTTCTTCTCGATCTCCTTCACCCTGGGCGAGAGCATGAGAAGCGTGCCGTCGCTGATTCCCTGGGCCTTCAACGTGAGGGACTGGTCCACCACCTGCCCGTTGGGGGTGGTGAGGATGAACCCTCGCGAGACCATGCGCGGAGTCACCGAGACGAAGCGACGGACGACGCTCGGGATAAGCTCGACCACCGGCATGTTGGAGGGCAAGAGGATGTCTGCCCGCTTCTCCTCGTGTATGAGGGTCGTTCGGATGAAGTTTTCTTTTCTCTCAGGCATCGCTCACTCGATTCGTGACGGCGGATGGATGGATCATGAAGTTCCCCCTGTTCGAACAAGGGTGATGAGGCCCGTGCCCGCGAGGGCCAGGGGAAGGGCCCAGGCGCAGGCGAGGCTTTGGACGATGTCGGCTATGCGGGTGAAGGAAAGGGGCCTCCAACCGCGGGAAATGGGAATGCTCACAAGGAGAATCGTGAAGGCGACGCACGTGAGGACGACGACGGGGGGCACCGGCTCCTTTATGAACCCCCGGGCGCCGGCGAACGCCGCGCCGCAGAGGGCCATCGCCGCGACCGTCGCCCTTGGGATGACTCGAACGTATATCGCTGCCGCTGTCCGCGGCACGAGGAGGAAGGCCAGAGCGACGAAGGCGATCGAAACCCCCGCCACAACGCCCTGCCATCCTCCGCGGAGGGCGGCGCGGGTCATCGTCGGCAGCATGACGAGGGCCGCCGAGCAGAGAATGGCCGTCCACAGGCGGTTGCGGGCAGTGCCGGCCGCGATGAGGTCGGCGGTCTCCTGCGGCGTGATCTTGTCGAGCTTCTTCGGCTCGGCGTGCCTGACGGAGCGGGCTTCGCGCACGATGGTCGCCTCGTCGATGAGCCTTTCGACGGGAATGCTTATCGAGAACCCCGGAAGGGCCTGGATGAGCGGCGCGGACAGGCCGAACAGACCGGCCAGCAGCAGTTCGATCTTGACGCCGAGGAGCAGGAATGCGAGGCCGCCCACGGAGACGATGAGGCCGAGCGCCGCGCAGTCTCCCGCCACCCGGGCCGTTGCGACGTCGTTGCGTCCGCGCCACGCCCACCGCATCGCGGCGAGGATCCCGGCGGCTGCGAAGGCGCTGACGAGGGCCTGGTATTTGGCGTCGTCGGGATTGGACGCCGTCGCCAGGAAACCCGCTGTCATGCCGCAGGTGACGGCCGCGAGAGTCTCGGAGACGGGGTGCCCCATGTTGGGGCGCAGCGAGTAGAGCAGTCCGAGGAAAAGCATCGTTCCGGCCGCCGTCAGCGCCTGCCATTCCGGGACGAGCGGGCTCCTGAGGAAGACGAGGAGCGACAGGACCACGGAGACGAGCATTCCCACAATCGAGACTGCGGGGGAGAAGGCAGCCTCGGGCGAGGCTGCGTTGGGTTTGAAGTCTTCAAGGGTCACCTCGAAGTCCGGCCCGGGCGGTTGGAGCACCACGAGCGCCCCGTTGCGGATCTCCCTGCCCACAACCAAGGTGCCGGGAAGCTTGTCGCCGGCGACGGTGCAGGGCACGAGGTCTGGCGGCACCCTGCGGATCTTGAGGACCTGCGCGAGCGTCAAGCCCGCCGGCGCGACGACGTCGTGGCTCTTCCCCTGCACCACGATGGTGAGGTATGAAACAGACGTTGAAGTGGCGGCCATGCTTCCCCTCGGTCGAAAGCTGCGTGTGTACGTTCTCGTCCACAATAGCGCGCTGCGTGGGCCCGCGCTCGGTGGAGTACTCCCCGTAAACTTACAGAAAACCTCACTAACCGGCGCGGTTTCGGTGAATAAGGGCGTGGATTCGGAGGAAAGCGAGGATGAACACGCTCGAGCGAATCCGTTTTGCTCAGTATGATCCATAGAGGGGCGCGCGCCGCGATCCGCAGAGGCGATCCGCAGGTCGGCCCGCGCCCTTCGCACATCCACGCGGGAAGAGAACGAATCTGGAGGACAGCACGTGGCAACGACGAAACGTCAGGCGCCGAAAGCGCCGCCGCAGGAGGTCGTCGAGCTCAAGGCTCCGCCTGAGATTCAGCGGTCGGAAGGCTTGACCGGCGCTTTGGCCATGATCCTTCCCATGTTCGGGTCGATGGGCATGATGGTGGTCATGGCGATGTCCGGCAACCGCTCGCCGAGGATGATCCTGATGTCCGGCCTCTTCGTCGTGGCGATGCTCTGTGTGGCCTTTCTCAACATCTACCGCAACCGCGTCCAGTTCAGGAACTCCGTCACGGGAAGCCGACGCGAATACCTCGCCTATCTGGCCAAGACCAGGCAGAACGCCCGCAAGGCCGAGGACATGCAAAGAGAGTTCGCCAACTGGTTTTTGCCCCACCCCGGCGACATTCCCGTGATCCTCGAGGAGGGCACGCGAGTGGGCGAGCGCGAACCGTCCGACGAGGAGTTTCTCCTGACGCGAGTCGGAGCGGCGAACCAGCCCTTCACCTTGGACTACACGAAGGCCGAGGCTTCGGCCGTGGCCGAGGCCGACCCCGTCGCCGAGTCCGCCCTCGTCCAGTTCGAGGGGCTCTACAAGGGGCTCGACGAGCTGCCCCTGGGCGTCAATCTTTCGACGATCGCCCGCCTGCAGATCATCGGCAACTCGCCGGCCAAGGCCCGGGCCGTGGCGCGTTCGGTGCTCGTTCAGATCTCAACCTTCACCAAGGCCTCCGACGTCCGCATCGCCGTGCTCACCAGCACGGCCCACTGGGACGAATGGGACTGGATCAAATGGCTTCCCCATGCCGGCTCCGACCGAATCTTCGACTCCATCGGCCCGGCCCGCATGATCGACGTCGATCCGACGAACATCATGGACCTCCTGCCCGAGGGCATCGCCGACCGCCCCCGCTTCGTCTCCGACCAGAGCACAACCGAGCTTCCCCACCTCGTCATCGTCAACGACGGCCTCACCATCCCGCCCGACCATCCGATTATCACCGAAGACGGAGTTTTGGGCGTGACCGTCGTGGAGATTCCGGCCAACTGGGAGTCGCTGACGGACGCGAACACAGTGCGCGTCGTGCTGGGGGAGGGCGACAACCTCGAGCTTTTGCAGATCGGCTTCGAGCCGGTCAGCGGCCATTCGCACACCCTTTCCGTGGTTCAGGCCGAAGCCGCCGCCAGGCGCCTGGCCACGCAGGCGCTCATACAGACCGACGCCGTGGCGTCGGGCGCCGCCGTCGACGCCCCCGGGGAGGCCTCCGCCGAGCTCGTGGACCTCCTGGGGCTGGGCGACGTCCGCGACCTCGACACGAACATCGCGTGGAGGCCGCGCCTGGAACGCGACCGCCTGCGCGTGCCCATCGGCCTGACCCCCGAGCACAAAACGGTTTACCTGGACATCAAGGAGTCGGCGCTCAACGGAATGGGCCCGCACGGCCTCATCATCGGCGCGACGGGCTCTGGAAAGTCCGAGGTGCTGCGAACCCTCGTTTTGGCGCTGGCCATGGCGCATTCCTCCGAAGAGCTCAACTTCGTGCTCATCGACTTCAAAGGCGGCGCGACCTTCGCGGGCATGGCGAAGATGCCCCACGTCTCGGCGATCATCACCAACCTCGGCGAAGACCTCACCCTGGTCGACCGCATGGAGGACGCCCTTCGCGGCGAGATGAACCGGCGCCAGGAGCTCCTGCGCGCGGCCGGAAACTTCAAGAACATCCACGATTACGAGCGCGCCCGCAAGAACGGCCGCACCGAACTCGTCCCGCTTCCCGCGCTTCTCGTGGTGGCCGACGAGTTCTCCGAGCTCCTAGCGGAAAAGCCGGACTTCGTCGACATGTTCAACCAGATCGGCCGCCTCGGCCGATCCCTGGGCGTTCACCTTTTGCTTTCCTCGCAGAGGCTCGAAGAGGGCCGTTTGCGCGGCCTGCAGGAGCATCTGTCCTACCGCATCGGCCTGCGCACCTTCTCCGCGCAGGAGTCGCGCGGCGTCATCGGCGGCTCCGAGGCCTACGAGCTCCCCGCCATCCCCGGCGTCGGATACCTCAAGCCCGACGCCAGCAGCGGGCTCATCAGATTCCGCGCCTCCTACGTTTCCGGGCCTCCGCCCAGGCGGACCGAGCTGAGCGCCGCCCTCGGATCCGGCGAGGTCCAAGAGGTGGAGATCCTCGACTTCACCGCCAAGCCTTTGCGCCTGGAGACGGAGCAGGTCGAGAAGGTCGAAGAGGATGCGGGCCCGGAGGAGGACGAGCTCGGCGACTCCGGCATCCCCGGGGTGCCGAACACCACCTTCGACATTGCCGTCGCCCGGATGGCCGGCAAGGGGCCGGACGCCCACCAGGTGTGGCTGCCGCCGCTCAACGTCCCGGCCACGCTCGACAGCCTCATGCCGGACCTTCGCGTCTCCCCCGTCCTCGGCCTGCATTCGCCGAAGTGGCGCGGCGCCGGCCAATTCACGATCCCCGTGGGCGACGTCGACCGCCCGCTCGAGCAGCGCAGGGACATCCTCACCCTCGACCTCTCCGGCGCGGGAGGCCACCTTGCGATCATCGGCGGCCCGCAGTCCGGGAAGTCGACCTTCGCGCGAACCGTCGTCGGCGCGCTGGCGCTGACCCACACGCCGATAGAGATCCAGATCTACGCGATGGACTTCGGCGGCGGCACGTTCGCCGGAATGAGGGACCTCGCCCACATGTCCGGCGTCGCCCTGCGAAGCGACGAGACCCGCGTGCGCCGCATGTTCGCGGAGATCAAGTCGATCGTCGACGACCGCGAGCGGTACTTCGCCGCCCAGGGAATCGAATCGATGTCGGCTTATAGGCGCATGCGCGCCGAGGGGAAGGCCGACGACGGATACGGCGACATCTTCCTGGTGGTCGACGGCTGGCAGGCGCTGCGGTCCGACTTCGACGAGCTCGAGATGCGCCTGCAGGATCTCATTCCCCGTGGCCTGAACTTCGGAATGCACGTCATCGCCACGGCGCTGCGGTGGATGAACTTCCGCACCGCCGTCAAGGACATGTTCGGCTCGCGAATCGAGCTGCGCCTGGGCGACGCCCTCGATTCGGAAATCGACAGGAAGCTCTCGCGGAATGTGCCCACCGGCGCCCCCGGGCGCGGCCTCGAGCCGTCCAAGCACCACATTCTCGGCGCGCTTCCCCGAGTGGACGCCGACCACAACCCCGAGAACCTCTCCGAGGGCGTCAACGACTTCGTCGAGAACGTCAACAAGCTGTGGACCGGTCCGCGGGGCCCGAAGCTGCGCGTGCTGCCGGACAAGGTCTCGATCGAGCAGGTCCGCCGCAGGGTCAGCAAGGACGATCGCAGGGTCCTTTTGGGGCTCGGCGAGTCCCGCCTGGAGCCCTTCGGAATCGACTTCGACGCGAATTCCCACTTCTTCTTCTTCGGAGACCAGAAATCCGGGAAGACAGCCACTTTGCGGCTCATTTGCTCGGAAATCGCCCGTTTGTACACGCCGCAGCAGGCGCAGATCTTCGCTGTGGACTACCGAGGCTCGCTCCTCGGCGAGCTGCCCGAAGGCTACGTGGGCCGTCATCTGCGCAACGCGGCCGAGGCGACCGAGCAACTCAACGGCCTGGCGCAGTTCCTTGGGACGCGGGTTCCCGGCTCGGACGTCACTGCCAAGCAGCTGCGCGAGCGCAGCTGGTGGAAGGGCCCTGAGGCGTGGGTCGTCGTCGACGATTACGACCTCGTCGACAATTCCCAGGGCAATCCGGTCAGGGCCCTCGTTCCGATGATGGCGCAGGCGCGCGACGTCGGCCTGCACATCATCGTCGCCCGCCGCATGGGAGGCGCGAGCAGGGCCATGTACGGCTCCCCCGTCATTCAGGCGATGAACGACCTCGCCTCGCCCGCCATGCTCCTGCCCGGCAACCCCGAAGAGGGCGCCGTCCTCGGCCGGATCCGGCCCCAGGAAGGCATGCCCGGCCGCGGCCAGTTCCGCTCGCGCGAAGTCAATCGCGAGCTGATACAGGTGGCGTGGCTCGACTCGGCGGTCTCTTACGACTAGAAGGCGGTCTCCGCGGATCCCCTCGCCGCTTCATCGCTGGCAGCCGGGGCACCAGAAGAGGCGGCGGCCGGCCATCTCCTTCTCCGCCACGGGCGTGCCGCATTTCAGGCACGGCCTTCCCGTGCGGTGGTAGACCGCGAAGCGTTGGGCCTCCGGGTCTTCGGCGTCGGCGCCCTCGCCGCCGTTTGCCGCCGGGGCCTTGGCGGGTTCGGGCCGCAGGCTTTCCGGGACCGTGCGTATGACGCCGTCGGGAACGTCGGCCTGCATCGTCTCAACGAGGTCGTCCCACAGGGCTTTCAGGCGCTCGGCTGAAACCTTGTTGCCGGGCCGCAGAGGCGAGATGCCGACCCGGAAAAGGCAGTCGGCGCGGTAGATGTTTCCCGGCCCTGCGGCGATTGACTGGTCGAGAACCAGCTGGCCCACCGGCGACCTCCTCCGCCGAACCGCCTCGACGAAGCGCTCGCGGTCCCCGGGCTCGTTGCGAACGGGGTCGGGGCCGAGCTTGGAGACGGCGGCCCGCACGCCCGGCCCGTCCAGGGTCTCGCATCGCGAGGGGCCCGTGAGGTCGGCCGCAAGCCCATTGGCGGCGAGTCGCAGCCGCACCGTGCTGCCCGCGCCGACGTTGACCGCGCTGTGGTTGCCGCTGCGGACGCCGGCGCCGACGATCGCGTCCGAGCCTTCGCCCGTGAAGTGCCACCTGCCGTACAGGCCCAGATGGATGTGAAGCCATACGGGCCCATCGTCGCCCAGGCATGTGCCGCTCGAAGGCTCGCCGTCGGCGCGCGTGAAGGGACTTCCGTCGGCGAACGGCATGAAAAAGTGCTTGCCCCACGCTTCGGCCCGGCCGGCCGTGAGCCCGTCCAGGCGGTGCGCGCCGTCGGAAAAGCGCCCCTGCGGGGAAGACGCGACGACGACGGCGCCCTCGAACCTCTCGTTGATTAGGCGCGCGATGCGGTGAATCGCCTGACCTTCCGGCATGGCCTCCCTTTCTCCTCGTGCGTGCGCTTCGTGCGCGTTCCTGGGCGCGTTTCCCGGTGTGCGCGTGCGTCTCCCCGTGCGTGCGCTTCGTCCCGTTCGCGCGCCTCGCCGCGCATCCCGGCGGTTGCGCCTGCGGGCCCCGCCGATTTCCGCGGCAGCGGCGCCGCGCCTCGCGATTCCGCCAAGGGCGGCGTCGGAAACTGCGGATTCCGGCGTCGGCGATCATCCTACCCGCGATCGCCGGGGAGGCGCCGATCCGAGTCGTCTGGCGCTCTTTTCCACTGGTCTTCCTTTCCCGAGCCGCCGCAGTGGGAAGGTTCCACATTGTGTCAGCGGCGGCATGTTCGCCCGAGAGATAGGTAGAGTCCGTTGGTATAAGCAAAAACCCAAAACAGTCGATCATTCGATAGGAGACGTGATTGCGATGACACACCGTTTTCCAGGCAAGCGCCGCCCAGTTTCAGGCCGGCGTCGACTCTTTCCAGGCAAGCGCCGCCTTGCCGCGCGCGGCATGTCCCTGACCGTCGCCGCAGGCCTGTCCCTCGCCGCGCTGGGGGCGTGCTCGGTCGGAGGCGAATCCGGCAAAGACGCTTCTGGCGGCAAAACTTCGCATGCCGGCAAGGATCCTTCTGGGAGCAAATCCTCGGCGAGCGACGGAACGCGGTCGAAAAGCTCCCCGTCGCAGCGCTTCAAGGGCAATGTGACGGAAGTTCCCTTCTGGAACTTCCCCACGAAAATGAAAAACTGGAAAGTCGACTTTGTGGAAAAGGACGGCAAGTTCCTTTCGAAGAGCAAGAAGGGCTGCTACCTCGCCGCCGAGCAGCAGTATGTCAGCGGAGCCGAGGGAGGGGACCAGAAGGTCACGCAGGAGCTGGCGAACCGGCTTCTCGGCCAGCTGCAACAGAGCATGTCTGATTTCCGCTCCGAGCCTTCCGGAAGGACGAAAGTGCACGGCGCGAAGGGGACGGACGTCGACGGCGTAGCGAGCATGGCGACCTACACTGGAAATGACGGGAAAAACTACCGCGGTTGGTATTGGTTCCGCACGTTCACGGCGAACCCGCCGGCCATACTCGTGCGAGTCAACTACACATGCCCGGCGTCGGCGTATTCGGAGTCGGAGCTGACGAAGATCGTCGAAAAGAGCGACTTGTCGATCGGAGGCGACGTTGCGGGCGGCTTTGGAAGCTAGCCGCCCGCAACGCCGGATCGGCGGCCGACGTGGGCGTCGAGCTTGCCGACGGGTGACCTCGACATGGGCGTCGGACCGCTGACCGGAGGCATCGACGGACCGCCACGTCCGTGAGCCGTCCTTGTGCAAATAAACTTGAGTGGAATAGACTCAATCTCAGTGGCGTTGCCTTCTATAGACACAGTCTTCTATAGACATCAATGCCGTCCCTCAAGGACGCAAAGGAAAGTGAAAGGCTTATGGACAAACTGACGACCAAATCGCAGGAGGCGCTCGCCGAGGCGATTCGGCTTGCGACCGACGCGGGTAACCCGCAGGTCGAGCCCCTCCACCTGCTCGCCGCGCTCCTCGCCCAGCAGGGCGGGGTGGCCGTGGCGCTTCTCGACGCCGTCGGCGTCAACCGCGGGGAGGTCGAATCCCGTGCGAACGCCGCGCTCGCGGCGCTGCCGGCGTCCGAGGGATCCTCCGTGCAGCAGCCGGGGGCATCTCGCGCGCTCTCCCGCGTCATCAGCGACGCCGGCAAGGAGGCGACCGCCCTGGGCGACGCCTACATTTCGACCGAGCACCTGCTCATTGCCGTCGCGGCCTCGCAGAGCCAGGCGGGCGAGATCTTGCAGTCGGCGGGCGCGGGGCGCGAACAGCTCGCGGCCGTGCTGCCGAATGTGCGCGGCAGCGCCAAGGTCACGAGCCCGGACCCCGAGGGCACGTTCCAAGCTCTTGAAAAGTACGGGGCGGATCTGACGGCGGCGGCCCGCGAGGGCAAGATGGACCCGGTGATCGGCCGCGACTCGGAGATTCGCCGCGTCGTCCAGGTGCTTTCGCGGCGCACGAAGAACAATCCGGTGCTTATCGGCGAGCCCGGCGTCGGCAAGACGGCCGTGGTCGAGGGCCTGGCTCAGCGCATCGTCGACGGCGACGTGCCGGAGTCCCTGCGCGGCAAGCGGCTCATCCAGCTCGACGTCGCCTCGATGGTGGCGGGCGCGAAGTACCGCGGCGAGTTCGAGGAGCGTTTCAAGGCGGTTCTCCAGGAGATTAAGGATTCGGCCGGCGAGATCGTGACGTTCATTGACGAGATCCACACGATCGTCGGCGCGGGCGGGGGCTCCGAGGGCGCGATGGACGCGGGCAACATGCTCAAGCCGATGCTCGCGCGCGGCGAGCTGCGGCTGATCGGCGCCACCACGCTGGACGAGTACCGCGAGGGCATCGAGAAGGACCCGGCCCTGGAGCGGCGTTTCCAGCAGGTGTACGTGGGCGAGCCTTCGGTGGAGGACACGGTGGCGATCCTGCGCGGAATCGCGCCGAAGTACGAGGCGCACCACAAGGTGACGATCTCCGACGGCGCGCTTGTGGCCGCCGCGACGCTTTCGAACCGCTACATTCCGGGACGCCAGCTGCCGGACAAGGCCATCGACCTCGTCGACGAGGCCGCCTCGCGCCTGCGCATGGAGCTCGATTCCTCGCCCGAGGAGATCGACGCCCTTCAGCGGCAGGTGGACCGCCTCAAGATGGAGGAGGCCTACCTGGTTGAGACGGAGACGAAGGACGACGCCGCGGCCGCCGACCGGCTGGAGAAGCTGCGGGCCGAGCTTGCGGACAAGTCCGAGGAGCTCGCCGCCCTCAACGCGCGGTGGGAGTCCGAGAAGGCCGGGCGCAACCGCGTCGGCGAGCTGAGGGTGAAGCTTGACGAGCTGCGCACGGAGCTCGAACGCGCCGTCCGCGAGGGTCGCTACGAGGACGCCGGCCGCCTACAAAACGGCGACATTCCGGCGATCGAGGCCGAGATCGCGGAGGCCGAGGCGCAGGAGCTCGCCGAGGCCGACGCCGACGTCGAACCGATGATCGCCGAGCGTGTGGACGCCGACGAGATCGCGGAGGTGATCTCCGCGTGGACGGGCGTGCCCGTCGGGAAGCTGCTGCAGGGGGAGACGGAGAAGCTGCTGTCCATGGAGGACGTCCTGGGCAGGCGGCTCATCGGCCAGAAGAAGGCGGTGGCGAGCGTTTCGGACGCTGTGCGCCGCTCGCGCGCCGGCGTCGCCGACCCGAACCGGCCGCTCGGCTCGTTCCTGTTCCTGGGGCCCACGGGCGTGGGCAAGACGGAGCTGGCGAAGTCGCTGGCTGAGTTCATGTTCGACGACGATCGCGCGATCGTGCGCATCGACATGTCGGAGTATTCGGAGAAGCATTCCGTCTCGCGTCTGGTGGGCGCCCCTCCGGGATACGTGGGCTACGAGGAGGGCGGCCAGCTGACGGAGGCCGTGCGGCGCCGCCCGTATTCGGTGATTCTGCTGGACGAGGTCGAGAAGGCGAATCCGGACGTTTTCGACATTCTGCTGCAGGTGCTCGACGACGGCCGCCTGACCGACGGCCAGGGGCGCACGGTGGATTTCAAGAACACGATCTTGATTCTGACCTCGAACCTGGGCTCGCAGGCGCTCATGGATCCGACGCTCGATGAGAAGCAGAAGCGCGAGGCGGTGATGGCGTCGGTGCGGAAGGCGTTCAAGCCGGAGTTTGTCAACCGGCTCGACGACGTCATCGTGTTCGATCCGCTGAGCCTGGAGGAGCTGGGCAAGATCGTGGATCTGCAGGTGGAGCAGGTGGCGCGGCGCCTGAAGTCGCGGCGGATCACGCTGGACGTGACCGATGCGGCCAGGGAGTTCCTCGCGATGGACGGGTACGACCCTGCCTATGGCGCGCGCCCGCTGCGGCGGCTCATTCAGCGCGAGATCGGCGACAAGCTGGCGCGGATGCTGCTCTCGGGCGAGGTTTCCGACGGCGCGACGATCACGGTGGACGCGGACCCGTCCGACTCGACGCCGGGCCTCAAGCTGACCGCGCGGGAGTAGCGCTGCGGCTGGTGGCTGGTGGGGGCGCGCCTGAAGGCGCGCCCCCCACACCAGCTCTGTACTACTTTCGCTTTTACTCTCGCTCTGCGATTCTCGCTAACTCTTGCTCCGCGATCCTTGCTAACTCTCGGGAGGAGGCGCGGACTCCGCCTCGCCGTCCGTATGAGGCGACGATGCTTGCTGCGCCTTCTTTCTCGCGGCAGCGAGGTTGCTACGCGCAATGAGTGTGTCGGGGTGGTCGGGGCCGAGGACGCGGGCCATGTCCGGCAGGAGGGCCTGGTGCATGTCGATGGCCGTGGAGAGGTGCCCCGCCTGCCGGTGTGCGTTGGCGAGGTTGCCTCGTGTGGCGAGTGTGTGGGGGTGGTCGGGGCCGAGAATGCGAGTCATGTCAGGCAGGAGAGCCTGGTGCAAAGCGATGGCCGTGGAGACGTTCCCCGCATCCTGGTGTGCGAAAGCGAGGTTGTTGCGTGTGCCGAGGGTGTGGGGGTGGTCGGGGCCGAGGATGCGGGTCTTGTCGGGCAGGACGTCCTCGAACATGTCGATGGCCGTGGAGAGGTGCCCCGCCTGCCGGTGTGCGTCGGCGAGGTTGCTTCGTGTGGCGAGTGTGTGGGGGTGGTCGGGGCCGAGGAGGCGGGTGCAGTCGGTCAGGAGGGCCTCGTACATGTCGATGGCCGTGGAGACGTTCCCCGCCGCCTGGTGTGCGAGGGCGAGGTTGTTGCGTGTGGCGAGTGTGTCGGGGTGGTCGGGGCCGAGGACGCGGGTGCGGTCAGTCAGGAGGGCCTCGTACATGTCGATGGCCGTGGAGAGGTGCCCCGCCTCCCGGTGTGCGTAGGCCAGGTTATTGCGCGCAATGAGTATGTCGGGGTGGTCGGGGCCGAGGAGGCGGGTGCAGTCGGTCAGGAGGGCCTCGTACATGTCGATGGCCGTGGAGATGTGCCCCGCCTGCTGGTGTGCGAGGGCGAGGTTGCCTCGTGCAGCGAGTGTGCCGGGGTGGTCGGGGCCGAGGACGCGGGTGCGGTCAGTCAGGAGGGCCTCGAACATGTCGATGGCCGTGGAGACGTGCCCCGCCTCCTGGTGGGCTCCGGCGATATTGTTGCGCGCAGTGAGTGTGTCGGGGTGGTCGGGACCGAGAATACGGGTGTGGTCGGCTAGGACGTCCTCTAACATGGCGATGGCCGTGGAGACGTGCCCCGCCTGCTGGTGTGCGTCGGCGAGATAGCTCCGCGCAGTGAGTGTGTGGGGGTGGTCGGGGCCGAGGGCGTCGGTGAGCATGTCGACGGCGTCTTCGAGGGTCAGGGCGGTTTGCGGACGCCCCATATTGGTGAGGAAATAGATCGTGTTGTTCACAATGTCAACGACGCTTGACAGGTCGATGTGGGCTTCGTGGGGAGAATGGTGTGCTTGTCCTTGTTGTTCTGCGATGGCTCGGAGGTGGTCGGCCATGTCGAGGGCGTCGGTCCGTTGGACGTCGTCGGTGTCCGCCTTGTCCATGTCGATGCCTTTGAGCAGGTCGACGACCGCGCTCTCCAAATCGGCGAAGACCTCAGGCTGCCTCATGTAGTCCTCGCGCAGGACGCGCCCTTGGAGGCCATGGATGCGCACGTAGCGCCCGTCCTCGGACAGGGCGCACACGGAGTGGCCCACAAGCGCCCCCACCGCCTGGCGGGCAATCGGCTCGCTGTTGCCGACCCGGTGAAGCCAAGGCCGGGGCACGCCCGACGGGGCAAGAAGCGCCAAGGCCGCCAACTGCACGGATGCCGCCCCTGCCCGAGCCGGACCCTCCTCCCCTCTGGCGTGGTCTTCTTCTGCCAGCAGGTCGAGAACCGATGTGCAGGCCATGCGCAGGGCCGCGTGCACAGCAGAAGGGTAGGCCTCGCCGCTTGCACGGTCGACGACCTCCTCAAGCCTGTATTTGCGCAGGTCGGCCAAGTACTCGTCTATCGTCGCATACCCGTTGAGCTTGATGGTCGCCGCGGCCTGGGCCAAGGCCACGGGCAGGTCCCCGAGCGCCTCGGCCAGACGGGCCGCTCCGGCCTCCTCCAGGCCAGTCCTTTCCCTGATGAAATCTACCGATTGGGGCCGCGTGAACGTCCCCACCGCAATGAGGTGCCCGGCACTGTCGCCCGGGCTGGCAACCGTTGTCGTGACAAGGACGCGCAGACCCTGGCCGTGGGGGACCAGCCCGGTCAGATCGTCAAAGTCCTCGACGTTGTCAAAGACGATCAGCCGGTCCCCCTCACCGGAGTTGAGCCGGTTCACGCACCGGCAAGCGGCAGCGTCAGGGTCGCCCTTGCCGTCGTCGATTCCCATCTCGACGGCCAGCTCGGCCAGACCCGCCACGAGCGCCTCACGGCTCGAAGCGTCCATCCACGCCACCAAAGACCACCCGGCCTTCTCGCATTCGCGGGCATACGCGGCGGCCAACTGAGACTTGCCCACACCCCGCATCCCACACACAACAACCGGCCCACCCACAGCCGAAGAACCCACACCATTGGTTGACGAGCCCGAACCGTCGGCCAGACGACCCGCGCCGTCGGACGAAGAACTCAGGCCATCGCCGTCAGCCGACGAGCCCCCACCGACGCCGTCCGTTGAATGATCCGCGCTGTTGTCGGCATTCCAGCCGCGGGCCTGCGGATCATCGAGGGCCAGTTGGGACGTTTCCCTCTTCCCCATTGAGTCCGCCGGTTCGGGTTTGGTCAACGCCTCGTAGAGGTCGGCCTGCTCGCGCCTGTCAACGAAGCCGACGGCCTGCGCCGGGAGAGAGCCAAACCGAACCTTCCGTTCGCAATCGGCATTTCTCCCAGCAAGGTGCTCATTGATGAGGCCGCTTATGTTGTCAAGCTTGCCTGTTGTCTCGATGTAGCGCTCGTCGGCAGCGGCGTTGCCTACGTTGACTGCCTCCAGTGTCTTTTCGGCGGTTGTCTCGATTGTCTTCAGTGTTCCGAGGAGTGTTTGGGTGTCGTTGAGAAGGTCCGTCAGGGCTTGGGGGACAAGGCCGGAGTCAGTCCCGGCCAAGTCGTGGGCCCCGTCGGCGACAATGACCAGCAATTCGTCGAACAGGCCCCGCACGTCTTCGTCAAGTGCCTCGCGCCGCTGCGTGCCGCCGTGCTCGTTGACGTAGGCGAGGAAGGCGTCGCGGCCGCGTCTGGCCTGGACGAGGGCTTCCGTGTCTTTACGGGCCTCGTCGAGAGTCTCGAGGGCCGCTTTCACGGCCTGTTGGGCAGCTTCTCTTTCCTCCGGAGAGCTTGACCGCGTGAGCTCTTTCTTCGAGGCTTTCTTCAACCTTGCCCCGATTTTCTTGGCTTGCACTGTCTGACTCTGCGACATTTTTCCGAGCCGCTCGGCCGTGGTGAAGGCCGTGTTGACGATTCCTAAACCATCGAAAAAAACAGACAAGCCACCGAAAATCACGCCAAAGTCCATAGGTTGATCTTAACGGCCACCCAACGCCATCCGCCACACATCCCATCCTCCGAACATCATGGCACAGGAGCCAGACTTCTTGCGTTGCCAATTGGTATCGTCTTTGCGTGGGATACCACCCAGGCAAGATCTACCTCGTCGTCTGAACTTGCCGGAATATTCATTCCCATGCGATTGCTCGAAAGAGGGTTCGCCTGCCACGTCTGCTTGCCAGGCTCGATGGAGCACCCAAGGATCCCTTCAGTAGGCCGCTCAAAGATCCGTTGTGAGTTTTCCATTGCGGCCTTGCAAAACACAATATTTGCTCTCTCCCGTCAAAGCAGAAACCCCAGTTGGGCTGTAAGTAAGGTTTCAATTATGGACGGGAACCGGTGTTTTGGCGATTACGCGCTCGAGGGTGCGCCTCGAATTGCGCGAGTGTTCCTGCCCTTGGTGGATGAGGGATCCGACGATTGCCTTGCGTGGTCTGCCCTTGAAGGGTGGTCTCAGGCGGCGCTGAGCGGGTCCGTCTCGTCTATGGAATACCTTGATTGGGGAAGCGGGGCAGGTGATTTCTCTGTTCGTTGGCGTCCGTCGAATGGGCATGCCGATGATGAGACAATCGCGCGCGTCGCCGACTTCCTTGCCACCGTGGCGGGAAGCGATCGGGGATGGACATTCACTCCCTTCCCCGAAATGATTGAAAGTTCCTTAGTGCGGTTGGCCTATGACGCTGGTGTCCGGTTTGCTGACGAAGCAGGAACCTGGTCGGCAGATGAAGCGGGAGTCCGGTTGACGGACAAAGCCGAAGTTCTGTCGGCAGACCAAGCGGACGAGGAGCTTCTGGAAGCGGCCGATTGCCTGTCTATTCCGAGGGTAAGCACGTTGATCGATCTTGCGCGTTTCGCGGACCTGTGGCGAGGTCGGGCGCTTCCCGGCGTCGTCCAGTTCGGCGAGGAAGTTCGCCTTGCAGCGCCGCCCTACGGCGATTCCGTCATCGTCTCCGGTCCGGAGTCCATCGTCCCTGTAGGGCAGGAGTTGGGATTGGACTTAAGGGTCGTTTTGGCGAACCAGGCCGTCCCTCCGATGGAATGGTGACGAAGGCTCGAAACAGTCGCATTCTTAAAAACGCTGCGCCGCGATCTATAGGAACGCTGCGCCGACCAGGCTCACGTCGTCGCCCAGTTCCGCGGGAACGACGATTCCCTCGCGGTTGGCGGGAACGAGGGCCTCGCGGGCGACGAGCTCGGATGCCCGTGCGATCCAGTCGGGGTGGGTGATGGCCACGCTTCCGCCCACCACGATGCGTTCGGGGTTGAAGACGTTGGCCATGTCGACGCACATGCCCGCAACCGCGGCGGCTGCGGCGTCGAGCGCCCGGATCGCGTGAGGGTCGCCCGCGGCGGCGCACTCGTCCACGTCCTTGCCGGTGAGCGGGCGGCCGCTTCGAAGGCGCTCGGCGAGGGGCGAGGACGTTTGCGAAGAGAACGATAATGCTTGCGACGAAATCGATGCTTGCGACGAGATCGGTGCGGCGACAGCTTCACCGGCTCGGGCGGCGACGTTGGCAGCAGCAGCGGAGCCTTCGACGGATTTCGTGGCGGCGCGGGTTCGCGCGGAACCTTCAGCGGTGCGCAACTCGGCGCCCTCAGCGGCACGGAACTCCGCCTCGGCACGGCGGGCGATCGACGGGCCGGACGCGATGGCCTCGACGCAGCCCCGGCGGCCGCAGCCGCATCGAGGGCCGCCGCGCTCCACGCAGATGTGCCCGATCTCCCCGGCGACGCCGTCGGCCCCGCGAATCAGGCGGCCGTCGAGCATAACGGCGCCGCCCACGCCGGTGGACACCGTGATGAAGACGAAGTTCGACGTGCCGCGCGCGCTGCCGCAGCGGTGCTCGCCGAGTGCTGCCGCGTTAGTGTCGCGGTCCACGCGCACCTCGAGGCAGGCGGCCCGCGAGAGCGCCTCGCCCAGCTCGAGCCCGGCGAGGACGGGCCCGGTGTTCGGCGGCGTGAAAAGCTTGCCCGTGCGCGGGTCGACCGGCCCGGTCACGCTCACCCCGATCCTTTCGAGGGCGTGGCACCCGATTCGCATTCGCGCCTCGCCGAGGGCGTCGAGGCACGTGTCGACGACGGCCCGCCCGCCTTCCGACGTCGGCAAGGGCCGCCGGCTCCTGACGAGGATCTCCCCGGCGGGCGTGACGACGGCGGCGCGAATCCACGTCCCGCCGATGTCGAGGGTTCCGATGCAATGGGAGGCGTCGGCGTCCGTTGCGCCGGCGGACGGCGTCAAGTGCGCATCAGCGGGACGTTCGGCTGATTGTCCCGCGGATCTCGGGGCGGCGGAGCTTTGAGCGTCCGCGGACTTCTCGGCGGATTGCCGGAACGTGTTGACAGGTTCTCCTTGCGCGGCCATACTTAAGTATAACATTATAATGAATTGCGGAAAACCTGAGAGGTGGCGCTATGGCGCAGGAGACGATCGACTCCCGCGTGCCTGACGGCGAAGCCGATGCGCATGCGGCCGAGGTTGATGCCCACGCGGGCGAAGCCGATGCGCGCGTCGGCGCGGATGCGTCCTCGAACGCGCCCGGCGCCGCCCTCGTCAGGGGCCCGGTTCCCCTCTATCACCAGGTATACAGCGCTCTGCGCCGGGAAATGGACGCGGGGCGCTGGAAATCCGGGGATCGCCTCCCGACGGAGCGCGAACTCGGAGAGTTCTACGGGTGCAGCCTCGTCACGGTGCGGCGCGCTCTGGACGAGCTCGTCCGCGAAGGCCAAATCTACCGCGTCCGCGGGCGCGGGACCTTCGTCAGCGAAAGCCCGGTGGAGCGCCAGCTCGCCGAGCTGACGAGCTTCACGGCGGAGATGGCCGTCCGCGGCCTGAAGCCGCGCACAGTCGTTTTGACCCAGGAAGTCACCGAATCGACGCCGTCGACGGCTGACCGGCTCGGCATTGCTTCGGGGCTTCCGGTCTACTCGATCGAGCGCCTGCGCATCGCCGGCGACGAGCCGCTGCTCCTCGAACACGTCTTTCTTCCCGAATATCTCTTTCCCGGGCTCCTCTCCCTGGACCTCGGGTCCTCATCCCTCTACACGCACCTTTCCCAGCGCTTCGGCGTCGACCTCGTCAGCGGGCATCAAACGATCCAGCCCGCCCTGCCGAGCGCCAGGGAAGCCGCGTTGCTCAAGCAGGAGCGCAGCGAGCCTGTGCTCCTGATCAGACTCATCTCACGCAACGCCGATGGGCGTCCGATCGAATACTGTCGCACAGTTGTGAAGGGCAGTCGGGCGAAGTACCACATCGACGTCGCCAGGCCGCGAAGCGTATGAAAAGGAAACTCCGCGCTGCGCCCGCATCGTCGTCCACGAACCGTCGATGCGGCGTTCGAGCGAGCCTCCCGCGCCCAGCGCCTGACCATGCCCTTCCTCCCAATCACCTCAACCAGCTGGAGCGAACATGAGGAGACACAGCAAACGGGCGATCGCAACGGCGATGATCGCCGCATGTGCAATGGCGGGCACGAGCCTCGCCGCCTGTTCGAGCGACGACGCAGACGCGAACAAGATCGTCGTCTGGGACTACTACGGCTCGGCGACGCCGGTGAAACCCGCCATCGAGGCGTACAAGAAGAAGCACCCGGGAATCAAAGTCGATTACCAGGTCTATGACTACGACACCTTCCAGGAGAAGCTTTCGACCGCGTTCTCGTCGAACTCGGCGCCCGACCTGGCCACGATCGACATGACGTGGGTGCCGACCTACGCCTCCCAAGACCTTCTGTCCGACCTGTCCGAAATCTCGGGCGAGAAGCTCAACGGCGCGTCCATCGACTCCCAGTACTCCAAGGGCGCCGTCGACGCGATGACCTACAAGGGCCACAAGATCGCTCTGGCATACGACTTCGACGCATACGCCCTCTACTACAGGAAGGACATCCTGGAAGCCAAGGGGCTCAAGGTTCCCACCACATGGGACGAGCTCGTCGAGGTCTCCAAGGCCATGGCCGAGGACACGAACGGAGACGGCAAACCCGACAAGCACCTGATGCAGGTGCGCCCGGACACGTTCCAGTACTCCCAGTTCCTCTTCCAAAACGGCGGGTCGATCGTCGACAAGTCGGGAAAGAAGGCGGCGTTCACGTCTCCCGAAGGCGTCCAGGCGATGGAGTACATGAAGAAGCTGCTCGACAGCGGCGGCCTGCTGTGGGACGACTCGCAAGGCGACTCCACGGGCCTGCCGGGAATCTCGGACGAGCGCATCGGCATGTTCCTCAACGGCCCCTACATGATGGGCGTGCTCAAAGACGGCGTCCCCGGCCAAGCCGGGAAGTGGGCTGTGGCCCCGGCGCCGTTCGCCAAGAAGCCCGGCTCGTACCTCGGCGGCACCGGCCTAGTGATTCCGGCCAGCGCGAAGAACCCGAAGAAGGCATGGAGCCTCATGCAATTCATGCTCAAACCCGAGCAGCAAGAGCTCGTTTACACCAAGGCGGGGGCGGCTCCCGCCACGAAGGCCGCGCTCAAATCGCCCAAGCTCTCCCAGCCCGATCCCTTCTTCGGCGGGCAAAAGCCCTTCGAGGTGTTCGAAAAGGCCATGTCCACGGCGACGCCGTTCCCATACGTGGCCGGATGGCCGGACATCGACCAGGAGATCACCAAAGCGGTCGCCTCTGCGATCAGAGGCCGGAAAACCCCCAAGGGGGCGCTAGAAGATGCAGCGAAGAAAACCGATGAAGCTCTTCGCCAATGACGCGGCAGGCGGCGCGGCGCAGCAATCACGCACGGCTACGATCGCGCCGCCGCCGGCGAAACGCGGGCGGCATCGTGCGTCCGCGCACTGGAACTCCCTCAAGGCGGAACCCGAAGCGAAAAGGGGTGACACATGGTTGACGCAGCCGACGCCGCGGTAGAGAACGAGGCCGCGAACGCCGAAAGCGGCGCGGGCGCCAGAAGCCGCAAGGCGGCCTCCAAACGCCGGCCGTCTGCGAAGAAATCGCCCATGGAAAGGCGGCAGCGCCGGGCGGGGTATGTCTTCGTGGCCCCGGCCATGATCTTCACCGCCGTTTTCTTCTTCCTCCCCATGGCTTTCTCGCTGTGGTGGAGCTTCACAAAGTACAACGGCGTAACCGATCCGAAGTTCGTCGGCCTCGACAACTACTCCGACCTCTTCGCCGACGAACAGTTCCGAACCGCCGCCGGAAACACGGCGATCTTCGCCCTCGTGACGATGACCATCGGTCCGCTCCTCGGGCTGGTTTCGGCGCTGCTGCTCAATCGAGCGCGCGTCGGCCAGGCCCTCTTCCGCGCCGCATTCTTCCTCCCCGTGACGATGTCCCTGGTGGTCGTCTCCACGATGTGGAAGATGCTCCTGAACGACGACGGGCTGATCAACCGCGTCATCGAGTTCTTCGGGGGAGAGGGGCGCCAGTGGCTCTCCGACCCGGACACGGCCCTGCTTGCCGTGTGCGCCGCGAGCATCTGGCAGGGGTTTGGCTTCGAGACGGTCATCCTCCTCGCTGCTCTGCAGGGAATCCCGCGCGAGAGGTACGAGGCGGCCGCCGTCGACGGCGCCGGGCCGTGGCGAACCTTCCGGGCCGTCACTCTGCCCGCTTTGCGGCCCGCGCTCCTGTTCGTCTACGTCGTCGGAATCATCGGCGCGTTCCAGGTGTACGACCAGGTGTATGTCATGACCAGAGGCGGGCCCGCCGACTCGACGATGACCGTGGTCTACTACCTCGTCGAGAAGTTCCACCGGCTGGACTTGGGCCACGCGTCCGCAGCCGCGTATCTCCTGGTGATTTTCCTGGCCGCCGCGTCTGCGCTCCAGATGAGGCTTGAAAGGAGGCCCTCATGACGGGCAAAGCCGTGACGAAGGGCGCTGACATGCCCGACGCGCAAGACTCCGCTGCAAAAGACTCCGCTGCAAAAGGCTCCTCAAAAGAGGCTGCGGCAAGCAAGGCGGCGGGCGTTTCCGCAAAGAAGCCCGCGGAAAAGAAGCGCTCCGACGGGAAGTCGGCGGAAAAGAAGCGCGCGACGTCGTGGGCCAAACGCCTCCGGCCGACGACGAAGCGCCGCATCCTGACATACGTCTGCCTCACGGTCTTCAGTGTGCTCATGACGATCCCCTGGCTGTGGACGCTTTCGACGTCGTTCAAGCGGAGTCGGGATGTGTTCGCCCCGGGCACGGGACTCGTGCCCGACCCGGCGTCGACCAAGGCCTACGAGCGGATCTTCACGGACCAGCCGTTCTTCCGATACTTCCTCAACTCGGTGATCGTCGCCGTCGTCGTGGTGATTCTCAACGTCGTCTTCGATTCGCTGGCGGCCTATGCCTTCGCGAAGCTTCCCTTCCCGGGGCGGTCGTTCCTGTTCGGCCTGCTCATGGTGACGATGATGATCCCCATGCAGGTCAACCTCGTCCCCCTCTACAGGATGATGGTGTGGCTCCACGATTGGGTTCCCTTCCTGGGCCTCGACACGCTTTCGGGAATAATCGCGCCGGGCGCCGTCCAGGTCTTCGGCATTTTCCTCATGCGGCAGTTCTTCGCTTCCATACCCGACTCCATTCTGGAGGCGGCGCGCTTGGACGGGGCGTCGGAGTTCCAGATCCTGCGGCGCATCGTGCTGCCGCTTGCTGCGCCGGGAATCGCGACCCTGACGGTCTTCACCTTCCTCGGGGCGTGGAACGACTTCCTGTGGCCGCTCCTCGTCTCGAACTCCGAATCGACGCGTACGCTGCCCGTCGGCCTGGCCCTTCTTGCCCGCAAGAACACAGTGGACTGGCCGGGAACAATGGCGGGCGCCGTCGTCACTGCCGTTCCAATGATCGTCATTTTCATCGTGGCGCAACGGAAATTCATCGACGGCCTGACGGCCGGCTCAACAAAAGGATAAACATGGCTACCACACAAGATTCTTCCGGCACGGCCGATCGCGACGACGCCGCAATCGTCGCCGACCGCGCCGCTCGCAACGTCGCTGCGACTGCCGCCGTTCACGCCGGCGGCAACAGCGCCGCGACCGCCGGAGCACCCGCCGGAAGAGATCTCTTTCTCACAGAAATCTGCGAGAGCCCGAGCGCGCTGCTGGGCACGGCGCGCACCCTGGGCGAGCAGGCGGACAAGTTCGAGCGGGTGCGCACCCTGCTCGGCGGTCGCCGCTTGGTCCTAACGGGCATGGGCAGCTCGGCCGACGCCGTGACCGCGCTGGCCAGCGTCCTCGGGCGCCGCGGCGTGGAAGCCAACACGATCCACACCGCCGAGCTTCTGCACTACCGGATGAACGCCTTGGCCCCCGAATCGGCGGTTGTGGCGGTGAGCCAGTCGGGCGAGAGCGTCGAAGCGGTGCGCATGGCGGCGGAGCTCCGCAAGAAAGAGGGCGTTCCGCTGGTCGCCGTCACGAACGGGCCGCAAAGCCCTCTCGCCGAAGAGGCCGCGGTGTCCATCGACCTCGGCGCGGGCGACGAGCGCGGGCCCTCCAGCAAGACGTACGTCTCGACGATGCTCGCCATGCACGTCCTCGCCGAAGTCCTGACTGGCGGCGAGCCCGTCGCCTCGATTCTCTCCTCCGCGCAGGCGCTCGCCGAAAAGGCCGCGGCAGGACTCAGCGAGTGGGCCGACGGCGCCGAGGCTATCGGGCGGAGGCTCGCGGCAGCGATCGACGAATCCGAGCAGGCCCTCATGGTGCTCGGCCGCGGCGTCGCCATCGCAACCGCCGAGCTCAATGCGCTCGTCCTCAAGGAATCCGCGCACGTCCCCGCCCATTCGATGGACGCCGCAGAATTCCGGCACGGCCCCCTCGAGCTGGCCGCCCCCGGCCTCGGCGTCGTGCTCGTCAGCCTCGAACCGACCCAGGCGGCCTTGGACGCGCGCCTGCGCGGCGAACTCGAAGCGAAAGGCGCGTCGGTGACGGTTGTGGGAACCGACGTCGTCGCCGCTTCCGGCCTGACCGTCGACTACCTGTTTTCCAGCACGGCGCCGCTGCTCGACGCAGGATGCGCCGCCGTTCTGCTGCTGTTGGCCGCCTGGGCGAAGGCCTCGCAGAACTCGGCCACGCCGGGAGTGTTCAACGTCGGAGCGAAGGTGACGACATGCGAATGAGCCGAGGCGGGCATCGAGGCGAGGCGCCGCAGAGCGCTTCGCCGGGAGGACGCGGACCCCGGCTCGAGCCGGATTCGACCGCGCCGGAGGCTGGAAAGGAACCGGAGGGAAAGGAACCGGAGGGAAAGGAACCGGGCATGCCGCGAATCGAGCGGGACGCGGCCGCGCCGGGACTCGACCAGAAGCCGGCCGCCCCGGGACCTTCGCAGGACTCGGCTTTCTCCATGGGCAGGCACTTCATGTACGCCTGCGGAAAGCCGCATATCCCGGTGGGCGCGCACGTCGTGCCGCCGTCGGGGCCGGACTGGCCGTGGCGCGAAGGCCCCGAGGCATTCGACCGGGCCTTCGCCCAGATGGCCGAGCACGGTTTGACGAGCGCCCGCATCGACCTGCTGTGGGCGGCCGTCGAACCCGAACGCGGCCGCCTCGACGAGGCGCACCTGGCCGTCCTCGACCGAGTCTTCGACGCGGCGAAGGCCCGTGGAATCACGCTCCACCCGGCCCTTTTCGTCGGCGGCGAGGTCGGCGACGCCTACTGGGACCTTCCGTGGGCGAGCGGCGTCAACCCGCATACCGACCCCGAGCTCGTCAAACTCCAGGCCGCCCACGCCGCGCAGCTGGCTCGCAGGTGGGCAAGCCGCCCCGAGCTGATCGCTTGGGACCTCACCGACGAGCCGCCGTTCTGGATCTACGGCGAAACCACCGACGACGAACACGCCGTCCAATGGACTGCGGCCCTGACTCAGGCGATCCGCGCGAACCACCCCGGCTGCCTCGTGACCATCGGCACGGCCTCCCAGGAGGTCGACGGAGGGCCGTTCCGGGCCGACGTCGTCGCCGACGCCCTCGACTTCGCGTGCGTGCATCCCTACCCGATCTACTCGCCGGAGCTGTACGCCGACCGTCTGGGCTCGCGGCGGATGAGCATGGCGGGGGCATTCGAGACCGCCCTCGCCCGCGGCGCCGGAAAATCGGTGATGGTCCACGAATTCGGGGCCTCCAGCACCCAGTTCGCGCCCGAGGCGATCGCCGACTACGACAGGCTCGTGTGCTGGTCCTCCCTGGGGGCCGGGGCGATTGGCTTCTACGCGTGGTGCTGGATCGACGCCGAACCCGCCGCCTATCGCCGCGCCCCATATGTGCGTATGCCCCACGAGACGCAATTCGGGCTGCTCGACGCCGAAGGCAAGGCACGCCCCCGCGCCCGCGTTCAGAGCGAGCTCGCGCGGGTGACCGGGGCCCTCGACCTCGAGGGCCTGGCGGGCGACGGTCCCTGGACGCCCGCGTCGATTCCCGTGCCGCATGAGTACGTCAAGCCTTATGACCGCGCCTCCTACGGTTTGGACGACGCGCCCTCGGGGCCGTACGCCCCGGCCGAAAAAGCATGGGAGCCCGCCCGCGACGTCAAGCCGCTGGTGCGCGGGTGGCTCAACTCCTACGTCTTCGCCTCCCGCGCCGGGCTGCCCTGCCAGTTTCCCCGCGAGAAGCTTGACGATTCGTGGCCCGCGACGCCCGTCGCCCTGCTTCCCGCGCCGCTCACATCGACGACGTCGTCCCTCCTGCACATGCGCACGTCTTTCTGGCAGGGCGCGCTCGACTACGTCGAAGCCGGCGGCGTCCTCTACCTTTCGTGCTCGGCGGAGACGGCGATCCCCGAGCTCGCGGAATTCGCGGGCGTGCGCATAGCCGACCGGGCCGTCGCAACTGACCGCCTCGAGCTGACCGCCGTCGAGCCCTTCGCGGGCCTGGAAGCTGGCGAGGTCGTCTCGGTCGAGCTGCCGGCCGCCGCGAGGGCGGGCGGAGCGGCCAACGATCTGCATCTGCGAGGCGTGGAGCTGGACGTGGTCGACGCGAGAACGGTGGCGACCGACGCCGCCGGCCTGCCCGCGCTGACCGTGGCCCGGCGCGGCCGGGGGGCTGTCGTCGTATGCGCCTATCCGATCGAGCTTCTCGCCGCCGAGATCGCCGACGCCCACGGCGACGCCGACGGCCTGTGGCGCGTCTACAGGCTGGTGCGCGACCTCGCCGGGATTGAACCGCCGGTCGACCTCGATTCTCCGCAGCTCGCGCGGGGCGTCCTGCGCGGCCCGCGCGGCGGGATCCTTGTGGCCACCAATCACGGCCGCGAGGACGTGAGCGTGCCATTGAAGACGAGCGAATCCTCGCGGGCGTCCGGGGCGGTGAGAACGATCGAGGTCGTGCATGCGGCCGCGACCGCACGAGTCGAAATTCCCGACGGCAGGCAGGTCGAATCGGGTGAAACCGTCCATGTTCCGAGCGGAGGAGCGGCGGTAATCGCCTGGACGTGCTAGCGTGCATGGCCTATATGCGCGTGCTAGCGTGCTTGGCTTGAAACAGATTGGAAAACTGAAGAGGCAAGCATTGAGATATGGGCGGCGGACGGCTTGGCCGAAATCGGAAGTCTGAGCCGGGGCCGGACTCCGGCCAAGTTCGCCGTGCCGCCGACGGCCCACATGTTCCGTGTGTTCGGCCTTGCTGAAAGCCTTTGGCTTCCTTGTGGTCGCGGTTTGTTTCGGGAGCGCGGGCTGAATCTGTCCGCAGCTGATCGTGATCGAAGGCGGACATAACGAGATTCCGCGGAAACTATGGCATATCTCACAATCGGCTAACAACATCGTTTGGCATATTGCATAACCTTGGGAGACGATTCCGCAATGCGGACTGCCATTTTGGGGGTGTGGGGTGGTATGGTGTTGTGCTGTAATAATCGTCACATCCAACAGTGGTTCACGCTTAATATAAACACGCATGCGTGACGTCATTGCTGGTGCGTGAAAGGGTGAGCAATGTCGAAAGTGAAAGTCTCTCCGCAGCTGCTGAAAAAGGCCGCCTCGGAGGCAGATCAATCCGGTCAAGCGATTGGTTCCGTAAAAATGCTAGAAGGAACGCCTAGTGTCGCAGCGGCAATGCCGGGAAGCCGATCGGGAGGCGCCGTCGTCCGTGCCGCAGACTTTGGCGACAAGATGGCCAAAAGCCTGAAGGACTCTCTGTGCGCCCTCACAGAGGCGCTCGACAAGGCGCGCGAAGACTACAACGCCGCCGACCATTCTTCGAGCGTCGGTTTTTCCAGTCTCGACAGCCGTCTGCGAGGCAAATGATGGTCACGTGGGATGAGCTCAAACGTTGGAAGCCCGAGGGCCTGGACTCCTCTATAGACCTGCTTGTCAATTCTAGAAAGAAGGCTGTGGGCGGGGGCGACCATATAGAGACCATGGATCTCTCCACAGGGTGGGAAGGCAAGGGGCTGCGGCGGCTCAGCAGAGGCGCGATCACTTAGACCGAAATACCGTCCTGCCGCTGAAAAACATCGGTGAGCTAATAAAAGCCACTGCGGAGGCTCAGGAAGGCTTGGGCAAGGTTTCGACCATGGTTATGGAAGCCGAGTCTCGCGCCAGCCATTTCGGCTTCAAGATCTCCGCCGACGGAACCACGGTGACCGACCCAAATCCGATCAAAAAGAGCTTCGGCGATTTGATCAGCCCATGGGACACCGACCATGAGGAAGACAAAAAGGAACGCGAGAAACACCTCGAGGAGTGCAAGGTCCATGTCCGCAATGCGCGCAAGAAAGCCGACGAGGCAGACAGGGCCTACGAGGCCGCTCTTCCGCGGATCGCTGGCGGAAAGGTGAAGTCTTCGGGCAGGTTGGAGGATCCGAATCCCGGCTTGCCAAAACAGCCGCCCTCGAACAATACAGAGGAGGTCGCCGCATGGTGGGCCGCCCACACTGACGCCGAAAAACAGGCTTTGGCTGAAGAGTCCCCTGAAATGGTCGGCAACCTGGACGGCGTGAAGGCGAAGTACAGAAACATCGCCAATCGCAAACTGTTGAACAAGGATCTCCAACAGTACAAACCCGTAGCCGACCGTCTGGAGCAGCTCAAGAGGGCGAATCCAGGCAAGAGCGAGTCCCAGCTTCTGAGCCGCGATGAACTCTTGCAGCTCAAGTACTATCGGGAGGCGAAGAATACGGAGAGTCGGTCGCGGCGATCGGCTGGGTGGGGTACGACGCTCCGCCGGCGCCGTGGGAAAGCAATCCGGGCAAGAGCTTCACGCAGTGGGATTATTCCGTTCTCGGCACCCGCGACGCCCGGATGGGCGGCGACCGCGGAGCGAAGTTCCTGGAGGGAATCAGGGATTCGCGCAACGCGGCGACTTCGGGAACGTCGGGCGTCCACCAGTCGCTCCTTGGCCACTCGTACGGATCGACGACGGCCAGTTACGCCGCCGCGCAGGCACGGCCCGGGGTGATTGACGACTTCGGCGTGTTTGGTTCGCCGGGAGTGAAGAACGGATCGTGGGATATGGACGTCCCGCAGGGGCACAGGTTCGTCTCCCTCTTCAAGGACGACCCGATCAGAACCGCCAATGTCAGCGCTGGTTTTGCTTACAATCACAACGGAAGCCTGGGCATGGACCCCTACGGTGATTCGGGCTTCAAGAAGCTGAATCCGGAGGGGCCCGGCACGAAGACAACCGGCCATTCCGGGTATCTCGTCGACAAAAGCCATGCGCAGTCGCAGTTGGCGTCGATCGTTGTTGGAAAGGCTCATTGACATGGGCGCGGTCGCGCGGGCGGTCGCCGCGGCAGCTGCCTGCTGCGCCCTGTGCGCCTGCGGGCCCGTTGGGCCCGGCTCGAATTTGCCGACGCCGTCGGGAAAGGGGGAGAGCTCGGTGGATCAGACACCGTCTCCGTATTACGAGGGGCGCAAGCCCTTCAGAGAGCGGGTGGACGTGATAACCGCCCGCAGTCAACTCACGGGGGCGTTGGCCAGGGTGCGCTCCAGGGTCGACGGCGAGTTCGGCGCCAAGCGGTGGACCTGGCTAGACGAGGACCCGAACAAGCTTTACGACCCGTGCGACGACCTCCACGAGGGCGGTTATCTCGACCATTCTCGACAAGGGATCGCCCCCGGTTTCTCCAAGGATGTCTGGCCGCGCTTGCTTGCCATCCTCAAAGAGGAGGTCGCCCCTTTCGGTTTCACGGAGGTCATCGACGTCTCAGATGGTCGTGACCATGGGCCCTATATCTACAACACCCAGGACGGCGGTTATGTAGACGCGTCTTTGACACGCGAAAACTACTTTGGCATGCGCTATACGACTGGCTGCCGCCCCGCGCCGCCCGGGCGCAAGCCTAGAACCGCCGCGAATCCTCCGGAACCCGGGTCGTCGACGTCGGCCTCGCCGTCGACAGGAACAGGGTGAATCAGCTTTGCGGCAGGCGCCAACGGTCGAGTCACGCCTCGCGCATGGCTTTCGTCAGCGCGGGCCACGCCTCCCTGTGAGGCGCGCCGAAGGGGCGCGCGCCGAGGAAGGCCCCGGCGCGCCCGACCGTCGGATCGACCCATAGGAACGACCCCGATTGGCCGAAGTGCCCGTAGGCCGACGGCGGGAACGAAACGTCTGTCCAATGCGGCGCCTTCGAGTCGCGGATCTCGACGCCCAGGCCCCACGCGTTGTCGGCCTGCCGTCCGTACCCAGGCAGCACGCCCGAGATCCCGGGGAACTGCGGCGTGATCGCCTCGCGCCACAGCTCGGCCGAGACGAGCGTTGGGGAGAGCGTCTCACGGCCGAACGCCAGAAGGTCGGCCACCGAGCCGCGGCCCGAATGGGCCGGCGAACCCTCGCATTCGGTTGCACTCAAGCCCAACGGAATAAGCACGGTTTCCTCCAGCCACTCGGGAAAGGGCGTGCCCGTCGCTTCCTCGACAACGCCGCCCAGCACGTCGAAGCCTCGATTCGAATACACGCGTCGCCTTCCCGGCGCTCCCAGAATCGCCCCCGCCTCGAACGGCAGACCGGAGGCATGCGCCAGAAGGTGGCGCACAGTCGAACCCTCGGGTCCCGCGGGCGCGTCCAAACGCAGCAGTTTCCGATCGACCGCCACGAGGGCGGCGTACCCGGCCAGCGGCTTCGTCACCGAGGCGAAAGGGAAAACCGCGTCGACGTCGCCCGAACACGCGATCGGCCCCGCAAGGTCTGTCACACCGAAAGCACACGGAAAGTCAAAATGCGCGGTTGCGGCCCGCGCGGCGGCGTCGAAAGAAGTCACCCGGCCAGTTTGCCACGGGCGGCACTTGGTCGCCACGGGAGAATGAGTGCCAGCCGTAGCTCTAGTTGCCGCGGCTGCAAAGGTGACCGAGACGACCCTAAAATTTATAGCTTGCTGTGTCCGCGCAACGGCATGCAGACGATTCCCTAGACCGGGGTCGCACGATAGATCCCTAGACCGGGGTCGCACGATAAGTCTAGTCCAGGGTAGACTGTGTGAGTGAAGCGCAACGCTGTGCTTAAGAAGCTCAAGCAAGAAGCAAAAGCTCGCGACCTTGACTTCTCGACCACGGAGCTGACGAATCATACTGCGGTCACCGTCGGAACAACTTCACGCACGCTTGGACGTCACGCTGAAATTGACGACCTGACCGCCCGCAAATTCTTCGACCAATTCTCCGACGAGTTGGGAAAGGGGTGGTGGCGATGAGCCGCCGATTCACTGTCACAGCCGAACGCGGGCGCACAGGGTGGTGGGTCACCGAATGCGCCGAGGTCGGCGCGGTCTCCCAGGTTCGCAGGCTCGATCAAGCAAGCGACGACATCCGCGAGGCCGTCGCCTACCTTGCGGGATTGCCGGAGGACGACGTCGCCATTGACGTTGTCCCCGTTCTTCCCCAGGCGTATCGGGAACATGCTGCGCGGGCGAAGGAGGAACGCGAAAAAGAAGCTCGAGCCAGGGAGCGAGCGGCAGCGGAATCGCGGATGGCTGCCCGGGCGTTGCGCGAAGCGGGGCTGGCGCTGCGGGACGTGGGGACCGTCATGGGCATATCCCACCAGAGAGCGTCGCAACTGCTGGCCCGACCCTGAGGGCTCAACGATTGGAGGAAGCCGGGCGCCCAGTGCCCTGCAGCCGCAGAGCAGCCTTCCGGCCCCCGCCGCTTTTAAGAACCCGCCTCCTTCAAGATCGGCCGGATCCTGGACGTCCGGTGTGAACTGCGCCCGGTATGGGCCGCGGCGGGCCGCTCAGCCGCCTAGACTTGAAGCATGGCTGACATTGCGAATTGGTTGACTGACATGGACGGCGTGCTCATTCACGAAGAGCACGCTCTGCCGGGGGCGTCCGAGTTTCTCAGCGCTTTGCGCGAGCGCGAGATTCCCTTCCTCGTTTTGACGAACAACTCGATCTTCACCCGCCGCGACCTCTCCGCGCGGCTGGCCTCCTCAGGCCTTGACGTTCCTGAGCAGAACATCTGGACCTCCGCCACCGCCACGGCCACCTTCCTCGCCACGCAGTCCGACTCGCGCCGCGCCTACGTGGTGGGCGAGGCGGGACTCACCACCGCCCTGTACGAGCACGGCTTCGTCATGACCAACGACAATCCGGATTTCGTGGTTCTCGGCGAGACTCGCACATACAGCATCGAGGCCCTCACGCAGGCCATTCGCCTCATCTGCAAAGGCGCCCGCTTCATCGCCACCAACCCGGACGTCACGGGGCCTTCCGCGGACGGGCCCATCCCGGCCACCGGCGCCGTCGCCGCGATGATAACCGCCGCCACCGGCAAGAACCCGTACTACGTGGGCAAGCCGAACCCCGTCATGCTGCGCATGGGCCTCAACCTCATCGACGCCCACTCGGAGCAGACCGCGCTGGTCGGCGATCGCATGGACACCGACATCCTTGCCGGCATGGAAGCGGGCTTGCAGACCCACCTCGTCTTGACCGGGTCCACAACCCGCGAAAACATCGGCGAATTCGCCTTCCGCCCGCAATTCGTCCACACGAGCATCGCCGACGTCGTCGAATGCGTGGAGAAGAGCGTGCCGGCTCGGCGCGCGTGAGCATCCGATGGGAGAACTTCTTCCAGCGCTGTCAAGCGTCGTGGATTCGGGGGCGGCCGACGCCGGGGTCGGCCGCCCGCGCGATCCCGGCATCGAGGAGCGCGCTCTGGTCGCCGCGCTCGAGGTCTACATGGAAGTGGGCTGGTCCGGTTTCACGCTCGGGAAGGTGGCCAAGCACGCCCGCATGGGCAAATCGGCGCTCTATCTGCGCTGGCCCACCAAAGAGGCGATGCTGGCCGACGCGTTCACGGCGTCGGACGTCTTCTTCGAATACCGCGACTACGAAAGGCCCGACGTCCCGTTTCTCGAGTACGTCCAGATGCTCGTCGAGGACAGGCTCACGCGCTACTACACGCCCACGGGGCTTGCCGTCATCCGCCTGATCCTCGAAAACCACACGGACAACGAGGAACTCGGCACGATATGGCAGAACTCGGTGGGCAAGTCCGTGATCCACACGAGGAACATCATCCGCGACGCCATGCGAACCGGCGATTTGCGGCCGGAAACGCAGCGTGTGCAGCTAGGCGACGCCCTCGAAGGGGGGATGGCGATGCACGTCATGGCGACGCCGCACCACCTGCTGTCCGTAGGGCTGAACAAGGTTCGGCGGTTCGCCAACGAGCTGGTGGCGGGCGTCGTGGGGCCGTGGGCCACCGAGCAGGCCCTCGCGGATCTGCGCGAAAACGGGTCGGAGCGGGCCCACGTCCTTTTGCCCCTCATCGCACGGGCGAAGGGCGACGACGCGCAGGGCATCGACGATGCGCAGGACGACGGCTTGCAAAACGATGCGCGCAACGAGGGCTGCCGGAACGAGGCTCAGGGCGACGGCTTGCAAAACGATGCGCGGGGCGGCAATGTTCCTTGCCGCGACAGCGCGGGCGGCGACCACGCGTGCAGCGGCGGCGTGCGCGATGACACGCTGCAGGACGACTCACGGGGCGTCGCCAGGCAAAGGGAAGCGTGCGACGGCAGGCAAGATATTGACGACGCGGAAGAAGCCTCCCAAAGCGCCGGCGAGGAGGCTCCGGGCGCGATGTGACCCGCGGCCGCGGGCATGCCGGTGTGGCTTCAGGGCTTGTTGCGCCACGGCCTCTCGCCTCTGTGCGCTAAAGCGGCCCGCTCGCGGTGACCGCCCGTGTCAGCAGGCCGAGTCATCCCTGCGCGTACCAGCGCGGCCCCGGATCGTGGTGGCGAGCGGCGATGCGAGCCAGCGCGCCGCGATCCGGCTTGCCCGTCGAGCCCAGGGGGATGCCGTCAATCTCCGCCATCGTGCGCGGCGCCTTGTATTTCGCCAGCCGGGTCGCGGCGAAGGCGCGCACTTCGTCAAGGTCCAGATCGGCGCCCTCTTCGGCGACGACGAAGGCAGCCGGCAGCTCGCCCCAGCGATTGTCCGGCATGCCCACCACAACGGCGTCGGCGACGGCGGGATGGTTGCGCAGCACCGTCTCAATCTCGGCGGGATAGATGTTCTCCCCGCCGGAGATGATGAGATCCTTGGCACGCCCCTCGACGGTGTAAAAGCCTTCGGCGTCGACGGAGACGAGGTCCCCCGTGTGGAACCATCCGTCGCCCGCGAAGCCGCATCCTTCGCCCTCGGGCATTCCCCAGTACCCGGGGGAGACGGACGGTCCGGACACCCACAGTTCGCCGACTTCGCCGACCGACGCCTCGGATCCGTCCTCGCGCGCCACCCGCATTTTCATCCCGGGGGCGGCCTTGCCCACCTGGGCGCAATGCCCGGCCATGTCCTTCGGCGGCGTGAGCGTGCCGCCGCCCGCGGTTTCGGTCATGCCCCACGAGTTCGCCAGGGGCACGCCTCGCGCGGTGAAAACGTCGCAGAGGCCCTTGGGGCAGCAGGCGCCTCCCACGATCGCCGTCTTCAGGCTCGAAAGGTCGCGCGAGCCGAAGTCCGGGTGCCGGGCCATGGCGTCGTACATCGTCGGGACGCCGAAGGTGCGGGTCACCCGGTAGCGTTCGATCTTGGCCAGAGCGTCGCCGACGTCCCACTTGCGCTGGACCACCACGAGGCCGCCGGCCAAAAGCGTGGCGAAGGTGAAGGTGTTGAGGCCGCCGACGTGCCCGAAGGACGCGATCGCAAGGGCGACGTCGTCGGGCCCCGTGCCGAGCACCTCGGAGAAAGCCGCCCACGAGGCGAAGACGTTGCCGTAGGTGAGCTTGACGCCCTTGGCCTTGCCCGTCGAGCCGGACGTGTAGAGCAGGAGCGCGAGGGTCTCGGCGCGGATCGGCGCGGCGTCGGGAACCATGCCCTCGCCTGCGCGGTAGAGCTCCGAGAGCCTCTGCCAGATGAAGTGGAGAGAATCGTCTTCCGGGGGTTCGATCGAGGGGTCGATGTCGTCGACGATCCAGAGGATCTCGGGCGAAAGGTCGAGCTCTTCGTCGAACTGCCGCGCGAAACGCGGCCCGCACAGCACGGCGGCGCATCCGGCGTCGTCGATGATCGCCTGGCACTCGATCGAGGACAGGCGGAAATTGAGCGGGAGCAGCACGGCGCCGATTCTGCTGGCCGCCAGCAAGGCGATCATGTGGATCGGGGCGTTTCGCCGGATGATGGCGATCCTGTCGCCCTGCCCGACGCCGTAGGCGGCGAGCCCGGCCGCCAGCGCGTCTGCGGCTTCGAGGATCTGCGCCCGGGTGTAGCTGAAGGAGTCGACCACGATGCACGTCTTCGACGGCTCTGAGCAGGCGAGGGCGTCGAACTGCAGGATCGGCGAGACGAGCTCGCCCGGGCCCGATTCTCGCCCCGCGCCGTTCACTTGCGGCTCGAAGGGGTAGAAGCCTGAGGGCCCGTCGAATTCGCGGCCTTGGACGCGCCGGAAGCCCGGCCCGCGGAGCCGACGCCCGCAGCCGTGCGCTCTGCGGCCGCCGCCGCGTCGATGTGCGCCTTGAGCCCGCCCCACTTCTCACGGAAAATGCCGGGGTCCATGTCCCTCAGGTCGTCCGCGATCGCCGGCTTGAACTCCATTTGGTCGAGGATGTCGCGCTGCAAGTCCGCCCACGGCGCCTTCTCGATGAGCGTCAGGCGGCCCTCGCGCAGCTCGAAGACCGCGCGCTCGGTCACGTAAAGGACCGACTGGCCCGCGAGGGATGCCTGCTCGCCGGAGAAGGTGATCTGCTCGACGTCGCCGACGAACTTGCGCACTTTCCCTTCGGCCGCGATCCTGCAGCAGCCGTCCGCGAACCGGACGTCGAGGCCTCCCGCCGTGAAGGCGCCCGCGAACACCACGTGCTTGGCGGTGGCTGTGATGTTGATGAAGCCGCCGCAGCCCGCCACGCGGCCGTTGAACTTCGAGACGTTGACGTCCCCGCGGGCGTCCGTCTGCGCCGTGCCGAGGATCGTCAGGTCGAGGCCGCCGCCGTCGTAATAGTCGAACTGCTCGTGCATGCCGACCTGGGCGAGCGCGTTGTAGGCGTGGCCGAAGTTCTTGTCGTCCGCGGGGGTTCCGCCGACGGCGCCGGCCTCGGTGGTCAGCAGCGCGTAGTCGGAGACGCCTTCCTCGGCGAGCACGATCCCGACGTCGGCCGGCACACCCACCCCGAGGTTCATGGCCTGGCCCGGCCGGATCTCCATGGCGGCGCGGCGCGCCATGACCTTGCGAATGGTCAGCGGCAGAGGCTCGACGTTCGAGACGGGGACCTTGATTTGCCCCGAAAAGGCGGGATTGTACTGGGTGTATTCGGTCTGCATGTGATTGTCGGGCTCGGAGACCACGATGTAGTCGACGAGGTTTCCGGGGACGCGCACGAGGTTCGGGTCGAGAGTGCCCGTCGCGACCACCGCCTTCGCCTGGGCGATCACGATCCCGCCGGAATTGTGGACGGCCTGGGCGATGGGAAGGATCTCCATCTTCAGGCCCTCGTGCTCCATCGTCAGGTTGCCCATCTCGTCGGCGTACGTGCCGCGGATGAGCCCGACGTCGATCGGGAACCCGCGATAGTACAGGTACTCCTCGCCGTCCAGCTCGATGAGCGAGACGAGGTCCTCCGTGGTGACGTCGTTGACCTTGGCGCCCTCGATGCGCGGATCGACGAAGGTGCCCAGCCCGACTTTGGTGACGACGCCGGGCCGATGGGCGGCGATCTCGCGGTAGAGCGCCGTCATGACGCCCTGCGGCAGGTTGTAGCATTCGAGTTTGTTGTCGGCGGCGAGCCGGCCCAGGGCGGGGGAGGCGGACATGATCCCGCCGATCCACCGCTTGACGAGCCCCTCGTAGGAGAGCTTGCCCAGGCCTTCGCGCTTGCCGCGCGCGCCGACGGCGGAGGAGTTGACGATCGTCAGGTCGCGGGGGCCCTGCCCGGCCAGCCATCGCTCCTCGAGGGCGGCGATGACTTCCTGGTTGACGCAGGCCAAACCGAAGCCGGAGAACGCGACCGTGTCGCCGTCCTTGATGAGCGCGGCGGCCTGCGCCGCGCTGATTGCCTTGGTCATCCGTCGCTCCTTTGGTCGTTCGGCGTCGAGCGCGCAGCAGCCCGGATTCGCGTGGGAATTGCGTGATCCGCGGCGCGGCGGGCATTGTCTGCCCGTGCGAAAGAACACTACCGAGCATACTCCCGCAAATCGGACTACTTTGGTCCTATATCCTTGGTCGACGAGATTCTTAGGCTTGTCATGTGAAACGCGGCACGTGCTCGCGGGTTTTTCCGACGTCGTCGAAACTTGGTGCGCCGCGGAGCCTGAACGAAAGCGCCGCCGCGGAGCTCCAAACAGAGAAAGGTGCAACGAAGAATGGATTTCAGCCTCAGCGAAGAACAGCAGCTCCTGCTGGAAAGCCTCGACGAGATCCTCGACCAGTGCGCGTCCCCTGCGTACGTGGCCGAAGCGGATCGCGAGCATCGCCAGCCCGTCGAGTTCAAGCGGGCCCTGCAGGAGGCCGGCTTCCTCTCCCTCGGCATCCCCGAGGAATACGGCGGCACGCCGGTGGACATGGTGACGATGTGCCTCATCGGGGAGAGGGTGGCCTCGCGCGGCCTCAACCTCGGATACGCCACGGAGATCCTCCAGGTCCTCGACATCCTGGAGTTCGGCTCGCCGGAGCAGCGCGAATCGGTCCTGGGCATTTTGCAAGACGGCGGCGTCCCTTTCGCCCTCGCCTTCACCGAGCCGCAGGCGGGATCGGACTCCTCGGCCATGAAGACGACCGCGGAGCATCGCGACGGAAAGGTGCGCTTCAACGGAACGAAGACCCTCATCACGAACGCCGTCGACACGAAGTACCTCCTGACGATGGCCGTCAACCCCGACGCCGAGGATCCGCGGCGCGCCATCTCAATGTACCTCGTTCCCACCGACTCTCCCGGGATCGAGATCTCTCCGATCGCCAAGATGTGCTGGCACACCGCGGACTCCTCGGAGATCTACTACAACGACGTCGAGGTCGACGAATCCTGCCTCGTGGGCGTCAAGGGCGAGGGATTCAAGCAGCTCATGAAGAACTTCGAGCTGGAGCGGATCATGACGGCGACCCAGTCCCTCGGCCTGGCCGAGGCGGCCTTCAAGGACGCCGCAGAGTACGCCGCGACCCGCGTGCAATTCGGCAAGCCGATCGGCTCCTTTCAGCTGGTGCAGGAGAAGCTGACGGACATGGCCATCAAGATCGAGAACATGAAGAACTTCATCTACCATTCGGCCTCGATGGTGGACAGCGGCACGCTCGACCGCAAGCAGGCGGCGATGTGCAAGCGCTATTGCTCGATGGCCGCGTTCGAGGTGTGCGACGACGCCCTTCAGATCCACGGCGGCATCGGCGTGACCGAGGGCGTGCGCATCGAGCGGCTGTGGCGCGACGCCCGCGGGCACCGCTTCGGGGGAGGCACCGACGAGATCATGGTGCACGTCGTCGGCCGCCAGATCGTCAAAGAGCACACGAAGTAGAGCCGTGCCCGCCGTTGTTTTGGCCGGGGCGGCCGGGCGGCCGGTCTCCGGCGCCGCCGCCGGCGTGATTCCCTTCGGCCTGTCGCGTTTGAACGAGGAAGTCCTGTGCCTCACGAAGAGTGAAGGAGGTGCTACATGACGGTAGGATAGTCGTTGTGTACAAGGGAAGGGCGAAGAAATTCGTCAAAGACGCAGAGCGGGCGGGTTTCTCGGGGCGGACCGCCGCGAAGTTCTGCCGCCGCGTCCTTTACGTCACCGAACGCGCGGTTTTCACGCTCGACGGCGACCGCCTGACCCCGCGCGAGACCGCACCGGGCGCCGGCCTGCGCAGCCATCGGCCCGCGGCGGGACGCCCTCGACCAAATGGAATTCACGCCGGAGATCGACGGCGATCTCAACGAGACGGATCCGGTGGCCTTTGCCGAAACCCGGGGCGGGCTCGCGAGCGTGATGGATGAGAAAGCCGCGTGACGGCGGCTTCCACTCGAAAGGTTATTCAATGTCAGAAAAAGTTCGATACAACCGGTGGTTGATTCTGGCGGCGTCGTGCCTGCTGGTTTTCGCCACCGGGTGCACCTACATCTTCTCGGTGCTCAAAACGGCGCTGGAAAAGGAGTTCGGTTCGGACGACGCCGTCATGGCCTACTCCGTCCTCAACGCCATCTCGCCGATCCCGATGATCCTCGGAGGTTACTTCGTGGACCGCGGCAAAACTCAGCTCGTCGCGCTGACCGGAGGCGTCCTGTGGGGGCTGGGATGGCTGCTCGGCGGGCTGGCAGGCTCGGGCTCCATGTTCATCCTCTGCTTCGGCGTGATCGGCGGCCTCGGCCAGGGCTTCGCCTACACCGCCGCCCTCAACAACACGATGCGTTTCTTCCCGGATCGCCGCGGAATGGCCGCGGGCCTCATCACCGGCGCCAACGGCGGCGCCGCGATCGTCATGGCGCCCCTGGCCCGTTGGTTCCTCGACGACCAGGGGATCGTCACCACGATGGGGGCCTTCGGCGTCGCCTTCCTCGCGGTCGCCGTCCTCGTCGCCCTCACGCTGCGCCAGGCTCCGGCGAACTACGCTCCGGAGGGCTGGACTCCTCCGGCCCCGGCGTCCGGCGGCCCGGCGGCCGAGGCGAAGAACTTCAACTGGCGGCAGATGTGCACAACACCCATGTTTTGGCTCATCTTCGTCATCTTCGTCTGCGGCGCCTTCTCGGGCCTGCTCATCGTCGCCAACGCCTCCCCGCTCGCGCAGGGTATGTTCGGCTATTCGAAGTCCGAGGCGGCCTTCATCGTATCCGTCTACGCCTTCGCCTCCCTGGCGGGCCGGATCTGCTTCGGAACCGTCTCCGACAAGATCGGCCGGGTGCGCACCGTGCAGATCATCTTCATCCTCGCCGCCGTGGGCCTGATCTCGCTGATCGTCGGGAAAGGCGACCACAACGTGCTGCCCCTGGTTCTCGGCATTTTCGCCGTCGGCATGGGTTACGGCGGCATCATGGGCACCATGCCGGCCCTCGTCATGAGCCAATTCGGCCCGAAGAACCAGGGGATCAATTACGGAGTCGCCTTCAGCGCCTTCGCTGTCTCCGCAATCTTCGCGCCGAATCTGGGGGCCAAGATCGGCAAGAGCAACGGCGGCGACTACTCGCAGGCCCTGGTCATCGCCATCGTCGCGGCGGCGGTCGGCCTGTGCGCGGCCATCGCCTACCAGATTGTGGCCGCAAAGCGCGAACGCCGGGCCGCGGTGCAGCAATAGCAGGGGCGTGTCAGCTGCAGAGCGGCAATAGTCGCAGCGCGCCGGCAGCCGCGGCGCAGCGGGGAGCGCGGTTAAACGGCGGGCTCCGCAGAGCGGAAGCATGCAGCGACCGACGGGCGGCGGCAGGGGATCCGCCGGTCGCCGCCCGTCGAGGCGGAAGAGACAGCCGTGCCTTTGAACGCCGGCCTCCGTCCCCGCAAAGTCACCGCGTGCCCGCGCGCACGGAGGCGATTTCGCGTTCGGTTTGCCAGTCCGCGTTTCGCAGGGGCGTGTAGCGGCCGCTTTCTCGGACGACGCCGTTGGCTGCGCCCCACAGCCAGATCTGCTCGCACTGGGCCGCGGCCTTCGCCTCGCGTTTGCCGAATCCGCCCCGCGCCAAACCGGTGCCGAGCAGGGGAACGGCCCTTCCTTTGCGGTCCGCCATGAACGCCCTGTCGCCGAGCGCGAACAGGCTGGAACGCGAGTCGGGCCACGCGTGCGGCTTTCCGTCGACGTGGATGGCGTCGCGGTCGACGACGGTTCGGCGAGGGCGCCGGATTTCCGCGACCAGCGGGCCGACGAGGACGGCAAGCCCCAGGAGGAGGACGCCCGCGGACAACGCGGCCTTGGCCGCCGCCGCGCTGCCCAGAGTCAGCCAAAGGCCGAGCGCCCCGACGCTGATCAGCGCTGCGGCGACCCACGTGACGGACGCTTCGTCGTCGCGGGCCGCCTCGATTGCCCGCCGGAAGTCCGGGCCCCCGAAGACCAGCCGATCCGCTCGGCCGTCCGCGCGATTGCCCGCCCTGCCCCCGCGCTCGTTCGCGCGGCCTCGGCGGTTTGCCGAGCGGCCCTGAAAGCCGCGCGCGCTGTTCTTCCTGTTCGTGCGGTGCGCGTTTTCCCGGTTCGCGTTCTCGCGATGCGCGCCTTGGCCCGTTCGCGCGCGTATGAGCGCGGGGTCGGCTTTGGCGCTGCCCCTGTTGGGTATCCATCCATGTCTGGAGGCGACGGACCATATTCCCTCCAGGGCGAGCCTGGCCTGAATCTTCGGATTGTCGGTGTCCGCGAGCCTTGTCGCGGCGTCGTCGGCTCGCGTCTCTGCGCCGTCGGCTTGCCATGCCGCGCCGTCCGCTCGCGTCGTTGCGTCGCTTACTGGCCGCTTTGCGCCGCCGGTCTGCCTTGTCGCCGCCTCGGCTCGCCCCGCCCTTTCGTGCGGCGAGCCTTTCTCAGTGTCGAATCTTCCGCCGGGCAGCCTGACGACGTCGTCGGACGTCCCTTTGACGAGGACCAGCTGGTACCCGTGGCTGCTCGCGCCCGACGTCCTTTTCGCAACGTGTTCGAGCACGCCGAAACCCGAGCGCGTCGCGGGCCACGGGAGCCTCTCCTTGCGCACGAGGGTCCGCACCTCGATTCCGCTTCGGCTCAGAACCGTCCGGTGGCGCAGAGCGTTCAGGCTCCACAGATATGCGACGGGGTTGAAGACGTACAGAGCCAAAAACAGGTACGGGAGGATGAGGAACGTCCTGTCCGCCGCCGCCGACGCCGCCGCTTTCACCGCGTCTGCGGCCGCCGGGAAGAAGAGCGCGAGGAGGAGGAAAGTGTCGACGGCCGCGGTGGCTGCGGCGTAGACTCTCACGCCGGGGGATCGGCGCAGAACGATCCGGCATTCGCCGGACTCCGCCCGCTTCACCCGCGCCTTGCGCGCCAGAAACTCTTCCGCCTCCTGCGCGTCGACGTCGGGCACGCCCCACGCCTTTCCCGGTATGTCGCCCGGGCCTGCCCCCGCCCCGAGGGAGTAGACGCGTCGATTGGCGCGCTCGCGCGAATCGTCTGCGCCCCCTCCTAAATGGTCTGTGCGCCTTCGCGGACGGCCCATGCTCTTCTCCGAATCGCCTTGTGCGGGCGTCGTCGCCGCGGCCAACCGCGCCGGGCGTATGCGGTCCCGGACCCGCACACGCCGGGACCGCACGCTCAGCCACTTTAGACCGGAGCTCGCAGGATGTGCGCATTCTGAGGCGGGGACGGGAACCTCTAACCTCGGTCCCCGCGTCCCCCGCAGGGACACGGTGTCGTGCCTCGCCTCGCCGGCGGAGGCGCCGCCGAAAACCGGTCCTCGCGGGGCCGGGTCTCAGGCCGTCGGCCCGGCTTCACGCCATCGGCGCGGACGCCGCGTCGAGGATCGCGACCTGCTCGGCGGTCAGCGTCAGGTCGAGGGCGGCCAGGAGATCGGGCAGCTGGCCGACTGTCCGGGCAGAGGCCACCGGGGAATCCACGCCCTTGGCGTGCTGCCACGCCAAGGCGACGCTCGCCGGGCTCGCGCCGAGCTGGGCCGCGACGGCGTCCAGAGCCGCGAGCACTGCGATCCCCTCCTCCGTCAGATATCGAGCCGCCGCCCCTCCGCGCGCCGCATTCGCCTTGGCGTCGTCCTCGCTGCGGTACTTGCCCGTCAAGAACCCGGAGGCCAGGGCGAAGTAGCTCTGCGCAGCCATGCCGTGTTCACACGCAAGCGGCAGGTAGGAGGCTTCGAAGCGCCTCCGCTTGACCAGGTTGTAGTGCTGCTGCAGGATCGTCGGCTTGTGCAGGCCGTTCTCCTCGGCGCAGCGCAGCCACTCCTCCATCCGCTCGGGCGTGAAGTTCGACAGGCCGACGGCTCGTGCCTTTCCGGCGTCGACCAGCGCGGAGAACGCTTCGGCCATATCGGGAATCGCGACGGCGTCGTCGTCGAAGTGGGCGAAGTAGACGTCGACGAAGTCGACGCCGAGCCGTTCGAGCGAAGCGTCGCAGGCCGCGGCGACGTTTTTGGGCGAGAGCCCCTCGAATTGCGGGTGTTTGGCCACTTTTGTGGCGACGACGACGCCCTCGCGCCCGCTGCCCTTTGCATATCCGCGGGCCGCGAGCCACCGGCCGATCGTCTCCTCCGACTCGCCGCCCCGGTTGCCGGGCGCCCAGGCGGAGTAGGCGTCCGCGGTGTCGATCGTGGTTCCGCCGCCGGCGAGGTACGCGTCGAGCACCTCGAAAGACTCCTCGCGCGTCGAGGTCCAGCCGAAGGTGTTGCCGCCGAGCGTGATCGGCGAGATCGAGACGCCCGTCGAGCCGAGGGGGATGTTCTTCATCTGTTTCTCCTTGAGGTCGATGCCCTTTGCTCAAGCGAACCCGCCGGCCCGGGAGGCGCTGCCTGCTCTGAGTTCAGGGGCGGCTCCGCGCAGCGCCCGGCCCGCGCCGCTTGCACTTTGTCAAGAGATCGCTCCCGTCGGCGGCTCCGCGCAGCGCCCGGCCCGCGCAACGCACGCTCTGCGGCGTCGACGCGCGGGTCGACGCCGCTTCGGGTCAAGCCGCGCTTCCTCAGGTTCGGCCCCGCCTGCGCGCAGGCCAGACGATCCGCACGGCCCTTGGGCGGAGTCGAAACCTCGGCCTTTCGCCTACGCGTAGGCCAGGACGTCGTGGAAGGTCTCGAGTGCTGTTTGCGCCTGGTCGAAGCGGTCCATCTGGCGGTCCGCCTCGATCGTCACTTCTTTGAGCCCGGCGTCCTTCACGGCCTTGCGCAGGCGCGGCAGGTCGAACTCCTCCGGGTCGCAGAACTTCGTGAGCACGATGAGCACGCCGTCGGCCCGCCGTTCCTTGGCCAGGTCCACGAGCGCGTTCTCGCGGTGGCGCTCGGGGTCGAGCAGCATCGAGACGTCGCCCGTGTTCGTGAATTTGGCGACGAGCCTGTCGAGGTTGCTCGGCCCGGAAACGGGCGCGTCGGTTCGATACTGGCCGGATTCGGCGACGACGTCGTCCCCGACGATCGTCATCGAGTTCTCTTCCAGGATCTGAAGGAGGTTGAGGTTGTCGACGAGGATGCCCGAGGTGACGATTCGCGTCTTCTTCGTCTCGACCTCCATCGCGGAGAGTTCCTGGACCATTTCTCGCACGAGCTTCGAGTGGTCTTCCTTGAGCATGAACCACGCGCTTTTGAAGACGTTGCGGCGGACGGTCGGGGTGACGCAGTCGTGCGACGCCGCGGCGACCGAGAACTGCCGCATGAGGTGCGAATGCTCGTTGTAGACCTCGATCGTCTTGCCGAGGGCCTCGTCGGAGAATTCGGCCCCGGTGCAACGCTCCAGATCGCGGATGACGCGCTCGTAGCCCTCCTTGGTGAACTGCTGGCCGTAGGCGGGCTTGCGGTTCTGCGGGTAGGTCATCGGGATGTACGGGACGCCGTCCACCCCGTGCTGCCAGTTCTGCGTGAGCGCCTTGAGGGTGTCGCACAGGGTGGGAATGATGACGGCGGACATTCCCTCGTACTTCTTCATGAGCGCGAGGTCGAGGACCGTCTGGACGATCCCGCAATAGAAGGTGGGGAAATACGTGCGGGCGCGCGTGACCTTTGCGTCGGCGCCCCACATGCCGAAGGGCGCCATGCCCATCGCATGGACCAGCTCTTCGGGCGTGAACTCGGGGACGCAGCCCACCACTTTCTTCCCCGAATCGAGGAAACCCTGGAATTGCCCGCGCGGATCGTTGGCGATCCTCGCGAATTCCTCGGCTAACTCTTCGAATCTCGACATGATTAGAATCCCATCTCTTCCATGACTTCGGCCAGGCCCTGCACGCGAGTCTCGTACTGGGCCTCGGAGAAATTGCGGGGGTCGGCCTGGTCGCCGTCGAACGTCGCCAGGGGAATGGAGCACTCGGCGCACACCTGGCGCGAGGCCTCCGACATGAATCCCGACCACAGTTTGCACGAGCGGTTCGTGTGCACCAGCATTCCCTGGACGTTTTGGCTCTTGACCAGCTCGATGCGCTGGTCGCGGGCCTTTTCGAGGTTCACCGAGTTGGGCACCGAGCAGTAGGCGCGGATGAGCCCGTCGAAGTCCTCGTACAGCATGCCGAAGGCGACGGCGTAGATCGTCGCCACGGTGTTCATCCCCAGATCGCGCAGGGCGGTGTTCGTGACCCTCAGGTGGGGCCAGCAGGCGATTCCCTCGAACATGATCCGATGCTTTTCTTCGCCGCGGAACGTCGTCTTGCCTTCGGCGACCGCGGCCTCGATCTCCTTGCACAGAGTTTCGAAGGCCTCTGCCGCCTCGACTTTTCCGCGTGCGCACACCGCCACGGCCATGTGGTTCATGAGGTCGAAGCCGTTGTAGGGCGCCGGGGTGTGCTTGAGCAGGCTGGCGGCCTTGAGCCAGGCGCGCGACGTGCGGTTCGAGATTCCCATGACCTCGGCGAAACGCTCTTCCGACCAAGTTTTCCCGGTGATCTCCTCCAGTTGGCGGATCGCGTCCATGAACTGCCCCTTGACGTACTCGATCTGGGCGGGCGAGACGTCGTAGTCGGGGTTGAACGGGACGTCGATCATGATCATCGGTATGTGGAGCATCTTGGCCAGCTCCTCGTACCACTTCGTCATGGTGTTGCAGATGTTGTTGCAGCACAGCATGAAATCCGGCATGGGGATGGGCTGCTCCTCGGCTTTGCCGGTCATGGCGACGCCCAGATTGACGCGGGCGTACGCGCATAGGTCGTTCGAATAGCCCGCCGCCTCGGCGATGTTGCACATGCGTTCGCCGCCGCCCCTGGCCGCCGTGGCGGCCGCGTGGTTCTCGGGGTAGCAGACCTTCACGCCGAGCGTCTCGAAAATTTCCTGCGGGAAGTTCGAGGCGCACCAGCCGACTTTCTCACCCCGCTCTTTCGCCTCCAAAGCCGACTTGTAATGCTCGGCGACGATTGCGTTGAGCTTGTACTTCGCCGAATTCGGGTCGAGTTTCTTGCGCGGGCGGGCCGGCGCCTGTTCAGGCGCCTTGGTTTGTGCTTGGCCCGCCGCCTGCGCGGAGGCCTGATCGGGCGCTTGGCCCGCCGCGTTGGCAGGCTCCTGCGCCGTCGTTGTCTGTTGTGCCATCGCACTTCTCCTTACAAACGAATGATTCCGTGTTCCGTCTCCCACGCGTACAGAGCGGCGCCGAGCGCACCCATGTACTGCGCGTTGGGAGGGCAGACGATCTGAAGTCCCAGTTCCTTTTCCAGCGCGTCCCGCACGCCGCCGTTCTTGGCGACGCCGCCGCTCATGCACAGGGTGGGCGTGACCCCCACGCGCATGACGAGCGAGGCGAAGCGGGTTGCCACCGATTGGCAGATTCCGGCGACGACGTCTTCCCGCTTCTCGCCCGAGGCCAACTGGGAGATGACCTCGGACTCTGAGAAGACGGTGCAGGTCGAGGAGATCTTCGAGGGTTTGGCCGCCTTGAAGTACTCTCCTTCGAGCTGGGCGACGTCGAGCTGGAGGATCCTCGCCATGACGTCGAGGAAGCGGCCGGTGCCCGCCGCGCATTTGTCGTTCATCTGGAAGTTGGTCATAATCCCGGATTCGGTGATGGACATGACCTTGGCGTCTTGGCCGCCGATGTCGATGAGCGTGCGCGCCTCGGGCGCCTGGGAGAAGACGCCTTTGACGTGGCACGACAGCTCGGAGACCTTCCTGTCCGAATCGGGGAAGATCTTCCGCCCGTAGCCGGTGGCCACCGTTTTGGAGATGTCTTCGCGCCGCACGCCGACTTGTTCGAGGACCTCGGAGACGGCTTTGGCCGAGCCCTCGGTGCCGATCCCCTCGGTCACCAGGGACATGCCGAGAACGGCCCGGTCGTCGTCGATGACGACGCATTTCGAGGTGGTCGAGCCGACGTCGACGCCCAAATAGCTCTTGCTCATGCTTCCTCTCGTTCCATGTGTGCGCCGGCTCTCACTCGCTCCACACGTAGAGGGAGCCGTCGGCGAGCATCTTGTCGATGCGCTCCTGCGGGTAGCCGTGCTGGCGCAGGATCTCGGGGCCGTCCTCGCCGGGGAAGCGCCCGCGGGTGTACACGGGCTTGCCCTGCTCCGCGAAACGGACGGGCTGGTGCACCAGGGTGCGGGTGTTTCCGTTCTCGTATTCGAAGGCGGTGAAGCAGTCGTTGTCCCAGGCCTGCGGGTCGTCGAGGATGTCGGTGAGCGACTGCGCGAGGGAGAACGGGATGTCCGCCTCCACCAGGGGCGCGCGCCATTCGTCGACCGTCCTCGTCTTGAACGTCTCGGAGATGAGCTTGTGCAGCTCGGGCCCCAGGCCGTTCGCCTGCAGGTTCTGGATGGGGAAGTAGCGTTCGTCGTCGGCGAGCTCGGGGTGGCCGATCGTGGCGATGAAGACCTTGAAGTACTGGTTGTAGTTCGGCATGCAGGTCTGGATGTAGCGCCCTTCCTTCGTCGGCCACGAGGACAGCAGCGGGTTGTCGTAGTCGCTGGAGTCGATGGGGAAAGCCTTGCCGATGTCCCTGTACTGCGCCGCCTGGATGGCCATGCCGAGGTTGAAGACCGCGGTTTCGAAGAGCGAGGACTCGACCTTCTCGCCCCGCCCGGTCTCCCGTGCGTGGTAGAGCGCCGCGAGGATGCCGGCGGCCAGGTTCATGCCGACGTTGTGGTCGCCTGTTCCCGGGACGACGTTCATGGGCAGGCCGCTCTTTTGGCGAAGCGTCTCCAAGTAGCCGCCGCGGGCGAAGAACGCGGTGAAGTCGAACCCCGGAAGGTCCTTGTCCGGTCCGTTCTCGCCGTACCCTGTGCAGATCGCGTAGACGAGCTTGGGAAAGCGCTTTTTCAAGCTCTCGTAGTCAAGGCCCTGGCGCTCGAGCGGGCCTTGGCGCCAGTTTGTGATGAGGACGTCGGCGTCTTCGAGCAGCGCGAAGAGGGCATCGCGCCCCTCCTCGGATTTCGTGTTGATGGAGATGTTGAGCTTGTTGGCGTTCTCCAACTCCCACGTGGTGTTCTCGTGCCAATCGAGGGGCCGGCCTTCCGAGGGGGCCGTGAATCGCAAGGGGTCGCCCTTGGCGGACTCGACCTTGATGACCGTTGCACCCTGGTCGGCCAGGAAACGGCCGGCCGTGGCGGCCGCGATGAAGTTCGCCAGTTCGATGACTTTGACGCCTTCGAGCAGCTTCTTTGACATTCCGAGGTCTCCTTTCGGATCCGCGCGCGGATGCGTCGCCAATGAGCGTCTGCCGGCTCCGTCCGTGCGGTGAACGGCGTCGTGACGCCTCGCGCGGCTCCTTCCTGATTTAGTTTGTATGCGTATGGAAGTTTTTAGGGCGTCGGATCACCCGGCGGGCGGCTTGCGCTTTCTGCCGGAGGGCTCAGCCAGACGTGCGCAGCTCGTCGCTGAGTGCGCACGGCTGCGTTGCCGGTGAACCTCTATTCCGCGGCGTCCGTCCTGACCGACGGCGCCCGATTGGCTGCGTTCGCCCGGCGAATCGCCCGTCTTTGGCCGAATGCCGCGGAATAATCCCTGCGTGATCACGCTAACACCAGGGCCGGGGAAGCCCCGTAACCTTTGGTCCCAATTCGGACCGAATCGGTCCGCTAAGGGGGTGTGCTATCAGAATTATTTGGCGACATTTCGCCGAAAAACCATAAACGTGAGGGTTTTGTGTCATAAATCGACGTCGCGCGGCGGCTCCTGCGGAAGAATCCGCTTTCCGACGCATTGGCGCGGCGTCGCCTGTGCGAAGCCGTCCGGGCGGAGGCTTTGACCGGAAGGGGGATGCTCGAAACGAGGTATCCAAAACGGTATACCTCTTGCTGGAGTTTTCTTATGGTTACAACAATCAAGGTCCCCTCGGAGCTTCGCGACCGCATCAACAAGGGCGCGCGAGAGCAGGGGCTGACCGCTGCGAGCCTCATCGAGCGGCTGCTTGACGGATACGAGCTGCGTCAGCGGATGGAGGCGTTCGGAAGCGCGATTCGCGAGGCGGACGCGGCCTACTGGGACGAGTTCCGGGCTTGGGACGTCGCCTCGAGCGACGCGTGACATGGTTGGCGGCCTATGCAGGGGCGCGGTCGTGTGGGCCGAGTTGGACCCGACGCGTGGCCGCGAGCAGGCGGGGCGCCGCCCGGCCCTCGTCGTCGCCGGGACCTCTGTCTCGAGCAGGCCGATACGCTTGCAATCGTCGTCCCTGCAACGACGATCCGCCGCGGTTGGCCGAATCACGTTTTGCTGCGGGGGCCTGAGCTCGTTCTGCGTCGTCCGACGTACGCCATGACCGAGCAGCCGCGGACCATATCGCGCGAAAGGATCGTCGACGTCGCCGGAGTCGTGGATGCGCAGACGATGGCGGAGGTCGATATGTGGCTTCGCGATTTTCTCTCCTTGGGATGAGCCGAAGCCTCGCGTCGGGGCGCTGCCCGCGGCTGGCTCCGGTCCGGGCCGGCGGTTTGCGTCAAGCCGCCCGGGGCCTGCTGCTCGCCCCGGTCCGGGCAGGTGGCTTACGCGAATTGCAATGGGAAACCGTCGAACTCGGGAGAGGCGCATTCGGGGGAGGGGCTCATCCGGGAAGAGTCGAGCGCGGGGGTTGGTTTTCGCCGCGGAATCGGGCGGGTCAGAAACCTCCGGCGGGGCCTAGCGCGGGACCGGGGCGCGCAGCCCACGGGGACGCCGTGCAATTCCCGGAAGGCTGTTGTTAGCGTGCCCTGTATGAACGCACCGGCGAATCTCATAGAGCACAGTCTGCTTGTCATCCGACAGGTCAGTTTACAGGCAGCAAGCGCACAATCTTCGACGGGCACGGCAATGCGGAGACTGGCGCCTCTGATGCGAATGCCCCTGCGGCCGGTTGCTTCAGCTAGGGCCGGACGCCGCATGTTTCTCGATCCGTTCAGAGTCGTTGCAGCCCGTCGGCGCGTGGGCAGCTCGAAAGCGCCGATGCGCTGGCGCCTTGGGCGTCGCGCCGCGCACCGGCTTCCCTTCTTCAGCGTGCCCGCTACTTTGGGAGCCCTAGGAGTCGAGCTCTTTCATGAGGCGACTCCTTTCATAAGGCAACGCGTTCGTTCCATTTGCCGGAGCCGTCGTTGACGAGTGCGCTGGCGGGAGCCGATCAGTTCGGAGCGGCTCGAGCTCGCCCGTGTGCGGCGCTCCGATCATACCCAAGAGTTTGCTGATGCAGCGGCCTTTTGATCCATGAGGTCCAGTGCGACCATCCCGCCGAGCACCGCCAGCCGCTGAATCTCAGAGGCGCCTGTCTCGAAGGTGAGCGCGTAGCGGCCGCGGCCGGCCGGGCCCGCGGCGAGACCCGGCCTTTCGCGCGCGGAGCTTGCGACCAGGGCGTCGCCGTCGGCGGACTTGACTTTGAACTGGCGGTCAAGGAAACTGCCGTGCAGCGTCATCGGAGCCTCGTCGACGGGTTCGATCGACATCTCGCGGACGAAGCACGCGTACCTTTCCTTGACGCCGGCCAGAAGCTCGCCGTCGGGGCGGTTCACGGAGTAGGCGTCCCTGCCGAAGTTCTGCATGGCGCTCACGTGGATGACGACGGAGCCGTCCGCGTCGACGACGTCGAACTTGCAGGGAGACTTTGAGGAACGGGGTTGCGTGGAATCGGTTGATATGATATTTCCGACAATGTTTCCATCGGCGTCTTCAATGGTGAATTCATCAGATATGGAGGGTCTGACCTGCTGCATGACGAGAAGATCGCGTTCGGCAATGCTCTGCTGTGCTTCCATAGTTTACACACTAGCGCCATGTTTCGCCCATAGACAGGGCGTTCGTCCGATTTGTGCGAGAAATTCGCGTGTCTTCGCGGATATCGTGCCGCAATGGCGGCTCATCTCACAGAGGCTCAGGCCCTCTGGCGGACGTCGGGGATTGCGGGACACATGTAACTTTGCTGACGGAAGGCGTTGTATTTACGGGGCAGTTCTTGTGAATTAAATAGGAATCGTAATAAGTGGTGATTTTAGATCTAAAATCACATACCGTCGAAGAATGTTAGAGCATTACATAAACATGAATAACGAATCCGTTGCTCCGGGAGGCGACAGGCTCATCATGCGGCGGCGCAGTTTTTCATCCTCCAGCGATTTCTCCATCGAAGGCAAAGACGGGGCCGTCGTTGGTCGAATCGTCGGTAAAGACAGCCGAAAGCCCCGGCCTTTCGGGAGATTTCGCGAGTTCGAGATTGTTGACGCATCTGCCGACGTCCTTGCTTATGTCAGCAAGGTGCGAGTTCCCGACGCCCGAGGAGGCTATGCCCTTACGCGGCAGGACGGTTCCCCTCTTGCGGCGATCGTGTGCGCAAATTCCCCGGCAACCGTCATTTTCATTGAACCGGCTGACGGTTTGCCGATGGAGTTCCACGCCGAAAACTTTCGCCATCGATTCGACATAAAATCCATGGACTCCAAGGCGTCTGTCGTTCAGGGAAGTTATCGGCTGACCGGCGGCGTAGAGTACAGGCTAGATTTCGCTCCGGGCGTCTCCCGCGATTGGCAGGTGTTGGCAACTGCGGCGGCGTTGGCGTTCGATATCTCCCGACGATTCGGAACGCAGTTTTTCCGTAAGGCCACGGGAGGCTGAGAAGCGAGAAGCCCCCGGAAGGCGGGGTCAGAAACCCGGCGGCGTCGGCCAGGGCTCGTCCTTCTCGAGTTGGGCGGCGAGGGCGAGAAGCAGGCCTTCGCGGCCGGGCCGAGTCACGAGCTGCATGCCGATCGGCAAGCCTTCCGCGCTCACTCCGCCGGGAATCGACAGCGCGGGATGGCCCGTCACGTTGAAGATCGACGTGTTGGCGACCATTGGCGTGCCCCGGAAGATCGAGGCGAACGTGCTTCGGCTCTCCAGCCAGCCTGAAGGCCGCGGAAGCACCGGAATGGTGGGCATCGCCAAGACGTCGGCGGTGGGGAGGAAGCGTTCGTTGAAGGCCCGGGCGATCTTCTCGCCGCGGCGTTCGGCGAATCTTGCCAGGCGCGCTGGAATCAGGCGGCCGACGGCGGCGATGCGGCGGGTGTGCCGCTCCAGCTTGTCGGGTGCCTCGACCGAGTCGGCCTCCGTTGCCATGCCGGAGAAAAACTGCAAAATGAAGGCGTCGGTGGGCACGGGCCACGCGGCGTGCGTCTCGCGAACGTCGTGGCCCAGGCGCGCGAGCCTCTGGATCAATGCGGTCAGCGCGCGATCGACCTCGGGGTCGTTCTTTAGCCCCGGCATCGGGGAGCGCCCGGTCCAGGCGATCCGCAGCGGACCGGTTCCGCGTGCTACGACGTCGCGGTACGGCTCGCTCAGGGGCTCGGCCTGCCATCGGTCCGAAGGCAGGCTCCCGGCGATAGCGTCGTAGAGCAGCGCCGAATCCGCCGCCGTGCGGCTCAGCCCGCCGAAGGTCACGAGCGCGTGCCAATGCTGCGAGAGCGGCGCCATCGTCACACGGCCGCGCTCCGGCTTGAGCCCCAGGATTCCGCAGCACGCGGCGGGCAGGCGAATGGAGCCGCCGCCGTCGGCGCCGAGGGCGATCGGGGTCATTCCCGTAGCCACGGACACAGCCGAACCACCCGACGAGCCGCCGGGGGAGAAGTCGCGCCGCCACGGATTGAGGGTGGCGCCGTAGCGGTCCGAGATCGTTTCGGAGCAGCGGCCGAACTCCGGCATCGTCGTTTTGCCCACGACGATCGCGCCTGCGGCGCGCACGCGGCGGATCACTTCGCTGTCGGCTGCGGCCGGCGACGGGTTTCCGCTTCCGCCGAGGGTGGTCGGCAGGCCGGCGACGTCGAACTCTTCCTTCACAGCGATGGGCACGCCCGCCAGGAGCCTTCCCGCGCCGGCGGCTGGGGCGCTCGCGCCGTCGGCCTTCCGCCCCTTGGCTTCGCCGGCCAGTTCGGCGTCGAGCCGGTCGGCCTCGGCGAGGGCCTCCTTGGTTCGCACAACGGTGAAGGCGTTGAGCTCTGGATCGAGGCGGCCGATGCGTTCCAGAGATGCTGCCACGAGCTCGCGCGCGGTCCAACGTCCCGACTGCACTCCCTCGGCCATCTCGCCTGCCGACAGTTGCGTGAAAACGTCCTCATTCATAGCTGTATTCTAGTCTCCACACGTTTCCAGGCGGCGCCCGTCTTCAACGAAAGCTTGCCGCCAATCTGCGTTTGACCGCTTGCCTTCAACTGTCGCCTGCTTTCAAGCGCCCGTCTTCAACCGGTTTTCGCTATCAGGAGACATTGGCTTTTAGGAAACATTCGCTTTTAGGAGACATTGGCTTATAGGCGGCGCTCGCGCCTGGCACGCGTTTCGGTCAAGGCCATGCTTATCGCGGCTTTGCCACAGCCTTCTTTCCGTCTCTTTTACGTGACGGGTGCGAGCTCTCTTACGCGAGTTCGACGACGACGGGCACGTGGTCCGAGGCCCCCTTGCCCTTGCGCTCGTTGCGGTCGATGTGTGCAGCAGTGACCCGCTCGGCCAAAGCCGGGCTCGCCCACGCGAAGTCGATCCGCATTCCCTCGTTCTTGGGGAAGCGCAGGCGTTGGTAGTCCCAGAAGGTGTAGGGCGCCTCGGTCGCGCCGCGTGTGACTTCCGCGAATCCGGCGTCGGCGAAGGCATGGAAAGCTTCGCGCTCGGGGTCGCTCGCGTAGAGCTCGCCTCGGAAGAGCTCGGGGTCCCACACGTCGGCGTCGCTCGGGACGACGTTCCAGTCTCCGGCCAAGAGGAACTGGGCCGAGGAGTCCTCGGCGAGCTGCGCGCTCGCGGCCCGCCTCAACGCGCCGAGGAACTTCAGTTTGTAGGGGTAATGCGGGTCGTCGAGGGCCCGGCCGTTGGGCACGTAAAGGCTCCACACACCGACGCCGCCGCACCGTGCGCCGATCGCCCGTGCCTCGACTTTCGGCTCGGCGCCTTCTTTGCCGAAGGCGGGCTGGCCCTCGAAGCCGACGGCCACCTCTTCGATTCCCACGCGCGATAGAATCGCCACGCCGTTCCATTGGTCGAGCCCGTGGGCGGCGACTTCGTATCCGGCGGCTTCGAACTCGGCGGCGGGGAACTGGTCGGGGCGGCACTTCGTCTCCTGCAGCAGAAGGACGTCGAGGTCCCAGCGCTCGAGGACGGCGAGCGCCCTTTCCTGCCGCGCCCGAATTGAGTTGATGTTCCACGTGGCGATGCGCATGCCCCAAGCCTACATGCGCCTAGTTTTTCGTGCTCTCAATGAAGGAGATCATTGTTTCCAGTTTGTGCGACCAAAAGATCGTCAGGTCGTCCCTTTGGGCGCTCAAGAGGTTGTGGACTTTGAACACTCCGGAGAGAACGGCCGCCGGTATGCAGGAGGAGGCGCCGAATTCGCGCAGCCAGATCTTCGCCTTGACCGCCGCGTCGTTGTTGAGCCGTTCGACCGAATCGGTCGAAGAGTTGCTGACCTTGCATTCGGTTGGCATCGCTCTGCCGTCCCAGAGGCCGACGACGAGGTCGGCTTTCCTTCCGCCGAACAGCGACTCTTTGCAGAATTCTCCGGGGCCGGGAGTCTGTGAGAAATTATCGACGCCGCGGCGCTCGACTTCCACGTACCCGCTCGCCAAAAGCGCCTTCGCGACCTCGTTTTCCTGCAGGTTCTTGACCGCGCTGCGGCGCGTCGTCTGTACCTTCTGATTTGCAGTGAGGGCTGCGGCGGCAACTACGGCGGCTGTGCGCTCTTCGCCTGTGGGCATGCGATTCTCGCGCTGCGCCTCGCGCAGGAATCTGTCGATTTGCCTGCGTTCTTCGGCGTCGAAGACGTCAAGGTCTGACGGAAGGTCGATGACGTTGCGCAAACCTTCCCCGGAAGTCAGCCTTTTCCAGCCGCGAACAGTTCGCGGGCCTTCGCCACGCTTGGGAAAAGGACCCGCTCGGGAAGGTCAGAAGCCGCGTTCCTTTGCACCCGCACTCTGTTTGCCCCTGTTTGCCCCGGTGACCGCGCCCCGGTGAACGCGGCACAGCTCGCCGAGCTCGACGTATCCTTCCGGCAGTTTGGAGGATGTGCGCGTCAGAACGGACCATTTGTCGGAGGCGGCGAGCCGTTGGCCGCAGCCCAAGCGGTCATCGCTTCCACGATCTCTCGCGACGTGTAAGTCTGCACGCGCAACGCGCCACACGAACAGTGGAAGACGCATCGCTTCCACGATCTCTCGCGACGTATAGGTTTGGCCCAGCGGACGCCGCAGCTCCGCCGAGTGAACACGGCAATAGGCCGTTCCCAGAGGATCGCCGCCGGCCCGGATGAGATTCCGGATTTCGGCCAGGTCGGAACGCGAAGGCCTCGGCGCGTCGCATGCGTCGACGATCCGCGATTCCTCGGCGGTGAGCGCGTCAGCATGCTCGGCCGCCAGCGCGGCCGTCGCCATGATGAGCGAATCGCGAGTCGAAAGAACGTCCATGCCACTAAGCGTCTCATTCGCCTCCGACACTTTTCGAGAAGCTGACGGCCGCCTTCGCCCCTCGGCGTGAGAAAGGACGAGGCCGACTAGTCCCGCCGCGTGACGTTCCGCCTCGCGATGCCTGCTAGGCGCGCCGCGTGACGTTCCGCCTCATGCCTTGTGCTTCGGGATAGGCTGAATGCATGGCTACCGCTTTAATAACCGGGGCGACATCCGGAATTGGTCGTGAAATCGCGTGGCAGTTGGCGGCTGAGCGCATGAACCTCATCCTCGTGGCGAGAAGTGCGGATCGACTCGAAGAGGTGGCCGAACATATCAGGCAGGTCGCCAACGTGGAGGCAGAGGTCCTGCCGGCCGACCTTTCGCAGGCCGAAGGCACCTTGCGCGTGTGCGAACGCCTCATCGACGACGAGCGCCCCGTGGGCCTGCTCGTCAACAACGCCGGATTCGGCCTCGGCCAAGACTTCGTCGGCGGCGACATCGAACGCGAGCTCAACGCTCTCAACGTCATGGTGCGCGCCGTCCTCATGACGTGCCACGCGGCGATCCCCGGCATGGTCGCCCGCGGCGGCGGAGGCATCCTCAACATCGCCTCGATGGCCGCGCTGACGGCGCAGGGAACCTACTCCGCGCACAAAGCCTGGGTGCGCACTTTCACCGAGGGTTTGGCGGCGAGCCTTAAAGGCACGGGCGTCAACGCGACGGTCGTCTGCCCCGGCCTGGTGCACACGGAGTTCCACGAAAAGGTCGACGTCGATCCCGGGCAGTGGCCCGAATCCGCCTTCATCCCGGCCGAGCGCGTGGCCGCCGAGGCAATCGAAGGCGTGCGCCGCGGCAAGGTGGTCGTCACGCCGTCGCGAAGGTACCGCGCGCTCGCGGGCGCCCTCAAGGTTGCGCCCCGGAGCCTCGTGCGCGCAGTTGCGGGCCCGGAGCGTTCCGGCCGCCGCGGCTGAGCGCTCCCATTTGCCCCGGCTTCAAGCCGCGTCCCGCTTCGGCCGGCTCCTCCGTCTGATTTTTCGCTGTGGCTGAGCGCTGTCTCGGCCGAATCCCCGCTCCAACCTGTCTGAACTTCGGGCCGCGTCCCTGCTCGGCCGGCCCTTCAGCTTGCAGCGCACCCCGCAGCCGCGTTGACAACTGCGTCCGGCGTCTACCGCGCCGCGCCTCGCACGCATTTCCGCCGCACAGCTCTCACGCCTCTTGTTCGCCGCGCAGCTCTTGTGACTCGCCGTCGTGTGTCGGTCGGCGCCCTATGCGGGTCGTCGAGGGTCGCGACGCCGTCGCGTTGCAAACGCTTGTACCTCTCCCCGAAATCTGGCGCGAATTCGCCTTGCTTTTCGGGTTAGCCTGTTTGTGTAAGGCCGGTCAGCCGGTCTGGCCCTGAAGACTCTCGTGGAAGGCCTCGGGAGGCGGCGGGGCTCGGAAAACTGAAACCCGCGATGCGGAAGCCCGGTGATGCGGCCCGCGTCGCAAGCGAACAAGCGTCGCAGGGCCCGTCCAGGGCACGCTGCGGAACCGGAAGGAAGGGGAACCATGAAGGTTGCCATCATCGCCATCGTGTCAATCTTGCTCCTGGTGATTCTGTGGTACATCGTCACGTACAACGGATTCGTCAAGCTGCGGAACTTCGTCCAGGAGTCGTGGCGGCAGATCGACGTCGAACTCAAGAGGCGCCGGGATCTCATTCCCAACCTCATCGAGACAGTCCGCGGGTACATGGCCCACGAGCAGATGACGCTGCAGGCCGTGGTCGAGGCCCGTCGCCTGGCGGAGGCGCCGGCGGCGTCGCTCGCTCAGAGGTCGCAGAGCGAATCGGCCCTGTCGGGCGCGCTTTCGCGGCTTTTTGCCGTTGCCGAGAACTACCCGACGCTGCGCGCCGACACGAGCTTCCTCAATCTGCAGCAGGAGTTGACCAACACCGAGGATCGCATCGCCGCGGGCCGCCGTTTCTACAACTCGAACGTGCGCGACCTCAACACGAAGGCGGAGAAGTTCCCTTCCTCGATCGTGGCGTCGATGATGAGCCTGCAGAAGGCCGAGTACTTCGAGATCGACAGCGCCGACAGGCAGCTGCCCCAGGTCAACTTTGGAGGCTTCAACACGCCGCCCGCCGCCGGCTTCGGCGGCCAGCCCGGGTACGGGCCCCAGAACGGCGGAATGCAGCCCGGCTACGGCGGCCAGCCTGGAGGCGGTGTCTAGGATGCGGCGGGCCAGCCTGGCGGCTTCGGAGGCCAGCCTGATAGTGAATCTCAACGCAGACTCGACCGACCTGGGTGGAGGCAACCTGAGGGCTTCGCGGAGGTCAACAGGTCATTTCGGCGTTCGGTCCGAATGTGGCCGAACCTCAACCTGGGTATGGTCCGCTCAGCGGTTCCGTCTTGTGACCAACTGCTTCACGCTGCAATAGGCTCAAGCCCCCTTAACTCAGACGTGTGAAAGCTCGGGAGCATGTTCATTCGATGAAGAAGAGGTACGGCATCCTACTCAAGGGAAGGCGACGGCTGTAGACGAAAGAAAGCGTAACTAGGGAGAAGAAGATCAGAGCAACGGAAACTCCAGTACTTTTGAGGCTATGAAAGCAGTCAAATGGGAGTTTCGGTTTTACTTGCCAAATGGTTAGGGGCCACTCTATTTGAGCCTCACTCTAGTGACGTTAGGTAGTGACGCTGCACATTTGTTTGAATATGATGAATTTTCTTGATTTTTAAGTTGTTCATTGGTCGGTGGTCCGATTATATTCAATCATATTGACGTAAATTATCTTAGCTGGATTTTGTGCGTGATGCATGTTCTTTTGGAATAGAAAATCTGTTTATTTATCTGGGGAGTCTGTACCTTATTTAAACTTTCAATAGGCTTTCTTTGGTTGCTAATATTTCTAAAGGGGAAACCTCAACTTATAGGAACAAGACTTCTATTGAAAGGGCGAAAATGACTTTCTACACTCTCGACGGTCTTATCGGCAAAGTTAAAAGAGCTGCTGTCGATGCTTACTTCTCCGGCTTCAATTTTTGGTGTGTAAAAGGTGATAGATACATATATAAAGACACTCAAGTCGATTCGAACAACACGGATGAAGGCATCGGTTTAACGGCTCCTGATGACCACGGTATTGGGGGACTTGAACCTTTTGGCGGAGGAGAAGTGCTGAAAAGCGGCGCTCTCAATGAGTGGAAGTTGAAAGCTATGGATGTAATGTCGCGTGTCGATAAGGCGCTGGATAAATGGCGTTCGCTCCCTGAGCCGTCCGGGCTTGACGGTGGAAAAGAGATATGTGAGACGGTCTATAGCTGCTTGGCTAATCAGGTTATTCAGGGGGATACAGAGGAAGGCGGCAAGACGCCAGTGTTTCAGGGAACAATTGCCAAGCGGTTGGAAGGGGCGAACGACGTAGCTCGCACGCAGTTGTCTGGTGTTGGAATGTCTAGCTTTAAGAATAACTTTCTTTTCCGAATGCAGGATATTATGAATAAGTTCTGTGGGGTTTCGTATGTCATTGAAACCGCTCTTGTGGCGGAGCGGGCTGGGATAGACAGTGCGCGTGCGGCCGTTCTAGGTATCGCTAAGCAAGCTAGGGAGTCCTTTGCTTCAGTTGCCAATCAGCCACATGAGGAAATCACAGCCGCTGATGTTCGCATCATTGCCGCGGGAGCCAGTGCAGTTGCCGCTATCGCTAGTGGAGGAACGGCTTGGGTAATGGGGGCCGGGCTTGTCGCTTTAGGTTTGGAAACGATTGGCGACGTAATGGAGAGAGAGGTCAAACCTGCCCCGCAGTCATATGACACCGTGATGGATAACATGGAAAAAGCCCTGGAAGAGGTCAACAGGCAATTGAAAGAGCTTGAGCAGGCGGTAAGCAGTAACCTCAAAAGCAACTATGTGAAAATGGATGAAAACAGACACGACTTTGACTTGGATTTTCCAGTTGTTCACTACGACGATGTGGATAAGACGGATAGGAATGGCGGGACCAACTCTCGCAACACTGAGCTCAAAATCGGAGATGTTTCTCTGGTGAGAGAAATTGCTGATGTGACTTTCCCCGAAGTCGCCGCAGGTGTGAGTGCGCTGTCTCAAGCCGTTCGATCTTTCGAAATTGCTCTCGGTCGGGCAGCGGATATCGGATGTGGTTTCAATGGACCTTCCCTTGAATTTTATGACATGAAAGAGAGATTGGCCGATTTAAGTCGGGATCTATCGGAAGATATTCTTTTAGGTGCTCATACTTTGGGAGTAGTTCTTGATATGTATGAGGATATTGACTACCGATCGGCAAAGGAATTAGACAGTAAAATGGCCGAATTTGAAGGTCAAGCGTCTTCTAGTGATCCATGGAAGCGCAAAGAGTGATATGTGTTTATCTGTATGTCCATACATTGCTTTAAACCAATATAAGTATGTTCTGGAATAGCTAGGTTCTTTAAAAGCATGAGTGGTCACTGCACGTGGATATCGATCGTGACGGCACGAACGACCCTTTTCGTGGCTGGTCTGTTGAACGTGTCAACTTCTGGTTGCTTGGTGCGGAGACTTCATGGGGAGCTCTGCGCAATCGACAGAGACTGCCAATTCTGGCCGTCCCATGCAGGGATTTTACGCCGGCCTCTGACAAGAAGTTCTCGTACTACGTGAACATGTGCCGTGCCACCCTTCATCATGAGGCAGGGCCCGCTTGTCGAGCATGACATGCTCGACAAGCGGGCTTCGGCGTGGGCATGGTCGACGCCGTCGGTGGGCTGAAGGTGGGCGGCGAAGCATACGTATTCTTTTTGCCTGCTGCAATGTAGGTGCAGGCTCGGCAGCCCACATGGTGGGTTGCTCGTTCCCTGCAGCCGCACTAGACCGGTCAGCAAGTCCCCCTCGGTTTTGTGTCTTACAACTTCGACCATTCGATGCCGGTAATGGGGAGCAGGGTAGCCGGCGTGGGCAAGCGAGGTCCCCGCGTTGCTTCTGCGGAGCTAAGTGTCGAAGCTTCACGCTTGTACACAGATTCAGTGAAAAATATAGAACCTGGATCGCATAACCTTAAGTATATGCTTAGAATATTTAGAACGCTGACTGTGAGGCCGAAGCGGAAAACGCACAGTTTAGCAAGATGTCGCCGACCGCAGATGCAGACCTCATATCACATATTCATATGAGTAGAATCCTGACGGGTGAATAACGTGCATTTTCCAAGAGTAAGCCTGGCTGTCAATCAACGCAGTAATCTCGATTGAATAACTTAGCTTAGATGCATTTTTTAGTTAAAAATTGTATCTTTGAGGCTTTTTCATAAGTGTTTCTTCTAAAATTATGTCTCTACTGTTTATATGCAACCGTGATACTTGAATAGATTGCTTTCGTCAAATGACGATAAGACTAACTTGAAGTTCACGAGTTCTGCCCCACTACACTTGAGTCCGTGAACGATTCTCTTCGCAGGCGACTCATTGAACTGGTCGGCTCTTTGGCCGTCCAACGCGGGGACTTTACGCTGGCCTCCGGCAAGAAGTCCTCGTATTACGTGGACATGCGCCGCGCCACGCTTCATCATGAGGCGGGCCCGCTTGTGGGGCATGTCATGCTCGACATGCTCGAGGAGGCGGGCTTCGGCGCGGGCGTGGCCGACGCCGTCGGCGGGCTGACGATGGGAGCGGACCCCGTGGCCACCGCCATCATGCACGCCGCGGCTTCCCGCGGGCTCGACGTCGACGCCTTCGTCGTGCGGAAGGAAGCCAAAGACCACGGCACGAAGCGGCGAATCGAAGGCCCGTCCATTGAAGGGCGCAACGTCGTGATCTTGGAGGACACGTCCACGACCGGCGGTTCGCCCATCCAAGCCCTCGAAGCCGCGCGCGAGGCCGGGGCGAACGTGCTGACCGTGGCGGTGGTCGTCGACCGGGCCACCGGCGCCAAGGAAAAGATCGAAGCCTGCGGCGTTCCGTACCTGGCCGCGCTTGGACTGGAAGACCTCGGCCTGGAAGCCCAGGTATGACTTGGCCTGGAAGCCAGGGCATAAGGCGGAAGCCCGGACGTGAGACGGTGAACGCGGCTTCGGCTGCTGCGGCGGCTTCCGCTGCGAAGGAAAGCTCCAGCGACAAGGCAGCGGATCAGTCTCTCGGCGCGACGGGAAGGCCGGCGTGACTGACGACCCCGCGGAGGCTGTCGACGAACCCCTCGGCATAGCCGAGAGGCTGTATGCGGCGGCGGATTTTGCCGCCGGGGCAGAGCGGCTGGCGGATAAAACGGTCGGGGCGGAGCGATTGGCGGATAAAGCGGTCGGGGCGGAGCGGCTGGCGGACGAGGCGGTCGGCGATGTCGGGGAACTGCCCGCAGCGGCGAGCAGCCCCGCCGGGTCTTTCGAGCCCGCGCAGCTTTCCGGGCCGCCCGAGGACCCCTCGCTGGGCAACGCGCGGCGCGACGTCGGCGTCGGGCCGCATCCTCGCCCGTGGCCGGACGACCCGCGCCTCGACCCGGCCCTGCTGGAAAGCGGCGACAGGCGCAACGTGATCGACAAGTACCGCTATTGGAGCGTCGAGGCGATCCGGGCCGACCTCACTCCCAGCCGGGCGGCCCTCCAGATCGCCATCGAGAACCTGGCGCACGACCTCAACATCGGCTCGATCGTGCGCACCGGCAACGCCTTCAACGTCTCCGGCGTGCACATCGTCGGCCGCAAGCGGTGGAACCGCAAGGGCGCGCTCGTCACCGACAGGTACGTGGACGTCTTCCATCGGCCGGAGGTGCGCGACGTCGTCGAATGGGCCAGGGCAAACGACTACGCGATGGTTGCCGTTGACAATCCGCCGGGGTCGGCCGCGCTCGAAGAGACCCGGCTGCCCGAGCGGTGCCTGCTCGTGTTCGGGCAGGAATCCTCCGGCATCTCGCCCGAGCTGCTCGCGGCCTGCGACGTCGCCGTGCGCATCGAGCAGTACGGTTCGACCCGCTCGATGAATGTGGCGGCGGCCGCTGCCATCGCCATGCACTGGTGGTCCGTGCAGCATCGATGAGGAGGCGCACGCTGTGACCGCCGCCTCAGCGTGATAGTGGCCTCAGTCGCGGACCGGAATTTTGGGACGTTCGCGTGTTGTGTACCTGCCGTTAAATGAGAGAATGAAGGGGTAGTCAGCAACAACACGAAGGAGATTATTCGTGGCTATCGCAACCCCTGAAGTCTATGCAGAGATGCTCAACCGCGCCAAGGAAGGCAAGTTTGCCTACCCGGCAATCAACGTGACGTCATCGCAGACCCTCACAGCGGCCCTGCAGGGATTCACCGAGGCCCAGTCCGACGGCATCATCCAGGTGTCCGTCGGCGGCGCTGAGTACGCCTCGGGCTCCACTGTCAAGGACCGCGTCGCCGGTTCGCTCGCCCTCGCCGCATATGCGCGTGAGGTCGCCAAGAACTACCCTGTGACCGTCGCGCTCCACACCGATCACTGCGCCAAGCAGAACATCGATTCGTGGGTACGCCCCCTGCTCGAGCTCGAGGCCGAGGAAGTCAAGGCCGGCCGCCTTCCCTTCTTCCAGTCGCATATGTGGGACGGCTCGGCCGTTCCGTTGGCTGAGAACCTCGAGATCGCCAAGGAGCTCCTTGCTCTGTCGCAGGCCGCCAACACGATCCTCGAGATCGAGATCGGCGTCGTCGGCGGCGAAGAAGACGGCGTGGTCGGCAAAATCAACGAGAAGCTGTACACCACCACCGAAGACGCGCTCGCCACGGTCGAAGCCCTCGGCCTCGGCGAGAATGGCCGTTACCTGACGGCCCTGACCTTCGGCAACGTCCACGGCGTCTACAAGCCCGGCCACGTCAAGCTGCGCCCCGAGATCCTGGGCACCATCCAGGAAGAGGTCGCGGCGAAGGTCGGCTGGAAGAACAACCGCCCCTTCGACCTCGTCATGCACGGCGGCTCCGGCTCCACCGCGGACGAGATCGCCCTCGCCGTCGCAAACGGCGTCATCAAGATGAACGTCGACACCGACACTCAGTACGCCTTCACCCGTCCCGTCGCCGACCACATGTTCCGCAAGTACGACGGCGTCCTCAAGGTCGACGGCGAAGTCGGAAACAAGAAGGATTACGACCCGCGCTCGTGGGGCAAGCTGGCGGAAGCCGGCATGGCTGCCCGCGTGCTCGAGGCCTGTGAGCGCCTCGGCTCCGTCGGAACCAAGATGAGCTGAGGCCTTGGCCTCTGGCTGAAGCTTGGGCCTCTGGCTGCGGCTTGGCCTCTAGTTGAGGTTCAGTCTCTAGCTTGAGGCCTTGGTCGCTGGCTGAGGTTCGTCCTCTCGGCGATCGACTTGTTCGGAACTGTGGCCGGACTTGATCCTGACTGAGCGCCGCCCGGCATGACTGGGCAGACCTGGTTCGTCTGGTCGACTGCAGTCTGGCTAGGGCAACTTGGTCCGGTTAGACGGTCCAAGGTTCCGCCGGGTACTACGCTGCGCCGTCGTCGGCGAGTTTTCGCTGACGACGGCGCTTTCCGTGCGGTGCGACGAAGCCGCCGTGACGCGATGAAGCCGTTATGGTGCGGTGCGGCGTGTGAGCTGTTACGACGCTGCAAGCTGGTGCGGTGCGGCGTGTGGCCGTTATTGCGCGTCAAGCCGTTTCGGGGCGGTAAACCGTTATCGACGTAACAAGTGCGTGGTGTGGCAAGCCGTTGTCGCGTGTGGGCCGTTATGAGCTGTTTAGGCGCGACAGGCCGCCGTCACGTGGCGAGCTGTCGGCGGGGCGCAATGAACCATTTGGCGTGATAATGCGGTTGAAGCGACAGCATGAAAAGTACCTGCCATGAAAAGTTCTTTGGTGCAAGATCAGGACCTCAAAATGGCCATTATCATGCGCGGGGGTACTTTTCATGAAGACCATCGAGTAAAAATGGTCGCGAAGTGCCCCTGAATGGTCGTTATCATGCACGAGGTACTTTTCGTGCCCGACGCGCCCCTATTCTGTGCTGACGTCGCCGTTGCGTCCCTAACGGCCGCTCTTATGTCGCCCCGGCGCCGCCTCGACGTGACTGCTGCGCCCCGACGCCGCCCCGACGCGACTTACGGCACCCCGACACCGCCCCGACGTCGTTCTGTTGCCTTTGATTTGTGTGCTGCGGCCAGCCGCTACTGCCCCAGAACCGGAAGCTCCTAGTCGCGGGCCGCCTCGAGCAGCTTGTCCAGCGCGGCCTTCTCGATGATGGCTTGCATGTACGCCGTGAACGCGAAGCCGATGATCGCAACGAACCAGACCGCGGCCATGCGCGCCCGCGGAATCGCGAGAAAGACGGCCAACGGAGCGAGAGCCACCGCGACATTGGCCAGCGTGCGCCACAGATAACCGCCCGCAAGCACTGCGGCGTTCCCCACGTGGCCGATTGCCGTGTTCTCGAAGAACGCTTGGAGCGGCGCTATCCAGCTGAGCACGCCCAGCACGGCGGCGAGCCCCACGATGAGCAGGCCGTTCAGGCCGCCGGCCAAGCGAGAGTCGCCGATGCCCGAAAGGAGCCAGCTCTCGGCCGCGCCTGCGCAGAGGAGGATCGCGCACGGAATCCACCAGCCCATTGACTGAACCAGATTCTTGCGGAAGGCGGCCCACCATGTGCGCACGAGGTAGCCGTCCTCCTCGCGGACCGTCTCGCCGCAGACCCGAGCGCATGCCGTGAGCGCCGCGCCCGCCGTCACCACGGGAATGGAGGCGGCGAGCGTCAGCAGATTGACGATGACCAGATCGGTCGCCGTCGACAAGCCTCGATAGAACTTCGAGTCGGGAGACAGGACGCCCATGCGACCGCGCGGCTCAGCCCTTGACCGCGCCCGCGGCCACGCCCTCGACGATGTACTTCTGGCAGGCCAGGTAGAAGACGACGATCGGGATGACGGCCATGACCAGCACCGCCATCTGCGCCCCGAGGTCCTTGTTCCCGTTCGTTCCGATCATTCCTTGGATGACGATCGGGATCGTCTTGTAGCGCTCGTCGCTGCCGATGACCAGGTAGGGGAGGAGGAAGTCGTTCCACACCCACATCGTGTTGAGAATGGCCACGGTGACTGCCGTCGGCTTGAGCAGCGGCATGACCACGCGGAAGTAGTTTTGCAGCGGCGAACAGCCGTCGATGTAGCTGGCCTCCTCGATCTCCAGCGGGATCGACTTGACGAAGCCGGAGAAGAGGAATACCGAAAGGCCCCCGCCGAATCCGAGGTAAAGCAACACCATTCCCCAGGGGGTTGCCAGCCCTAACCTGTCGGCGATGCTCGACGTCGGAAACATGACCATCTGGAACGGCACGATCATCGAGAAGGCGAAAAGATAGTAGATCACCGACGTCCACCACGTCTTCACGCGGGTGATGTAGTAGGCCGTCATCGCGCAGAAGAAGACGATCACGGCCACTGAGGCCACCGTGATGAACAGCGACCACAAGATCGCCTGGCCGAAGTTCTCGTCCCCGAGGGTCTTCGTGTAATTGTTCAGACCCACGCTCGACTTTCCGTCCGGAAGCGCGAAAGGGCTTTCCGAGATGAACAGCTTGCCCTTGAACGAGTTGATCAAGATGAACGCGAGCGGAATGAGCCACAGAAGCGAAAGCAGCGTCAGGAAAAGCGTGAGAACCGCCCTGCCCGGGGAGAAACGCGAACGCGAGATCGTGGGCATCGGCGTTTTCGCGGCTGCCGAGGCCTTGGAGTCGGGACGTTCGGAGTCGGACGGGGTGCCTGCCGCGCCGGACGCTGTGTGCGCCGCTTCGGCTGCGACGGCGCCGGAGGCGACGTCGGACTGGGTGTTTGCGGTGCTCGACGCCGAACGTGCGGCGTCGTTGTCGGTGGCGCTCACTGGTCGACCTCCTTCGAACGGGTGACGCGCAACTGAATGAAGGCGATGACGGCGACGACGATGAAGAAAATGACGGCCATGGCTTGCGCTGTGCCCTCGCCGTTGCGAATGTCGAACATCCTCTTGAAGATGTTGAGGGCAGCCATCTGGGTCTCCTTGTAGGGCTTGCCGTCCGTCAGGGCGAGGTTCTGGTCGTACATCTTGAACGTGTTGGCAAGCGTCAGGAACGTGCAGATGGTGATCGAAGGCATCATGATCGGCAGGGTCACGGACCTCATCGTCTGCCATTTGGAAGCGCCGTCGATCTGCGCGGCCTCAATGAGCTCGGGCGGAACGTTCTGCAAGCCCGCGATGTAGATGATCATCATGTAGCCCATCATCTGCCAGCTGGTCAGCAAGACGAGGCCCGCGAACCCGTACCTCCAATCGTCTTGGATTGACCCTTCGGCGAAACGGTTGATGATGGCGTTGAGCATCGTCTGCCACGTATACCCGAGCACCAAGCCGCCGATGAGGTTTGGCAGGAAGAAAACGGTTCGAAACACGTTGGTTCCGCGGAGCTTGCGGGTGAGCATGTAGGCGAGTGCGAATGCGCCTATGTTGACCGTGACGATGGCCACCGCCGTGACCATGGCCGTGAAAGTCAAAGCTTCGACGAAGTGCGATCTTTCAGAGAAGGCGGCGGCGTAGTTCTTCAGACCCACCCATTCGGCGTCGTCGATGGCAGTGAACTTGTTGAAGGATAGGTAGACGCCCACCACGAAGGGGATGAGGAAGGCGATGGTGAAAGCGATGAGTGTGGGCCCGGTGAAGACCGGGAAGTATTTCTTCAAGGATCTGGTCATGATCGGTCTCCAAAAAGAAGTGTGGCGACGAGCCGGCGGCGTGCCCTTGCCTTGCAAGGATTGGGCGTCCTCTTACTTTACAGAGATTGCGGGACTGCCGCTCCGCAGGCGAGTGCGATGAGACGTCCGTGCGTGCGCCTGCGGCTCCTTCGCTGCGTCGAAGCGACGGAGGGCCGACGCCGCCGCGTATCTCCTTGCGCGGGTTCGCCACGGCGCTCGCGTTGCGCTGTGGGGAGGCGGGCCGAGCCGGGGCGGCGTCGGCCCGCCCGTGCGCTAGCTGTCCTTGTTCTGTTCCTTGCCCTTCTTCCATTCGGAAGTAAAGTACTTGGCGACGTCGGACCACTCTTCCTTGCCGGCGGCGTACTGCTGGAGGTGCGAGCCGAGCTGCTTCTTGTAGTCTTCTGACGGGAAGACCGTGAAGTCCCAGGTCACGGGATCGAGGTCCTTGTTGTTGATGTACTTGACCACTTCCTTGCCGAGCGGATCGGACGGGCTCTGGGAGGCGAAGGTGTCAAAAGGCGCGATGAAGCCGAGGTCCTCGGAGACCAGCTTGGCGCCTTCCTTTGTGGTGTAGAGCCAATTGACGAAGTCGATCGAGGCCTTCTTGTCGGATTCGGACGCCTTGTTGTTGAGGGCGAGGTAGTTCTCCGTTCCGATCGCGATGCCGTTCTTCTCCTCGCCTTTGACTCCCGTGTAGATCGGGAGGAAACGAACGTCCTCAGGCTTGACGACGTTGCCCTTGTCGCCCTTGATCTGCTCCCAGGCCCAGTTGCCGTTCTGGACCATGGCGGCCTGGCCGCGGGCGAACTCGGACATCGAGTCGGAAACGGACTTGTTGCTCGCTTCCGAAGGCGAAACCGTCGAGTTCTTCAGGTACAGGTCGAAGATCTTCTTGTAGTTGTCGAGGTAGGTTCCCTTGAGGGTGTCGGTGTCCTTGACCTTGGCGTCCTTCAACTCGTAATGGAGGGGGTAGTTGGCCAGGTGGGTATGCCAGCGCCAGTCCTCCCCGGAAGCGAGCGACGTCGAAGCGAACACGCCCTTGATGCCGAGCTGGTCCTTCTTGGCCTGCATGTCTTCGGCGACTTCCTTGAGCTTGTCGAAGCCCTTGATCTCGTCGACCGACTTCGCCTTGGCGTCGGGCAGGGCGAAGTACTTCTTCATGATGGCGTCGTTGTAGACGATTCCATAGCCCTCGGTGGTGAAGGGCACGCCGTAGACCTTGCCGTCTTCGCCCTTGAGCGCCAGATCTTTCTTCGTCAGATGCTTGGTGAACTTCTCGTCGCTCAGGTCGGAGACGTACTTCTCCCAGTTCTTCAGGCCGATGGGGCCGTTGACGTTGAAGAGGGTCGGCGCGTCAGACTTGTTGATTTCCGTCTTGAGCGTTTGCTCGTAGTTTCCGGCCGCCGCGGTGCGGATCTTGACCTCGACGCCCGTCTTCTTCTTGTATTCTGCCGCGACTTTCTTCCAGGCCTTCTCAGCTTCGGGTTTGAAGTTGAGATAGTAGACAGAGGCTTTGCCGTCGTCTTTCTTGTCAGAGCTGCTCGAGCAGGCCGCGAGGCCTCCGAGAGAAACCGCAGCCGCCGCCACGGCGGCCACGATGCTTGTGGTGCGACGCATGAATGCCCTCCTTTGGACAAACCGGCGAGACAGTCCCGCCGTCGGGGTGTGCGTTGCTCGGTGAGAGCCGAGCGTACCCATTTTCTATCACAAGTGGAGGCAGTTATGAAAATTTTTGCACAGACGTTACAGAAACAGGGTTCTCCTTTTGGGGAAAAGGTGCGAAGACGGTCACCGAGATTGCGTAAGACGCAGCAGAGACCGCGAAAAGTACGTGATCTCATGAGTCGCACCCCAGTGCTCATCATGAGATCACATACGCGTCAGAAAGGCGCCGCCGGCGTCGTCGGGCTAATCCGAGACGTTCTGGGCGGCAGGCTGCTCGATTCCGGAAAGGCCAGACGGACTCCGGTTCGAGAACGTTCAGATGTTCAGATGGACTCCGGTTCGATCTTCCAGACTTCGCGGGCGTAGTCGCCGATCGTCCTGTCGGAGCTGAAGATGCCCGAACGGCAGATGTTGACCCAGCATTTGCGCGCCCATTCCTTGCGGTCGCGGTAATCCTCGGCCATGCGGTCGCGGGCCTCGCGATAGGACTCGAAGTCGCCCAGCAGGTAGTAGGTGTCGGGTTTGTCCCACGACGAGCCGTCGATCAGCGAGGCCCGCAAATCGTGGAAGTCGCCCGACCCGCCGTCGTTGAGGGTGCCGTCGACGAAGGCGTCCATGACGCGCTTGAGCCCCGGGACCGTCTCGTATTGGTGGCGGGGGTCGTAGTTGCGGCGAAGCTCGGGGAGCTCCTCCTCGCGGGCGCCGAAGATGTAGGCGTTGTCCTCGCCGACGGCCTGGGCGATCTCCACGTTGGCGCCGTCGAGCGTGCCGAGCGTGAGAGCGCCGTTCATCATGAACTTCATGTTCGACGTTCCCGAGGCCTCTTTTCCGGCCATCGAGATCTGCTCGGAGACGTCGGCGGCGGGGATGATGTACTCGGCGGGCGTCACGTTGTAGTTCTCGACGAAAACGACGCGGATGAGGTCCTTCGTGTCGGGGTCGTTGTTGACGACCCGGCCGACTTCGTTGATGAACTTGATGATGGCCTTCGCCCGCTTGTATCCGGGGGCGGCCTTGGCGCCGAAGATGAAGACGCGCGGGACGACGTCCATGCCGGGGTCGGCCTTGATCCGGTAGTACAGATCGAGGATGTACATGGCGTTGAGGAGCTGGCGCTTGTACTCGTGCAGGCGCTTGATCTGCACGTCGTAGACGGCGTCGATCGGAATCGAGTCGCCCTGGCGCTTCTCCAGCCACTCGGCGAAGCGCACCTTGTTCTCGCGCTTGATCTCGTTGAGCCGCTCGTACAGCGCGTCGTCGCCCTTGGCCTCGAGGTCAAGAAGCTTCGCGAGGTCGCGAACCCAGGCGTCTGAGCCGAGCTTCTCGGTCAGCAGCGCGGCCAGGCCCGGGTTGCAGGCGTTGAGCCAGCGGCGCTGTGTCACGCCGTTCGTCTTGTTGTTGAACTTCTCGGGCCAGATGTCGTGCCAGTCGTGGAGGGTGTCGCGCTTGAGGATGTCGGTGTGGATCGCCGCGACGCCGTTGATCGAATACGACGCATAGCAGGCGATCCACGCCATGTGCACGCGCCCTCCGGAGAGAGGCGCCATGTAGTCGATCTTGCCCTGGTCATAGCCCTTGTCGGCAAGCTCGATGCGGAATCGGCGGTCGATTTCGGCGATGATCTCCATGATGCGCGGGAAGATCTGCTGGAAAATCGAGGTCTCCCACGTTTCGAGGGCCTCGGCGAGAACCGTGTGGTTGGTGTAGGCGAAGGTGCTTTGCACGACCTTCCACGCGTCCTCCCACGTCATGCCGTGCTCGTCCAGGAGCAGGCGCATGAGCTCGGGAATGGCCAGCACGGGATGCGTGTCATTGAGCTGGATCGAGTTGTATTCGCCGAAGCTGCGCAGATCCTCTCCGTGGTTTCGGATGTAGGTGTCGACCATCGTCTGCAACGACGCCGAAACGAAGAAGTACTGCTGGCGCACGCGCAGGACCTTGCCTTCGTAGGTCGTGTCGTTCGGATAGAGGACGCGGCACAGGTCGGCCACGCGCTCGCGCTCGATGATCGCGTCGGTGAAACGCTGGGAGTTGAAGGCGTCGTAGTCGAACTCTTCGATGGGCTCGGACTTCCACAGGCGAAGCGTGTTGACGTTCTTCGTCCCGTAGCCGGTGATCGGCATGTCGTAGGGCACCGCGCGCACGTCCATGTCGGCGAAATGGACGTACTTGGAGGCTTCCTCGTGGCGGATGACGAAGGGATAGCCCTCCTCCATCCAGGGGTCGGGATGCTCGTTCTGGAAGCCGTCGTCGATCGTCTGCTTGAAGAGCCCGTAGCGGTAGAGGATTCCGTAGCCCGTCACCGGGAGGTCCATCGTCGCGCAGGAATCCAGGAAACATGCGGCCAGGCGGCCCAGGCCGCCGTTGCCCAGGGCGGCGTCGGATTCGGCCTCGAGGATGTCGCTGAGGCTCTGGCCGTGGGCTTCGAGGGCGGCGCGGGCGTCGTCGAGCATCCCCAGATTGACGAGATTGTTGAGCAGGGCGCGGCCTTCGAGGAACTCCGCGGAAAAGTAGGCCGCTTGCCGGCCGGGTTCGTAGGCACGGTACGTAGCGTGCCAGGCGTCCGCTATACGCTCGACGACGAGGCTGGAAAGGCCCGTCCAGAACTCCATCTCGGTCGAGTTGCGGGTGGTTTTGCCGGAGGCGGCGCGGACGAATGCGGCCAGCGGCTGCGTCAGGTCGGTCGACATGATTCTCCTTGCGAACTTAAAGGACGCTGTGAACCCCGGCCGATGGCTGGCGCCGGGCAATGGCGATGACACCGGGCAGGCGTCGTCGCGTCATGCACGTCACATCAAGACTACAGGGTGCCGGGCGCAGAATGCTCGCCCACTTTTGTGGCAAATGCGACGATTGCGCCGGAGCGGACCGTGCACGGCGGGCGGTCATTGCCTATGCTTGGGACGTAAAGCGGGTATCCCTTTACGTAGTTTGAGGCAAACGGAGGAAGTTATGCCCGCAATCGTCATTCTCGGAGCGCAATGGGGCGACGAGGGCAAAGGGAAAGCGACCGATCAGCTCGGAACGGCGGCGCGGTGCGTGGTCAAGTTCAACGGGGGCAACAACGCCGGCCACACAGTGGTGGTCGATGGGGAGAAGTTCGCGCTGCATCTGCTTCCCTCGGGGATTCTTTCGCCCGGGTGCGTTCCCGTCATCGGCAACGGGGTGGTGGTGGATCTCGGCGTTCTCTTCCAGGAGATCGCGGAGCTTGAATCGCGGGGAATCGACGCCGCCAGGCTGCGGATTTCAGCCAACGCGCACGTCATCACACCTTTTTGCAAGGTCCTCGACGCGCTTAGCGAGCGAAGTCTGGGGTCGCGCAGGATCGGCACGACGGGTCGGGGGATCGGACCGGCCTACGCGGACAAGGCGTCGCGTTTGGGCATTCGCATCCAAGACGTTTTCGACCGCGAGCTTTTGCGCGAGCGCGTGGGCGCCGCCGTCGAACAGAAGCGGGATCTTCTGGAAAGCGCGGGGGAGGAGCTCGATGTCGAAGCGGTTGTCGCCGAGCTTTCCGGCTACGCCGAACGGCTGCACCCGATGGTCGCAGACGTCGGACGCGAGGTCAACGCCGCCCTCGACGCCGGAGAGACGGTGGTCTTCGAAGGCGGGCAATCGACGATGCTCGACATCGACCACGGCACCTACCCTTTCGTGACGTCGTCGAACGCGACGGCCGGCGGGGCCTGTACGGGAACCGGCGTGGGGCCCACGCGCATCGACCGCGTTGTGGGGATCGCCAAGGCGTATGTCACCCGCGTGGGCGAGGGCCCCTTCCCGACGGAGCTCCTCGACGAGGCGGGCGAGCGGCTTCGGCTCAGCGGCGGCGAATTCGGGACGACGACGGGGCGCCCGCGCCGCTGCGGATGGTTCGACGTCCCGGTGGCCCGTTACGCGGCCAGAGTCAACGGGCTGACGGACCTGGTCCTGACGAAGCTCGACGTTTTGGCCGGTTTCGCGGAGATTCCCGTGTGCGTCGCATACGAGATCGACGGCGTGCGCGTCGACGACGTCCCCGTCACTCAAGCCGAGTTTGCGCGAGCCAAGCCGGTCTACGAGCTGTTTCCCGGATGGGACGAGGACATCTCCTTCTGCCGGGGCTTCCGGGACCTGCCCATTGAAGCCCAGGGTTACGTTTCGGCCCTCGAGGGCTTGGCGGGCTGCCCGATCTCGCTCATCGGAGTGGGGCCCGGACGCGACCAGACGATCGTGCGCCGAAGCCTGCTTGCTTAGAGGGTTTCAAGGAGCTGTTGGGAGGGACGTCAAAGCGACATGTTGACAAGGGCGTTCACCCCAATCGGGTGAACGCCCTTCCGAGCCTGGAGTCCCTTCGAGTCAACGCCTTTTTCGAGTCTGGGGTCTAGAGGACCTCGGTCTTTGGGACGCTCAAGGGGACCGTGAGTCCGTCTTGTGCGCCTCCCGAGGGGAAATCGGGGCGGGAGTGCGGCGGGGTCTGAGCGCTTGGAATGAGCATGGCCGGCGCACTCTCGACCGAGGGCATCGGGCTAACGGCGACCGAGGGCGTCTGGTTCGCGGCCGCCAAAGCTTGAAACGAGCTCCCCGCTCCCGCCATGCCCGCCGACTGCGCCGACTGCGGCCCCGAGAAAGCTTCGCCCGAATACTGGCCTTGGCACTGCTGGCCGCTGTCCAATCCGACGTGCCCGCCGGGGCTCTGGTATCCGCCGCCGGGGCCGGGGTAGCCGCCCGTGGCGGAGTAGTTTCCGCCGCCGGGGCCAGGGTAACCGTCTGAACCTGAAAAGCCGCCGGGGCTCTGGTATCCGCCGCCGGAGCCCGGGTACCCGTCGGCGCCGGGGTAGTTTCCGCCGCCGGGGCCGGGGAAGCCGCCTGAACCCGGGAAGC
>CALIHR010000051.1 GCA_938020505.1 uncultured Actinobaculum sp. | reverse complement strand
TCCGCGACGCCGCGCGGCGTCGCGGACAGCCGCATCTCCGCCGCTTCACTCCTCGAACGGCCCGAGCCTGCCTTTGAATCCGTCGGCGGCGGCCTTGCGCAGCATCTTCCTGCGCGCCTTGCCGTCGCCCGCCGCGAAGGCGTTGAACGCCGCGTACTTGGCCGCCCAGTAGCAGTAACGGACCCGCCACTTTCCGGGGAGAAGGCTCGTGCGCACGAGCGCAATCGTGTTGCGCAGAATGTAATAGTTGCGGATCGGGCTGTGAACGTGGACGGGCTGGTCGCGGCCCGGGAGCCGGACGACGTCGTCGCCGAGCGAATGCGTCAGCTTGGCCCCTGGGACCGCGACAAGGCGCCAGCCCGCCTTCCTTGCGCGCACGCCCCATTCGAGGTCGACGTGGTCGATGAAAAGGTCCTCTCTCATTTTTCCCACGGACGCCAGGGCCGAAAGACGGATGAGGCAGCCCGAGGCGATGAGGAAGGCGACGTCCAGGCGCGACAGGCCAAGCTCCGAGCGGCTGGCCCGCTTGGGCGCCCACCCGCGGTCGACGTAGACGAGCTCGTCGGCGCCCTTGCGCTCCTCGGAGGCGAGCGGTCCGACGGCCGCGATCGCCGGGTCCTCCTCGATCGCCTCGAGGAGCCGGGCGACCATGTCGGGAGCGGGCATCGAATCCTGGTCGCTCAGCAGCACGAAATTCGATTCCGGCGACTCGGCGGCCCGGCTCTGCGCCAGCTCAATCCCGCGGTTCTGCGCTGCGGCGATTCCCAGATTCTCCCCCAGCTCGAGGAGCGTGGCGCCGACCTGGCCGCAAGCCTCCCGCAGAGCCTCTGTTTCGGCGGGATTCGAACCGTTGTCCACCGCGATCACGCTGTCGCATTGGCCGGCGAGCTCCGCCAGGAGGGCGGAGACGTCGCCGGGGTGGTACGTGACGACGACGGCGGCGATCACAGCGTCGCGAGGTATGCCTGCACGGCGTCCCACGTGGGCAGAAGCCCGGACTCGCGCGCCTCGGTCAGATTTGGGGCGGCCGTGTCCTTTTCGGACAGCAGGAGCTCCAGCGGGGAGCCGTCTCGCCCCGTCTTCGGGAAATCGAGCGCGACCTCCGGGCAGACGGGGGAGACGCCGTGCTCGCGCCCGGGCGCGTACTCGGCCGAGCACATGTACATGACGGTCGAGTCGTCTTCGAGGGCGATGAATGCGTGGCCCAGGCCTTCCGAGAGATAGATGGCCCTGCGATCGACGTCGTCCAGAAGAACCGAGTCCCATTTGCCGAAGGTCGGCGAGCCGACCCGGATGTCGATGGCGAAGTCGAGGACGGCCCCGCGCGGGCACACGACGTACTTGGCCTGCGACGGGGGGACGTCGGCGAAGTGGATTCCGCGCACGGTCCCTGCCTTCGACACCGAGACGTTGGCCTGGCGCAGGTCGAGCCTGTGGCCCACGGCTTTCTCGAACGCGCTCGACTTGTACGCTTCGAGGAAAACCCCGCGGTCGTCGGGGAACTGCTTCGGCGTGATCTCCCAGGCGCCCGGAATCTTCAGCTCTCGGATCTGCATTGCGGTCCTTCCGTGTTTGCGGCCGCGGGCCGAGGTTCGGCGGCTCCGTGGGCCGTCTTGAATGAGACGCGTCCATTCTAATGCGGGGCCGTGGCCGGCGTCGCCGCGGAAGCCGAGGCTGCGGAGGGCGAGGCCGACGCGTCCAGGGGCGCCGGCTTCGCCGTGACTGGTGCGCGTTGACGAGGCGACGGCGTCGCCGTGACGGCCGCCTCGGTGCCGGCCGGGTACGCCGACGGCGGCTCGGGCTACAATTGCTGCGGCAGATCATCTTTGAGGAAGGAACTCTCATGCGCTGGTTGATAGCAGGCGCCAAGGGCATGCTCGGGCAGGATTTGGCCGCGCGCGTCGTCAAGGACGGCCACGATCTCATCGCCGTCGACATCGACGGGATCGACATCACCGACCCCGCGAGCGTGCGCGAGATCGTCAAGGGCGTCGACGTGGTCGTCAACGTCGCGGCGTTCACCGCCGTCGACGCCGCGGAGGAGAAAGAGGCCGCCGCCTTCACCGTCAACGCGACGGGCCCCGAGATCCTCGCCCGCCGGTGCCGCGAGATCGGCGCGCGGTTCGTCCACATCTCCACGGACTACGTCTTCAGCGGCGACGCGACCTCGCCCTACCGCGAAGACGGCCTGCTCGAACCGAAGGGCGCCTACGGGCGCACGAAGGCAGCCGGCGAGTGGGCGGTTCGATGCAACACGGACGACTACCTCATCGTCCGCACCGCCTGGCTGTACGGCGCGGGCGGCAAATGCTTCCCCAAAACGATGCGCGACCTTTCCGAGACCCACGAAATGCTTTCGGTCGTCACCGACGAGGTGGGCCAGCCGACGTGGACGGTGGACTTGGCGGACCTCATCGTGAGGCTCGTCGACGCCGAGGCGCCGACGGGCATCTATCACGGCACGTCCTCGGGCAAGACGAATTGGCACGGCTTCACGCGCGAGATCGTCGCCTCCATCGGCAAGGACCCCGACATGGTCAAGGAGACGACCGCCGCGGCCTTTAAGCGCCCCGCTCCGCGCCCGCACTATTCCGTGCTCGGGCACGACGCCCTCGAACGCATCGGGGTCGAGCCGATCGGCGATTGGAAGGAGAGGTGGCTGGCCGCCAAGGACGTCGTTCTCGGCTGACGGGCGCGCCCTTTCATTTTCTTCGCGTTTTGCGGGGGCGGGAATCCGTCCCCGGTAGGGCGGGAAGCGATGAGGCGTCGGGTATACTCAACGGTGCCGTGCGGGAAGATGCCGCGCGCCTCATCGCCAGCCAACCATTTCGAGAAAGGGCGGCCGCGTGTGCCCCGAACGCGCCCGTGACAATTCAGCGCCACACGACCTGCTCGTCATTATTCCCGCGTGGAACGAGGAAGAATCGGTCGGCGGCGTCGTGCAGTCCGTCCGCGAATGCGTTCCCCGGGCCGACGTCCTTGTCGTCAGCGACGGATCCCGCGACGGGACGGCCGCCGCCGCGCGGAAAGCTGGGGCCGACGTGCTCGATCTGAAGATCAATCTCGGGGTCGGCGGCGCCATGCGCGCGGGTTTCGTCTACGCGGTGGACAACGGTTATCGGACCGCCGTGCAGGTCGACGCCGACGGGCAGCACAATCCCGCCGACATCCCGGCCCTCGTCGAAAGGATCGAGAAGGGCGCCGACATCGTCATCGGTTCGCGTTTCGCCGGGGTGGGGAAGTATCGCAGCCGCGGGCCTCGCCGCTGGGCGATGAAGATTCTGGCCTCCGTCCTCAGCGGCATCGCCCACACCAAGCTCACCGACGTCACGTCGGGCTTCAAGGCCTATTCGGCCCGGGCCCTCGCGCTTTTTTCGACGTCGTACCCCGCCGAGTACCTGGGCGACACCATCGAAGCGCTTGTCGTGGGAATTCGCAGCGGCATGGCCGTTGAGCAAGTCGGCGTCGAAATGCACAAGCGCGTGGCCGGCGAACCCTCCCATTCCCCCGTGAAATCGACGGTCTACCTGCTTCGGGCCTCGCTTGCCCTCGCCGTCGCCCTCGTCAGTCCGGTCAAAAAGGCGGCGAAATGACCACTTATCGCATTTTCACCCTCGTCATCGTCGTGTGCATCGGGGCGGTGCTCGTCCACCTGCTGCGCCACCGCAAGATCAAAGAGAAATACGTGTGGATGTGGTTCGCCCTCGACGTCATGGCGCTCGGAGGGGCGATCCATCCCGCGTGGGTTCACTCAGTTGCGAGGATGGCCGGCTTCGAAGTCACGTCGAATATGGTGTTCTTCGCCGTCATTTTGCTCCTCGTCATCCTTTCCATACATCTGGCCATGGTGGTCACCAAGTTGGAAGAGGATCGAAGAACTCTCACCGAGCAGGTCGCGATACTTCGACATGACCTGGACAGGCTCGAATCTCGCATGGAAGGGCAGGCAGGGCCGCAATGAAAGAAACAGTTCCCGAGAAGGCGGCGTCGGCCTTGGCCGAAAGCCCCTTTGCCGCTGAAGGTTCGTCCGCCGCCGGCAAAGGGTCGCCTGCTTTCGCCGAAGCCTCGTCCGCTTCGGGCGAAGAGCCCTCCGCCGCGGCCAAGGCGGCGTCGGCCTTCGTCAAAGCGCTCTCCTTCTTGGCCAAAGCGCTCTCCTTCTTGGCCAAAGCGCTGTTTTCCTTGGCCAAAGCGACGGCCTCCCTCATGGCCAAACTATTTTCCAAGGCCTTCGCCAAGGCGGCGTCGGCCTTCGCAAAAGACTCGGTGCGCCTCTTCTCCCTCGTGTGGGCGGCCCTGTTTCTCATGACAGTCGCTTGGTCCTTCATCATCCCGATCAAGGGCCAGGCCGACGAACCCGCGCACGCCATACAGGCCGCCGCGGTGGTCCGCGGGCAGTTCATCGTCGAGGGGCATCCCGACGTCCATCGATTCGGCTTCAAGTACAACAGGCACGACGTCGAAGTCCCGCGGGAATTCAAGAACGTCGAGGAAAACACCGCCTGCTTCGTCTTCTTCCCCGAAGCGCCGGAGAAATGCGCCAAACCCGTTCCGACGAGCGACGGCAAGACGGGCATCGCCTCCACGACGGCGGCCAACTATCCGCCCTTGTATTACATGGCGGTCGGGTGGCCGACGCTGTTCCTGGAAGGGGCTCCCTCGTGGTATGCGATGCGCTTCCTCTCCGCGCTCATATGCACCGGCTTTACGGCCCTCGGCATTGCCGCGCTCGCCCGAAAATGCGGCACGCGCTACGCCCTCGCCTGCACCGTGGGGCTGACGCCCACATGCCTGGCCTTCTATGCCGCGATCAACCCGCAGGGGCCGGAGATCGCCATGTGCTTCGCCTTGGCGGGCTTCCTCATTCCGGTGGCCGCCGGCCACAGGCTCTCCGACCGCTCCCTCATCGGCATAGGCGCCATCGTGGCGCTCGTCGCCTTGAGCCGGCCGACGGCGGCTTTGTGGGCCGTGGGGATAGTCGGGATGCTTGGCATGCTCATCCGCCTCGAAGCCTGGAAGAGCCTCTTGCGGCGTCGGGCGATGTGGATCTCCCTCGGGCTCGCCGCCGCCGGGTGCGTCGGCGCCCTCGTGTGGAACCACGTGGCGCGGCCCAGCGACAGCGTTTTCGGATGGGCGGAAAAGGACGCGGACCTTTTCGAGATGATCGGCAAGCTCCAGAAGCGCTTTGTGGAGCCGATCTGGGACGGGGCCTTCGGGTACTTCGGCTGGAGCGACAATCCCATCCCGGGGTGGCTGCACACGACGTCGATCGTCGTCTGCGTCGTCTTCGTCGTCGTCACGCTGGCCTTGGCCAGGCGACGCGAGAGGCTGGCCGTGGCGCTCGGGATCCTCTTCGTTCCTCTCTCCACGATCGCCCTTCAGTACGCCGTTTTGCGGACCGCCGGAATGATGTGGCAGGGCCGGTACAATCTGCCCTTCGTCGTCGCCCTCGTGGCCTTGGCCGTGCTTCCGATCGCGCGCCGCTGGGGGACTCCGGCGAACGCGGTTTTCTTGGCCGTCGCCTCCGTGGCGATGTTCGGCTGGGCCTTCAGGGCCTCGTGGAGATACTCTCTCGGCATCAAAGTTCCGTGGGACTTCTCGAAGCTCTCCGCAGACCATTACTACGCCTTGGCGATGATGCTCGTCGGCATCGGAATCTTGTGGTGGCTTTTCGTCACGCGCCCCTTCGACGGCGAATTGACGAGCATCGACGCTGAGGGCTCCGAAAGCTCGGGCGATGCCGGGAGGAACGGCGAAGGTTCGGATGGCGATGCCGGGGGCGCCGGCAGTTCGGACCACGCTGGTGTGGACGGCGCCGGTGCGAAAGGCGAAAGTGTGAACGGCGCCGGTGACCGCAAGGGCCGCGGCGATGCGCGTGGCTATTGGGGCGGCGACGTGAGCGGCCCCGTGGAAGTGCGTGCCTCTGCGGGAGTCGGGGGAGGGCATGGCCCAGTCGGCGGCGATGAGAGCGGCTTGATCAGTCGAGCGCGCGGCTTGGGCGGCGAGGCTAGATCGGCTCGTCAGGATGGCCCGGTCTGGCGGACTGGCTCGCTCCAAGAGAAGACGGGGGTCTCGCACCAAGACGCTTACTCGGCGGAAGAGCAGGCCAAGCCAAGAAGCGCGTCTGCGGGAAGCTCCTGATGGGGGGCGGGCAGTCCCCTCGCGCGGGCATGGGGGCGACGCTGCTCACTGCCGGAAAATACCTCTTCTTCGGCGGAACGGCCTTCGCGCTGGATCTGACGGTGCTCTCCATCCTCATATCCACGTTTGGATGCCCCGCGTGGTTCTCGGCCGCGACGGCTTTCGCCGTCTCAACGGTTTTCGCCTTCTTCACACAGATGCGCTACACCTTCAGATCGAATGCCTCGACGCGGGGGGCGATGGTGCGCTACGGCATCCTTTTGGCGGCGAACATGGTCTTCACGGCGGTCTTCGTCGACCGTTTCGACTCGTGGTGGGACGCCTATGTGCAAGGGAAAATATTCTCCACTGCGATCACGACGCTGTGGAACTACTTCATCATGAAGCACTGGGTCTTTCCGCGCCGCGAGGAGGAAGGCGGTCGGCGGTGACGGCCATGGCCGACAGGCCGTGACGGCCTCCGCTCGGCAGTCTCGTTGTCCTGCGGGGCGCCCCTCCGGCGAGCAGACTCTTCGAGGGCCGGTTGACCGCTGGGCGAGGCCCGGCGAGCAGGCTCGGCGGAGGCCGACCGGCCCGCCGGCCAAAGGAACGGCCCGTCGCGGAGGCTTGCCTCTGTCCGTCGAGCGACTCGGATGCCTCCGCCCCCGGTCCGCCCGCCTGTCCGTCGCCCGCCTATCCGTCGAGCAGACCCAGCAGATACGCTCCGTAGCCCGACTTGACGAGCGGCTCGGCGCGCTGGCGCAGTTCGTCGTCGGTCAGGAATCCCATCCGCCAGGCGACCTCTTCCGGCGCGCCGATCTTCAGGCCCTGACGCGCTTCCACGGTGCGCACGAAGCCGGTGGCGTCGGCGAGGGAGTCGAAGGTGCCGGTGTCGAGCCAGGCGGTGCCGCGGGGAAGGACCTCGACCTGCAGCTTGCCCGCCTCGAGGTAGACGCGGTTGACGTCGGTGATTTCGTACTCGCCGCGGGCGGAAGGCTTGAGCTCCTTGGCGATGCGGACGACGTCGTTGTCGTAGAAGTACAGGCCCGGAACCGCGAAATTGGACTTCGGCTCGGCGGGCTTCTCCTCGATGGAGACGGCGGTGAAGTTCTCGTCGAACTCGACGACGCCGTAGGACCGCGGATCTGAGACGTGGTAGGCGAAGACGGCTCCGCCGTCGGGATCGACGTGGCGGCGCAGGCGCGTTCCCATTCCCGGCCCGTAGAAGATGTTGTCGCCGAGAACCAGCCCGGCGGGGGCGTCGCCGACGAAGTCGGCGCCGATGACGAAGGCCTGCGCCAGGCCGTTGGGCTCATGCTGCACGGCGAACTCGAGGTTGACGCCGTAGCGGGAGCCGTCGCCGAGGAGCCGGTGGAAGCCGGGGGCGTCCTCGGGCGTGGTGATGACCAGGATGTCCTTGATGCCCGCGAGCATGAGGGTGGACATCGGATAGTAGATCATCGGCTTGTCATAGACGGGCGCCAGCTGCTTGGACGTGCCGAGGGTGATGGGATTGAGTCGTGTGCCGGACCCGCCGGCCAGAATGATTCCACGCATGTCTTCTAGTGTCGCACCTCATTGAGCTTTTCCGCGATTCGGATGCGCTCGGCTTCTTCGGGATCCTCGACGACGACGAGGCGGGCCGAGGCAAGCGTCCCCGCCGCGGCCTCCAACGCCTGAGAGGGCGACGGCGCGACAAGGAGCCTCGCCCGAACCCCGGCCGCGCCGGAGGCGCGCGGACCCGAGCCGGAATCGCGGTCGGAAGCCGGGTCGAAATCGCGGTCGCCCCACAGCTGCCAATTCGACGTTTCGTGGGCCGCCTCGTCCATGAGCACGTCGGATGCGCCCACGGCCTCGGCGGCGGCGTCGCGGACTCCGGGCGGCAGGCTCTCCCCGGTCCACTGCATGGCCAGGGGCGCCGGATCGACGGCGAGCACCTCGACGCCGTTGGCGGTCGAGCCGGCCCAACGCGCTGGCGCGTCGGTGACGACCGCCGCGAGGCCTCCGCTCGGCGCCTGACCGACCGCCACGTGAGCCCCCGCTAGCAATGCGCCCAAGCCCCACAAGACCTGCTTGAATCCCGCCCGGCAGTCGAGGAGCGCCACAGTGCCGGGCTCGATCCACACGTCCTCGAGCAGGTAGCCTGCGATCTTCGCGAGGTGGTTCGCTGCCACGCGCCCCGACAGCTCGACGCGGCCTTCGGCCGAGTACCACGTCAACGCCGGCGAGGCCCCCCGCCGTTCCAAGGCCCGGTACAGGCGCAGGGCGTCCGTCATCGGTCCTCCGGCGGCTCGCCCCACGCGGCTGCGACCGCCGCGTCGGGGTCGGGATGCCCTGCCGCGGCCAGGCAGGCGCGGGCCGCCTCGGGCGTGCCCGCGGCTACGAAGTTCGGGGCCGTCCAAGCGTTGCGGCGGTAGACGGGCTGCGCGTTTGAGCCGCCCGCCCCGTCGCCCCATCCGATGAAGCGTCCGCCCGCGCGTTCGACGAGGATCGCCCCGGCCGCGACGTCCCACGGCTTGGTTCCGACGTTGAAGGTCGCCAGGAAGCTTCCTGCGGCGGCCTCCGTGAGCATGAGCGCCGTCGATCCGGTGCGCCTGACCGAGCGCGCCGAGCCCAGGAGGCGGCCGAAGCCGCGGAAGGCGGCGTCGACGTCGTCGATTCTGGGCGAGGGGAACTCGGTTCCGACGATGCCCTCGGCGAAGGAAGCCGTCGAAACCGATATTCTCTCGCCGTTGCGGTAGGCGCCGGTCTCGTCGGCGTGGAACATGAGATCCCGCGTGGGCTGATAGACGGCGCCCGCCAAAAGCTCGCCGCCGCGCGCAGCGGCGATCGAGACGCACCAGTGGTCGAATCCCGCGGCGAAGTTTGACGTGCCGTCAATCGGATCGATGTACCACACAATATCCTCATCCGTCAATGGGCGGATTGCCCCTGTTTTGTCCAGAAGGCCTTCCGCCTCCTCTGAAACGGCCAGCGAGTCCGGATACGCAGCGAAAACACAGGCTAGGAGGATACGCTGAGACTCGGTGTCCGCCTCGGTGACGACGTCGTGAAAGTCGGCCTTGAAATCCACGGTGTGACGCCGTTTGAAGGAAGCGTTCAAGTAAGGGCCCGCGGCGCGTGCAGCGTCCATTGCGGCCCGGGAAAGAGAGATCGACAAAGCCATGCACTCATGTTTGCACACTTCTCGAGAATGGGTACAGATGCCCGTAAATCAATCTCGGGGTGGATCGGAAGGCCTTGACGGCCGGTGGATCACACATGTGTAATTTACGTGTAGTAAGCCCTGAGGAGGACAGCGTGCTTAAATCTCTTTCTGCTCCGAATGCACACACCGGCGCGGACTCACATGTCGAAGAGGCTCAGCTCCTTATGACGGACATCTTCGACCTCGGTTACGACAAGGCCTCTGCGGAAGAGCTCCGCTGGCAAGACTTCGCCTTGTGCGCCGAGACCGATCCCGACATCTTCTTCCCGGAGAAAGGCGGGTCGACGGCTCCGGCGACGAGCGTGTGCGCTTCGTGCCCGGTCCAGGCCGAGTGCCTCGAATACGCCATCTCCAACGACATCCGCCACGGAATCTGGGGCGGGATGTCCGACAACGACCGCAGAAGAATCTCTCGCGAACGCCGCCGGGCCCGTGGCGCCTGAATCCTGGGCGGTGCGCGAGGACGTTCTTGCGATTCTCGCAGTGCGCAGTTTCAGCACCCGCGCGGAGCGGGTGCTGACTGCTGTAGCCGCCGGAAAGCAGCGGCCCACGCGGCTCGTCGTGGCCGTCGCCGCCCAGGAGGACCCGACCGTTCGGGCCGCCGTCGAGTCGACGTGCGGCTCGGTGTCGACCGCCACGGTTTTCGTCGGGCAGTGTCCGAATCTGGCGACCGTCGTCGCGCGGGCGCTCCGGGAGGTCACGGTTGTCGAGCCGTGGGTGTGGATCCTGCACGAGGATTCGGCCCCGACCTACGACTGCCTGTCCGAGCTGACGGCGGTGGGGGAGCGCTCGACGAAACTGGGGGCGGTCGGCCCCAAGCAGGTTGACTGGGACGATCCCGAGCAACTCGTCGAGGTCGGCATACGGGCCACGCGCAGCGGGCGCAGGGTCCCCGAGATCGACGTAGGAGAGCGCGACCAAGGCCAGTACGACATCCGAAGCGACGTTCTGGGAATCGGAACCGCCGGAATGCTCGTGCGGCTCGCCGCGGCCGAAGAGGTCGGATGGCTCGACACCGCCCTCGGCCCCTTCGGCGACGGGCTCGAATTCTCGCGACGGCTCAGGGCCGCCGGGTGGAGGGTCGCCATCAGCCCCGGCGCCTCGATCCAGCACGAGAGGGTGAGCTTCGCCAAGGGCAAGCAGTCGTACGGAAAGCGGCGGGCCGCCCAGCTGTACAACTCGCTCGTGGCAGCCCGCGCCCTCTGGCTGCCCTTCGCCGTTTTCGGCTATGTTCTCGGAGGCCCGATTCGGGCGCTTGCCCGGCTTCTGACGAAGGAGCCGGGTTTGGCGGCGCAGGAGCTGTCCGCCGTCGGCGCGATGATCGGGATGCTGCCGAAGGCGCTCGCGGCCAGGGCCAGGCTCAGGCGCGTGCGCAAGGTCCCCGCGTCCGTCGTAGCCGGGCTTGAGGCCAGCGGGCGGGACGTCCGCGTCGGGCGCCGCGCGCGGCGATGGGCCCGCATCGAGGCCGAAACCCTGGCCAACCGCCCGGACCCCATCGTTCTCCAAGAGCGGCGCGCATGGCGTGCCTCCACCCGCAAATGGGGGGTGTTCGCCGCCGCGGCCGCCGCGGCCGCCGGCCTGCTGGCGACCATCGACATCCTCGGATCCGAGCTGACCGGAGGCGGGCTCCTCCGCGATTCGTGGACCTTCGGGGACCTCGCCCATTCGGCCGCCCACGCCTGGCTTCCCTCCGGCGACGGTCTCGCGGCCCCCGTCGACGCCCTGTGGATCCTTCTGGCGCCCTTCGTCGGGCTCACCGGCTCCACCCTGGGCTCGTTCGCCGGCGCGATCGTCGTCTGCGGCGTCGCGCTTTCGGCCCTCACCGGCTTCCTCGGATTCAGGGTCCTGACCAACTCCCCGCAGGTTCGCGCGCTTGGCGCGCTCGGATGGGCGTTCGCCCCGCCGCTGCTGGCCGCCGTTTCCTCGGGCCACACGGCCGCCGTCGTGTGGCACGCGCTCGCCCCGCTCGCGCTGAGGGCGGCCGTTGCCGCATGGCGCACAGGCTCCGTTCCGGCCCTCGGCTCGGCCGCCATTCTCGCCGCCTACATGTCCGCAGCGGCGCCCGCAACCCTCGCTCCGGCGGTTCTCCTCGCCGTCGTCGGCTTCTTCACTCGGTCAAAGGGCCGCTGGCACTGGCTGTGGCTTCCCGTTCCGGCCCTCGCGGCCCTCGCCCCGACCCTGCGCGCGGCGCTCAACTCCGACGCGCCGTGGAGGCTTTTCGCCTCGACGCCGGGGCAGCCCGTCTCGGCCGCGCCCTCCAAGGCGGGGCTCCTCAGCTTTTCCCCGACGTCGACCGTGGGGGCGCCGGGGACCCTGCTGGAGGCTGTTTCGCTCGTGGCGCCGGGGATTCTTCTCGCCCTCGCGCTGCTCGCCCTCGTGCGCAAGCGCAATTCGAGTTCCATTCGAGCCGGCCTCGCCCTGCTCGGAACGGGCTGGGCGTGGGCCGCGGCGTGCCTGGCCGTCCGAACGGGCTCGATCGTCGACGGCAACGGCTATCTGTCCGTGCGCGGATGGGCCGGAATCGGCCTTTCGCTGGCCTTCCTCGGCCTTCTCGTCTCCCTCGTCAGCGCGGGCGACGGGCTCCGAACGGACCTCAAGGAGCGTTCCTTCTCCTTCGTCCAGATCGGGCTGTCCGCCGCGACTGCGGCGGCCTGCGCGGCGACGCTGGCCTTCGTCGGAGCGTGGGGCCTCGCCACGCTCAAAAGGACGCCCAACGACGTCGCGAAGCTCGCCCTTTCCGAGGTGAAGTCCAGCGCGGCGCCCGCGATCGCCGTCTCGGACCAAAAGGGTCCGAAGCGCAACAGGGTGCTGGCTCTCTCGACCGTCGAGGGAGGCATCCAGGCGCGCCTGTGGCGAGGCAACGGCGCCGAGCTTCACGAGACGTCGATGGTCGCCTCGCTCATGTCCAAGGGCGACGCCGCCGACCTCTCCCTGACGCGGGCGATCGCCTCGCTCGCGGGAGACTCCGAGGGCTTCACACGGACCGTCGCCGAGCACGCCGTCTCGGTGGTGCTCGTCAAAAGGGACGACAGCCCGGCCAATCGGGCCCTCGTCTCAGAACTCAACTCCGTTGAGGGGCTCGAGTACGTGACGACGGCCGAAGCCGGCTCCTTCTGGCGGGTCCGCCAAGAGGGTCACGCGACGTCGAGGCTCACCGCGGGCAAGGGAGAAAAATGGAGGGATCTGCCCTCCGGCGGCGTCTCGGCCGACGCGCGCATCCCGTCCTCGGACGGGGGCGGGCGGATCGCCTTGGCCGAGCGGGCGGATTCGGGGTGGCGGGCGAGCCTCGACGGAAAGGAGCTTAAGCCCGTCAAGGACGGATGGCGCCAAGCTTGGAGGCTTCCCAGCGGCGGCGGGCGCCTGGAGGTCGATTTCGACACGGGCCGCGGCTTGTTCGTGGCCGCGTGCCAGGCGATTGTGGCGGTCGCGGCGGCAGTCACAGCCCTGCCGCTGAAGAAGAGGAGGGCGGGCGAGTGATGAAGCATCGAATCGTCGGCGGGGTCTCGGCCCTCGCCGTCGCGTGCGCGGGAGGGGCATTGGCCGTCTCACAGGCGCGCTCCGTCCAAACCCCGCAGAGGCATTCGGCCTCCGCCGTCGCCGCGCCGCCCGCGCCTTTGAGCTTCGCCTGCGGCGGCAAACTCCAGCGGACCGTCGCCGAAGGCGTCAACGTGGGCGAGGTCAACGAGTCGATCAGAGTGCGCTCGTGGATCGCAGCCGCCTCGACCGAGGGCCGCGACGCCCCGCGCACGCGCATCGACGGCGAGCGCAAGGTCCCCGCCGTCGGAAAGCTGGCCTTCTCTTCCAGCGAATCGCCGCTGACGGGCACGGTCTCAACCGACTCCGTCGCCACCGGCGCGGCGGAGCTTGCGGCGGGCACCTTTCACAGCGCGGCCGCGGGCGATCTGCGCGGCATCGCCATGAACCCCTGCCAAAGGCCGTCCCTCGACCAGTGGATCGTCGGCTCGTCGGCCAAGGTCGGGGTCTCCAATCAGCTCATCCTCGCCAATCCCGGCGCCAAGCCGGTCACGGTCTCCGTCGCCGCGCACGCCGGAATCGGCAAGGCCGAGCTCGGCGCCAACAGCACCGTCGTCGTGCCCGCGGGGGAGACGAAGCGGGTTCTGCTCGACGGCTCGCTCTCCGACCAGGACCGCGTCGCCTTCCACATCACCGCCCAGTCGGGCGGGGTGGCCGTCTCCATGCAGGCGACGGCGCTCGACGGGTACACGCCCGCCGGAGTCAGCTTCGTCACGCCTTCCCAGGCGGGGCGCAGCCTGACGATCCCCGGGATCAGGATCGACGACGCCGCCGGCGCGGCCAGCCTGAGAATCGCCAATCCGAGCAACTCGACCGTGTCCGTGAACATATCGACCTTCTCCGACGCCGGAAAGAAGCCCCTCCCCGGCGGGGAGGGCGTGAAGGTCGCCCCGGGGGCGGTTCTCGACCTCTCGCTGGAAGGGCTTCCCGCAGGCCAAACCTCGGTCTCCGTCGAGGCGTCGGCGCCCGTGGCGGTCGGCGCCCGATCGACCTCCAGGAAAGCCGAGGGCGCTCCGACCGACGACGCATGGGCCGCAGCCCGGCCCGCCGCGACGTCCGGGTCGGCCGTCTACGGCGCGGCCAAGGCGCGGATAGTGGCGGTGGCGGGCGCTCGGCGCGCCAACGTCGTCGCCACGCCGATATCGGAGTCGGGGCGCGAGATGGCGCCCGTGCGCGCGAGCATAGGCCCGGCCGCTCAGGGAGTGCTCGAACTGCCGGAGGGGGCCGTGGCGGTCCGCTACGAGTCGGATGCGCCGGTCTCGGCCGCCGTCGCGACGTCCGCGGAGATCAACGAGGGCGTCGGCATCGACTGGGTTCCGCTCGCCTCCTCCGGGCTCGCGGAGGAAAGCCGAAGAATCGCCCTGGGATGAGGCGGCTCACCTCAGGTAGTCGATCTCCTCGGCGGGCCGGCCCAGGGCGCTCGCCAGCTGCTCGGTCACGACGTCGTGGATGAACACACGCGGATCGAGTGTGCGTTTCGCCGCTTGGAGGATGGGCATGCGGTAGAAGACAATCCGCCCCGTGATCTGCGCCCCGCGCTCAAAGGGCAGGTATCTGGCCAGCGGGATTCCGCGCTCCCACGGCGCAGGATCGCTCTCGGGCACGTCGAGCACCCCGTAGTCGATGTGGGCCATCTCGTCGCCGAGTATTCGTCGGTATTGCGCCAAATCCGCGGCGACGACGTCGTCGAACTCATCGGCGCGCGTGCGCCAAGCCGGAACTGAAAAAGGGATGACGGGGCCGCGCAGCCCGCGCCCGTGGCGGTCGCGGCGCCGGGCGTGGCCGCGAGAAGGGATGTAAGAACGCGGCATGTGTTCAAGCCTAGCGTCCCGCGCGCCGTTCGCGCCGGTGATGGTACCGTTGGTGGCTGTGAGCCACGTCCGTCAGTGTTCCCGTCAGTCCTGCCATGAGCCCGCCGTAGCGACGATGACGTACGGGTACGAAGACGCCACCGCGGTTATCGGGCCGCTGTCTCCGGCGGCCGAGCCGGGGGCGTTCGACCTGTGCGCCGCGCACGTCAAATCCGTCACCGTTCCGCACGGATGGCAGATGGTCAGGCTTCAAACAGAATTCGCCCCGGCGCCGCCTTCGACCAACGACCTCATGGCGTTGGCCGACGCAATTCGGGAGGCTTCCCTGCGTGAGCCGCCGGCGCCCGAGCCCGCGCGCCGCGAGGTTCGCCGACCGGCGGACATCGCCGCCCCTCCCCGGGCGAGGGCGCGGCTCAGCCTCGTTCCGAGCCCGGAGGAGGGCGCCGACGCGTCCGACCCGTGGACTGAGGAACAGGAGTCCGACGACGAGGGAGACAAAGAATGACCCCGCGAGAAGGACGTGAAGAGTCGCCCGGCCCGGCGGCGCGGCCGGAGCTCCCCGAATGGGTGCTCGACGCGCTGCGCTGTCCCGTGAGCGGAGCCGAGCTGGAGCTTTCCGACGGGCCCGAGGGCGTGGAGCTCGTCGCCGCAGAGGGGGCGGATCCGAGGCTCGCCTATCCCGTGCGCGACGGGATTCCGGTTCTTTTGGAGCACGAAGCGCGTCGAATCGACTGACTGCGGCGGCTTCGGACCGCATCGACGCGCCCCCGCCGGCCACACCCGCCGTTTGAGACCCACGGTCTCCAACTAGCGTGGGCATCCGCGAAAATCACCCATAAACATGAGACTATAGGCATATGAGCACACGTATCCTTGTTGTTGACGACGATCCGAGCATTGCGGAGATGCTCGCGCTTCTGCTCGAATCGGAGGGCTTCGAGGTGAGCGTGTGCGCGACGGGCAACAACGCGCTTCCCCTTTTCCGGGCGGATCGGCCAGACCTCGTTTTGCTCGACGTCATGCTTCCGGGGCTGGACGGCGTCTCGGTCTGCCGTCTCATCAGGGAGGAGTCGGACGTGCCCATCATCATGATGAGCGCCCGAACGGATTCCGTCGACGTCATCGCGGGCCTGGAGGCCGGGGCGGACGACTACGTCACCAAGCCGTTTGAGAACTCCGTGCTCCTGGCCAGGGTCAAGGCCCGCCTTCGCCGCCAGGAGCCCGAGCACGAGGTTCTGCGCGTATCCGATCTGACGATCGACCTCAAGGCCCATCAGGTGCAGCGGGCAGGCAAGGTCCTCCACCTGACGCCGCTGGAGTTCGAGCTTTTGTCCGTCCTGGCGCGCAAGCCGTGGCAGGTGTTCTCGCGTGAGGAGCTCCTCGAACAGGTATGGGGATACCGGCAGTCGTCCCACGACCCCCGGGTCGTCAACGTCCACATACAGCGCCTGCGCTCGAAGGTCGAGCACGACCCCGACCATCCCGAGGTCGTCCTGACCGTTCGCGGCGTCGGCTACCGGGCCGGGGCGGTCCAAGAGTGAGCATCCGAGGGTGAGCACGTCCCGCGCTTTGCGCGCCAGCGCGAGGGGAGGGCTCGCGGGAGCCCTCCGCGTTCGCGTGCGCGCGCTGCGCGAGTGGCTTCGATCCTCCCTGACCGCCAGGGTGGTGGCGAGCATCTGCGTCATCGGCATCCTCCTCGTCGGCCTCGTCGGGACGATCGTGCTCCACCAGGTCAATCGCCAGCTTTTCGATCGGGCCGTCTCCACCCATCTCGACCAGTACTCTTCCGCCAGCTCGCGGGCCGAAGCCCAGATTGAAACGGCCAACGCCCCCGCGGCGGGCCAGCTCCAGCAGATCGCGAACGAGCTCGTCGCCTCCCAGAACAACCCCGACGGCGCCATCGTCGGAGCGGCCTTGCTGCGCTCGCCCAAGCAGCCCGAGGCGACGTCGTTCGAGATCGCCGAGCCCGCCACGGAGTCCTCCTCGCGCATCCGCACGCGCATCACCGCCGAGATGAAGAAGGCGGTGGCCGAAGACGACGCCGTGCACTGGCAGTCGATCGAAGTGCAGACGTCCGCGGGAAGCAAGGTTCCGGGAATCATCGTCGGCTCGCGGCTCAACCTCCCGGGCGCGGGATACTACCAGTTCTACGTCGCCTACTCTTTGGAGTCCGAGGAGTACACGACGGGCATCGTCACGAGCATCCTGACCGTCGGCGCCAGCGTCTTCCTCCTTTTCGTGGCCGTCAGCGCCGCCCTCATCGTGCGCCTCGTTCTGCGGCCGGTCCACGAGGCCTCGCGCAATGCGAGCATTCTGGCGCAGGGCGGCTTCGACGCCCGCATGGAGGTCAAGGGCCGCGACGAGCTCGCGCAGCTCGCCCGCTCCTTCAATCAGATGGCCTCCTCGCTTTCGGACCAGTTCACCCAGCTCGAGCGGATGTCCAAGGTGCAGCAGGAGTTTGTCTCGGCGGTTTCGCACGAGCTCCGCTCTCCGGTCACCACGATCCGAATGGCGGGCCAGCTCATCTACGACAGGCGCACCGACCTCCCTTCAGTTTTGCGACGCAGCGCCGAATTGCAGCACGACCAGCTCATCAACCTCGACGTCATGCTCTCCGACCTTCTCGAGATTTCCCGCTACGACGCCGGAGCGATGACGCTGGCGAGCGCCAAGGCGGATCTGCGGGAGATCGCCGACGCCGTCGTCAAGGCCCAGAAGCCGCTCGCCGAATCCAACGGGGTGGAGGTCATCGTCGAGTCGCGCGGAGACACGCAGGCCAAGGTCGAGCCGCGGCGGATCGAGCGAATCGTCCGCAACCTCGTCGTCAACGCCCTCGAGCACGCCGAGGGCAAGCCCGTGCGGGTCTTGGTGGTCGGCGGCGAGAGCGCCGTCGCCGTCGAGGTCTCCGACAGGGGGATAGGCTTGTCCGAGGAGCAGGCCGCCCACGTCTTCGATCGATTCTGGCGAGCCGACACCGCCAGGGTGCGCAAGTCCGGCGGCACGGGCCTCGGTCTGACCATCGCGCGCGAGGACGCCATGCTTCACGGCGGCCGCCTCGTGTGCGCGGGCGAGATCGGCGTGGGCTCGACCTTCCTCCTCAGCGTCCCGCGCGAGGTCGGCGAGCAGTACACGAACCCCCTCACGCTGCGGGTTGCGGCGGCCGAGGAAGTCTGGGGCGGCGCCGTCGTCGTCGCGGGGCCGACGCCGGAAGCCGCCGGCGCCGGAGACAAGGCGGAAGAAAAGAAGAACGTCGACGGCCGCGTCGGGGAGGCGGCGGAAGGGGAGAACCATGAATAGAATGCGCCTGGCGGCACTGGTGGCCGCGATGTTGCTGGCGCTTGCCGGATGCGCCGAGATTCCCCGATCGGGCCCAGTCGACAAGGTCTCGCCGTCGACCAACAGCGAGCCTCCCATCGGCCTTTCGGCGCAGCCTCCGGCGGAGGGGGCCACGCCCGAACAGATTGTCAACGGCTTCCTTTTGGCCAGCCAGGCGGGGTTGGACGACGACTTTTCCGTGGCGCGAGAGTACCTCCACGCGGACGCCGCGTCGAATTGGAAACCGCTCGCGCAGGTCAGGGTCTACCCCAATTCTCAGAACATCGCACTCAACACGCTCGACAGCGGGGCCGTCCGCGCGACGGTCGGCGCCCACGGATCGGTCTCTTCGCAGGGGATCTTCACCGAGGCGGCCAACGACGCCGTGTCGACGTCGGAATTCTCCCTGGCCAAGAACGCGAGCGGCCAGTGGCGAATAGTCTCGCTCGACGACGGCATCTTCCTGTCAGAGAACATCTTCTCGCAGAAGTTCGCCGAGATTCCGCTCTACTTCCTTTCCTCGGACTCGAGCTCCCTGGTGGCGGATCTGCGCTACTACCCGAAGAAGTCCTTCGCCACCAACGCCCTCAACGGCCTCATTTCCGGGCCGTCGCAGTGGCTGGCCGACGGCGTCCACACGGCCATACCCGCGGGGACGCAGCTGACGAAGACAGTCGACGTCGCCAACGGCGAGGCGTCCGTCGATTTGTCGAGCCAGGCGCTGTCCGCGTCCTCCTCCCAGCAGGCTTTGATGATCGCCCAGATCAGGCACACCCTAGGGACCTCTAACGACGTGAGATCGGTCAAGCTCACCGTGGAGGGATCGCCTCCCGGCGTCGACGCCGTCAAATCCCTTCCCTCCTACCCTTTCGGATCTTACCCGGTCTCCGTCGTCTCGAACGGGGCGCCGGCGACGGTGCTCAAAGCGGGGGAGATCCAGAACAAGGGACGGGGAGGGGGCAATCGCCACCTCGACTCGATCGCGGCCAGCTATCAGGCGGGGCAGTCGGCTTTCGCGGCGACGGCGAACAACGCGACGCAGCTGGTAGCCTTCGACGCCGAGAAGGAGACGTGGTGGAACGTCAAGGAGGGGCGCAATCTTCTGTCTCCCTCGTATGACTCTTCCGGTTGGATCTGGTCGGGCGAGCGCGAGAACGGAGGGTCCCTCATCGTGGCCAACCCGTCGGTCGGTCGGGAGAAGGCCGTCGGCGTCCCCTGGCTCAGGGGGGCGAAGGTTCGCGACGTCGCCGTCTCGCGAGACGGCTCGCGGATCGTCGTGGTCAGCGAGCTGGCGGGAACTCCCACGATCCAAGTCGCGGCGATCCACCGCAACGCCGATGCCGAGGACGAGCCCATTCAGCTCGGCGACCCCATGACCATAGGCCAGAGCATGGTCGACGTCACCGACGTCGCCTGGATCGGCCCCACAAAGATAGCCGTGCTCGGGCGGGCCTCGGCCGGGTCCGACCGAGCCCTGTACTCGGTGAAGATCGGGGGCCCCTCCGAACGGCTCATGGCGCCCTACACCGGCGCCGTCGCCATCACCGCCGGCCGCGACGAGGCGTCGATCATCGTCTTGACCGACAAAAACGTCGCCTATTCGCGAGAGGGCGGATCCTGGCGGGCGATAGCCAGCTCCGTCACGGCCGTGGCGCTTCCCGGCTGAGCGGGCTTTCCGCGGCCGGGCGCCCGAAGAGACCCCGCGGCCCGCCGCCTGTGGACATGTGGACACGCCGCCCGAGCTCGCCCTGCAGGGGCGAAGATCGAGTTGTGCTCGACGAACTCATGGACCTTGTCTTCCCTCGGTCCTGCGCCGGCTGCGGGGCGTGGGACACGTCGCTGTGCGCCGCCTGCGCATTGGATCTGGCGGGGGCGTGGGCGGACGCGTCCTGGCGCGCCCCATACCTGCTCCACCCGAGGTTGAGCCGCGAGGGGCTGGCCATGCCCGGCGACTTTGAACCGGCCTTTCCCGTCTTCTCCCTCGGCGAGTACCAAGGGAGGCGGCGGCGCGCGATCATTGCATGGAAGAACGTCGTCGACCGCGAGCTCACCGACGCCGTCTCCCGCGTCGTCGAGGCCCGCGCCCAGGAGCTGGCGGGCGCGCTGCGGGCGCTGGCCGGTGCGCCGCAGAAGCTGACTGGTGTGCCGCGAGAACCGGCGGGCGCGCTGCGGGCCGGCGGGCGGATTCTCGTGGTTCCGGCCCCCTCGCGTTTTCGCAGGCGCCACGACGGGAGGTTCGTCGCCGGGCACGTCGCTCGGGCCGTGGCGAAGGGTCTGACCGAGGCAGGCGCGAGGGCCGACGTCGTCGACACGCTGAGAACGGGGCGTGCGCGGGGCTCGGGGCTTCGGGGGCGACGCCGGAAAACGTCATTCATTCGGGCGCGCCGCGAGTTTCGCACTGAGCTAAATTGCGTGGTGGCCGACGACGTCCTGACCTCGGGCGCAACACTGGCCGGATGCGCGCGTGCGCTGGAAAAGGCCGGTGCGAGGGTGGTCGGCGCCGTCGTGCTCGCCGCGGCGGCCGACCCGAGAAGCCGAAGGGCGAATGTGATTTAAACCTCGCCCAGAGGCATGCGTTCGATTACAATGAGTGCATCGACGCAAACGTCCCGACGGGGCGGCTGTCTTCGGAAAAGGGGGTGATCTTCTCTGAGATTGCGTGAGATGCAGCGCCAGTTCCATTAAAATCACACCCCCAAGGAGAGCATTGTGGAGATTATCGTCAAAGGTCGAAACGCCGAAGTTTCCGACCGTTTCCGCACCCACGTCAACGAGAAGCTCTCGAAGATCGAACAGTTCGCGCCGAGGGCGCAACGGGTCGACGTCGAGATAACCCACGAGCCCAATCCCTCTCAGGCGGAAATCTCCGAGCGAATAGAGATAACCGTCGTCGACAAGGGGCCCGTCATACGGGCCGAGGCCGCCGCATCCGATCGGTACGGGGCCCTCGACTTGGCGTCGGGAAAGCTTCTCGAGCGGCTGAGGCGCGCGCGTGATCGCCGCAAGGAACACCGACGTTCTGACGCCCACGTGAGTGCGCCGCTGACGCTGACGCCGAAGGACGTCAACATTCCCAAGGCCAAGGAGCAGGCGGCCCCGGAGGCGGCCAAGGTCCCGACCGTCCCCGGCGAGGAGGTCGAGAACCAGCTGGGCGATTCGCCCGTCGTCGTCCGCCAAAAGCTGTATGAGGCGCAGCCCATGTCGGTCGACCAGGCCCTGTACGAGATGGAGCTCGTGGGCCATCCCTTCTATCTCTTCATTGACGAGGAGACGAAGCAGCCGTGCGCCGTCTACCACCGCCACGGGTGGACGTACGGCGTGATTCGCTTGGACACGCGAACCGTCTGACCGACGCGGGGGCGACGCCGAAAAGCACGGCGCCGCCTCCGCCGCGGTTTCGTGGGCCGCGCCACGCAGTGCAACGTCGAGGCTCCCGCCGGGATAAGCTTTCCCTCGGTTCTCTCGAGGAAGGACATACGTGGACAAACGTCACTACAACGTCGCTGTGATCGGCGCCGGCCCCGCAGGCATATACGCCTCGGACATCCTGTCAAAGTCCGATCTTGACGTTTCCATCGACCTGTTCGAACGGCTGCCTGCGCCCTACGGGCTGGTTCGATACGGAGTCGCCCCCGACCATCCCCGCATCAAGGCGATCATCGACGCCCTGTACAACATTCTTCAGCGCGGGGACATCCGGCTGCTCGGCAACGTCGACGTCGGCTCGGATGTGACTTTGGCCGAGATGCACGAGCATTACGACGCGATTGTCATTGCCACGGGGGCGCTTGCCGACGCCCCGCTCGACATTCCCGGCGTCGATCTTCCCGGCTGCTACGGCGCCGCCGACTTCGTCGCCTGGTATGACGGCCATCCCGATTTCCCCCGCGACTGGCCGCTTGAGGCCGCCGACGTCGCCGTCCTCGGCGTCGGAAACGTCGCCCTTGACGTCTCGCGGATTCTCGCCAAGCACGTCGAGGACCTCATGCCCACCGAGATCCCGGGCAACGTCGTCGCCGCGCTCAAGGACAACCCGGTGCGCGACGTGCACGTCTTCGGCCGCCGCGGCCCCGCGCAGGTCAAGTTCACCCCGATGGAGCTGCGCGAGCTCGGCCACGTCCCCGACGTCGACATCGTCGTCTACCCCGAGGACTTCGAGTACGACGACGCTTCGCAGGAGGCCGTCGAGAGCAAGAAGATGACGAAGCAGGTCGTCGACCAGCTCACCAATTGGGTCTTCCAGGAGCCCGAGGACCTCACCGCCTCGCGCCGCATACACATCCACATGCTCCAGCAGCCCGTCGCGATTCTTGGCGACGGCAAGGTCGAGGCGATCCGCATGGAGCGCACCCGGCTGCGCGGCGACGGATCGGTCGAGGGGACCGGCGAGTACATCGATTACCCGGTGCAGGCCGTCTATCGCGCGGTCGGCTACGCCTCCAGCCCGATCGAAGGGGCGCCGTTCGACGATAAAAAGCGCGTGATCCCCAACGTCGGTGGACGCGTGGTCGAAGGCGGGAAGCCCGTCGACGGGCTCTACGCGACGGGCTGGGTCAAGCGCGGCCCCGTCGGCCTCATCGGATCGACCAAGTCGGACGCCCAGGAGACGATCGCCAACCTCGTCGAGGACGCGAACGCCGGCAGGCTTTCCGCGACGGGAGCCCCTGACGGCGGGGAAGGCGTGGTCGCCTTGCTGAATGAGCGCGGCGTGCGGTACACGACCTGGCACGGCTGGGAGCTTCTCGAAGCCTTCGAGAAGGAGCTAGGCCAGGCCGAGGGGCGCAAGCGGATCAAGGTCGTCGAACGCGAGACCATGACAGCCGTATCGCGAGGCGAGGAGCACGGCGGAAAGCTGTACTGACGACCGCACGGGGCCCGCTGTGACGCGCGATTCCGGTTGGGTCGCGCGGGTCCCGTCGCACCGCCCTCGCAAATGTCTCCGCCTCTTTCCGCTGCGTCCGTTCCGGTTCTGGGTCTTGTCGGCGCCGACTTGTGTCCGAGGCGCTTGAGCGCGTGCTGCGTCCGTTCCGGTTCTGGGTCTTGTCGGCGCCAGGCCGGCTGCTCGCCCTCGCCGGGCCCGGAGCTCCTCGGCGACAGCCCCGGAGCCCGTCAGCGATAGTTTTGGAATTGGAGGGCGCAGTCCACGTCTGCGCCCTTGAGCAGCGCGATCGTCTTTTGAAGGGCGTCGCGAGACTTCGATGAGACGCGCAGCTCCTCGCCCTGGATCTGCACTTTGACCCCCTTGGGCCCCTCGTCGCGCACGAGCTTCGAGAGCTTCTTCGCGTTCTCTTGGCTCAGGCCCCGCTTGAGAGTCCCGACGAGCCTGTACTCCTTGCCCGATTGCTTCGGTTCGCCGTCGCCGACGTCGAGCGACTTGAGCGAGACCCCGCGGCGCACAAACTTGGTTTGGAGGACGTCGTAGACGGCCAAAACCCGCTCGGGGGCGTTGGCGGCCATCGTGATCGTCTCGCCGGAGAGCGCGATCGATGCGCCCACTCCCTTGAAGTCGTAGCGTTGCGAGATCTCCTTGGCGGTTTGGTTGACCGCGTTGTCGACTTCCTGGCGGTCGTACTCGGAGACGACGTCGAAGGACGAATCTGCCATGGATGCTCCTTTCGCCCGCGGCGGCGGGATGTTTCGTTGATTTGGCGCGGCGGTTCCCGTCTCTGAGAATGGGCGTCCGCGCCTCGTGACTCGCGTCTCCCATTCTACGGAAAATTTGACATGTACTGGGATCGCCCTGGTAATCTCATCTGGCGATGTCCGGGAAACCGAGCATTGTAAGGCGGGTTTCCTGAGCGGCCAAAGGGATCTGACTGTAAATCAGACGCGCGAGCTTCGGGGGTTCGAATCCCTCACCCGCCACGCGGCCAACCGCATAAGCGTGATTGGCTTCACCGAACTCCGGGCCACTGCCCGGATTGTTTGTTGGTAAGCTTATCCGCGCTGCCCCGATAGCTCAGTCGGCAGAGCGTCTCCATGGTAAGGAGAAGGTCAAGGGTTCGATTCCCTTTCGGGGCTCAATCACCGCGAGGTGAGATGCGGCGGGGTAGCTCAGCTGGTCAGAGCGCACGACTCATAATCGTGAGGTCGCGGGTTCAAGCCCCGCCCCCGCTACGGTCGCGAAGCGGCCCTCGCTTTGTTGACAAAACAAGAGGAGTTAGAAAGTGGCTAGCAAGTCTCAGGATGTTCGCCCCAAGATCACCCTCGCCTGCGAGGACTGCAAGGAGCGCAACTACATCACGAAGAAGAACCGTCGCAATACGCCGGATCGTCTTCAGCTGAAGAAGTACTGTCCGAGGTGCAACAAGTCGACGTCTCATCGCGAGACTCGCTGATCGCTCTGCCCTCGCAGATTGAAGCCCGCGGCTTTGGCCGCGGGCTTTTGCTATGCGCACGGGGCGGCTTCGCGCTGGCTTCGCCCGGATGTGCTTTCGGATGTGTAAGTCATTCGGTCGGACGCCAATGCCTTTACTCTTCGAAAACAGCGGGGTAGGCTCACAACGTCGCAATGTTGAAAAGTCAGCGGAAAGTTGAGGCGAGACAGATGCCGGAAGAAGAGACGAAGTCAGCGTCCGAAGAAGAGGCCACCAGCTCGGCTTCCGAAGAGAAGGCGGCATCGGCGTCTGAGGGCGAGGCGAGATCGGCGTCCGAACAGTCGGGGCGCTCGGAGGAAAGCGATTCGCCAGACGCCTCAGAGAGCTCGCGCCCGCGACGAATGGCAAGACGGCCCGCGGTCGCCGCCCTGACGGCGCTTGCAGCCTTAGGTTCGATTGCCGGAACTTTGTGGATGACGGGCGTTTTTGACTCCGAACCGGAGGCCGGCTCTTCGACGCCTCCCCCGGCCCCTGCCACCGTGCGCCCTTCCGTCATGCCCTCGCCCGCGAATCCCTTGAAGGACCCCCTCGAAAGCGTCGGCTTCAACGTTGCGCCTGCGGTCAAAGACGGCGATGCGCACGTAGGCGGGGACGTCGCGGTGCGGGTGTTGGAGTTCAACCCGAACGCCGAGGAACAGGTCAAAGCGGTGGAAACGGACGTTCCCTCCCTGGTGGCGTCGCATCGAGGAAGATACGTCGGGGTCAAACTTCAGTTTTCGTTGAGAAACAAACAGTATATGACTCTCGACGACCCCAAGGTCCTATTGGTTGGCCAGAGGAATCGGCGGATAGGCCTCAACATCGAGAAGGACAGCAACAAGCTTGCGTATTATCTCCACTACAAGGACGAACGAAACCCCGGGTTGCTTTTTCCGGGCGAGGAACTCTTTGCAGGGCAGCCGATGGAGGGCTGGATCTACTTTTGGGTCGAGGAGCCCTTCGGAAAAGCCAAAATCTACTTCAGCAATATGGCCTACAGCGGCAGCCGCGATGGAGAGCCGAACTACTACAGGATTGACGAACCCGTAGGTTAATGCGGGCTTTGTGGAGAAGGGAGAGCGATGTCTCGGGAGAACCCGGCGTCTCACGAGGAGAATCCGGAGCATCACGGCAAGCCGGAGCCCCGGGAAGACGCGGCGCCGGAGGAAGGGGCCCCGAAGCCGCCGGAGTCTCAAGACAACCCGGCGCCTCGTGAGAAGAGCCCCGTCCCGGGCGGGAACGTCGAATCGACCGGCGAAACTGCAGCGGAACCCGCCGCAGAGTCATCCGCAGAGGGCGAAAACGAGGGCTCCGATTCAGAGGAGCGCTCGGAAGGGCAAGGAGAACGCTCGGAAGAGCATGCGCAAGGGAAGCGATCGGCGACCTTCTGGATTGCCACCGCTTGCGCGGTCTTCGTCCTCGTGACGGCGCATCTGTGGGCTGCGGGCGCGTTTCAAGAGAGCGGCCCCGCCCCCCTTCCTCCGCGGATCCCGATCCCCACGCTTTCGGCGTCGCCCCCTTCTTCGGATTCGGAGGAAGAAGAGGAGAACTCCGCTCCCGAATCCACGGCTCGCACCAATCCGGTCGACGGGGGCTACTGCGAGGACGTTAGCAGGGCGCCGCGGACGTATAAAGAGGGAGAGGCCTACGTGGGCGGCCCGCTTGCGGTGCAGGTGCTGGACTTCGATCCGAACGCCCTCGGGCGCCTCAAAGCCTCGCACAGACCGGGATACTCAGAGAACCCTTCCAAACCCGCGAAGTTTGTGGGCTTCAAACTTCGCCTGACGAACAGGTTGATGACAAACCTCGATCTCAAAGACGTCAAGTTCCTGTTCGTGGACCAGAAACTGAAGTGTGAAGGCGAAGCGGTCAGCCTTCATCCGAATGTCAAGCCCGGCGCGTTGACAATGGAAAGGAAACTCGAGCCGGGAAGAAGCGTCGAAGGGTGGATTTACTTTCGAATGGACCCAGCCTTCACCCGAGGCAAGATCTACTTTGATTTCGGGAAACTGGACGGGCGCGCGACCCTCTTCAAATTTTGGATCTATGAGATTGACAAGGTGTTCAAGGCAAGTTGACCCTTTCGGCGTCGCGATGCCGCTTGGCTGCGCCTGCCGCCTCGTCGGGCGCCGTCTCTTGGTATGCTCAGCCCGTGAGTTGCAGCGTTCCAGAGCATTCAGCAGTCCCTCCCGTCCCTTCGGCGCCCGTGCCCGCCGCCCGGGCTAGAATCGGCGCCAGTTCTTTTGCCGAGCTGACAACCTTCGCCGTGGGAGGCTCCTTCGACCGCCTAGTCGAGGCGTCGAGCGAGAGGGAGATCGTCGAGACGGTCCGCGAGGCCGACGCCGAAGGCGTCCCCGTCATGGTTCTCGGCGGCGGCTCGAACGTCTTGGCCGCCGACGGCCGCTTTCCCGGCGTCGTCGTGCGCGACGCGCGCCAAAGCGTCGCCCTCAGGCAAGAAGGGGGGTGCGAGGGGGCCAACCTTCGGGTGAGCGCCGGAACCCCGTGGGACGATTTCGTGGTCCACACGATCGCCAACGAGTGGATGGGAGTCGAGGCGCTCTCCGGAATCCCCGGAACGGTGGGAGCGGCCCCGGTCCAGAACATCGGCGCCTACGGGCAGGAAGCGGGCGGATCGATCGCCGGAGTCCGCGTTTACGACCGCGCGACTGGCAGGGTCGGCTACCTTTCTTTCTCCCAGTTGGAATTCGGCTACCGGACGTCCGCCGTCAAGAAGAGCCTGAAGGAAGGGTGGGGTCCCAGCCCGCGGCACATCGTGCTCGACGTCGATTTCCAGCTGAGGATCGCCTCGCTTTCCGCACCCGTTCAATACTCTCAGCTCGCCCGGCTGCTCGGCGTGCAGCCGGGCGATCGCGTGCCTTCGGTCGCTGTGCGCGACGCGGTTCTTGAGCTTCGCCGGTCCAAGGGCATGGTTCTGGACGACGCCGATCGAGACACCTACTCGGCCGGCTCGTTCTTCACCAACCCCGTCTTGAGCGAGGCCCAGGCCGCCCGGCTGCCGGACGACGCCCCGAGGCACGGGCTGCGCGACGGCGGCCGCACCGTCCTCAGCGCGGCCGCCCCGCGAGTCGAGGGGCAGGTGAAAACCTCTGCGGCATGGCTCATCGACCACGCGGGATTCCCGGCCGGCTACGGAATGCCGGGGCCCGCGGCGCTCTCGACCAAGCACGCGCTCGCCTTGACGAACCGCGGGGGAGCGACGGGCGCCCAGATGCGGGAGCTGGCGCGAACCATTCGCGACGGCGTGCGTGAAGCCTACGGCGTGGCCCTGGAGGCCGAGCCGACGATTATCGGCGGCTTGGATTGACCTGATTCGGCCTCGCGGCCTTTCGGCGCTTCGCCTCTTCCTCGGGAGTGTGCGCCGTTTCGCTTCGGGCGCCGTCCGCCTCCGCGTCGTCTTCACTCGAAGGGTCCGCGTCGTTCAAAGGCTCTGTTTCATTCGAAGGGTCTGCGGCCAGCCAATCCTGGATCTCTGCTTTCCACGCGCGCTTGGACGCCTCGTCGGCGAAGCTCGCCTCCACCGACGAGGAGGCGAGGGCGGCGAGTTCGGCGTCGTCGAAGCCCTGCTCGCGAAGCGTCTCATACTGGGCGGTCAGGCGCGAGAGGAAAAGAAGCGGGTCGTCGGCGCCCAAAGCGATCGTCGCGCCGGCGTCCATGAGCGTGCGAACGGGCACTCCCGAAGCCTCCGAATAGACGCCCAGGGAGACGTTCGACGCCGGGCACACCTCGAAGGCGACGCCCTCGTCGATGACCTGCCTGAGGACGTCGGGGCTCTCCGCCGCGCGCACGCCGTGCCCCAGCCGCGTGGGTTTGAGGAAGTCGAGGACTTCGCGCAGGTGTTCGGGGCCAAGCAGCTCTCCGCCGTGGGGCACCGCCCTCAGCCCCGCCTTTCGCGCGATGCGGAACGCCGACTCCCATTCGGACGTGACGCCTCTCCTTTCGTCGTTGGACAGGCCGAAGCCGACGACGTCCCCCGCCCCTTCCCCGGCGTACTTGGCCGCCAGGCGGGCCAGGGTGCGGGCTTCCAAAGGATGGCGGATGCGCGAGGCGGCGACGATTACGGCCACGTCCACGCCGGTCGCGCGGCTGGCGGCCGCGGCCTCGTCCAGGACGATCTCGAGCGCCGGGGTGATTCCGCCGACGAAGGGCGCGTACGACGTCGGATCGATCTGGATCTCGAGGCGGCGCGAGCCTTCTGCGGCGTCGTCCTCGGCGGCCTCTCGGACGATGGTGCGCATGGCCTCCTCGCTGCGGACCGTCTTCCGCGCCGCGTCATAGGCGCGCTGGAAGCGGAACCACCCGCGCTGGTCCGCAGGCACCTCGATTGCAACGTTGTCCGTCAGCCCCTCGGGCAGGCGTATGCCTTGGGCCGCGGCCATTCGCTCGAGGGTGTGCACGCGCATCGACCCCGTGAAGTGCAGGTGAAGATGTGCCTTGGGGAGGCGGTTGAGATCGCGCACGCCTACATTTTCCCATACGTTGAATACTCCGGCGCCGGATCGACACCCCGGTCGTCCGCGGGGTCGTCGCTTCGGTCTTCCGGTTCCGACTGCGTCCTTGTCGACGTCCCGGTCGACCTCGGGTCGCCGTCCCGGTCGTCGCCTGATGCGGCGGTCCCGCATTGTCGGGTTGTCCTCACCCCGATTGACCAGGGTGCAAGATACGAGAATCGCGCAGAGTGTGGGAAAGTTGAACGCATGAGCACTGTCGAAACGGCCCCGGCATTGAACGCCAGCGGCGGTCCCGCGCGCAATGCAGCCGCGAGAAACATGATTGACGCTGACGAACGTCGGAACTTCGCAGAAAATTCGAGCGACGTCGAACAATGTGAAACGTTCAGAAAGCGTTTGGGGCGAGCGATAGCCTACTCTGCGTATATGGTGGCGGCCGTCCCCGTCCACCTGGGCTTGCTCATCGCCGTCGCAGTGCTGATGTTTCTGGGGGCGGGGATGGCCTTGATCGGCGGCGTGGCAATCCTGCTTCTGGGAGTCATGGTCGCCAGGCTCGGGGCCGTCGCCCAACGCCGCATCAATGAGAAGGCCGTCGGCGCGGAGCGCCCAGAGTTCGTCTACGCGCTGCCGGAGCGTCGCAAGAAGATAATCAGTTTCTTCTATCCGTTGCGCGATCCGCAGTCGTGGCTTGACGTGCTGTGGGTGTTCGTTTCGTTTCCCATCGCCGTCGGCAATGCGGTCGCGGCGTTTGCCTGGGTCCTTGCGACGTCCATCGGCCTGTCCCAGCCGATCACCCTGTTGGTCTTTGAGGCGATAGGGCTCGAGTACACCGGCTTCACGGGATCGGCGAATGTTTCCTACCCGCCCGTCGTCGACGCAACCTTGGGTTTTTGCATCGGTTTGCTTTTGATGATTTACGGGCCGCACCTGATCAAAGCCGGTGGAAAGATTCAGTTTTACATTGCTGATGTGTTGTTGTTGCGGCGTGCTCGGGATCGGGCGGATATTGAGCGGTTGACGCGGTCGCGTGAGGCGGGGCGTCGGGCGGAGAGTGCGGCGTTGCGGAGGTTGGAGCGGGATTTGCATGACGGGCCGCAGCAGAGGTTGGTGCGGTTGAATATGGATTTGGCTCGGGCGAGGCGTCAGGCGGGCAGTGATCCGGTCAGGGCGCAGGAGATTTTGGATGAGGCGATGGCGCAGACGCGGGACACGTTGGCGGAGTTGCGTCAGCTGTCGCGGGGGATTGCGCCTCCGGTGTTGGTGGATCGGGGGTTGGTGGCCGCTGTTCAGGAGGCGGCTGCTCGGTCGGTGGTTCCTGTGTCGGTTCATGCGGGTATTCCGGCTGTTCCGGATCATGTGGCGTCGGCGGCTTATTATGTGGTGGCGGAGAGTTTGGTGAATGTGAATAAGCATGCGGGTGCGTCCTCTGTTGTGGTGACGATTGATGTGTCGGGCGGGGTGTTGCGTTTGTCGGTGGTTGACGATGGTGTGGGCGGGGCTGATGTGTCGAAGGGGCATGGTCTTGTGGGGTTGGAGGAACGTTTGCGTTCGGTTGACGGTACTCTTGAGATTGACTCGCCGGCAGGCGGACCAACGACGATCGAAGCGGCGATCCCGTGCGCATGACCCTCTGTTGCGCGCCGGCGAAGAGGGCGGCTGAAAATGGGCGACCCCATGCACACGGCAGATCCGTTGGAAAGCTGCAGGAGAAGTGTCCAGCTGGCCCTACGACGATTGGCCGGGCCGCAGGATAGTTTGCACGGCGTCAGGCAGGGGAAAGTAGAGTCATGACTACAAACGACATCCGTTCACACTTGGAAAGAGCAGCTGAAGCTGTGGAACGAGGCAATGAAAAAGGCCGCGGCAATGGCCGGCGTCAGAGTCTTTCCATGCGTTTCAGGTGGACGACGGCCTACGCGAGTTACATGCTTCTGGCCTTTCCTCCCCATCTCATCCTTTTCATTCTCGTCGTCGTCCTGTGCGCCGTGGGGGCGTCGCTGACCGTCATCTTCGTGGGCCTTCCCATCCTTTACTCGGGAATCATGGTGGCCAGAGCCGGCGCCGTCCTCCAGCGCGGGATAAACCGCGCGTTTGCGGGGGAGAAAACCTCTCCTCCCATCCTGCGCCTTTTCAAAAGGGAGAACGCGTACGACGGCTTCCTCTATCCGACGCCGGGAGACATGGACTGGTTCCGCAGGCTTCTGTATCCGTTGCGCGATCCGCAGTCGTGGCTCGACGTGCTGTGGGTTGTCGGCTCGTTCCCGATCACGATCCTCAATTGGTGCGTGGCGCTCACATGGGTGGCCGCAATTCTGGCTGGTTTGACCGCGCCCATATCGCTTACGATCGTAGAGAACATTAACGAGAGCTGGAACAACGGACTGGGAGAGCTTCTCGACATCCCGCACCCATTCCTTTTCGACGTCCTCCTTTCCTTTGTCGTCGGCCTTGTCATGCTGGTCTCTGCTCCGTCGGTCATGAAGGGCCTTGCAACGCTCCAGCTTCTTTTCGCTGATGTGTTGTTGTTGCGGCGTGCTCGGGATCGGGCGGATATTGAGCGGTTGACGCGGTCGCGTGAGGCGGGGCGTCGGGCGGAGAGTGCGGCGTTGCGGAGGTTGGAGCGGGATTTGCATGACGGGCCGCAGCAGAGGTTGGTGCGGTTGAATATGGATTTGGCTCGGGCGAGGCGTCAGGCGGGCAGTGATCCGGTCAGGGCGCAGGAGATTTTGGATGAGGCGATGGCGCAGACGCGGGACACGTTGGCGGAGTTGCGTCAGCTGTCGCGGGGGATTGCGCCTCCGGTGTTGGTGGATCGGGGGTTGGTGGCCGCTGTTCAGGAGGCGGCTGCTCGGTCGGTGGTTCCTGTGTCGGTTCATGCGGGTATTCCGGCTGTTCCGGATCATGTGGCGTCGGCGGCTTATTATGTGGTGGCGGAGAGTTTGGTGAATGTGAATAAGCATGCGGGTGCGTCCTCTGTTGTGGTGACGATTGATGTGTCGGGCGGGGTGTTGCGTTTGTCGGTGGTTGACGATGGTGTGGGCGGGGCTGATGTGTCGAAGGGGCATGGTCTTGTGGGGTTGGAGGAACGTTTGCGTTCGGTTGACGGTACTCTTGAGATTGACTCGCCGGCAGGCGGACCAACGACGATCGAAGCGGTGATTCCATGCGCATCCTGATAGCCGACGATTCTGTGCTGCTCAGGGAGGGGCTGACCCTCATCCTGAACGAAGGCGGACACGAAGTCATCGGCGGAGTCAGCACCGGGAACGAACTTGTGTCCCGGTGCCTGGCCCTGCGGCCGGACGTGACGGTCAGCGACATCCGAATGCCGCCCTCGCACACCGACGAAGGCTTGCGCGCAGCTGTCCGCATCCGCGAGGAGTGGCCCGACGCCCCCATTCTCCTGCTCAGCCAGTACATAGTCCTCAGCTATGCCACCGAGCTTCTCTCCTCGGGCTCCGGCTCGATCGGATACCTGCTCAAGGATCGCGTGAGCGACCTCGACTCCTTCCTCGACGCCGTCGATCGGGTCGGCAACGGCGGCATGGTCCTCGATCCCGAAGTGGTCGCGCAGATGATGGGGCGCGGACGCAGGAACGACCCCGTCGCAAGCCTCACGCCGCGCGAACGCGAGGTGTTGGAGCTCATGTCCGAGGGCCATACGAACTCGGCGATCGCCAAGCGCCTCGTCGTCTCAGAAGGGGCTGTGGAAAAGCACATCCAGAGAATCTTTGCGAAGCTCGGCCTGCACGCCAACAGCGAAGTCCACCGGCGGGTTTCGGCCGTTCTCACGTTGTTGGGCACGTGATCGCGCCCGGGCGGAAAGGCCGGCGCAGGCGGGTGCGCGATCGGCGGGGCGCCGGGCGGCCGACGTTAAAAGATCGTTGCAAACAAGCCGGAAGTCGGCGAACCGCGGCCTGGGCCGTCGCGGGCGCCGAGGCGGCCTGCGGGCCGGCGGGGGGAGGCTTGCGCGACCGATATGCCGACGACTTTGGATTCGAAGCAGAAATCTGTTCGAATATCAACATGTTGTGTTTAACGTGCACTCTGGCCCGCGCTGTACGGTAGAACTTATATATGAGCATTCCCGGGAAGGACCGTGAAAAGGCGGACCTTGCATTGCTCATCGGCAGCGGCGCCGGTGAGATTCTGCGCAGCGCTCTCATGAACATGGGGCAGCCCGCGGTCATACGGGGGTGGGAAGTCCATTCGATCCATCATCGTCCCGGCGCGGGAGTGACGGCCGGCTATTCGGTGACGCTCGACCGGATACTCCCCAACGGCGCCCACATGCGCGTGGAGGAGTATCTGTGCGCCTCGACGGCGCGCCTGTCCCACCCCAACACCCCGGGCCTCGTGTACGTGTCCAAGGGGGACTCCACGTTCTCCGTTTGGCGCTACCCCGCCGACCCCGAGCTTCCCGCGCTGTTCTTGGCCTGCTCGCCCGAGCATATGAGCGCCCTTTTGGGCATGCCCGTATCCGTGGAGCTTATGAGCTATCGCCCCACTCGGCGCGCCGTCGTCCGGGTGCGGGCGGCGAACTCCGTCAGTTACGCGAAGGTCGCGCGCCCCCCGCAGGTCGAATCGTTGGCGAAGCGCCACATCATGCTCTCCCGCGCGGGGATTCCGGCGCCGCCGGTCCTCATCCACGACGTTCGAGGGCTCCTGGTGATCGGCGCCGCCAACGGGATCCCGCTCTCGACCGCCATTTCGCGCGGCATGGGAAGAAACGCGGCCCCTCTGCTCGGCTCTCTCACGGCCCTGTTGAACGCCTTGCCGCGCGAGGCCCTCTCGCTCAGCCATCGGCCCGCTTGGGCGGACCGTTCCACGCATTACGCGCACGCCGCCGGAACAGCGTTGCCTGAGGAACGCGCCCGCTGCGAGGCCGTGGCGCACGGGATCCACGAGCTTCTCGCCAGTTCGGACCCTGGGCCTTTGGTTCCCGTCCACGGAGACTTCTACGAGGCGAACATCTTCGTCTCCCACGATTCGTCGAGGGTCACGGGGATCATCGACGTCGATTCGCTGGGGCCCGGCCACCGAGTCGACGATTGGGCCTGCTTGCTCGGCCATATGAGCGTTCTTCCGCACCTCGCCCCGGAATCGTACCCGTATGTTCAGGACGACCTTCCGATCTGGAGGGACGCCTGCGAGCACGCCGTAGACCCTGTGGCGCTGTGCGCGCGCACGGCCGGGGTGGTGCTTTCACTCGTCGCCGGGGCGAAGCGGGTCGACGGCGCCGAGTGGATCGACGACGCCCTCGGCCGCCTTTCGACGGCCGAGGCGTGGCTCGAGCGGGCCTACCGCCATCGCTGAAACAGCAAAGCGGGCGAGGGCGGCAAGCCGAAGCCCCGCGGGATGACGACGGCGCCTCCGCGAGGGGGATGTCGGCGCCTCCGCGAGGCGTCAGCCGAGGAGCTTTTGCACCCGTCCCAGACCCTCGACGAGGTCCTCGTCGGAGAGGGCGTAGGAGAATCGCAGGAAGCCGCTGGGGCCGAAGGCCTCGCCGGGAACCACGGCGACTTCGACCTCTTCGAGGATGAGCGCCGCCAGCTCGGCCGAGGTCGCGGCAGACTTTCCGTTGACGTCGCGGCCGAGCACCGCCTCGACGTTGGGGTAGACGTAGAAGGCGCCCTTCGGCTCGGGCACGGCGAAGCCGTCGATCTCTTTGAGCATCTCGACCATCTTTCGACGTCGGCGGTCGAAGGCCTCGCGCATCTCGGCCACCACGCCCTGCGGCCCCGTGAGGGCCGCCAAAGCGGCTCGCTGCGAGACGTTCGCGACGTTGGACGTGGCGTGGGACTGGAAGTTCGTCGCGGCCTTGATCACGTCGGACGGGCCGTACATCCAGCCGACCCGCCAGCCCGTCATGGCGTAGGTCTTCGCGACGCCGTTGAGGACGACGGAGCGGTCGGCCAGCTCGGGAACCTCTCCCAAGATGTAGCTCATGGGCGTGCCGTCGTAGACGAGATGCTCGTAGATCTCGTCGGAGATCACCCAGATTCCGGCTTCGAGGGCCCATTGCCCGATTGCCCGGACCTCCTCGGGGGAATAGACGGATCCGGTCGGATTGGACGGCGAACATAGAAGCAGGGCCTTGGTCTTGTCCGTCCGCGCGGCTTCGAGCTGTTCGACGCTTGCCTTGTAATCGGCGTCGGCCCCCGCAAAGACTTCGACGGGAACGCCGCCGGCCAAGCGGATCGCCTCGGGGTAGGTCGTCCAGTACGGCGCGGGCAGGAGCACCTCGTCGCCGTCGTCGACAAGGGCGGCGAAAGCCTGGAAGACGGCCTGCTTGCCGCCGTTCGTCACGATGACGTCGTTCGGGTCGACGGCGTTGCCGGAGTCGCGGAGGGTCTTCGCGGCGATGGCTTCGCGCAGCTCGGGAAGGCCCTTGGCTGGCGTGTATTTGTGGTTCTTGGGATCGCGGGCGGCTTCGACGGCGGCTTCGACGATGAACTCGGGCGTGGGGAAGTTAGGCTCTCCGGCCCCGAAGCCGATGACGGGGCGCCCTGCCGCCTTGAGGGCCTTGGCTTTGGCGTCCACGGCGAGAGTTGCGGACTCTTGGATGGCGGCGAGGCGTGCCGATACTCGGCGGGTTCTGTCATTGCTCATACGTCCATGGTTGCACGTTTCGCCGCGGTCGCGCGCGCCGGTCCGCGTTTCAGCGCTGTGAGATCGGAGGCGGGGAACTGCGAGGCCGGGGGCGCGGCGCCGTGGGCCGGCGAGGACGCGACGCGCGGGGAGGCAGCCTGCTGCGCGCCCGCATCGCCGGGCTCGAAATGCCCCCAATCAGGCCGCGTGAGGAACGCCTTGACGCCGTGCCCCGCGGCCCGTCCGTTGCAATTCAGGCGACAGATGACGCGGAGCGGGCAAACGTGTACAATTTTGTGAGTTGTCTCCAGTTTGGTGGCACGACGCCATGAATATAAGGCATAATGTCAGGAGCGAACAGCCGAAGGGTAGTGGCGCAATGGTAGCGCATCGGTCTCCAAAACCGGCGGTTGGGGGTTCGAATCCCTCCTACCCTGCAAGGCGGCTCATGGGTCCATGGGCCGCCTTTATTCCATTACACGACGAGTGAAGGACGCCACGTGACTGCAGCAAGCGCATCGAAGGCCAAAGGAGCCAAGGGCAAGGCCTCCGATGAGAAGAAGAGGCGCAACGTCTTCGCGCGGATCGCCCTGTTCATTCGCCAGATCTTCGCCGAGCTGAAGAAGGTTCAGCGGCCCACCCGCGAAGAGCTCGGGCAGATGTTCTCGACGGTTCTCGCTTTTGTGGCCATCATCATGATCGTCGTCGGCCTCCTCGACCTTGGATTCGGCCGCCTGACCTTCTGGGTCTTCGGGTAGCCGGTCTTCGGGCAGTCTTGGCCGTTCGGACAAACGAGTAGAAAGCAGTAAAGCGTGGCTGACGATATTTTTGAGCCCGTTGCCGATGCGTCGGAAGCCGGCGTCGAAGAGCTTCGGTTCGATTCCGGCGAGGGGCGTTCCGATCCCTCCGGCGACGTCGGACCGGCACACGATCAGGCGGGAGAGCCGGCTCCCGAGCCTTCCGGCGGCCCTCTGTTCTCGGAGGAGGAAGAAGCGGCGAAAGCCGTCGAGGACGCCCGCGCGAACCTCGTGACCGAGGAGGAGGTGCGCGAGAAGCTCAAGGGCCTTGACGGACGTTGGTACGTCCTTCACACCTATTCGGGTTACGAGAAGCGCGTCAAGCAGGACCTCGAGGTGCGCATGCACTCGATGAACATGGAGGATTACATCTTCCAGATCGAGGTCCCCATGGAGGAGGTCTTTGAGATCCGCCGAGGCCAGCGCAAGCTCGTCTCTCGCGTGCGCATGCCTGGCTATGTGCTCATTCGCATGGATCTGACGGACGATTCGTGGCGAGTGGTGCAATCGACCAACGGCGTGACGGGATTCGTCGGCAACGGCCGCACGCCGGTCGCGCTTTCCGAGAATGAGGTCGTCTCGATGCTCACCCCGGTGATCGAGGCGGAGGCCGCGGCCGAGGCTGTCGCCGCCGGAAAGGCTGCCAGTACGACGCCGGCCACCCTTTCTCCGTACGCGGTCGGCGACGCCGTCACTTTGACCTCGGAGCCGTGGGCGGGAATGCCGGCCACCGTTTCCGAAGTCGACGCCGCCAACCAGCGGCTCACGGTGCTCATGACCCTCGTCGGCCAGGAAACCCCCGTCGAGCTTTCGTTCAACCAGGTGCGCAAAGACGACTGAAATTCGTTCAAGATCACGCCAGGCAGAATTGAGCCTGGCGTGATTCGCGCGTAACGTTGACAGATGGTCGCCGCTTCTGCCATTGCGGCGATTGACAAGAAAGGACCCTATATGCCTCCCAAGAAGAAGGTTGCAGGTTACATCAAGCTCCAGATTCAGGCTGGGGCGGCGACGCCTGCTCCGCCGATCGGCCCGGCTCTGGCCCAGCACGGCGTCAACATCATGGAGTTCTGCAAGGCCTACAACGCCGCGACGGAATCCCAGCGCGGCAACGTGATCCCCGTTGAGATCACCGTTTACGAGGACCGCTCGTTCACCTTTGTGACGAAGACGCCTCCGGCTGCCGAGCTCATCAAGAGGGCCGCTGGCGTGGCCAAGGGCTCGTCCACGCCTCACAGCGACAAGGTCGGGCATCTGACGGCCGAGCAGCTCCGCGAGATCGCCAAGACGAAGGCGCCGGACCTCAACGCCAACGACCTCGACAACGCCGCCCGCATCATCGCGGGGACCGCTCGTTCCATGGGAATCACCAGCGACGAGATCTGATCGCTTCCCGGCGCGTGCACATGCAGGCGCCGCGAACGGATCGTGGAAGGGCCTGCGCGGGCCCCATGACCACAAACTGCTCATTAAGGAGAACAGTCAATGGCAAAGCGCTCTAAGAACTACCGCAACGCCGCCCAGAAGATCGCTGACGGCGTCCTTTACAGCCCCCTCGAGGCGATGCGCCTCGCGAAGGAGACGTCCGCCACGAAGTTCGATGCGACCGTCGAGGTCGCGTTCCGCCTCGGAGTCGACCCCCGCAAGGCCGACCAGATGGTCCGTGGAACCGTCAACCTTCCGCACGGCACCGGCAAGACCGCCAGGGTCCTCGTCTTCGCCGTCGGTCCGCGTGCGCAGGAGGCTGTCGACGCCGGAGCCGACGAAGTCGGCGGCGACGAGCTGATCGAGAAGGTCGCCGGCGGCTACACCGATTTCGACGCCGCCGTTGCGACCCCTGACCTTATGGGCAAGGTCGGCCGCCTCGGCCGCGTTCTCGGCCCTCGCGGCCTCATGCCCAATCCGAAGACGGGCACCGTGACGATGGACGTCGCCAAGGCCGTTTCGGACATCAAGGGCGGCCGCATTGAGTTCCGCGTGGACAAGAACGGCAACCTTTCCTTCGTCGTCGGCAAGGCCTCTTTCACCCCGGAGCAGCTGGTCGAGAACTACGCAGCCGTCCAGGAGGAGATCCTTCGTCTCAAGCCTTCGACGTCGAAGGGCCGCTACCTGCTCAAGGGCACGGTCGCGACCACGATGGGGCCGGGCATCCCGCTCGACACGAGCAAGACCCGCAACCTCACGTCGGAAGACGCTTCCTGACGCTCCCCTGCTTGAACTCCGGAGGGTCTTTTGACGGTCTCCGGAAAGCCCTGACTCTTTCGGGAAGGGTCGCTTTCTAGACAGGCGCTTTTTCGGCCCGTGGACCGATGTTCTTTTGACCTGTCCCGTTGGCGAACGAAGGCCCCGCCGACCTCGGTCGGCGGGGCCTTCCGCGTATGAACAATAGCTCTTGACACGACGGAGTCTAATCAGGATAGGATGAACCTATTCGCGCAATCGTGCAACGGATATTCGTTTAGTTGAAATGTGGAGGTTCTTCAGTGGTCACGTCAGAAAGCGACGAAGGCGTTTCGGGCGCTGAGTCTTCGGGCGTCGAGCAGGAATCGGATGCCGAGCAGGAATCGGGCGCCGAACAAGAACAGGCCCAGCCTTTGAAGCGTTTGAAGCGCAGAATCAGGCCGCATGCCGCGATCGTTACGCTTGCGGCGTTCACGGCCGTTGTGCTCGGAGTCGTCTTGCGGATGTGGGATTCCAATCCCGCGACAGAGAGGTTCAAGCAAATCTCCGCCGTAAAAGACAACGATAGGGGAGATTATCGTATTGACGGCGTAGATCGTGTGTGTGCGGTCACCGTCGATGGGGAGCTTTATTGCAAAGGGGACGGCGATGACGGGCAGATAGGCAACGGGAAGGAGGAGGATGCGCGCGAGTTCGAGCGCGCCCGCATCGACGAGCGTGTGAAGACCGTCAGCACAGGGGGTTTCGGCACGTGTGCGATTGCCGAATCCGGCTCGCTTTATTGTTGGGGTTCAGTCAAACGCAGCGGATGGTCGGCATGGGCGAAGGGTCCCTTGCCTGTTCGAATGCCCAATGAAAGCAAGTTCGTTTCTGTTTCCGTGGGGAATGACCGTGCCTGCGCGGTGAGCACCGCTAAAAAGCTATTCTGCTGGGGAGCAAGCGAAGACAAGACGGAAGTCGCTTCTCCAACGTATCCCGAAAGGACACAACGGAAAGAGACGTATTGGACCGTCAAAGCCGGTCGGTATTCGTCGGCTGTGGTGAGCGAGAGTCGATTCGGCGGATCATACACTTGCGCTCTGAGGCTAGACGGGCGAATCACGTGTTGGGGAAAAGTGACAACGGGACTTGGGCGTAAGGCGGATCTTCGAGGAGGCCGCCGAGTCGTTCCATTGCCCGCGCGTGCCGAGGCAATTGCGAGAATGTCGAATAACATGTGCGCACTTCTTAAAACCCCTCAGGGAGGCAAGCCGCGCGCATACTGCTGGGGCCGCGCCGCGGACTATCTCGACGATGGAGAAGGAAAGCCGGTGGGCTTTGTGCCGACGCCGGTCGAGACGCCGTCGGTTCCCGACGGTTTGTGTTTCGCCCACAAACCCGGCAAATCATTATGCGTTGAATTGCCGAAAGACCCCACATACGACGTGAGGCGGTTCAAGCAAGCCGAGAAGGGTGAGCCCGTTCCGTCGAAAGCAATCCGCGTTCCCGCCTCACGGTTTGGAGGAATCTTCTGTTTCGCGAGCAAAAGCGGAAACCTGTACTGCGACCGCTGGGCGACCATTGGGAGTAATAAATATTCCAATGTTGAGCCGGCCGATAACGAGGACGACGCCGCGGCAGACGCCTATTTTCTTGTCGGCGGACCGGACTATTCGGGGGGCAGCGAAAAATGACCGATTCAAACGAGTTGCACAGATCAGACTCAGAACACAGCGAGTGGCGACCGTTAATGCTCATAGTCGCTGCTCTCACAGCGCTGGCGCTCGCGCTAGCCGTCTTCTCGCACGACAGCCGGAAGAAAAGGAGCGTCACAGTGAAGGAACCGCATTTCGTAGCTGAAAAGATCACGCAGGCGTCCAACGGACTGTCCGTGCTGAGAGGGAAGGTTGATTCCGACTTTCTGTGCGCCGTGACCGCCCATGGCCGCCTGTACTGTGAAGGTGACAATTCCTACGGCCAACTGGGCACTGGGAAAGTTGAGATGGGCGGCGACCGTTTAGACGTGGAGAACGAGAGCTATCTTCAACGTGTGCCGATTCAAGAGCCTGTGGCCTCCGTCAGCACTAATTCCAAAGAGGCCTGCGCTGTCGCAGAATCCGGCGCCCTGTACTGCTGGGGCGACTTTCAGCCGAAAACGCACGGGTGGGCGAAAAAGTCGAGGCCGGTGCGCTCGCCGATCAAGGAGAAGATCGCTTCCGTTTCCCTGGGAGACGATCACGGATGCGCGGTGAGCGCGAGTAAAACGCTGTACTGTTGGGGAAGCGACGAGCAAGGGCAGGCCGATCCCTTTTCTTCCGCCTCAAAAGACTATCGTAGCGATCGCGTTGTGCATGCTCCGCGGCGAATCGGCGAAGCCGGCCAATACGAATCCGTTGTCGCCCAGGGATACCATACCTGCGCATTGAAGACGGACGGCCAAGTGTCTTGCTGGGGCGAGGCCTACTTGCATGCGGAGGAACAGCGCGGCGGAGCGAACCACGATCTCTCGCTGCCGTCTAAGGCGGTTGCCTTGGCGAAGGGGAACGGAAACGTGTGTGCGCTCCTTGAGGCTGCGAAGGGGAGCGAGCCTCGTGCCTATTGCTGGGGCAACGTGTCTGCGGTTGTCGACGGCGACAGCGGAGAGACGACCTTTGCCCTGAAGGGCCTTGACAGGCCCGTGCAATTTGTGCCGGCGTCGTTCGAAGCGGCGTCGGTTCCTGACGGACTGTGCTTCGCCGCTAAGAAGGGCAAGCACTTTTGTGTCGAGATCCCCGTCGATCCAAAGCCGCTTCGCGCGGAATACGCCAAAGGGACGAGTGGGACGCCGGTCAGGTCGAAGTCCGCCAAGGCGCCGGGCGTCAGATTTGACGGGGTGAACGGCTATGTAACCAAAGGCGGAGACCTCTACTACGACCGAAAAACGCTTCCGCTAGGGGTGCGATCCAGCCTGCCGGACGTGGCGGGCGCCCCGAAAGACGGCGCCTATGTTCTACTTGGAGGGCCAAGCGCTCGGGGCGTCAAAAGGGATCGAAGCGTAGGGGACGAGTACAAATAGGGGCCGACGCCGTCGGCCTGGGGCGCGCTGGTTCGAAACTCGTCGGACTCGGGTCCCGTAGTCTTCTAACCCCGTCGTCTAGTCTTCTAACCTCATCGTCCGCGAGCCCCATCGGTTTCAGGCCCGTCGGTCTCCGGTGCCGCCGGCGGTCTCGAGAATGAGCGCTTCCTCGGTCCGGCTACTGGACGGCGAGCCCCTCGACGATCTCGGCGCCCGGAAGCGCGGCAAGGAAGCCTTCGGGAACGAAGAGCTTTGAACGGCGCAGCCCCGAGCCAATGCACGACCAGCCTTCGGCGCAGCGAGAGTCGATGAGCAGGCGCCACGACGCCGGCACTCCCACCGGTGTGATTCCTCCGTATTCCATCCCCGAAGCTTCCACCGCTCGTTCCTGCGGCCAGAAGGAAGCCTTGCGCACGTCGAGGGTCCTTTTCACGGTGTGGTTGACGTCGGCGTTGGTGGTGGCGCGGACGACGCACGCGGCAATTCTCTCCTCGCCCGCCCGTTTCCCGGCGACCAGGATGCAGTTCGACGACAGGGCGAGGTCCATGTCGAACGCCTCGGTCAGCGTTTCGGTGTCGGCGAGCTCGGGGTCGATCTCGGCCACCCGGACCTTTGCCGCCAAATCCGGTTCGGTCGCCGCGATCGCCTGAAGGGCGGCAGCCGTCGGAGCTGCCAGCAGCTCCAGGCTCTCCAAGGCCGGCAGCGTCGCCAAGGTTCCACTGCCTGGGATGTCGACGTCGTTCATGTTCTTATCCTTCCCGATTCGCTGCATGCATCCTTTTCGCCACATGCGCCTTTTCAATCGTCGTGCGCCGTAAAGCCGTCTGTCAACAATCTGCGTAGCCGCGACGACGCCTGGTGAGGGTGCCGGACCCGTTTCATCCGGTTTTGAGGGATCCGTCTTGAGGGATCCGGTCTTTAGAGCACGACGTCGTCCTGCTTTTTTCGTGTCCACTTCGTCCAGCCCTCGGTGTCCCACGTCGTCCGGTCTTCGGTGTCCTACTTCGTTTGACCTTTGGCACCGACTTCGCCTGCTCGTTGTTGCAGACCTTCTGAACGGTTTCTCTAGTTCTGAGTTGGTCTTGAAGCTCTGTTTCGTCGATGATATTTTAAATCCAACTGACCACAGGGTTGTTCGTCTTGAACAACCAAATCACGCAAGAATACAGGGTTTCTTTTCACAGAGGAGCGGTCGTGACATTCATCGAATACGATCCTGACTACGACTACGAGTATGGACCAGATCTCAGCGATCTTGTGGAATATCTTCTCAAAGGGTCGCAATTGATGCCTACGTGGCGTCGAAGTACGGTGACGGATCCAACCGGGTGAGTATGACGGACCAAAGCTACTTGATAGCCTTTCGCACAGATACTGGGCAAGGCGGTCGAGTGCTCGAGATAAAGCGTCCTTTCATGTCAGGGGACGGCGGCGGCGAAATCCTGACTGACTCTGCCCCTCCGCCTTTCGGCAAAGACGATTGCACCGCGGAGTTTGAGAAGGTGCGCAAACGCCTTCGCGACATTCTCAAACCGTGGCTCAAGCTGCCCGATCCAGTGCGCATCGAGAAAGAGATTGACAAATGGTTGGACGCTTCGCGCAAGATTTCGAGCCCGACGCGGACCGTCAACGCCAAACTATACGGCGGTGCGAACGTCGATGCTTCGATTCGTCAAATTGGAACATGGATTGGCACCATGAACGGCGAAGTTGTCGGCAAAGTCGCCTCTTTCACATCAAAATTTCAGGGGGTTATCGACAGCCTCTGTGGCGAGTTTCTTTTATGGGGCGGCACATTGAACTCCGAGAAAACGATGCTCGAAGAAACGAGACGCGCGGTCGTCAAGGCGATTACAGAAGGCATCAAAATGTTTGATATGGTTTCTGCCCAGCGTCCAGCTGGAGTAGAGCTTCCTTTGAAGGTCGTTTCGACCGCGATCGATGGGCTGATGTTATTCGTCTCTCCGGAATATGCGGCGACCAAGAAGGTTCTCGAAGGCGCGGGGGTCACGGTTAAAGGAATCGACAGTTTGACCGACGAAAAGACTGAGCCGAAGAAGGCGAGTACGTACGATTCGGCGATCAAAGAGTTTGAAGCGGTGTTCAAAAGAATCGATCGAAGCACCGAGAAAAGTGAGAAGGGCATAGAGCGGGTCTTATTCGATAACTTAGGGATCATGGCTAAAAACAGAAGCGCATACGATATCCAGATGGATCCGATGGACTCGGCCAACGTGGACGTCGACCGAGGTCGTTCCCGCGAGCTGAATGTCAATAACGTGACTGCGGAGAACATAGCCCGAACCATGCGTGAAGTGTGTGGCAATCTACGGAGTGCAGTGAAGATAATTCCGTCGGTCTCCATGTATTCATGTGTGGGAAGGGATAAAGAGGTTGGAATCGGGGAAGTTGGGCCGTCACGCGCGTTCGACCAGTTCCAGTTTCGTCTGTCCGAATTAATAAAGAACCTCGCTGACGACGTCGAGAATGAGGCGAAGAACTTTCAACTGGCTGTTGCGGCGATCACCGAACAGGACGCTCAAGCGAGGGCTCAGCTTCAACAGGCAGTTGAAGACATAAAACAAGACCCCGGAGACCCCTGGATTCTCCGAGGCGTCGACAAGCCATTTCGACCTGTGAAAGGAAACCAAATTGTATAAGGGCATCTACATCGGGGTCAGAGTGCTTGTGGCGCTTGTGGCGTTCTTTACGGTTCGTCATCTTTTTTCACGCCTCCTCCGATCCAGGGCGGAGTTGGCGGCAACGTGTACTCCTCGTGCCACGCCGTTGGCTCGGACTTCAACAAAGACTTGTATCCTCTGACACAAGACCTTTTCGACGTCGAGAGCACCGAAGAGATTCAGAAGTACTTAGACGGTGGTCTTTCGTACAGGATGGAGGTCAATGACGAGATCAGACGGAATATTCAGAGGCAATGCAATAAGGCACGTCATGAGCGTGGGATTGTCATCATCGTTGCCTCGATCTTTTTCGCCGTCGTGTTCTTATCTGTGCCCAAGCCGCGAAGGTCGCGCAACGGCGCAGGAACCCGTGAGACGTCTAGCGGCGCGGAGCAAAAGGCCGCTGCCGGAGGAGAGAATGCCGCTTTCATGACAGAGAAAAGGGGCACGACCTTAGACGACACGAACGAGACGGATTTCAGGCGAGGTACGGAATCAAACTAGTTCGACCTGCCCGAGCTTGCTGCCGAGGCCATCGCGGAGCAGGATACCGATACGAAGGCCAGACTTGACCAAAGGGCACAGGGCATCAGCAGCAATCGGACCGATCCGTGGTCAAAGAAGGCCGAACCGCATACAGGCAATAAGCACAACGTGAAAGGAAACCAAATTGTCTAGATCGACATACCTGATTACTCGGTCGCTCGTGGCGCTCACGGCCTTCGTCGTCTTCCTATGGCTTTTCTTCGTCCCACCCACGATCCAAGCCGGCGGGAGCGACAACAGCTATCGTGGATGCCACTCGGTTGGCTGGAACTTCCTGGGCGATTTCTATCTGATGACCGGGAGGTTCGATGTCGAGAGTCCCCAGAAAATCAAAAAGTATGTAGAAGGGGCCAACACGAGCGTGCGACCTGAAGACGACGCGGTGGCGCCGACCATCCATGAGGCCTGCAAGGAGGCTCGGCAGGGGCGAAGCACACTCATTAACGCCACATTGGCTTTCTTTGCGGTCGCCTTCCTTTCGATCCCCAAACCGAAGTCGCCTCGCGAAGCGCCTGCTGAGTAGGTCTCCGCCCGCTCCGATGCCCAGGAGCGCGCTGCGGTTACAAGCGCCTGCGCCGAAGAGGTTTATCGACTGCCTTGATGGCGCAGCCGGCTAACCCGATCCGTGAGGCACGACGCTCCCGTCGGTGAGGTTTCTCGGCGGAGCTTTCCGGCCATGCTGAAACAGGACTCACGGCCCCGTGAGAGAACGGCGAACTATCAGGAAGACGGGAACCGTTCGTCGAATGTGCCGATGGACGGCGCTCTGTGGGATTCGATAAAAGATGATGTGTGCAGGCGCTTCATCGCCTACTCTTGACTCGTGATCCGCGAGTCTGAGAAGGGCGTCGCTCGTCGAGCCGCGCACGGGGCGATCTCGTTCTTCAAACGGGACGGCGTCCTGGCCTTCCTGCTCATCTGCATATCGTTCGGGTGGAGCCTCGTAGCGGTCAGCCGAGGCACGCAAATCAGTCGGTACGACGAGTGGACATACATCGATTACGCCCGCAAGGTGGCGGTTGGCCACATCCCGATTCAGGGAGAGCCACTGGCTGCGCAAAGCCTGGAGGACTGGTCCTGTCGGGGAATGGAAGGCGGGATCCGCGACGTCAAGCCTCCCGAATGCGGATCGATTTACAAGGGTGCGCCCACGACGTCGTGGCCGTTCAAGGGCGAGAACTACAACGCATTCCATCCGCCTGCCTATTTCTTTGCAACGGGGCTCGGCGGCCAGACGATCTCCGAGCTCACGGGCGTCGATTTCGTGACCGGAGCTAGATTGGTGTCCGCGGGGTTCGTCGCCCTCGGCGTCGCCGGCCTCTTTCTCGCCATCAGAGCGTGGAGAGTCAATCGCCTCGCCGCATTTTCCGGTGCGCTTCTGGCCTTGACGACGCCGGCCGTCGCGGCGTCGTCTGCAATAGTCCACAACGACGCGATCACACTTCTCGCGGGCGACGCGGCAGTCTGGGCGGGCGCGCGAATATTCACCCGCCACAAGCTCAGCTGGGGGGTCCCCGCCTTCTTGGCCTTCCTCGTCTCTTCATTCCGGGTGGTCTCCCTGGGGGCGATGCTGGCCGTTGCAGGCGTCGTGCTGCTCGCATGCTTCATCCCGAAAGTATTCGGCCTGCTGGCCGACGACAAACAGGACTTGAGCAGAATCTTCGGCGCGACAGTGGGAGCCGCGGCGGTTCCCTACCTGTTCTGGAACCAGTTCCAGGGGGTGCGCACGCCCCCCGGATACATTCCGGCGATCGACGGACTGTCAACTATCAAGTTGAAAGACAGCGCGCTGCACTACGTGGTTCCCACCTTCATCGACGCCTACGGGCTGACCGACCCGCGCACTGACTTCTACCTGCAGCCCGGCCTGAAATCCGGGGCCACGTTCACGTGGGCCGGCATTCTTTACATTTTCTACATCGTCCTTCTGATCGTTTCGGCCATCTGCATGTGGAAGGCGGTGGACAGGCGCGGCCTCATTCTGAGCACGGCCATATCGCCGTTCGTGACGGCTCTGGTCGTGCAGGTGCGCGAAATCGTGACGACGAGCGGTTACTTCGACGTCGTGTCTGGGCGGTACGCCATGAGCGCGGTGGCCCTGCACTGCGCGCTCGCGGCCGTGCTGTGCAACGGAAAGCGATCGAAGTGGCTTTTCCTTTTCGCCGTGGCGGGGTGCGTCTTCATGGCCGCCGGGGTCGCGATGGCCAAGGTTCCGCAGGTTTGAGCCGACGACGGAGGCCGATTCGGCCGCAGGAAAAGGCCAATCGGCGGGGGGAGAGAAACGGCGTGCGGCGTTGGCGCGGATTGGGGTGCGGCGGTTCCGACGCGTACCGTAGTTGCGAAGCACATCGGGAGCATACGGACGGAAGGACGCGTGATGGCCTCGCTGACAGTGGGCGTTGCCGGGGGCACGGGAAGCGGAAAAACCACCCTGACGAGAAAGCTTGTGGAGCGGTTTCCCGGCAAGTCCTCCGTCGTCTTCCACGACAATTACTACAAGGCCCACGACGACCTCGCCTATGAGGAACGGCGCCTGCTCAACTACGATCACCCAGACGCATTCGACAACGATCTGATGGTCGAGCATCTTCGCCGACTCGCCGCAGGGCGGTCCGTTGAGTGTCCGGTTTACGACTACTCCAGCTACAACCGGTCGGATAGAACCAGGCGGATCGAGCCCGCGCCGATCATCGTGGTTGAGGGAATCCTCATATACGCCGCGCCCGAAATATGCGGGCTGCTCGACGTCAAAATCTTCGTCGACACCGACGCCGACGTGAGAATCCTCCGGCGCATCAAGCGCGACGTCGTCGAACGTGGGCGGACGCTCGAATCCGTGGAGCGTCAGTACCTGACGACGGTCAAGCCGATGCACGAGCTCTATGTGGAGCCGTCGAAGCGCAATGCGGACATCATCGTTCCCAACGGAGGGCACAACCTCGTTGCGCTCGATATGCTTGTCAACAAGGTCGAGAGGGCGATCGGCTGAGGCCGAGCAGGAACGGCGTTCCGCCGAAGGCACGGCAGTCTGCCGAGAGGAGCCTAAGAGCGACGATCGGCCGAGGCCTATACGGTTTGCGCATCGGAAGTGTTTCCAATAAACTAAGCGACGCCAAAGACCGCAGGTTGCCCGTCGCCAAACGGGATGAAACTCGCAAGAGGCCGGCGCAGGTGAGACAACGAGGACCTTCCAGCCCCGTGCGCCTGCACGGGGCTTTTGCATCTTCAGACGCCTGCGGCAGACGACCGAAGGGAGGCCCTATGGCACGGACCGACAAGTCAGCAGCCATTGCCGAGCTCAAGGAGAAGTTCGAGAGCTCGAGCGCCGTGCTGCTCACTGAATACCGCGGCCTGACCGTGATGCAGCTCAAGACGCTGCGTCGTGCGATCGGCGCCAACGCTCAGTTCAAGGTCGCCAAGAACACGCTGGCAAGAATTGCGGCCAATAAAGCCGGAATCGAGGGTCTCGACGACCTTCTGACCGGCCCCACCGCATTCGCCTTCGTCACCGGTGAAATCGCCGAAACCGCCAAGGCTGTCCGCGATTTCGCCAAGGACAATCCGGCACTCCTCATCAAGGGCGGAGTCCTTGAGGGCAACCTGCTCTCGGAGGACGATGTCAAGAAGCTTGCCGATCTCGAGTCTCGCGAGGTGCTCCTCAGCAAGGCCGCAGGCGTGCTCAAGGCTGCCCTGTTCCAGGCGGCATACGTTTTCCAGGCGCCCGTCTCAAAGACGGTGCGCACCATCGACGCGCTGCGCGCGAAAGAAGAAGCGGCTGCCTGACCGGGCGCCGCGCAATCAACAGATACATCTGCTCGCGTAGCAGGCATCAGGAAGGAAGGCCATCATGGCTAAGCTCACCACCGAAGAGCTCATCGCTGCATTCAAGGAGCTCACCCTCGTCGAGCTCAACGACTTCGTCAAGGCGTTCGAAGAGGAGTTCGACGTCACCGCCGCGGCGCCCGTCGCCGCCGTCGCCGCAGCCCCGGCCGCCGGCGGAGAAGCCGCTGCCGCCGAGGAGGAGAAGGACTCGTTCGACGTCGTTCTCGAGGCTGCCGGCGATAAGAAGGTCGCGGTCATCAAGGAAGTCCGCGCCCTCACCTCCCTTGGCCTCAAGGAGGCCAAGGACCTCGTCGATTCGGCCCCCAAGGCCGTCCTCGAGGGCGTCGACAAGGAGGCCGCGAACAAGGCCAAGGAGCAGCTCGAAGGCGCCGGCGCGTCCGTCACCGTCAAGTGACGCGAGCGGTTTGGCGCGAACACGTTAGCGCAAACTGTTCAACGTCAATGCGGCGCAAGCCAAGGCAAAAGCCCAAGCGGCGGCGGTTCCAAACGGTTCGCCTGGAGCCCGCCCAAACGGCTCGGGCCTGAAGCGGCCTAGGGCTCAAGGCTACTTGAGCCCTAGGCCGCTTCGCTTGTCGGTCTCCTTTCCTTGGAGCACGTTGTCCGGCGTCGTTCGGCTCGCACTTGAGGCGGCCTGCGGTCGGTTTTAATTGTCTGCGCTTTAGCCTTCTTGTTCCTCGTTTAGAGCAATATGGGTTTCCTATTGCTTTTGCTCTGCTTTATATTACCTGTGATAAAAGTGTTTGCCGTGAGATCGGGCGAAAGCCTGTTTGCGTAGACGGGGGAGCGGCCGATCATGCCACTGCCTTTTGAACACAGGTGATTTTCATGTGACTAGGTCATGTTCTCAAGCATTGCTGTCTATTAATGGAGGTTATGAAAAGTATCTCGATATGAAAAGTTCCTGTTTGCATTATAGTGACCAAAAGCGGAACTTATAATGTGCATAGGAACTTTTCATGGCGTTTGATCGCCAGAACGCGCCCGATCGCCGTCCGAACCGCGTCGCACTTGCACATCGCGCCCGGGTGTGGGACAGTTTTTCCGAACGCAGTTGTTCAGTGACGCCTTCCACAGGGCGTGCTGTGGCGCGCGCCTGCCATTTGGTGTATTATAGGTATTTGCTTCGTGTAACTACCAGTGTGTCCAGAAGGCCTTCAAAGCTTGGAAACTATTGGAAATACCCGGATGCGACCGCCTTACCAACGTCAGGGAAGGAACCCCTTTGGCTGCTTCGCGCACCTATTCGCTCTCCGCACGCAATGGAAAGCCGGTCGTTGACCGCGTTTCCTTTGCCAAGATTCACGAGCCTCTTCAACTCCCGAATCTCCTGGGCCTTCAGACCGACAGCTTCGGTTGGCTCGTCGGCTCTGAGCAGTGGACCTCGCAGAACCCCGGTTCCCAATCCGGCCTCGAGGAGATCTTCGAAGAGATTTCCCCCATTGAAAACGCAGCCCAAACCATGGGTCTCGTGCTTTCCTCCCCGCACCTGGAGGATCCCAAGTACTCCATCGCCGAATGCCGCGAGCGCGATCTGACGTACGCCGCTCCGCTGTATGTGACAGCCGAATTCCAAAACTACGAGACCGGCGAGATCAAAAGCCAGACCACGTTCATCGGCGACTTCCCGCTCATGACCGAGCGTGGAACGTTCATCATCAACGGCACCGAGCGCGTCGTCGTTTCGCAGCTTGTGCGCTCGCCGGGCGTCTACTTCGAAAGGCTCGCCGACAAAACGTCTGACAAAGACGTGTTCAACGTCAAGATCATTCCCTCGCGCGGGGCTTGGCTCGAGTTCGAGATCGACAAGCGCGACGCCGTCGGCGTGCGCGTGGACCGCAAGCGCAAGCAGTCGGTGACGGTCTTCCTCAAGGCCCTCGGCATGAGCGAGTCGGAGATCCGCGAAATCTTCGGCGACTTCCCCGCGCTCATCGAGACGCTCGAGAAGGACACCGTGCACACCCAGGAAGAGGCCTTGACGGACCTGTACCGCAAGCTTCGCCCGGGCGAGCCGCCGACGGCCGAGGCCGGGCGCGCGCTTCTCAACAACTTCTACTTCAACACGAAGCGCTACGACACCGCCAAGGTCGGCCGCTTCAAGCTCAACAAGAAGCTCGGCCTCGACCCGGCCAACGAGTCGCGCCAGCTCGGCATCTCGGACATCACGGCCGTGCTGCGCTACCTTTTGGCGCTTCACGCCGGACATGAGAAGGTCCTGTGCGGCGAGGGCGGCGCCGAGGTCGAAATCGAGACGGACGACATCGACCACTTCGGCAACCGCCGCATTCGCGCCGTCGGCGAGCTCATCCAGAATCAGGTTCGCACCGGGCTTTCGCGTTTGGACCGCATGGTTCGCGAGCGCATGACGACGCAGGAGGCGGAGGCCATCACTCCGTCCTCGCTCATCAACATCCGCCCGATCGTCGCAGCCATCAAGGAGTTCTTCGGGACTTCGCAGCTTTCGCAGTTCATGGATCAGAACAACCCGCTAGCGGGCCTGACCCACAAGCGTCGCCTCTCTGCCCTCGGCCCCGGCGGCCTCTCCCGCGACCGCGCGGGCATGGAGGTGCGCGACGTCCACTCGTCGCACTACGGCCGCATGTGCCCGATCGAGACTCCCGAAGGCCCGAACATCGGCCTCATCGGGTCCCTTGCCTCGTTCGCGCGCATCAACCCCTTCGGCTTCATCGAGACGCCCTACCGGGTGGTGGACAACGGCGTCGTCACGGACGAGATCGTCTATCTCCAGGCGGACGACGAGGACAGGGCGGTCATCGCCCAGGCCGAGGTGCCGTTGGACGAGAACAACCGCTTCGTCGACGAAGAGGCGCTGTGCCGGATGCCGGGCGGCGAACCCGCCCTCGTCCCAGTCGACGAGATTGACTTCATGGACGTTTCCGCGCGGCAGATGTGCTCGGTGGGAACCGCCATGATCCCCTTCCTCGAGCACGACGACGCCAACCGTGCCCTCATGGGCGCCAACATGCAGCGTCAGGCCGTCCCGCTCATCCGGCCCTCGGCCCCCTACGTGGGCACGGGCATGGAGATGCGCTCGGCGGTCGACGCCGGCGACGTCACAGTGGCCAAAGAGCCCGGGGTCGTTTTGGAGGTTGACGCCGACTCCGTCGTCGTCGAACAGGACAACGGGCGCCATGTGACGTACAAGCTGACGAAGTTCGACCGCTCCAACCCCGGAAACTGCACCAACCAGCAGGTTGTGGTCAGCCCCGGGGACAGGCTGGAGGCCGGGACGCTCATCGCGGACGGGCCGGCGACCGAAGGCGGAGAGCTCGCCCTCGGCCAGAACCTCCTCGTCGCGTTCATGACGTGGAACGGCTTCAACTACGAGGACGCGATCATTCTCTCCGAGCGTTGCGTCAAGGACGATCTGCTCACCTCGATCCACATCGAGGAGCACGAGGTCGATGCGCGCGACACGAAGCTGGGGCCGGAGGAAATCACCCGGGACATCCCCAACGTCTCGGACGAGATGCTTTCGCACCTCGACGAGCACGGCGTCATCCGGATCGGCGCGGAAGTGCAGGCGGGGGACATCCTCGTCGGCAAGATCACGCCCAAGGGCGAAACCGAGCTGACCAGCGAAGAGCGCCTGCTTCGCGCGATCTTCGGCGAGAAGGCCAAAGAGGTTCGCGACACCTCGCTGCGCGTCCCACACGGGGAGTCGGGAATCGTCATCGGCGTCCGCCAGTTCACGAAGGACAACAACGACGAGCTGGCCTCCGACGTCAACGAGACGGTTCGCGTCTACATCGCCCAGCGCCGCAAGATCACGATCGGCGACAAGATGGCGGGGCGCCACGGAAACAAGGGCGTCATCTCGCGAATTCTCCCCGTTGAGGACATGCCTTTCATGGAGGACGGCACGCCCGTCGACATCATCCTCAACCCGCTGGGCGTGCCCGGCCGCATGAACCTCGGCCAGGTTTACGAGCTGCACCTGGGATGGATCGCCAGCCAGGGGTGGGACGCCAGCGCCGCGCGCGAAGCCGGCGAGGCGTGGGCGAAGCGCCTTCCCGAGGCGACGGTCAAGGGCAAGCCGGGCCAGCACGTTGCGACGCCGGTGTTCGACGGCGTCCGAGGCGACGAGCTTGCGGGCCTCCTCGGTTCGACGCTGCCCAACCGCGACGGCGAGGTCCTCGTCAACGCGGAAGGCAAGGCGAGGCTGTTCGACGGCCGCTCGGGCGAGCCCTTCCCCGAGCCGATCTCGGTCGGCTACATGTACATGCTCAAGCTGCATCACCTCGTGGACGACAAGATCCACGCCCGTTCGACCGGCCCCTACTCGATGGTCACTCAGCAGCCGCTCGGCGGCAAGGCCCAGTTCGGCGGACAGCGCTTCGGCGAAATGGAGGTGTGGGCCCTCGAAGCCTACGGCGCCTCGCACACCCTGCAGGAGATGCTGACGATCAAGTCCGACGACACCGTTGGCCGCGTCAAGGTCTACGAGGCGATCGTCAAGGGCGACAACGTGCCGGAAGCCGGCATTCCCGAGTCCTTCAAGGTCCTCATCCAGGAGATGCGCTCCCTGTGCCTGAACGTCGAGGCCCTCGACGCCGCGGGGCAGGCCATCAACCTCCAGGACACGGAGGAGGACCAATTCCAACCCCTCGAGCCCGTCGCGATGCCGACCGGCCTGGAGGACCTTACGTCTGGCGCTGACTTCTAAGGGGAGGCCGGGCCAAGCGCCGGCCCGGCCCTTTCCGTCAGCCCGTCGCCACACACTGGTGCTTCATTAGGAAGTAGGAATTTTGCTCGACGTCAATCGTTTCGACCAGCTCCACATCTCGCTCGCGACCTCGGACGACGTCCGCACCTGGTCGCACGGCGAGGTGAAGAAGCCCGAGACCATCAACTACCGCACGCTCAAGCCCGAACGCGACGGGCTCTTCTGCGAGCGGATCTTCGGCCCCACGCGCGATTGGGAGTGCGCCTGCGGCAAGTACAAGCGCCCGCGATTCAAGGGGATCGTGTGCGAGCGCTGCGGCGTGGAAGTCACGCGCTCCAAGGTGCGCCGCGAGCGCATGGGCCACATCGAACTCGCGGCCCCCGTCACCCACATCTGGTATTTCAAGGGCGTTCCCTCGCGTTTGGGATACCTTCTCGACATCGCCCCCAAGGACCTCGAGAAGGTCATCTACTTCGCCGCCTACATGGTGACCTCGGTGGACGAGGAGGCTCGCCGCCAGGACCTCCCCTCGCTGCAGTCCGAGTACGAGCTCGAGCGCACCGCGATCGAGAAGGCCCTTGCCGTCGACCTCGAAAGCCGTCAGAGGAAGCTCGAAGTCGACCTTTTGGAGGCCGAGCACGAGGGTCAGAAGACCGAGGCGAAGTCTCGCATCAAGCGCGCCGCCGAAGCCGACCTCACGCGCATCCGCAAGCGCGCGGAGGCCGACGTCCTCCGCCTCGACACGGTGTGGGAGCGTTTCTCCAAGCTCAAGGTGGGCGACCTCGAGGGCGACGAGGACCTCTACCGCGAGATGGAGTCCCGTTACTCCGACTATTTCGAGGCCTTCCGCGGGGCCGAGGCCATCAAGCGCAGGCTCGAAACCTTCGACCTGGAAGGCGAGCGCGACCTGCTCGTCGAGGCCATCGAGAGCGGCACGGCCCAGCGCAAGGCCCGCGCGCTCAAGCGCATCAAAGTGGTCAACGCCTTCCTGCACTCGGGCACGAAGCCCACGGCCATGGTCCTCGACGCCTTGCCGGTCATCCCCCCGGACCTGCGCCCGATGGTCCAGCTCGACGGCGGACGCTTCGCGACCTCGGACCTCAACGACCTCTACCGACGCGTGATCAACCGCAACAACCGCCTCAAGCGCATGCTTGACCTCGGCGCGCCCGAGATCATGGTCAACAACGAGAAGCGCATGCTCCAGGAGGCCGTCGACGCGCTGTTCGACAACGGCCGCCGCGGCCGTCCCGTCCAGGGCGCCGGCAACCGCCCGCTCAAGTCGCTTTCCGACATGCTCAAGGGCAAGCAGGGCCGTTTCCGCCAGAACCTGCTGGGCAAGCGAGTGGACTACTCGGGCCGTTCGGTCATCGTCGTCGGCCCGGACCTCAAGCTGCACCAGTGCGGCCTGCCCACGATCATGGCTTTGGAGCTGTTCAAGCCGTTCGTCCAAAAGCGCCTCGTCGACCTTGACATCGCCAAAAACGTCAAGGCGGCCAAGCGCCTCATCGACCGGCAGCGCCCCGAGGTCTGGGACGTGCTCGAAGAGGTCATCAAGGAGCACCCGGTGCTGCTCAACCGCGCGCCGACCCTTCACCGCCTCGGCATCCAGGCCTTTGAGCCGCAGCTCATCGAAGGCAAGGCCATCCGGCTGCACCCTCTCGTCTGCACGGCCTTCAACGCCGACTTCGACGGGGACCAGATGGCCGTCCATCTGCCGCTGTCCGTGGAGGCCCAGGCCGAGGCCCGCATCCTCATGCTCTCCTCGAACAACATCCTCAAGCCGTCCGACGGGCGGCCCGTGACAATGCCCTCCCAGGACATGATCATCGGGCTGTTCCACCTCTCGTCGATCCGCAAGGGCCTGCCGGGGGAGGGGCGCTCCTTCTCCTCCATGGCCGAGGCCCGGATGGCCTACGACCTCGGGGAGCTGCACCTCAACGCGAAGTGCAAGATCCGCTTCGAGGGCGACGTCGTTCCGCCGACCGACTGGAGCGCCCCCGAAAGCTGGCAGGCCGGCGACCCCATTGCCTTGGAGACGAGCCTGGGCCGGGCGGTCTTCAACGAGACGCTCCCGGTCGATTTCCCGTACGTCAACGAGGCCGTGGACAAGAAGGTCCTCGGACGCATCGTCAACGCCCTGGCCGAGCGTTACGAGAAGGTTGCCGTCGGCGCCTCGCTCGACGCGCTCAAAGCCGCCGGCTTTTACTGGGCCGGCCGTTCGGGCGCGACGATCGCCGTGTCCGACGTCGTCGTTCCCGGGACCAAGGCCGAAATCCTCGACGAGGCCGAGAAGGCCGCCTCGCGAATCGAGCACCAGTTCCTCACGGGACGCATCGAGGACGAGGACAGGCGCCGCGACCTCGTCGATCTCTGGTCGGCCGTCACCGATCACATCGCGAAGGAGATGCGCTCGAACTTCGACGAGATGAACGCGGTCAACAGGATGGTCTCCTCGGGCGCCCGCGGAAACTGGGAGCAGGTCCGTCAGATCGCGGGCATGCGAGGGCTCGTCGCCGATCCGAAGGGGTCGATCATCCCGCGTCCGATCAAGTCGAACTATCGCGAGGGACTGTCGGTCCTCGAATACTTCATCGCCACGCACGGCGCGCGCAAGGGTCTGGCCGACACGGCGCTCCGAACCGCGGATTCGGGGTACCTCACGAGGCGCCTCGTCGACGTCTCGCAGGACGTCATCGTCCGCGAGCGCGACTGCGGTACGAGGCGCGGCCTGTCGAAGGCCATCGCCCACGCGGACTCCGAAGGGGCCCTCGTTCCCGACGAGCAGCTCGACACGACGGTGTACGCGCGGACCCTGGCCCGCGACATCTCGGACGCCGAGGGCAACGTCATCGTCCCCGCGGGCACCGATCTGGGCGACGTCGCGATCGAAAAGCTCATCGCGGCCGGCGTCACGGACGTCTCGGTCCGTTCGGTCCTGACCTGCGAATCGCGCATCGGCACGTGCGCCATGTGCTACGGGCGCTCGATGGCCACCGGAAAGCTCGTCGACATCGGCGAGGCCGTGGGAATCGTGGCGGCCCAGTCCATCGGCGAGCCTGGAACGCAGCTGACGATGCGCACGTTCCACACCGGAGGGTCGGCTTCCGCGGACGACATCACCCAGGGCCTTCCCCGAGTCCAGGAGCTCTTCGAGGCCCGCACGCCGAAGGGCGAGGCCCCGATCGCCGAGTCCGCCGGGCGTCTGAAGGTCGAGGACGGAGAGCGCACCCGCCGCCTCATCATCGTGCGCGACGACGGCGACGACGACCTCGTCTACCAGGTGTCCAAACGCGCCAAGCTCCTCGTCCCCGAGGACGGCCACGCGAGCGTCGGCCAGCAGCTCGTCGAGGGCTCGGTCGACCCCAAGAAGGTTCTGCGCATCTCGGGCCGGCGGGCGGCCCAGGAGCACATCGTGAGCGAGGTGCAGAGCGTCTACCGCTCGCAGGGCGTGGAGATCCACGACAAGCACATCGAGGTCATCGTCCGCCAGATGCTTCGCCGCGTGACCATTCTCGAAGCCGGAACCACGAAGCTCCTTCCCGGCGAGCTCGTGGACGTCTCGATCTTCGAGGACGAAAACCGCGCGGCCATGTCCGAGGGCGGGAAGCCGGCCTCCGGGCGCCCCGAGCTCATGGGCATCACGAAGGCCTCGCTGGCCACCGATTCGTGGCTCTCGGCCGCCTCCTTCCAGGAGACGACCAAGGTGCTCACCGAAGCGGCCCTCAACTCCAAGAGCGACCCGCTTTCGGGCCTCAAAGAGAACGTCATCCTGGGCAAGCTCATTCCGGCCGGAACCGGCTTGGAGCAGCTGCGCTCCGCCAGGGTCGAGCCCACGCCCGAGGCACGCGTCGAATTCGAGAAGAACAACGGATTCAGCCGCCGCGACCTCGAGGCCTTCGACGACGGGTTCGGATACAACGATTTCCCCGATTTCGATCTGAGCAGCGGGTACACCGCTTTCTGATCTTGGCAGGAGCGGGGCGGGAGGCGAAGGCCTCCCGCCCCGCTCTCTCGGGATCGACGGAGAAACTTCGAACGCCGCCCGCGGGCTTTCGGCCGACACGGCGCTTTGGCGCCGTGGGAGCGTGCGAGCGTGCGAAGCCGGGGAGCGTCGATTCTGCGAGCAGATCGCGCGGCTCGCAGAATCGACGGCGTCGTCGCAGGAATCACAGAGTCAGCGAACGATTTCCTTTGACGCCGTCACTTGCTTGCCGCTAATCTTATTTAGGTTGCCCACCATACGTGGGTCAACTGACATGCGTCCCAGCTCTGGGAATGCGCTCGGCGTCCCCGCCGAAACCTTACGATCAAACGAACTTTTTCAGGAGAAACATAGTGCCCACAATTCAGCAGCTGGTCCGCAAGGGCCGACGCAGCAAGGTCGGGAAGTCGAAGACCCCGGCGCTCAAGGGCAGCCCCCAGCGCCGCGGCGTCTGCACCCGCGTTTTCACCACCACGCCGAAGAAGCCGAATTCGGCTCTGCGCAAGGTGGCCCGTGTCCGCCTGTCTTCCGGCATCGAGGTCACGGCCTACATTCCCGGCGAGGGGCACAACCTCCAGGAGCACTCCATCGTCCTTGTCCGCGGCGGCCGAGTCCGCGACCTTCCGGGCGTGCGCTACAAGATCGTCCGCGGCGCACTCGACACCCAGGGAGTCAAGAGCCGTCAGCAGGCCCGCAGCCGCTACGGCGCGAAGAAGGAGAAGAAGTAATGCCTCGTAAGGGTCCCGCCCGCAAGCGCCCCCTGGCCAACGACCCCGTCTACGGCTCGACGCTCGTCACTCAGCTCGTCAACCGGGTGCTCCTTGACGGCAAGAAGTCCACAGCCCAGCACATCGTGTACGGCGCCCTTGAGGCCGTCGGCGAGAAGTCTGGCCAGGAGCCTCTGGCCGTCCTCAAGCGCGCGATGGACAACATCCGCCCCTCGCTCGAAGTCCGCTCCCGCCGCGTCGGCGGCGCCACCTACCAGGTGCCCGTCGAGGTCAAGTCCGGCCGCGCCACCACCCTCGCGCTGCGCTGGCTGGTCGACTACGCCCGTCAGCGCCGCGAGAAGACCATGACCGAGCGCCTCCTCAACGAGATTCTCGACGCCTCCAACGGCCTGGGCGCCGCGGTCAAGCGTCGAGAAGACACTCACCGAATGGCGGAGTCCAACAGGGCCTTCGCTCATTACCGCTGGTAACGACGCGCCGCGAACGGCGCGAAGCGTACATCCCTCTAACATAGAAGAGAGCCAAAACGTGGCACAAGATGTGCTGACGGACCTCAGGAAGGTCCGCAACATTGGAATCATGGCGCACATTGACGCGGGCAAAACCACCGTCACTGAGCGAATCCTTTACTACACGGGCATCAATTACAAGATCGGCGAGACGCACGACGGCGCCTCCACCACCGACTGGATGGAACAGGAGAAGGAGCGCGGCATCACCATCACGTCCGCGGCCGTCACCGCCTTCTGGAAGGGCACCCAGATCAACATCATCGACACGCCCGGACACGTCGATTTCACGGTCGAGGTCGAGCGCTCCCTGCGCGTGCTCGACGGCGCCGTCGCCGTCTTTGACGGCAAAGAGGGCGTCGAGCCCCAGTCGGAGACCGTCTGGCGCCAGGCCGACAAGTACAACGTCCCGCGCATCTGCTTCGTCAACAAGATGGACAAGCTGGGCGCGAATTTCGATTTCTCGGTCCAGACGATCAAGGATCGCCTCAAGGCCACCCCGATCGTCGCCACCTTCCCGATCGGCGTCGAGAATGAGTTCGACGGCGTCGTCGACGTCCTCAAGATGAAGGCCGTCCGCTTCCCCGACACCGACGACAAGGGCCAGCCCACCAAGGGCATCCTCGTCGTCGAGGAGGACATCCCCGACGACCTTCTGGACAAGGCGGAGGAGTATCACCTCGAAGCGGTCGAGGCCGCGGCCGAGGCCAACGAGGAACTCATGGAAAAGTACCTCGAAGGCGGCGAGCTCACCCTCGACGAAATCAAGAAGGGCTTGCGCATCCGCACGATCGCCGGCGAGATCTACCCGGTCTTCTGCGGCTCCGCGTACAAGAACAAGGGCGTCCAGCCCATGCTCGACGGCGTTGTGGACTACCTGCCCTCGCCCCTCGACATCCCCGACGTTCCGGGCTTCCGCCCCGGGCACGAGGACGAGGTCGATTCCCGCAAGGCGAGCGAGAAGGAGCCTTTCTCCGCCCTCGCCTTCAAGATCGCGGTCCATCCCTTCTACGGCAAACTCACCTACATTCGCGTCTACTCCGGCAAGGTGGAGCAGGGCGTCCAGGTGCTCAACGCCACGAAGGGCAAGAAGGAGCGCATCGGAAAGATGTTCCAGATGCATTCCAACCGTGAGAACCCCGTCGAGGTGGCGCACGCCGGGCATATCTACGCTTTCGTCGGCCTCAAGGAGACGACGACGGGCGACACCCTGTGCGCGATCGACAAGCCCATCGTCCTGGAGTCCATGACCTTCCCGGATCCCGTCATCCACGTGGCGATCGAACCGAGGTCGAAGAACGACCAGGAGAAGCTCTCGATAGCCATCCAGAAGCTGGCTGAAGAGGATCCCACCTTCACCGTCCGCCAGGACGAGGAGACCGGCCAGACCGTCATCGGCGGAATGGGCGAGCTTCACCTCGACATCCTCGTGGATCGGATGAAGCGCGAATTCAAGGTCGACGCGAACGTCGGCGCCCCGATGGTCGCCTACCGCGAGACCATCCGCAGGAAGGTCGACAAGATCGAGTACACGCACAAGAAGCAGACGGGCGGCTCCGGCCAGTTCGCGCGCGTTCTTGTGACGTTCGAGCCCCTCGTCGACGCCGAGGACGGAGCGACCTACGAGTTCGCCAACGCCGTTACCGGCGGACGCGTGCCCCGCGAATACATCCCGTCGGTCGACGCGGGCATTCAAGAGGCCATGCAGTCCGGCGTGCTCGCCGGCTACCCCATGGTGGGAGTCAAGGCGACGCTGGAAGACGGCGCCTACCACGAAGTCGACTCGTCGGAAATGGCCTTCAAGATCGCCGGCAACATGGTGCTCAAGGAGGGCGCGAAGCGCGCCAACCCCGTGCTCCTCGAACCGGTCATGGATGTTGAGGTCCGCACTCCCGAGGAGTACATGGGCGATGTCCTCGGCGACCTCAACTCCCGCCGCGGCATGATCAAGTCCATGGAGGACGCGACCGGCGTCAAGATCGTTCGCGCCCTGGTCCCGCTCAGTGAGATGTTCGGATACGTCGGTGATCTCCGCTCCAAGACCCAGGGGCGGGCGGTCTACACGATGCAGATGGACTCTTATGCCGAGGTTCCCAAGAACGTCGCTGACGAGATCATCAAAAAGACCCGGGGCGAGTGACGTCCCAGCGGTCCTGTACAATCAGAAACCGTAAGAAATCAACTTAAGCCGGGTCTGATGCTTCCTGCATCTCACTCACAAGCTGAAAGTCAAACAAGAGTCCCAGGAGGGCCCAAGTGGCAAAGGCCAAGTACGACAAGTCCAAGCCGCACATGAACATCGGCACGATCGGTCACGTCGACCACGGTAAGACGACGCTGACCGCTGCCATCACCAAGGTTCTGGCTGACAAGTACCCGGAGCTGAACGAGTTCACTCCGTTCGACGAAGTCGACAACGCTCCCGAGGAGCGTCAGCGCGGCATTACCATCAACGTCTCCCACGTTGAGTACCAGACCGACAAGCGTCACTACGCTCACGTCGACGCCCCCGGGCACGCCGATTACATCAAGAACATGATCACCGGCGCGGCCCAGATGGACGGCGCCATCCTCGTCGTGGCCGCCACCGACGGCCCGATGGCGCAGACCCGCGAGCACGTTCTGCTCGCCCGCCAGGTCGGCGTGCCCGACCTCATCGTCGCCCTCAACAAGGCCGACATGGTCGACGACGAGGAGATCCTCGAGCTCGTCGAGATGGAGGTGCGCGAGCTCCTCTCCTCGCAGGAGTACGACGGCGACAACATTCCCGTCGTCCGCGTCTCCGCTCTCAAAGCCCTCGACGGCGACGCCGAGTGGGTCAGCTCCATCGAGGAGCTCATGAGCCAGGTCGACAACTACTTCCCGGATCCGGTTCGCGATCTCGACAAGCCGTTCCTCATGCCGATCGAGGACGTCTTCACGATCACCGGCCGCGGAACCGTCGTCACCGGCCGTGTCGAGCGCGGTCTGCTCAACGTCAACGAAGAGGTCGAGATCCTCGGCATCCGTCCGACCCAGAAGACCACCGTCACCGGCATCGAGATGTTCCACAAGCAGATGGACCACGCCGACGCCGGCGAGAACTGCGGCCTGCTCCTTCGCGGCACCAAGCGCGAGGAAGTCGAGCGCGGCCAGGTCGTCGCCAAGCCCGGCACGATCACCCCGCACACCCAGTTCGAGGCTCAGGTCTACGTCCTGAAGAAGGAAGAGGGCGGCCGTCACAACCCGTTCTTCTCGAACTACCGCCCGCAGTTCTACTTCCGCACCACGGACGTCACCGGCGTCATCACGCTGCCCGAGGGCACCGAGATGGTCATGCCCGGCGACAACACCGAGATGACGGTCGAGCTCATCCAGCCGATCGCCATGGAAGAGGGCCTCGGCTTCGCCATTCGCGAGGGCGGCCGCACCGTCGGCTCCGGTCGAGTCACCAAGATCGTCAAGTGACGCTCGATCGCCGGGACCGTTAGGCGGTCTTCGGTTGCCGGGGCCATGAGCGACGCAAGGTCGCCGGGTCATCGGCGACGAGCCACTTAGATCGCCTCTTGATCGCTTGATCTGACAGGAAGGCCCGCTGCTCCAAGCAGCGGGCCTTCCTCGCGTTCTTCCTTCTGGCCCGTCTCGCACGACTGGCGAGGTTCGGTCGCGACTCCGAGGCCAGCGATATAGCAAAAGGCGGTCTGAGCTCGGCGTGCGAGGTCCAATCCGTCGTCAAAGGCACCCTGGCCCTATCCGGCGTCGCACCGGCCTTTCTTCGGCGTCGCACCGGCCATGGAAAGTGCCTCCCGGCCGGGCCCGAGCTGAAACGGCCATGAAAAGTGCCTAGACGCCGGGTCCCGCGAATGAAAAGTACCTTCCTGCTATATAAGGATCGAAAAATGGCCCTGATCATGCCGGAAGGCACTTTTCACGATGAGGTGCTTTTCATGATGGTCGTGCGTCCGATCCGATGCTGCCTGGGCATAGCCATTGGGGCCCGCGTCTTCGTCGACGTCCATCGCAACTGCGGCTCAACGCCGAGCAGACGCTCGCAATGCGGCCCGCGTCTTCGTCGACGTTCATCGGGCGCCTTAGGTTGATGTCTCGCAGCGGGCACATTGCCCGCAAATCCTGCGTCGCGCGAGAGAGGCGCCTCAGGTTGACGGCCCGCAGCGGGCGCCTTCGTCGACGCCTGTCACAGTCAGTGCCGCTGTGAGTCTTGGCCGCGGAGCCTTGACTCGCGTTGGGCTTGCCGACTCGAACTTCCTCACAGCCATTGAATCGACCGCTGCACTAGATTAGTTTTTAACCTGAATTGTTTAAGATTAAGATTTGAAACTGAACTACCTTCGATGCTTGTCTGGGCTGTTCTCGACCTCCGTCTGGGATGCCTAGTTCCATGTCCATGCCCCATTTGACCTCGCGATCAAACGACATTTGGCTTCTTCTCCGCGCGGCGCAATGCTCCGTGTGAGCGCCAGTTTGTGCTGAGCCGCTGAATGACTCTTCTCCGCGCGACGCAAGGTTCCATGCCCCGATTGAATCTAGCTTGTTTGTCGGCCGACGCCCGCCGTGTCGGACTGCTGTTCCGTGCCCAGCTGAATCCGACTTGTTGCTCGAACCGCGTGTGACCCCCGCCCAAGAATGCCTGGCCTCCTGACTTGACTAAGTTTGACTCGCCGCCGCCTTTCGCCTTCTTCCGCCGGGGTTTTGCGCATTCCGCCGGGGATGAGACTCTGCTTCTTCCGCCGGGGCTTCGCGCGTTCCGCTGAGGTTTCGCGTCAACGGTTCCCGCAAGCCGTGGCGATATTCACGATATGAAGGCGTGGAGCCACTCCTCAGGGGGCTGTATGATTGTTTACGTAACACCGACCTTGCGTAACTCAATTGGAGCAACGATGCCTACAACGCCTGTCGTCGAATCGGCCTTTCTCACGGGTGTCTTCGACAAACTGCCCATCCTGGAGGCGGCCACCACCTCGCGGGTCGTCGTCAACAACGCCGTCTTGCGCCACGTCGTCTTCAGTTTTGACGCGGGCCAGGTGCTCACGGAGCACGCTTCCCCTCGGGCCGTCGTCGTCCAGATGCTGAGCGGCAAGATGCGTTTCCGCGTCGGCGAGGTGACGCACGATTTGGCCGGAGGCGACGTCGTCTACTTGGCGCCCGGAGACAGGCATGCGCTCGAGGCGCTCGACCCCTGCTACATGGCGCTCACGCTCGTCGACGTCGAAAACACCGCCTACGCTGCGAAAGAAACCCTGGACCGGTCCGCAGAAGAGGGGGAAAAGTGAGCGACGAGGCCACTGAAAAGCGCGCCGACGCTGACGCGGCGCGCGAGGAACATTCCGGCTCCGACGAAATTCGCGCCGACCGTTCCGATTCCGAAGCGCCTCGCGAAAGCGATTCCGGCTCCCACGAAGCCCGCGGACACGGGGAAAAGAAGGGCGACGAGACCCGCGGGAACCGCTCCGGCGCCGACGAGGCCCGCCGCGGAAGCCGCACCGGCCCGGAGGAAAAGAGGCTCCAAGGCCATTGGCTTCTGGCGAAAATGGGCAAGCGCGTGCTCCGCCCCGGCGGCATCGAGCTGACGCGCAGGGTCCTCAAGGCCGCGCGGCCGGCGAAGGAGGACAGGATCGTCGAATTCGGCCCCGGCGTGGGAAGGACGGCTGAAATCCTCCTGGCGGCGGGTCCGAAGGAATACGTCGGCGTCGACCCGAACAAAGAAGGCACGCAGCAGCTGCTCGAGACCGTCTCGAAGCACGGGCAAGCACGATTGCAGCGGGCGGACGCCAAAAACACGGGGCTGCCCGACGGGTCGGCCGACCTCGTCGTCGGCGAGGCGATGCTCACGATGCAGTCGGACGAGGACAAGCTCGCCATCATGCGCGAAGCCTTCCGGATTCTCGCCCCCAAAGGCCGATACGCCATCCACGAACTGGGTTTCTGCCCGGACGACGTCCCCGAAGACGTCGTGCGCGACGTTTCGCGCGCGCTGTCGCGGACGATCAAGGTCGGCGCGAGGCCTCTGACCTCCGCCGGGTGGAAGCGGCTGCTCGAAGAGGCGGGATTCCAAGTCGAGTACACCGACGCCAATCCGATGATGCTGCTGGAGGCCAAGCGCCTCGTGGCCGACGAAGGGTTCTTCGGGGCGCTGCGATTCTTCTTCAACGTCGTCAGGAACAAGGCCGCGAGAGAGCGAATCAAAGCCATGCGGGGCGTGTTCCGCGCCCACAAGGAGAACATCAACGCCGTCGGCTTCGTCGCCCGCAAACCCTAGAGGCCCTGGAGATGCCGAGACGATCCAAGGCCGACGCCGAGCCTCTCTCGCCGCCCTCCCGCGCCTTGGCTCTGTCCCACGTGGACATCCACCGACGTCGGCTTCACCTCGTCGCCGATCTCAGCTTGACCGTGCGCCCCGGCGAAATCCTCGGCGTCTCGGGAGCTTCGGGCGCTGGCAAAACGACCCTGCTGCGCGTCATCGCCGGCGCCGTCGGCGGGTACTCGGGCAGAATCCAACGCCCGGACGGCAGGCTCGCCTTCGTTTTCCAGGAGCCGCGGCTGCTGCCCTGGCTCTCGGCCCGGGACAATGTGCTGCTCACTCTCGACCGGCGCGTGCCGGGGCGGTTCTTCATCGCCGAGGAATGGCTCGAACGCGTCGGGCTCTCCGATGCGGCGGGCGTGCGTCCGCCGCAGATGTCGGGAGGCATGAGGCAGCGCGTCGCCATCGCCCGGGCCATGGCGACGGAGCCGAGGCTCCTGCTTGTAGACGAGCCCTTCTCCGCTCTCGACAAGCCACTCGCACAATCGTTGCGCGACGACCTGCAGGACATCGTCGCGCACTCGAACCTCGTCACAGTATGGGTATCGCACGACCCCGACGAGCTCGAACAGGTATCCGCGCTGCGCCTGCACCTGAGCGGCCCGCCGGGCCGCTGGCGCCTTTCCGGCTGAGCCGCAGCCGCCCCGTCGCGTCGCCGATCGGCCGACGGAGACAATCTCCGATCGCCGAACGGAACGGCCTTCGACCGCGCGAAGGCCGTCGCAAAGCGAGGGGCGCCCGCGGCCGCGCCGGCGTCACCAATCGAAAGGACAATCATGTTCACGCGAAAAATAGCCGCGCTTCTAGCCGCGGCCGCCATCGCCCTGACAGCGTGCGGCGGGGCGGATTCGTCTCCTGACTCCTCCGGAAAGCCGTCCGGCTCGGCGGCGGCCACGGGCAAGCTGTCTAAAATCCAGGCCTACGTGCCCACCACCATGGCCTTCGGAGCGCCGATGATCGGATTTGGCAAAGAAGGCAATCTGTCCAAGTACTCCGACAACGTCAGCGTGAAGAACTGGGACAGCGCAGACCAGCTGAAGGGGGCGCTCATCAACAACGACGTGCAGATCGCCGCGACCCCCGCCTACGTCGCTGCAAACCTGTACAACAAGGGCCAGGACGTGAGGCTCGTCTCGCCGGTCGTGTGGGGGATGCTCTACGTCGTCGGCCCCGCGGACGCGCCGAAAGGCGATTGGAAGGCCCTCAAGGGCAAGAAGGTCGCGATCGCAATGCCCGGCAACATGCCCGATCTCGTCTTCTCGTACCTGCTCAAAAAGAACGGGTTGGACCGCAAGGACATCGAAGTGGTCAACGCGACCGACGGGCAGCAGGCGATGCAGAAGCTCGCCTCGGGGGAGGCCGACTACGCCGTCCTTCCCGAGCACGCGGCGACGCTCGCGCAGGCCAAGCTCAAGGAAAAGGGCAAGGAGACCGCGCGAGTCTTCAACCTCCAGGAAGAGTGGGCGAAAGTGACCGGCAAGAAAGCCCGTTTCCCCATGGCCGGCTTGGTCATGCCGGGAAAACTCGTCGACTCCCGGCCCGGGCTGCCCGCCGCCGTCCGCGCGGAGGTCAAGGCTTCCGTCGACAAGGCCAACGCCGGAGACCCCGCGACGCTTCAGGCGATCGCCGACCATTACAAGCTTCCCGTGGACGTGGTCAAGCAGGTGATTCCGCGCCTGCAACTCGACGTCGTGCCCGCGAAGGAGGCGAAGGCCGACTACGAGGACTTCCTCAAGCGCCTCGGCGAGGTCAATCCGAAGATCTACGGCGGCAAACTGCCGGATGACAAGTTCTATGCGGAATGACGCGTTTTATGCGGAATGACGCAAGGCTCGCGGCGAATGGCGGGAATCCTGTCGCAGATGGCGTGAGCCCCGCGGCGGGGGAGGGCGCAAACCCCGCTGCGGGCGGCGCGAGGGTGCGCGGGGCGGGGACGCTCCGCGCACTCGGCCGCGCGTTCTGGACGCTCCTGGGAATTGCCGTTCTCATCTCGGTCTGGGCATACGCCGCATCGACTCAGGAGGAGTACGTTCTGCCCGGCCCGGACGAGACGTGGGCGGCGATCAGGGCGATACTGGCGACGGACGAATTCTGGGAGGCGCTGCGGCTGACGCTGGTCCGCGCCCTCGCCGGCCTGTCGGCGGCCCTCGTCGTCGGCGTCGCCTGGGGATGCGCGATGGGAAAATGGAAACGGGTCGGATGGTTCTTCCAGCCGAGCCTCTACGTTTTGCTGTCCACTCCCGCGATCGTCTTCGTCATATTGGGCATGGTGTGGTTTGGGACGGCGGGGGACCTCGTCGTCGTCTTCGTCGTCGGGATCGTGACGACGCCGGTGCTGGCTGCGGCGAGCGCGCAGGCGGTGCGCGACGTCGACAGGGACTTGGTGGAAATGGCCCGGGTTTTCCGGCTGCCCAGGCGGGCGATCGTGCGGCGCGTCGAAATTCCGATGATTGCGCCGCCCGTTTTGGCGGCCGCGACCGTCGCCCTCGGCCAGTCGATTCGCGTGTGCGTCATGGCCGAGCTGCTCGCGACCGCAACCGGCATGGGCGGGGCCGTCCGAATGGCGCAAAACAACATCGACACACCCGAGATCTTCGCCTATGCGGTGGCCATGGCCGCCGTCGCCTTTCTGCTTGAGGCTTTGCTTGTCTCGCCTTTGCGCAAAAAGGCGGGCAAGAGCGGGCGCGACGAGGTGTGAAGCGAGACGAGGTGTGAAGCGAGGGGCGCCGGCCGAACTTGGGATGCCGAGCCTGTCGGGGCGACGGCGCACGGGGCACGATGAAGCCTGTCGGGGCGACGGCGCATTAAGGGGGCCTTTCTGTAGCGTAGGCCACTATTGAAATGGTCGGCTTGCGGCGGCGGCTGAAATGCTGGCATACTGAACAAGTTGCCCGGGCTGCCCGGGCCATGAACTTCGTCGGGAATTGGCGCCCGGCGTGTGACAAGGGTTCGTCGTAATCTGCATAGGGCTTCATCATCGCGGTGATCATACGCGACACGCCCGGGTGCGGGGACCGGCGATCACCGAGGTAGAAAGAGGTTTACGACGGCATGGCAGGACAGAAGATCCGCATCCGCCTGAAGTCATACGACCACGAGGTCATTGACAACGCGGCGAAAAAGCTTGTCGACGAAGTGACGCGCACAGGCGCGACGGTTGTTGGCCCCGTGCCGCTCCCGACCGAGAAGAACGTCTTCTGCGTCATTCGTTCGCCCCACAAGTACAAGGACAGCCGCGAGCACTTCGAGATGCGCACCCACAAGCGGCTCATCGACATCGTCGATCCGACCCTGAAGACCATCGACACGCTTCGCCGTCTCGACCTTCCGGCGGACGTGAACGTGGAAATCAAGCTCTGAGGTAACGCATCATGAATTCCAAGCAAACCGCTGTCGGCGCGCCGGTCAAGGCGTTGCTCGGCACCAAGCTGGGAATGACCCAGCTGTGGGACGAAGCAGGGCGCGTCGTTCCCATCACCGTTGTGCGCGTCGGCACGAATGTTGTGACACAGATCCGCACCCCCGAAACCGACGGGTATTCGGCCGTTCAGCTTGCCTCCGGCGAGCTGAAGACCAAGAACGTGACGAAGCCGCTCCAGGGCCACTTCGACAAAGCCGGAGTCGCCCCCCGCCGCAAGCTCGCCGAAATCCGCACCTCCGACGCCTCCGAGTACGAACTCGGCCAGGAGCTCACCGCCGACCTGTTCGAGGCCGGGCAGAAGGTCGACGTCATCGGCACGTCCAAGGGCAAGGGCTTCGCAGGAGTCATGAAGCGCCATGGGTTCTCCGGCGTTTCCGCCTCCCACGGCGCCCACCGCAACCACCGCAAGCCCGGCTCGATCGGCGCTTGCGCCACGCCTTCGCGCGTCTTCCGCGGCCTGCGCATGGCCGGCCGCATGGGCAAGGACCGCGTGACAGTCCTCAATCTTCCCGTCCACGCCGTCGACGTCGAGAAGGGCATCATCCTTCTGGCCGGCGCCGTCCCCGGAAACAAAGGCGGAACCGTCGTGGTCCGCACCGCCGTGAAGGGAGCCTGAACATGACGCAGTCCCTCAAAGCAGACGTCTACGACGTCGCCGGCAAGGTCACGGGCAGCTTCGAGCTTCCCGCCGAGCTTTTCGACGTCGAAGTCAACATCCCCCTCATTCACCAGGTCGTCAACGCCCAGCTGGCCGCGGCCCGCCAAGGCACGCATTCGACGAAGACACGAGGCGAAGTCTCCGGCGGAGGCAAGAAGCCGTTCAAACAGAAGGGCACCGGCCGCGCGCGCCAGGGGTCGATTCGCGCTCCGCAGTTCACGGGAGGCGGCACCGTCCACGGCCCCAAGCCCCGCGACTACTCGCAGCGCACCCCCAAGAAGATGATCGCCGCGGCGCTGCGCCAGTCCCTCTCGGACCGGGCGCGCAACGGGCGCATTCACGTGGTCGAGGCTTTCCTCGAGGGCGAAAAGCCCTCCACCAAGGCCGCCCTCGGCCTGCTTCGCAAGGTGATTGACGACCGCGCGGCGCTCGTGGCGGTTTCCCGCGGCGACGATCTGACGAGGCTTTCGCTGCGCAACGCCCCCGAGGCGTCGGTCATCTTCGTCGATCAGCTCAACAGTTACGACGTCCTCGTGGCAGACGACGTCGTCTTCACCGAGTCGGCTCTCACCGAGTACGTCTCGAAGAACGGCAAGGAGGAGAAGTGACCGAGACAAGCTTCTGGAACAAGCGTCCGCACGATGTCATTCTCGCGCCCGTCGCGTCGGAGAAGTCGGCTCGGCTCGAGGACGAAGGCAAGTACGTCTTCTTCGTCGACCCTCGTGCGTCCAAGACCGAGATCAAGCAGGCCGTCGAGGCTGTCTTCGACGTGAAGGTCGCCTCTGTGAACACCCAGAATCGTCAGGGGAAGGCTCGCCGCACCCGCAACGGCGTCGGCCGTCGCAAGAACACCAAGCGCGCGATCATCTCGCTGCGCGAGGGCTCGATCGACATTTACGGCGACGTGGTCGGCTGACCGGAAAGATTGAGGATCGAAACTCATGGGAATTCGTAAGTACAAGCCGACGACCCCCGGCCGTCGCGGTGCGAGCGTCGCCGATTTCGCCGAGATCACTCGGTCGACGCCGGAGAAGTCGTTGCTGCGTCCGCTGCACAAGACCGGCGGCCGCAACAACACCGGCCGCATCACGACCAGGCACAAAGGCGGCGGCCACAAGCGGCAGTACCGCGTCATCGACTTCAGGCGTTGGGACAAGGACGGCGTGCCCGCGAAGGTCGCGCACATCGAATACGACCCGAACCGCACGGCCCGTATCGCCCTTCTGCACTACGCCGACGGCGAGAAGCGCTACATCGTCGCGCCGAAGAGCCTGCGCCAGGGCGACTTCGTCGAGAACGGCCCGAACGCGGACATCAAGCCCGGCAACAACCTTCCGCTGCGGAACATCCCCGTCGGCACCACGGTGTACTGCGTGGAGCTTCGCCCCCTCGGCGGCGCCAAGATCGGCCGCTCCGCGGGGGCCTCGGTCCAGCTGGTCGCCCGCGAAGGCAAGTACGCGCAGCTGCGCATGCCCTCGGGCGAAATCCGCAACGTCGATTCTCGCTGCCGCGCATGCGTCGGCGAGGTCGGAAACGCCGAGCAGTCCAACATCAACTGGGGCAAGGCGGGCCGCAAGCGCTGGAAGGGCGTCCGCCCGACGGTCCGCGGCGTCGTCATGAACCCCGTTGACCACCCGCACGGCGGCGGCGAGGGCAAGACCTCCGGCGGCCGCCACCCAGTCAGTCCGTGGGGCAAGCCCGAGGGCCGCACCCGGCGTCCAAAGAAGGCTAGCGACAAGCTCATTGTGCGCCGTCGCAAGACCGGCAACAAGCGCTAAGAGAGGATGAGCTGAATGCCGCGCAGTCTGAAGAAGGGTCCCTTCGTCGACGATCACCTTCAGAAGAAGGTCGACGAGCAGAATGAGAAGGGCACGAAGAACGTCATCAAGACCTGGTCCCGTCGGTCGGTCATCACCCCCGACTTCCTAGGTCACACCTTTGCCGTGCACGACGGCCGCAAGCACGTCCCGGTGTTCGTCACCGAGTCGATGGTCGGCCACAAGCTCGGCGAGTTCGCCCCGACCCGCACCTTCCGCGGGCACGAGAAGGACGACCGTAAAGGCCGACGTCGCTGAGGCGCCGCCAACGAGCAGAGAAAGTAAGGCAGAAACATGGAAGCCAAGGCGCAGGCACGTTTCGTGCGCGTCACGCCCCAGAAGGCCCGCCGCGTCGTGAACGTCATCCGCGGCAGGCGCGCTCTGGACGCCGTCGACGTGCTGCGATTCGCACCTCAGGGGGCGGCCGAACCCGTCCGAAAGTTAGTCGAGTCGGCGATCGCCAACGCTCAGTACCTGGCCGATCAGGCCGGTGAGCGTTTCGACGCCGAGGACCTCTACATCCAGGCGATTTACGCCGACGAGGGTCCCACGATGAAGCGCATCCAGCCTCGTGCACAGGGGCGCGCCAACCGGATCCTCAAAAGGACCAGCCATATCACCGTCGTTGTCGGCGACGAAGTCGCCGCTCGGAAGAAGGGGAGGACCCGCTAGTGGGCCAGAAGGTCAACCCGACCGGGTTCCGACTCGGAATAACCACCGACCACCGCTCGAAGTGGTTCGCTGACTCGAACAAGCCGGGTCAGCGCTACGCCGACTTCGTTCGCGAAGACATCCAGATCCGGCGGATGATCGAGAAGACCCTCGACCGCGCCGGCATTTCGCGCGTCAACATCGAGCGCCGCGCCGAGCGCGTCGTCGTGGACATTCACACCGCGCGCCCCGGAATCGTCATCGGACGCCGCGGCGCAGAGGCGGACCGCCTTCGCGCCGACCTCGAGAAGCTGACGGGCAAGGCCATTCAGCTCAACATCCTCGAGGTGAAGAACCCGGAGGCCGACGCGCAGCTCGTCGCCCAGGGAATCGCCGAGCAGCTTGCCTCGCGAGTCTCCTTCCGCCGCGCGATGCGCAAGGGCATCCAGTCCGCCGAGCGCGCGGGCGCCAAGGGCATCCGCGTCCAGTGTTCGGGCCGCCTCGGCGGCGCCGAGATGTCGCGCTCGGAGTTCTACCGCGAAGGCCGCGTGCCCCTGCACACGCTTCGCGCCAACATCGACTACGGCTTCTACGAGGCCCGCACCACCTTCGGCCGCATCGGCGTGAAAGTGTGGATCTATCGCGGCGACGTCACCGACGCGGAGTACTACCGCTCGCTCGCCGAATCGCCTCGCGGCCGCGGCCGCGGAGACCGCCGCGGCGGTCCCC
>CALIHR010000050.1 GCA_938020505.1 uncultured Actinobaculum sp. | reverse complement strand
AAACCCACAAACAGCCGCCCCGGCCCAGACTACGCCAACTGCCCACCCACGCCGGGGCCTATCGGATTGCCTTTGTCCGGCGAGTTCTGCTGGGCTCTGGAGGAGAGCCACGCCTTGAGGCCTTCGATGCTGAAATTCTCGGCGAACCAGGTGCGGACGGAATCAGGCGAGGGGGCGCGTTCGGCGAATCGGGAGCGCAGCCCCTCCAGGCTCTCGCCCTTCGAAGCAAGCCAGTCGCTCAGCTGCTCGCGAGTCACCGAGTACTGCTCTTGGAGCCGGGAGACGAAAGCCTCGAACGCCTCGCCCGTCGCCTCTGTGAGCTCCGAGGCCTTTGCGCGCCACTGGCCGGCCTTCAGCTCGAAGCCCTGCAATTGTTCGCGGACGTTTCGCCGAAGGACCTTGCCGAGCTGCGAACGGGGCAGGTCCGCCACAACGGCTATCGACCGCGGCATCGCGTAGTGGGAAAGCTTGCCTTGTGTCCACCGCCTGACGGCGTCGAGGTCAACGGCCGCCCCGGGCTCGAGCACAAGGGCGGCCACGACGGACTCCCCGCGCGAGTCCCGCGACTCTTCGGGCATTCCGACGACGGCGACGTCGCGCACCCCCGGCATCCCCTTGATCGCCTCTTCGACCTGCGACGGATAGACGTTGAAACCGCCGTTGATGATGAGCTCCTTGGCCCTGTCGGCCATCACGAGGAAGCCGTCGTCCCAGTATCCCAAGTCGCCGGTGCGGAGCCAGCCGTCTTCGGTGAAGGCTTGGGAGGTCTCCTCGGGGTCGTTGTGGTAGCCGACGAAGACCTGAGGGCCGCGAACCAGGATTTCGCCGACGCGTGCGGCCTCGGGGGCCGTCGCGTTCTCGGGGGCCGGTTTGTTTTCCGGGGGTGAAGCGGGCGCGCCGTTCGGTGTGGGTGCGTCATTCGGAGTGGGCGCGCCGTCTGGGGCGGAGGCGTCAACTGGCGCGCCGTCCGGGGCGGCGATGCGCACCTGAGTGGAGGGGAAAGGCAGCCCGAGCGTCGAGGGGCGGCGAGCCGGGGAAACGGGCGAGCCGGCGATGATCGGGCTGGCCTCCGTCATCCCGTACCCCTCGATGATGAAGCCTCCCGTGGCATTCTCCCACCGGGCGGCCAATTCGCCGTCGAGCGCCATGGCGCCGGAGAAGGCGAAGCCGATGCCGCTCAGGTCCTCGCCGCGCTCGGCTGCGGCGTCGAGAATCCGAGCGAACATGGGGGCGACGCCGGGAAGGAGCGTGATGCCCCGGCGGCGATTGGCGGCAAGAAGCGCGTGCGGATCGAACTTCGGCAGCAAAACGACGGCGGCGCCCAGCTTGACGCCCAGCATCGCCGCCATCATTCCAAAAGCATGGAAAAAGGGAAGCACGCAGCAGAGCACTTCGTCGCCCGCGGTGAAAACAGGGACCCATGCCTTTGTCTGCTCGACGTTCGAAGCGATGTTCCGGTGGGTGAGCATGACGGCCTTGGGCGTGCCCGTCGTGCCGCCGGTGTGAATGAGGACGGCGACGTCGTCGATCGTCGCTGCGCTCGGAGCGCGGCGCGCCCGCGCCTTTTTGACGAGGTCGTCGAAAGAGGCGACGCCCGCAGGGACGGCTCCCCGGAGCTTCGAACGCTGCTCCCGCGCCGAGGCGAGCGGCAGTTTGAGAAGAAGGCGCGAAAGGTGGGGAAGTTCGCGCGAGAGGTCGACCGACAGAAAAACGGGGCCGCTGAGAGGACCGTCGGCGGCCAGCGCCTCGAGGGTTTGCTCCCACACGATTGCCGCCCGCGAGCCTCGCCGCGAAAGCTGTTCGCGCAACTCTTTTGGAGGCGCAAGCGGATTGTGCTCGGCCACCGTCGCGCCGAGCGAGAGAACGGCGAAAAATGCGACGACGTGCTGCGGGCAGTTGGGCATGACGAGGGAGACGACGTCGCCGCGGCCCACCCCCAGCCGGTTCAAGGCCTGCGCGGCCTTCCGCGTCTGATGGGCGAGTTCCGCATAAGAGATTGTGCGTCCAAGAAAATCGACGGCCACTGAATTTGGAAAGACGGCGGCCGATCGTGCCAAAAGCGCGTCAAGCGTGTACGCGGGCGGCCCTATTTCCGCCGGGACGCCGGGCGCGTAATGGAGGCGCTCAGATTCCATGGTGCGCGGGGGTCCTTTCCGACGGCACAGCATGCGTGAAGTTTCAACGTCAAGTGTAGTGTGGCCGCCTCCGAGTCCGCGAGCCGACCCGCGGCTTCCGGCGTAGCCCCGCCAAGAGGCTTCCGGCGTCGCCCCGGGGGCAGCCGACTCGATGCCATGGTCTGCGCACCCTGTTCGCCGGGCCCTCGACCGCCCATTGTGCAGGATCTCAGTGTTGAAAATGCGCCGGTTGCGCGGATGCGTCAGTCTCTGTGCAACACCCGCAGACGGATGCTCTGATCGAGCTCGGAAAGCTCGGTCAACGCCGATTCGGGCAGCTCGGACGCAAGGTCGGTGACCATGTATCCGATTTCGCCTGATGTGACGAGCGTTTGTGCATCGATGTTCGCGTCGGCCGCGGCGAAAATGCTGTTGACGTGGGCGAGCGCGCCCGGGGTGTTCGAGTGGATCCATGTCACGCGGTGCCGCGCCGTGGGGGCGGGGGAAGCGTCGACCTCGGGCATGTTCACCGAGAGGCCGGTCAGGCCCTTCCGCCAGTACGAGACGAGCTTTTCGGCCACGAAAGAGCCGATGGACTCTTGCGCCTCGATCGTCGAGCCCCCGATGTGCGGCGTGAGAATGACGTTGTCGAGGCCTGCGAGCGAGCAGGAAAAAGGTTCGCCGTTTGCGTTGGGCTCCTGAGGGAACACGTCGATCCCCGCGCCGCTCAGGCTTCCGTCCGTCAGCCGTTCCCGCACGGCCTCCAGGTCCACGACGGAGCCGCGCGAAAGATTGATGAGGATCGCCCCCTCCTTCATCGCCATGACTCGGTCCCGCCCGAAGAATCCGGCGTTCGACGCGCGTCCGTCGATGTGGATCGAGACTATGTCCGCCCGTTCGAGGAGCTGGCTCAGGCTCCGCATGCGCACGGCGTTGCCGATCGCCAGCCTTTCGGCGACGTCGTAGAAGAGCACAGACATGCCGAGCGCCTCCGCGATGATGCCAAGCTGGGTGCCGATGGAGCCGTATCCCACGATTCCGAGGGTCTTGCCCCTCACCTCGTGCGCGCCGGAGGCGTTCTTCTCCCACACCCCGGATTGAAGGGCGCTGTTCTTGTCCGTCATATGGCGCGTGAGGGCGATGGCCTCGGCTATGGCGAGCTCGACCACGGAACGTGTGTTGGCGTACGGCGCGTTGAACACGGCGATGCCCGCCTCGTTGGCGGCTGAGACGTCGATTTGGTTCGTCCCGATGCAGAAGGCGCCGATCGCAGTCAGATGGGGGTTCGCGTCGAGCACCTCGCGGGTGAGGTTGGTCTTTGAGCGGATGCCCACCATGTCGACGTCGCTGAGCGCCTCAATCAGATCGTCGCCTTGGACGGCGCCGGAAATGCGGCGAACCTCTATGCCGTACTTGGCGAAAACTGAGTCCGCAGAGGCGTGCGGGGATTCTAGGAGAAGGACTCGTGGCATCTTGCCTTCCTTGCGATGAAATGTGTGCCGAAGACAAACCGTACAGCAGATCGGATCGAAAATGAGGATTGTCCGCAATTTGGGCCGATTGCAACTTGAGTTGATCGTCTCAGAAAGGGCCGGGCGCACCGGGCCGGAGGCGCGGGGCGCCCGGCGCGGCGTCAAGCCATGCCGGCGGGAAGCTCGCCCGAATAGAGAACGTCGAGGCGCCGGGTGGGGCGGGTCATCGCGACGTAAAGGTTGCCGGGGCCTTCGGCGAGCACGGACGAGGGCTCGACCAGCACGACGGCGTCGTACTCCAAACCCTTGGCCTCGATTGCGGACAAAACGCTTATGCGCGTCAAACCGGCGGAGTCGGCCTTTACGCATTCGGCGAGCTCGGGGTCCCCTGCCAGCGCCTCCGCAACGCCGTCGCGCAGGCCGGCAGGGACGATGACCGCCAGCGTTCCCTCGCCGGGGCCGTACTCTGCGTCCAACCAAGCGCGGAGTTCTTTGGCCGATCGGACGACGGCGCCCTCTCGCCCGTCCGCCTCGATCGCGGTGAAGGCGAGGCAGTCGGGAAGGTCGCGCGCGGCCTCGACGGGCAGCACGGAAACGCCCGCCGCGGCGAGGGTCCGCCCGGCCGAGCGGAGGATCGTCGCCGGAGTCCTGTAGGAAACTGTGAGATTCTCGATCCGAGCGCTCGATCCGAGCCTTCCGAGGACGCCCGTCCAGCCGCCTGCGGGCGAGCCGTCCGGACGCTGGTCGAGGTCGCCGACGACCGTCATCGACCTCGTCGGACAGCGGCGGGCGAGCATCTCCCATTGCATCGGCGAAAGCTCCTGCGCCTCGTCGACCACAATATGCCCGTAGGTCCATGTCCGATCCGAGGAGGCGCGGTCCGCCAGGCTCGATTGGGGCCCCGAACCGGCCGCCCGCTCGGTCAGCTGCTCGAGGTTGACGATGCCGCCGCCGAGGTTCATTGAGCTCATCGTTTCTTTGACGTACTCGGAAAGTTCGGCGTCGCGCGCCTGCGCCGCGGCTCGTTGGCGCTTTTCGAAGTCGGTGCGGAAGGGGCCGAGGCATTCGGCGAGCTCGTCGAGGATAGGGATGTCGGCGGCCGTGATCGGGCTGCCTTTCGGTCGGCGAACCTCCTCAATCTCCTCAGGCGAAAGCTCGGGGGCGCACATGGCGAGCAGGCGGGGGCGGGCGTAAAGGCGCTCGAGCAGCTGGACGGGGGAGGAAGGCAGCCACCGGAGATTGATTTCGCGCCGGGCGTCGCGAGAGAAGACAACCTCGTCGACTATCCAGCCGGCGTCCTCCAGCGCCATTTCCTTGTGCGCGGCCACCTGGTTCGCGAGCTCTTCGACGAGGATCCTCGCGTAGGTTTCACGGGCCTCGTTGTGGGGCCGCCCCCCGCGCCGAGCGCGCTGCTGCGCGTCCTCGACGTGTGAGGGCGTGAGGGTCACGGGGCTCGAGTCGATCGTGAAGGAGACGGGGCGATCGAGCGGGCGTTCGAGGACGCTGCGCACGGCGTTCGCCGCGATGGTCCGCCAGACGGGCGAGCCTTTGATCCGCGCGGCTCGCGGGGTGTCGGCCCCCGTCGCCTCGACGCCTGGAAGCAGCCCGGTCACCGTCGTCGAAACGATGTCTGACTCGCCCAGGCTCGGAAGGACTTGGTCGATGTACCGCAAGAATACGGGGGAGGGGCCCACGATGAGAACGCCCGAACGGGAAAGCCGTTCGCGTTGGGTGTAAAGAAGGTAGGCGGCGCGGTGGAGGGCGACGGCCGTCTTGCCCGTCCCCGGCCCTCCCTGAACGACGAGTATGCCGTTCGAATCGGCCCGAATGATTCGATCCTGCTCGGCCTGAATCGTGGCGACGATGTCGCTCATCTTTCCGTCGCGGGCCGTCGCCATCGCCGCCATCAAGGCGCCTTCCCCGGTGAGGTTGAGGTCGCTCAGCCCGTCGGAGGCTTCGGCGTCGAGCAATTCGTCTTCGACGCCGACGACGTCGCGCATCCGCGTCTGAATGTGCCTGCGGCGAACGACGTCGCCGGGTTCGGCCGCGGTGGCCCTGTAAAAGGGCTCGGCCTGCGGGGTCCGCCAGTCGAGGAGAATGATCTCCTGGTCCTCGTCCTTGAGGCCGATGCGCCCGATGTGCTCGGTTTCGCCGTCTGTGAAGTCGAGGCGGCCCATGACCAGGCGATTCTCGACATTGCGCAAACGTATGAGATTGTCCTCGTAATGGGTCGCGAAGGAGTCGCGCTCGGAGAGGGCGCCTGCGCTTTCGTGGCCTTGTTGCGCTCGAACCTCGCGCAGGCGTTCGGAGTAGGCCTCGCGTTGGCGGTCGAGCGCGGCATACGCCGTCTCGACGAAACCTTGCTCGTCGGCGATTGCGCGCGAACGCGCGGATAACTCACCCATGGACAGTCCTGAGACGGGGAAAATCGACCACACAATTATCGGCCACGCGGGCCGACGAAGCTAATCAGCACGCCCTTTTGCGGTCGAAAAACGATGGGTAGTATTACCACGTCGAAACCGTTTAACGCCGGCGTGTCGCGAATAACACGGTCTGCAGAAGGGCCCATTCGGCGAGTCGAAGCGGCGGGGAAGCTTATGGCAAAGTAGAGGGCGAGGAGAGGAGACACATGGGGCACTTCGTATCGTTTCCAGAGGCTGAGGGGCCTGAGCGCGTCGAGCGTTTAGTTCTCAATCTAGTGGATCCGGCCGTCGACGCCGGCGCGGTCGGCCAGCTGATATCGCTTTCGCTCAGTCCGCTCGACGGCGGGGCCGCCGCATTGTTCAACTCCGATCCGCTCATCGACTATCGATCTCAGCGGCCGCTTATGAACTACAAGGACGGCCGGCTCGTCGACATGCGCCGCAGCGGAATCGTCCTTTCGCATGCGAGCGACGTCGAGGGCCAGCCCTTCCTGCATTTGCACGGCGCCGAACCCGACTTTCAATGGGACGCGCTGCTGGCGGACATGATCGACATCATCGAGAGGTTCGGTGTGAAGTCGACCTTCTCCTTCACGGCCGTCCCCTCGGCCACTCCTCACACTAGGCCGGCCGACATGGTCGTCCGCACGGCCGACAAACGCGAGGGCCAGGTGTTTGAGGCGGACTTCTGGTTCACCGCCGGCTTCGCCGACTATGTCGAGTTCCATACTGCGAAGCTGGGCATCTCGCACACCAATGTAGCCGTTCGGGTGCCCGTCTACCTGGCCGGCGATCGTTATTTCACCGGGGCCGCCGGGGCCCTCGGGCTGACGTCGTCGCTCAGCGGGCTCTACTTCCCCTTGGGCGATCTGGAGCAGGCCGCGGCCGAGGAGGTCGAAGCCTACTCTTCGGCCATCGAAGGCAATGAGGAGCTGGCCCAATTCATCGACAAGCTCGAGAAAGACTATGACGCGAACGGCTCGGTGCGCGGATACGTCACTGCGCCCAAGCCGGAACTGCGAGTTCCCACAGTGGATGAAATCGGCCGCGCCGCCGAGCAGTTCCTCGCGGGAGTTTCCTCGCCGCGCGCCTCGGCTTCGGAAAAGACCTTCGATCCGCAAGGGCTGCTGCGGAAGATGGAGCGCTACCAGGGCTTTCTTCCCGGCGAGCCCGGAGTGGGCGAAGGCCCCGCATTCGACGTTTCAGCCATGAGAGGCCAGCAAGCCGGGGGAGGCGCCGAGGCGCCCGAACGCTCCGCGGATGACGAAGGGAATGGCAGGGATTCCGCCCAAGAGGCCGCCGATGCGCCGGCGGCGGAAAGCCCCGAGGGCGCTGCGGCGGAAAGCGCCGCCGCCTCGGCCGAAGGCTTGGCCGTCGGCGAAAACGAGGCGGGCGTCGCGGAGGACGAGGCAGAGGCCCCGGAGAACGAGGCGGGCGTCGCGGAGTCTGTCGAGCTTGAAGGCAACGCCGTTGCTGAGGCCGAGGCGGGCGTCGCCGTCGGCTTCGAGAGCGATGAGGATCTTGCCGCCGTCTCGGAAAGGTCTGAGAACGACGCAGGGGACGTTGCAGTCGCGGACAACGTGGCGGACGTTCAGGCCGACGCTGGTGAGGAAGCGGACACTCCGGCTGAATCGGACGCTCCGGCTGAATCGGACGCTCTGGCTGAAGCCGACGCCGCACGCGACCGCGTTGACGTCGCCGATTTTGACGACGCCGACGTCGTCCCAGGGGAACTCCGCGGGGAATCGGGCCTAGAAACCCGCGGGGAATCGGACCCGAGGGACGGCGCGTCGAATCTGGGCGACGATCTTGACGCCGCTTTCAAGCGTGAGGATCAGGAGGAGGCCTCGCAGGCCGGCGTCGAAGCTGACAGCGTGGGCGAATTCGAAAGCGCCGCTGAAGCAGGGGAGAGCGAAGCGGACGGCGTCTACGGACGTGAAGCTTGCGACATCGGCGAAGCCGGTCAACGCGGCGAAAACGACGGTCTCTACGGGAAAGTCGAATCTTACGGGCAGGCCGAATCTTACGGGCACGTCCGTGCCGAGGAGCTTGCCGAAGCCCATGCGGTCGGTGCGGGGGAGTCCGCCGACAATGAGGAACCCGGCGAAGTCCTCGATTCGGGCGAGACCCTCGAACCGCTCTCGGCTTTGGGGCGCATCAAGGCTTTCTTGAAGAATTTGCCGGACGTTCCAGATCCGTCCGAGCAGAACGGGGAGACCGGTGAAGTTTTGGATCCGTCGGAGGCTCTCGAGCCGCTTTCGGCTTCGGAGGACATCGACGTCGCCGCGGTCGAAAGCTCGGGCTGGAACGCCCCCGAAAACCACGTGCAAGATTTCGGTGAAAACGGCGCTCCCGGCGAGGACGCCGAAGACGCGGCAGACGACGGCGTCAGCTTGGACGCCGTCGACGCGGGCTCCGAAGACACGGTCGCCGGCTTCGAGGCCGCCGCTGCCGAGACTGAAGCGGATGCCGGCCTTCTCATCACAGAATCGGAAGTCATTGAGTCGATGATGGGGGACTCCGCCGAACAGCCCTCCAACACGGACGGCGCACCGGCCGAAACCTCTGCGGAGCACGTGTCCGTGGTCGACGCCGCCTTGGCGGACAGCGCGATGGCCGGGCCGCCGAGCGAGGCGGGCTCGGTTGAGGATCCCGAGGCTTGGGAGCGGCCCAACGAGCTTGAACCGCCTGTTTCATTTGACTCCGCCGGCTCGTTCGAGCCTGCTGCCTCGTTCGACTCATCCGGGCCCCTCGAATCGCCGAGCGCGTTCGGAGGGCCGAACGACTTGCCCGCGGGCGAAGAGGGCATGCCGCAGCGTCAATTCGAAGGAGTCTCTTTCACAACGGGCGACGGGGGCCAAGCAGCCGGATACGAGGCAGACGCGTCCGAGGAGGGGTTCCTTCCCTCCGGCGTCCAAAGCGGCGGGGATGACGCATGGCCCGTCCGGGGCTGGGACGAAGCCCTTGGATTCGGAAGCGACGCCGTCGTGCCTCAGGAGGACGCGAATGCGCCCCACAACATCGTCTTCGCGCCCCACGTTTTCGGCGCTGCGATGTCCGCGGAGGACACCCCCGGGCACTCTGCGCTTGAACGGATGCAGACTCTCGTGTTGAAAGATTCCCCCGAAGCGGACGCCCTGGCTGCGGCTTCCAGCGAACGGGCCGAACAGGAGGCTTCCAGCGAACTGCCCGAGCAGGACGCCCCGGCGAAGGCCGACGGCGAAGCTCTCGCCTCGGATGAAACAGCGCCCGACGGCGCGGGGAACACGGGTCAGAACCCTGAATCCCCCGGCGAAGGCGAGCCGTCTGGCGACGCGGCAGACGGCGCAGCCGCAAACGAAATCGGTGTGGCGAGGGATCCCGGAGCCGCTCCGACGGCTTCCGTGCCGAACGAGGCCGATCCGCTCGGCGGCGTCGGCGCGGACCCCATCCCGCCTGCCGGCTTGCCCTCATCGAATGTCGAGCAGCTGCCCGATCCCGGCCAAGGCCAAGTCAAACGTCGGCGAGGAAAGCACTCCGCCTGATCCGCGCCGCCCGCCGGGCCGTCCTCGTCTTCCCGGTCGCAAAGCCTCGCAGCCCGGTCGGATTTCCCGTCATGGGCGCGCTCCGCGCCGGCTCCGGCAAGTACGCCCGGATTCAGGCTCGGCTGGCTTACTCGGGCTGCGCCGAGGCCGTCGGCATGGAACGCGGACGACGTTGCCTCGGGCTCGTCGCTCGCGGCCATCCTGCAAGGGAGTCCGTCAACGGTCTGACGGAGGCCGCCCGGGAGCGCAAGGCGTCGTCGTCGAAAAACTTCGTCGGCAGCGGGAACTTGCGCACTTCCCGCTCGATCGCCTCGACCGGAAAACGCGCGTCGGAGCCCGCCACGACGAAGTTGCCGAAACGCTTTCCGCTGAAAACGGCCGGATCAGCTATCGCGACGATATTGGGAAACGCGGCCGCCATGGCCGCGACGTCCTCGTCGAGCCGCCGAATCCCCGCCGAAGCGACCGCGTTGAGAACGTAAATCCCTCCCGGCTCCAAAATATCGGCCGCTCGTTTCGCGGATTCCGCCGTTCGCAGATGCGCCGGCACCTCCCTGCCCGTGAAAGCGTCGCGGACGATCGCGTTCCAATTTGCTTTCGTCGAGTCGAGGACGTGCCTGGCATCCCCGACCCTGATCTTCAGAAAAGGCGAGCGCGGCAGCGGAAACCACTCGCGCACCAGCCTGGCCAGTTCGGGGTCGATCTCGACGGCGACCTGATGCAGCTCCCTGCGGGCCCCCAACGCCCTGGCAAGCGCGCAGCCGGCGCCTCCCAGATGAAGCACCCTCGTGCGGCGGGAAACGCGGCCTTCGGCCGCCCTGCCCGCCTCGACGCCCGCCTCGACGGCGCGGCGTTCGTCTTGACCGCGGCGCTCGCCTTGATCCCAGCGCGACTCGAGTATGAGGCGAATGTGCTGCATATACTCGAAATCCAGGTACTCCGGATCGGCGAGGTCCAGACTCGAAGACTCGACGCCGTTCAACAAAAGGAGGACCTGCGAGGGGTTGGTCCGCGCCCTGACGAGTTCCGCGGTGGCGTACGTTGTGGCGACGGGCCCCTCGGGCAGCTGGGTTCTGGATGATGCGCGCTTCATGCCACGAGCCTATCGAGACTCGAGGGCGCCGTGGCAGGCGGACCGGGCGTTTTGCGCGGTCAGAAAAGCGACGGCGCCTGAGCGTAGGCTTGTCGCGTGAGAAAGGAGGACGGATGTCCCGAGCGCCGCGGTCGAAAGAAGCCCGTCGATTCTGGGGCGACGACGATTCTGACGTCGGCATGCTCCACGTCGACATGGACGCCTTCTTCGTGTCGGTCGAGCTGCTCGATCGCCCGGAACTTGCGGGGAAACCGGTCGCCGTCGGGGGAGCCGAGCGCGGCGTCGTTTCGGCGGCCTCCTACGAGGCCCGCGAATTCGGCGTGAACTCGGCAATGCCTGTGGCCCGCGCCCTCCGGGCCTGTCCGCATCTGACGATGATTCCTCCGCGCCACGACAGGTACTCGGAGGTGTCGCGGCAGATCATGGACATACTGCACGACGTCACCCCGCTTGTGGAGAAGCTTTCGGTGGACGAGGCCTTTCTCGACGTCGGCGGCGCGCGGCGCCTCATGGGAGGGCCCGTCCGCATCGCCAAGGATCTGCGGGCGCGCATCCGGCGCGAGGTAGGAGTTCCGGCGTCGGTTGGCATCGCTGCGACGAAGCACGTCGCCAAGATCGCCTCGGCCCACGCGAAACCTGACGGACTGCTCCTCATACCCCGCTCGGCCACGATCGCCTTCCTGCACGGGCTGCCGGTGGGGGCGCTGTGGGGCGTGGGAGAGAAAACGAGGGCGCGCCTGGCCAACCAGGGAATCGAGACAGTGGGGGAACTCGCCGACGCGGGGCCGGAACGTCTGACCAGGATCCTCGGCCGCGCCCACGGAACGCATCTGTACAGGCTGGCGATGGGGCAGGACCCGCGTCCCGTCCAAACCTCTCGCGAGGAGAAGTCGATCGGCAAAGAGGTGACTTTCTTCGAACACGTGGCCGACCGCGGCAAACTTGAAAAGATCCTTCTGGCTCAGGCCCACGCCACCGCGCGCAGACTGCGGCGCGCGGGTCTGACCGCCCGGACGGTCGCGATCAAGGTCCGCTTCGCCGACTTCACGACCATCACCCGCAGCACGACCTTCGCCCGGCCGACGGATCTGGCGGCGGACCTCTACACGGGCGCCAAGCGCCTCTTCGATTCGGTGGCCGTCTCCGACGACGGGCTGCGCCTCTTGGGCCTGCGCGCCGAGCAGACAATCGATCCGCGCGAGGGCATACAGCTGGCTTTGGGCGCGGATTCCGACGACGAAGCCTGGGCCTTCGGAGGCGAATCGGATGAGGGCATTCATCAGGCTTTCGGCGTCAATCCCCGTCTTGAACGGGCGGAGGCGGCGCTCGACCGCATTTGCGACAAGTTCGGCCCCTCATTCGCCGGTCCGGGAAGCCTCATCGGCGCGAACGAGGAGAGGCTCCTCGAAGCGGACAAGGAGGCGGACAGGGAAAGGCTCCCTGAAAATAGGGGAGGCGGACGGAACGCAGCAGATCGGCAAAACCGAGGAGGCCTCCAAAACGGGGGAAGGCCGCGTTCACCCGGAGGTGAATGGACTCCGCCGCCCCAGAAACTATGACATCTTGGTTGCCCACGTAACTTTTGCCGCTCGTACCTTCGGGATATTCTTAACGGGTACGCCGACGACAGAGGAGAACCCATGGCCCTTTCCGAATATGAACGGAAGATGTTGGAAGAGCTGGAAGCCCAGCTGTCCGACGAGGATCCCGGGTTCGCCGACACCCTCAAGCCGAAGCCGTCGCCGAAGGCGGCGGCCCGCCAAGTGTCGATTCGCCATCTCGTCCTTGGCCTTCTCGTCGTCTTTGGAGGCATTGCCGTCCTCACCCTCGGCGTCTCGGCCGAGATGGAGATCGTGGGTCTCCTCGGGATTGTCGTCATGTTCCTCGGAACCTGGTACATGACGGCAGGCGTCAAGTCCTTCCCCGTCGAAAAAGCGGAGAACGGCGATCCCGGGCCGAAGAGGCCAAAGACTCCTCGATCCAGCCGTTTCCAGGATTTCATGGCCAAGCAGGCCGAGGAGTGGGAGAAGCGCCGCCGCCGCTAAGGCGTGCACAAACAAAGGCCCGGCGACGTCGAGCGGGCCTCTTGCGTTGACCGGCGCGAATCGCGCCGCGGCCGAACGGCCGAACCCTTCAACGACGGCTGACGGCCTCCCGGCGAGATGCATTGAAGCCTTCCCGTCGGGTTAGACACGCTCCAGTCAACCTCTTCGAGCGCGCGGGGCGACACCCTGTGCCTCGCCCTGTGCGGCATCGGCTTGCCCGGGTGCACGGCGGCGTAAGGCGATTCCTTCGGTCAGATCGCCCGTATGGCATTGACATGCCGGATCGCGTCGACGCGATCCGCTGCGACGCTCCATTGCGCCTTCCACTTTCCTCCGCCGCGTCGCCCTGCCATGCTCCGCGCCGCCGGTCCGCTTCGCGTCACGGGTCGCTTCCATTCCGCTCCACGGGGCCGGCTTCGCTTCGTGGCCGCGCCGTCGGCGTCCCTCCACTCCGTCCCGGGCGTCCCTCCACTTCGCCCCACAGGTGCGAAGACTCCCGGAAAACAGCCGATTTGCGGCGTCGTTCTCCGCCTGCAGACGGAGAGTTTCAACAAAAATGTGACGTGATGGGTACAGTTGCCCTCCACCGTGGTTTTCCCTTGATGCGTATGATCTTCTTTGACAAAACACCCCCGAGGGACCCTTGCTTGTGGGGGGAAGTGGAGTAAAGTGGTGGCCAGCGTCGAGAGGGAGGTGGACGCGGTGTTTCTGGGCACATACGAGCCAAAGCTCGATGACAAGGGTCGTCTGATCTTGCCCGCGAAGTTCCGCGACCAGCTCCAGCGCGGGCTGGTCATCACCAGGGGGCAGGAGCATTGCCTGTTCGTCTTCACCATCGAGGAGTTCGAGGAGTTTCAAACGAAGCTTCATCAAGCTCCCCTCACCTCTAAGGAGGCTCGCGATTATCAACGTGTGCTCTTTTCCGGCGCGAATGACCAAGTGCCGGACAAGCAGGGGCGGATCTCCATTCCCTTGAATCTGCGCAAGTACGCCGGATTGGAGCGCGACCTGGCCGTGATCGGCTCAGGGAGCAGGATCGAGATCTGGGACCTGACGGCATGGAATGAGTATCTGAACATGCAGGAAGCCGCCTTCGCCGACCGCGAAGACGAGGTCATTCCTGGCTTGTTCTGACCGGCCGAGGGCTTTCTCACTCGTCTGAGGCAGTTCCCCAGCTTCAGAAAGGCGAAGAAAGCCGCCGGTCGGTCTGACTCGGCCGCACAAAGGCAGCCGCGGCAGCGGCCGTATACGCCGCAAGGCACAGAGAGGAGTTCGCATGGCGTCGAACGCGACGAGCAAAGCCGGACCTCCTCGCGCCGGCGGCAATGCGCTGCATGTGCCTGTGCTGCTCGAGGAGTGCGTGAAGCTCCTCGGGCCCGCGCTGACGGCCGAGGCCCCCGTGATGATCGACGCGACGCTCGGAATGGGAGGGCACTCATTCGCCTTCCTTCAGCGTTTTGACAGCCTGACGGTCGTGGGAATCGACCGGGACCCGGAGGCCATTGAGTTGGCAGGCGAACGCTTGGCGCCTTTCGGCAAGCGTTTCGTCGCCGTCCGCGCCACGTACGACGACGTGTCCGACGTCGCCGCCGAGTATGGGCGCGCCGGGCGGGCAGACGCCGTGCTGATGGACCTCGGCGTCTCCTCGCTCCAGCTGGACGACGAGGGCCGCGGGTTCTCTTACTCCGGCGACGGCCCCTTGGACATGCGAATGGACAAGGCCGGCGGCCCGACGGCCGCGGACGTCGTGGCCTCCGCGGACAAGGCGGAGCTGACGCGGATCCTGCGCGAGTACGGCGAAGAAAGGTTCGCTTCGCGGATCGCCGCCAGGATCCTCGCGGCCCGCGCCGCGGAGCCGATCGAGCGCACCGGCCAACTTGCCGACATCGTCCGCGACGCGATCCCTGCGCCGGCCAGGCGCACGGGAGGCAACCCGTGCAAACGAACCTTTCAGGCGCTTCGAATCGCCGTCAACGACGAGCTTGCCCTCCTCGGGCGCGCCATCCCGCGCGCCATCGAGGCGATTGCGGTTGGAGGCCGCATCGTCGTCGAGTCGTACCAATCGCTGGAGGACAGGATCGTCAAGCGTGAGATGGCGAAAGGGGCGACGTCCTCGACGCCGGCGGGCCTGCCCGTCGAACTCGACGACCGCGCCCCGTACCTTCGCCTGCTTACCCGCGGCGCCGTCAAGGCCGACGCCGCGGAGCTGCAGGCCAATCCGCGCAGCGCATCGGTGCGCCTCAGGGCCGCCGAGAGGCTGCGTGAAACCCCGCACACCGCATAAACCAGCAACTACACGAGGAAAGAACCGATGAGTGCAATCCCCGCCACCACTGTGCCCAGGCGCGCCGCCCGCTCCGTCGTCTCCGGGGTTCCCGGCTTGAAACTTGTCCCGGCCCCGGCGTCGGCGCGAGGCTTCTTCGGCGTCGTCATCGTCTGCGCACTGCTTCTCGTCGGCGCTTTGGGCGCCGCTTTCGCCCTCAACACGCAGATGGTCGACACGGCTTACGAGATCCAGTCGGTGCAGAGGGAACTCAACGTTGCCACGGCAAAAGAGGCCACGCTCGCCGATCGCGTCGTCTCCGCCTCCACCCCGCAGGAGCTGACCGCCAAGGCCGAGCAACTAGGATTGGTTCCAGCAACGAGCGTCCTCCACTTGGACCTCACGACTGGGGCCGTCAAGAAGCCCTCGGAGCCGCAAGGGAAGTAGATGTCGTCTTCTGCCACCGACAATGAGTCGGAGGGGCGTGGCGCGGATCGTCCGCGCCGCGCCGCCTTTTCTCGCAACATTCGTCGACTGAGGGAGTACCACTCGTCGTTGCCTTTGGCGGCCAGGCGCCTGCGTTCGCTCGCCGTCGCCTTCGTTGTGTGCGCATTGGTTTTGGGCATTCGGCTCGCCGACCTCCAGGGAGTCAGATCCGCCTCCCTCGCGGAGGCGGCGTCGGGCTTCAGAACGAGGACGTACACGCTGCACGCCAAGCGGGGCGACATCGTCGACTCGAAGGGGTCGGTGCTGGCGACGTCGATCGAGCGGTACAACATCGGCGTCAACCAGAAGGCCATCGCCCAGTACAAGCGCTACGACAAGGACGGCAACCTCATCGGATCCGGCGCAGCGGCGGCGGCCGAACAGCTCGCGCCGCTGCTCAAGATGGACCGGGCCGAGCTGGGCGGCCTCCTTCTGGGCGGCGAGAAGAAGAAGTCCTTCGTATACGTCAAGAAGGACGTTTCGCCGGATCTTTGGCGCAAGGTCAACGCGCTGCGCATCACGGGGATCGAGCCCGAGCAGTACATGAAACGCGAATACCCCAACGGCGCGGTCGCCGGAAACGTGCTCGGCTACACGGGCCAGGTCCAGAACGAGCCCGGCCAGATCAAGGGCCAAGCCGGAATCGAGAAGTCTCAGGAGGCCGCGCTCGCGGGAAAGAACGGCTCCCTCACAGTCGAAGTCGCCGGGGGCGGCGCGGTTTTGCCCAACGGCAAGCGCAAGGAATCGGCCGCGAAGAACGGCTCGACCGTCAAACTGACGATCGACCGCGACCTGCAGAACCAACTCATGAAGGCCGTCGACGATTCAGTCAAGGCCAACAACGCCGAGTGGGGCGCGGCCGTCGTCGTCGAGATCGGAACCGGAAGGATCCTCGCCCTCGTGGATTCGGGCTCCCCGAATCCGGCGAGTCTCGGTTCGACGGCGTCCTCGAACTGGGGGTCGCGGGCGGTGCAGGCGCCCGTCGAGCCCGGATCGACGGGCAAGCTCATCACGTTCTCCGGCTCGATCGACCAGAAGAAAGTCACGCCCGAGAGCGTTTTCACCGTGCCGTACTCGATCACGATGCCCAACGGCGAGAAGGTCCACGACAACGATTCGCACGGCACCGAGAGGATGACGGTGGCCGGGATCCTCGCGAAGTCCTACAACACGGGCCTCATTCAGATCGGCGACAAAGTGACCGACGCCAAGCGCTACGACTACATGAAGAAGTTCGGCATCGGCTCGAAGACCGGAGTCGAGCTCCCGGCGGAGTCCCGCGGGAGGCTCACGCAGCCGAGCTCCTGGGGCCCCAGGGGGCGCTACACGACGATGTTCGGCCAGGGATGGTCGGCCACCACCGTTCAGCTCGGCCAGATGGTGGCGACGATCGGCAACGGGGGAGTGAAGGTTCCGCTGCACATCGTCGAATCCGTCGTCGACTCCGACGGAAACGAGAAGCCCGTGGCGCCGGAGAAGAAAGAGCGCGTGATCTCGGCGGACTCGGCGGCGACGATGCTGAAGATGATGCAGGCCGTCACCGACAAGGATTCGACCGGCTATCTCGCCAGGGTCGAGGGATACAACGTCGCGGGAAAGACGGGGACCGCGCAGGTGCCCGACGCCAACGGCAAGCTCACCAAGCGAGTCGGCACATTCGTGGGGGTCCTTCCGGCTGACAAGCCCCAGATCGCTGTGGCGGTCACCGTCTTCAACGGCAAGGGCGCCGGGTACGGCGGCGAGGTGGCCGCTCCGGTATTCTCGAATGTCGCACACTTTGCGGTACGGCAGCTGGGGATCGCGCCTTCCACCGAGCCCCTGTTCAAGTACCCGTGGTACGAGCGTCAGATAGGCAAGAATGACTGACTATACGAGACAGACCGGGCTTCTCACGCGGCTCGACGCGCTCGCCCCGGCCGTCGGGGCGACGCTTGATTTCGGGGACGGAGGGCCCGAGGCTCGCAGCGCAGCGGTTGAATCCGTCACGTCCGACAGCAGACAGGCGCGGCCGGGCGACCTGTTCGCGGCCACTCCGGGCGAGAAAGCCCACGGCGCCGTTTTCGCCGCCTCGGCGATCGAAGCCGGCGCGAGCGCCGTGCTCACCGACGCCAAGGGGCGCGACATCCTTCGCAAAGACCTCGGAGGGCGCTCCGTCCCCGTCCTCGTCGTCGACGATCCGCGCGCCGCCGTCGGAAAGGCGGCCGCCTTGATCCTCGGCGAACCCGCCGCAGGCCTCGACACATACGCCGTGACAGGAACCAACGGCAAGACGACGACGGCCTACATGGTCGAATCGATACTCGTCGCCCTCGGGCGCAAACCCGGCCTCATCGGCACGGTAGAGATCCGCCTGGCCGGAATGAGCGCCCCGGCGCGCTTGACGACTCCCATGCCCGACGAGCTCCAAAGCTACCTCGCCTTCCACCGCCGCGGGGGAGGGACCGACGTCGTCATGGAGGCCTCCAGCCACGCACTCGTCCAGGGCCGCAGCGACCCCGTGGCGTTCACGGTGGCCGGGTTCACGAATCTCACCCAGGATCACCTCGATTTCCACGGAACGATGGAGGGGTACTACCAAGCCAAGGCGAGCCTCTTCACCCCGGAGAGGGCTCGCAACGCCGTCGTCTCAGTCGACGGCGAGTACGGCCGCCGCCTCCTCGCGGAATGCGCGCCGCGGCTCGAAGGGGAGGTCGCCGCCCTCGCCGTGGACTCGGACCTGCCGGATCTGCCCGACGGCGCCGTGGGATGGAAGGCCGTCTCCCGGGACGGGTCGAGCTTCGTCCTCGAATCGACCGACGGGCGCAGGCTGGCGACGAGCACCTCCCTTCCGGGGGATTTCAACGTTGCGAACGCGGCGCTCGCGGCCGTCATGGCCATGACTGCCGGGCACGCCCCCGAGGAGCTTGCGCGCGCCCTGCCCGAGGGGATCAACCCCGCGGTGCCGGGCCGCATGGAAGTTCTCAACGCCCGCCCCCGGGTCATCGTCGACTTCGCCCACAACACGGAGGCGCTCGTCAACGCCATGAAGGCCCTGCGTCCCTCCACCGAGGGCAGGCTCGTCGTGCTCACGGGGTCGGCGGGGGACCGCGACAAGGGCAAGCGCCCGGCCATGGGGGCCGCCGTCGCCCGCTACGGCGACCTCGTCTACATCACGGACGACGATCCGCACGACGAGGACCCCGCCGTCATCAGGGCGGCCGTCATCGAGGGAACGCGCGGCTTCGACACCCCCGTCGTCGAGATCGCGGACCGGTCCCAAGCCATAGACGCCGCAATCGCGCAAGCCTCCGAGCGGGATACCATTCTCCTTGCGGGGCGCGGCCACGAAACCATTCAGGAGGTGGCGGGCGTTCCGATCGAACTCGACGACCGAGTCGAGGCGCGGCGCGCCCTACGCAAGCGCGCCCGCGTCCACGACGGTGAGGAGAAAGCATGATACCGGTGACGCTCGCGCAAGTCGTTGCCGATTGCAATGCGACGACGGCTGGCGAGACTCCGCCCGACGTCGCGCGAGAACAGATTTCATCGCTGACGGCCGACACGCGGACCGTCAGCGGCGGCGAGGTCTTCGCGGCCATCAAGGGCGCGCGGGTCGACGGCGCCGAGCTCGCCGGAGCCGCACTGTCGGCGGGCGCCCGGGCCGTCGTCACATCCGACCCATCCGCTGCGCTCGCCTCGGGCGCCGACCCGGCCCGCGTCATCGTCGTCGACGACGTCGAAAAGGCGATCGGCGCTTTGGCGCGCGCGAACCTCCAGAGGGCGAGGGCCGAAGGGAACCCAGACCTCAAGGTCGTGGCCGTGACGGGGTCGGTCGGCAAGACCACCGTCAAGGATCTTCTGGCCTCTCTGGCGGAAAGCAGGGGGCCGGTCATCGCCCCTCCCGGGTCCTTCAACAACGAGCTGGGGCTTCCGATCACGGTTCTGCGGACGGACGCCGGCACAGCCACACTGGTCCTCGAAATGGGCGCTGACCGCATCGGCAACATCGACTACCTCACGTCGATCGCGCCCCCGGACGCCTCGGCCGTCCTCATCGTCGCCCGCGCGCACCTGGGCGAATTCGGCGGCATCGACAACGTCGCGCGCGCCAAGTCGGAGCTCGTGACAGGCACCCGCGAAGGCGGCGACGTCGTGCTCAACGCCGACGATCCGCGGGTCGCGGCCATGGCAGAGCTCGCACGCGGACCGGTTCTGACCTTCTCGGCGCGCGGCGAGGGCGACGTCGCAGCGCGAAACGTCGACGTCGGCGCGGACGGACGCGCGTCTTTCACGCTCGTCACGCCGGAAGGCGAGGCGGCCGTCAAGCTCAAGCTCGTCGGCGAACACCACGTGGCGAACGCCCTCGCCGCGGCGGCGCTGGCCCATTCGCTGGGGATTGCGACGGCCCAGATCGCCTCGACCCTCAGCGCCGTCGGCGCCGCAAGCCCCCATCGCATGGACGTCTTCGAGGCGGGCGGCGCGACGGTCATCGACGACTCGTACAACGCCAACCCCGATTCCATGCGCGCCGGACTGGCGGCCATGGAACGGCTCGGGCGCGGGCGGCGCAAGGTCGCCGTGCTCGGCGAAATGCTCGAGCTCGGCGAGGCCTCTCTGCTCGAGCACGAGGCGATCGGCAAGGCCGCGGCCCAGGCCGGCGTCGCCTCCCTTCTCGCCGTCGGCGAGGAGGCGCGGCCGCTCGCATCGGCCGCCGAGGCCGAAGGCGTGGACGCAACGTGGGTCGCCGGGCCCGAAGGCGCGCTGAGGGCGCTAGACGCCGCCCTGGCCGCCGGTGACGTAGTGTTGGTGAAAGGATCGAACGGTTCGGGGGTATGGAAAGTCGCCGACTCTTTGAGGGAGGAGAAGAAATAGTGCTGTCGATACTCATCGCGGGCGGCATCTCGCTCTTCGTCACCCTCGTGGGCACGCCGTTCTTCATCAAGATACTCGTGGCCCGACAATACGGGCAGTTCATCCGCCAAGACGGGCCGACGAGCCACCAAATCAAACGCGGAACGCCCACCATGGGCGGCGTCATGATCATCTTCGGCACCCTTCTCGGGTATTTCGTCGCGAATCTCGCGACGGGCCGCTCGCCCAACGCCTCCGGCCTGCTCCTCCTGTACCTCACGGTGGGCCTTGGCTTCATCGGCTTCCTCGACGACTTTGCGAAGATCAGGAAGAAGCAGTCCCTGGGGCTGACTCCGTGGGCGAAAATTCTCGGCCAGGCCTTCGTGGGGATCAGCTTCGCCGTCATGGCCCTGCGCTTCCGCAACTCGGAGAACAGAACCCCCGCGACCCTGCGAATTTCCATTCTGCGCGACACGAACATCGACCTCGCCTTTTTCGGCGTCGGGGTCGGAATCGCGCTCTTCGTCATCTGGGCGAACTTCCTCATCACGGCGTGGTCCAACGCGGTCAACCTCACGGACGGCCTCGACGGGCTCGCCGCGGGGGCCTCGATGATCGCATTCGGCGCATACGCGACAATCACCATGTGGCAGTCAAACCAGGTCTGCCACGGGGTCCTCGGCCAGGCGCCCGGCTGCTACGACGTGCGCGACCCCAGAGACCTCGCCATCGTCTGCGCCGCCATCGTCGGCTCCTGTTTCGGCTTCCTGTGGTGGAACACCTCGCCCGCGAAGATCTTCATGGGAGACACAGGGTCCCTCGCCCTCGGAGGCGCCTTCGCCGGCATCTCCATTCTCACCCGCACCGAGATCCTCGCCGTTCTCATCGGCGGCCTCTACCTCATCGAGGTGGGCTCGGCGACCCTCCAGATGGGCTTCTACAAGATCACGAGGAAACGGATATTCCGCATGGCCCCGCTCCACCACCACTTTGAGCTCAAAGGCTGGAAGGAAGTGACCGTGGTCGTCCGCTTCTGGATCATCGAGGCGCTCCTCATGCTCATGGCGGTCGGCATGTTCTACGCCGAATGGCTGGCGCACCAGTGAGCGCCGAAATCCCCGGGGCGGCAGAGCTCGCGGGCGCGAGGGTGGCCGTGGTCGGCCTCGGCAAGTCCGGCGCGGCCTGCGTCCAAGCGCTGGCAGAGGCGACCGAGGCCGTCGTCTCCGCGTGGGACGCAAACGAGAGCGCCCTGGAAAATGCCGGCGACGTCGACGAGCGCGGCGCCGTCGCCGACCCCGCCGCCCTTGCGGAGAAAGCCCTCGCGTGGAAGCCCGACGTCGTCATTCCGGCGCCCGCCGTCCCCGAGGTCGGCCCTCTCTTCGAGCAAGCGTCGCGCGCCGGGGTGCCGGTGTGGAGCGAGATCGAGCTGGCCTGGCGTCTGAGGGCCTTCGACGGCGGGCGCGCTGCCCCGTGGCTGTGCGTGACGGGGACCAACGGCAAGACCACCGCCGTGTCCATGGCCGAAGCCATCCTCGACGCCGGGGGTCTGAAGGGCAAGGCCGTAGGAAACGTCGGCAATCCGGCCGTCGCGGAAGTATCCCGCACCGACGGCGGCGCGGCCGGGGCTTTCGCCGTCGAACTGTCCTCCTTCCAGCTGCGCACCACCCGCACCATGTCGCCGCTGGCCTCGATATGCCTGAACATCGCCGACGACCACCTCGAATGGCACGGCTCGCGCGAAGCGTACTGGCGGGCCAAGGCCCGCGTGTACGAGCGCGTCCAGGCGGCGTGTATATACCCCGTGGGCGACTCCTCCGTCCAGCGCATGGTCGACCAGGCCGACGTCGTCGAGGGGGCCAGGGCGGTCGGACTCTCCCTCGGGGTTCCCTCGGCCGGCCAGATCGGCTTGGTCGAGGACGCCGTCGTCGACCGGGCTTTCGGGCCCCGCCGTTTCCGGGAGGCGATCGAGCTCTTCTCCCTCGGCGACCTGGCGCAGCTCGCGCCGGCGGGCGCCGACCTGCCCGTGCACATCGTCTGGGACGCCATGGCGGCGGCGGCCCTGGGCCGGGCGGCCGGGGTGGC
>CALIHR010000049.1 GCA_938020505.1 uncultured Actinobaculum sp. | reverse complement strand
CCGAGCCGACCCCGAAGGCCGCGAACGCGGCGCGTCTGACCGTGCCGGGGGAGGCCTTGCCGCCGCCGGTCAGCCGCGGCGGGCCGGCGCGGACGGCGTCCGCGCCCCTGATGCCGTCCGAATAGTCGTTGGCGAAATTGACCCCCACCTGCAGCGCGAGGGCGAGAACCGCGGCGAGCGCGGCGCGAACGGGGGACGCTTCGCCCATGTGCAGTGCCACCGCCGTCCCGGCCATGACAGGGGCCAAAGCCGCGGGCAGCGTCTTCGGGCGCGCCCCTTCGATCCAATCTGAAACCGCCACGGAGCCATGGTACCGGCGGTTAGACGCTGCGAGGCTCGGCGGTCCGTGGCGCGGCGCCGAGAGAACGGGAGAGGCGTTACGAAGAAGGAGAGCGGCGGTCCAGGGCGCGGCGGACGAGTTCGCGGATTGCACGCCTGTCCGGTTTGCCGGAGGCGGTCAGGGGAAGGCCGCCGGAGCCGGCGCTTGAGGGCACGGGATCCGAGAGCCCAAGGTCTGAGAAGCTGAGGAACAGTCTGGGAACGTAGGCTTTTCCGTGCTCTTCGGCGATCGCTTTGCGCATCTTGGAGGCAGTCGGCCGGGAAAGCCCCGTCGCGCCCACGACGGCCACGGCGATCTCTCCCCACTCGTCGTCGTCGATTCCGACGACGACGCTTTCGCCCGCCCCGCTGCGCGCGAGAGCCTCCTCGACGACGGCGGGCATGATCGTCATGCCGCCTGTGGTGATTGCGTCGTCGGCCCTCCCGAGCACGGTGAGGCGGCCGGCCTCCAGGCGGCCGACGTCGCTCGTGCGGAACGTCCCGGCGAAACCGGGGCCGCCCACGTATCCGAGCGCCACCGCCGAGCCAGACAAGACGATGCGGCCGGCCTCGACGGCGGCGTGGGCGTCCTCGGCCTCGACGGCGACGCGGGCGTCCCCGATGGGGCGGCCGTCGTACACGCAGCCGCCGCAGGTTTCCGTCATTCCGTATGTGGTGACGACCTTCAGCCCCGCGGCCCGGGCGGCCTCCAGAAGCCTGGCGCCTGCGGCGGCCCCTCCCACGAGGACGGCGTCGAAGCGCCTGGCGGCCCGCGCGGCCGGGCTGGCGAGAAGGCGCCTGAGCTGGGTGGGAACGAGAGAAGCGTAAAGGGGCGCGGACTTTCCGGCGAAGTCAGCGTCGAATTCAGCGGCCCGCGCGAGGTCTTCGGGGCGGCCGGCGCCGGCGTCGACGGGGGCCAGGCCCGCAACGGCCGAACGGAACTGGGTCTGGAAACCGGCGATGTGGTCGGTGGGCAGGCATGTGACCCAACGGCCGGGGCCGCCGAGGGCCTCCTCGGTCGCCGCGGCGGAGGCGAGGAGGGCCTCCCGCGAGATCGCCACGAGGCTTCCCACGCCCGTCGTCGAACCCGAAGTTCGCAGAATCAAGGCGGTTCCCGGCGGGATCGGGCCGCAAGCGAAGGCGTCGTCAACCGGGTTGCCGCCTCGGACGAGGGATTCGTCCGTCAGCATCGTCGGAGCATCGGGCTGCAGGGGAGGGCCGAGCCGCAGGGGCGGGGCGGGCTGAAGAGACGGACCGGAGGAAGCGAACCGCCGGGCGACGTCGAGAGTGCGCTCGCGGGCGCCAGGGCTCGTGCCGCCCGCGACTGCGCGAGGGCGAGGGGCGTTGTGGGAGGGGCTCAAATCGTTCTCACGCATGGCAATCGACCTCACGCATAGTAAGGGAAGGGCGACCAGTCGGGGGAGCGCCGTTCGAGGAAAGCGTCGCGCCCCTCGCGGGCTTCCTCGGTCATGTATGCGAGTCGAGTCGCTTCGCCCGCGAAGGCCTGCATGCCGGCGATGCCGTCGTCGGCGGCGTTGAAGGCCAGCTTGAGCATGCGGATGGCCTGTGGAGACTTCTGCGCCACGGTCGCTGCGTACTCGAGCGCGCGGTTCTCCAGCTCGGCGTGGGGGACCGCCTCGTTGACCGCGCCCCAGGCGACGGCGTCCTCCGCCGAATAGGTCCGCGCCAGGAAAAAGATCTCCCGGGCCCTGCGGTCGCCCACCTGGCGGGCGAGCAGCTGCGAGCCGTAGCCGGCGTCGAACGACCCGACGTTCGCGTCCGTCTGCTTGAAGCGGGCGTGTTCGAGCGAGGCGACCGACAGGTCGCAGACCACGTGGAGGGAGTGTCCGCCGCCTGCGGCCCATCCCGAAACCGCGGCGATGACGACTTTCGGCATGTTCCGGATGAGCCGCTGGACCTCGAGGATGTGCAGCCTGCCGTTGGACGCGCTCCCGGCGTCGGACCTTGCCGCGCCGTTCTCATACCTGTACCCGTCGCGTCCGCGCACGCGCTGGTCGCCTCCCGAACAGAAAGCCCATCCGCCGTCCTTGGGGGAGGGGCCGTTGCCCGTGAGGATGACCGCGCCCACGGACGGGTCGAGCCTGGCGTGGTCGAGCGCGCGGTAGAGAGAGTCGACGGTTTCGGGCCGAAAGGCGTTGCGCAGCTCGGGGCGGTTGAAGGCGATGCGGACGACGGGGAGGTCGGCGCACGCGGCGACGGCGCCGTCAGCCCTCCGGGTGCGTTCGACTCCGCGGTGGTAGGTGACGTCCTGCAAATCGAGTCCGACGACGTCGCGCCAGCGCTCGGGGTCGAAGGCCTCGGAGACTGCCGCGGGAAGCGGAGGGAATTCGTCCATGGATGAAAGTTTAAGGCGTGAGGCTTGAGGGCGCCTGAAGCCGGCTCGCTGCGAGAAGGCGGGTGCGTGAGGAGGCGCGTGTGAAAAGCCGGCTCGCTGTGAGAAGGCTGCTCGGTGTGCTGACCGGCCTTCCGAAAGACGCTAGTAGAATGCGAGGCGCCCGAACAAGAGGCACAGAAGAAAGGGGGCGCACGGCATGGCAAACCGCCGCGCGAGTCTGAAGAAGAGGCCCGGGGAAGTCTCCAGGATGTTCGACGAGGTCGCCTCCCGTTACGACCTTATGAACGACGTCGCCTCCCTCGGCCAGGTCAGAGTCTGGCGGGCCGCCGTGGCTGCGGCGGTTGCGGCCGGGCCGGAGGACCGCGTCCTCGACCTCGCAGCGGGAACCGCGACGTCCACGGCCTCCTACGCAGAAAACGGCGCATCCGCCGTCGCGTGCGACTTCTCTCTGGGCATGCTCTCCGAAGCCCGCTCGCGCCGCCCCGAAATCCCCTGCGTGGCCGGCGACGCCATGCGCCTGCCTTTCGCCGACGAGGCCTTCGACGTCGTCACGATGTCCTACGGGCTGCGCAACGTCAACGACCCGCGCAAGGCCCTGAAGGAAATGCTGCGAGTGGCCAAACCCGGCGGGCGCTTGGCGATCGCAGAGTTTTCCACCCCCGTGTGGGGGCCGATGCGCAGGCTGTACTCCTTCTATCTTGGCGCCGTCGTCCCCGCGCTGTCAGAGGCGTTCTCCTCAGACAAATCGGCCTACGACTACCTCGGCGAGTCGATCCTCGCCTGGCCTGATCAAGCCGAGTTGGCCCGAATGATTCAGGACGCCGGGTGGCGCTCGGTCGCGTACCGGAACCTGACGGGCGGCGTCGTCGCGATTCACAGGGCTGTTCGGCCGATCTGAGCGCGCGCTCCGGGGTGTGATCTTCTTGTCATCGACGCGTGGGACGAAAGACCAAGCCCTTTGATTCCGCCGTTTCGCAATATCGAAAGACGAATATTACGTATTTTCCGTCGTCGGTGCAGTGGCTCACAGCATAGGATTGTGGCGCCGAATAGCGCAAAGGAACTGAGGCCAATGGACAAGGGCGATATGCAAGCCGACGCCGTCGTCGTCGGCGCGGGGCCGGCCGGTTCGTCGACCGCCCACTATCTCGCCATGGCCGGCCTCAGGGTGCTGCTTCTCGAAAAATCGGCGTTTCCGCGGGACAAAGTCTGCGGAGACGGCCTCACGCCCCGCGCCGTGGCCGAGCTTGTCCGCATGGGCGTCGACACGAGCGGCTGGGCGCGCAACACCGGCCTTCGCGCGGTCGGGGGCGGCCACACGATCGAGCTGCCGTGGCCGGAGACCGCCTCCCTGCCCAATTTCGGCCTCGCCTGCCCGCGAGCGGAGCTCGACGCCGCGCTCGCGGCGAAGGCCCAGAAATCCGGCGCGATCCTGCGGGAGAACGTCGCCGTCGTCGGCCCGATCCTGCACGAGCGCAGCGGCAGGGTGATAGGCGTCGAGGCAAAGTCGGCCGAACGCGAGCCGCTCGCCTTCAAAGCGCCCGTCGTCGTCGACGCCGGGGGAGTCTCCGCCCGCCTGGCAACCGCCGTCGGGCGCGAGAAGGCGATGAACCGGCCCATGGGAGTGGCCTACCGGACGTATTTCCGCTCGCCTCGCTCGGCGGACTCCGTCATGGAGTCCCACCTGGAGCTGTGGAACGGCAAGCCCGGAAAATCCGACCTCATGCCCGGCTACGGATGGATCTTCCCGCTCGCCGGAGGCATCGTCAACGTCGGCCTCGGATCGCTTTCCTCGACGGCGAAGGCCACGGGGCTGGACTATCGCGCGATGTTCAAGGCGTGGATGGCCAATGCGCCGTCCGAATGGGGATTCACGGAAGAAAACCAGGTCGGCCGGCTGCGCGGCGCCGCCCTGCCCATGGCCTTCAACCGCAAGCCGCACTACGCCGACGGCCTGCTCCTGGTGGGCGACGCCGGCGGCATGGTCTCCCCGTTCAACGGAGAGGGGATCGCCTACGCGCTCCAGGCGGGCCGGCTCGCGGCCGACGCCGTGGCCCAGGCGCACTCGCGCCCCACGATCACAGCGAAAGACCGGGCGCTCGCGGCCTACCCGGCGGCGATGCGCGAGGAGCTGGGCGGATACTACTCGCTCGGGCGGGCCTTCGCCCGCCTCATCGAGCGCCCTCAGATCATGCACCTGTGCGTCGCCCACGGCCTGCCGCGGCCGACGCTCATGCGCCTGGTCATGAGGCTGCTCTCCGACTGTTACGACCGCCGCGGAGGCGACTGGACGGACCGGCTCGTCTCGGCGTTGGCGAAGGCGGCCCCGAAAGCATGAATTCCAAGAAGATGAAGGCAAGAAAGCAGGTGCGCGAATGAACCCCTACGTCCCTCTGCTGGTCATGGTCGCCGCGGCCGCGGCGCTCTCGATCGGCGGCCTCGTCATAAGCTCTTTCCTAGGCCCCAAGCGGCACAACCGGGTCAAGCTCGAAAACTACGAATGCGGCGTGGAGGCGACGCCTGCGGCCAGCGGGCGCGGGCGCTTCCCGGTCAAGTACTATCTGACGGCGATGACGTTCATCGTCTTCGACATCGAGGTCGTCTTCCTCTATCCGTGGGCCGTCTCGTTCCACAAGCTCGGCCTGTTCGGCGTCGTCGCGATGCTGAGCTTCGTCTTCCTCATCGCCGTGCCCTTCGTCTACGAGTGGCGCCGCGGCGGGCTCGAGTGGGATTGAGAGGAGAGCACATGGGATTGAGACGGGCGCGCACGGAATCGACAGGGGCGCAGACGCCGGACGTCGGCTCCCAGGGGGTCTTCCTCACGTCTGTCGAGGCTGTGGCCAACTGGGCGGTGACCAACTCGCAATGGCCCGTGACGATGGGCCTGGCGTGCTGCGCCATCGAGATGATGTCCTTCGGAACGCCGCGCTTCGACGCCGCGCGCTTCGGAATGGAGGTCTTCCGCGCCTCCCCGCGCCAGGCCGACCTCATGATCGTCTCCGGGCGGGTCAGCCACAAGATGGCGCCGGTGGTGCGCGACATTTACGACAAGATGACGGACCCCAAGTGGGTCGTCTCCATGGGCGTGTGCGCCTCCTCCGGCGGCATGTTCAACAACTACGCCATCGTTCAAGGATGCGACCACATCGTGCCCGTCGACGTCTACCTGCCCGGCTGCCCGCCGCGGCCCGAGATGCTCATCAACGCCGTGCTCGAGCTGCGCGAGCAGGTCAAGCGCAATCGCAAGCTGACGAAGGGCGCCCGCGAGGCTGCGGCCCGGGCCGCCGAGAAGGCCGCGCTCGCCGCGCCCGACATCCACGCAATGAAAGGTCTGCTGGCGTGAAAACGACTCGCGTGAAAATGAAAGGTCTGCCCTCGTGAACGAGAACGACGGCGCAATCGCCCCGGCCAGCGGCCCGGCCCCCGACGTCGTGCGCCGGGTCCGGGGCCTGTGGGGCGTCAAGGGGTCCGGCGACACGTCGGGCTTTTCCGAGCTCGCGCGCACCGAGGTCTACGCCAGGCCCGCAAGCCGCCCCTACGGCGGGTGGTTCGACTCCGTCGTCGACGTCCTCGTCGAGCTCCTGGAGGCCGACGGCGTCGACCCCGACGCCGCGATCGAAAAGGTCGTCGTGGAAAACGGCCAGCTCGTGCTCTTCGTCGCCCGCGAGCACCTCGTGCGCGTGGCCCGCTGTCTGCGGGACGACCAGGACCTGAGGTTCGAGATGTGCTTCGGAGTGACCGGTGTCCACTACCCCCAGGACGCGGGGCGCGAGCTGCACGCCTACTTCCCGCTCTTCTCGATCACCCACAACCGTTTTCTCGCGATCGAATCGACGTGCCCCGAATCCGATCCGCGCCTGCCCTCGATCGTCTCGGTCTACCCGGGCGACGACTGGCCGGAGCGCGAAGCCTGGGACCTCCTCGGGATCGTCTTCGACGGGCACCCCGGCCTGACCCGCACGGCGATGCCCGACGACTGGATCGGCCACCCGCAGCGCAAGGACTATCCCCTCGGGGGCATCCCCGTCGAATACAAGGGCGCCGTCGTGCCGCCCCCCGACGTGCGAAGGGACTACAGCTGATGAGCGACCCGAAAATCTACGCCACCCCCGGAGCCACGGAGGCCGAGCTCGACGGCCTGCCGAACTTCACCGCCGTCGGAGGGGATTGGAACGAAATCTCCGACGAGGCGGCGCGCATGGCCGAGGAGCGCATCGTCGTCAACCTCGGACCCGTCCACCCTTCGACGCACGGCGTCTACCGCCTCCTTCTCGAGCTTGACGGCGAATACGTCCGCGAGATTCGCGGCGCCACGGGCTTCCTGCACACCGGCATCGAGAAGAACATGGAGTACCGCACGTGGACGCAGGGCGTCGCCTACGTCACGCGCATGGACTACGTCGCCTCCTTCTTCCAAGAGGTCGGCTACTGCATGGCCGTCGAGAAGCTGCTCGGAATCGAAGAGCAGGTGCCCCGCAGGGCCAACGTCATCAGGGTGCTTCTCATGGAGCTCCAGCGCATCGCCTCCCACCTCGTCGCCGTCGGCTCGTCGCTCAACGAGCTGGGGGCGACGACGATGATGACCGTCGCATTCCGCACGCGCGAGGACATTCTGCGGATCTTCGAGAGAATCTCGGGCCTGAGGATGAACTACGAGTTCGTGCGGCCCGGAGGCGTGTTGGAAGACGTGCCGGAGGGAATCACAGCCTACATCCGCGAGCTTCTCCCCGACGTGCGGAAGGGGACGTCGGAGATGGAGACCATCGTCGCCCAGAACCCGATCTTCAAGGCGCGGTTCAAGGACGTCGGAGTGCTCTCGCTCTCGGCCCTCATGGCCTTGGGCCAGACGGGCCCGGCGGTCAAGGCCGCCGGGCTGCCGTGGGACCTTCGCAAGAGCCAGCCCTATTGCGGGTACGAAGACTACGAGTTCGACGTGCCGGTCTACGACAAGTCCGACGCCTACAACCGCGCCATGGTGCGCTTCGACGAGTGCTACCAGTCGCTGCGGATCGTCTACCAGGCCCTGGACAAGCTCGACGCCACCGAGGGGGAGCCCGTGATGGTCGAGGACAAGAAGATCGCCTGGCCCGCCCGCCTGTCGATTTCCACCGACGGCCAGGGGACGGCGCCCGTGCACGTGCGCGAGATCATGACCGAGTCCATGGAGTCGCTCATCCACCATTTCAAGCTCGTAACCGAAGGGTTCCGCGTCCCGGCCGGCCAGGCGTACTCGGTCGTCGAGCACGCCAAGGGCGTCCTCGGATGCCACCTCGTCTCCTCCGGGGGGACGCGCCCCTACCGGGCGCACATCTCCGACCCCGGATTCAGGAATCTGCAGGGCCTGTCAATGATGGCCGAGGGCGGCATGCTCGCCGACGCCATCGTCTGCTTGGCCGCCATCGACCCGGTCATGGGAGGTGTGGACCGATGAGGGAAGGCTACCCGCCCGAGATCGAGGAGCGCCTGCGCGCCGAATCGCGGGAGATCGTCGCGCGATACCCGCAGGCGCGATCGGCGCTTATGCCCATGCTCCACCTCATTCAGTCGGTCGACGGCTTCGTCTCGCCCCGCGGCATCGCGCTGTGCGCGGACGTCCTGGGCCTGACCCGCGCCGAAGTCTCCGCGGTCGCCACTTTCTACAGTCAGTACAGGCGCCGTCCCAACGGCGAATACAACGTCGGGGTGTGCACGAATGCCCTGTGCGCGGTCATGGGCGGGGACGAGATTTGGGAGGCTTTGACCTCCAGCCTCGGCGTGGGGAGCGACGAGACGACGCCGGACGGCAAGATCACGCTCGAAGCCCTCGAATGCAACGCGGGATGCGACTATGCGCCCGTCGTCATGGTCAACTGGGAGTTCTTCGACAACCAGACGCCGACGTCGGCCCTTCAAATCGTCGAAGACATCCGCGCGGGCCGGGACGTCCATCCGACCCGGGGCGCCGACAAGGTGCACACCTTCAAGGAGACAGAGAGGGTCCTCGCCGGATTCGAGGACGGGCACGCGGACGAGGGCCCGGGCGCGGGCCGCGCCTCGCTCAGAGGCCTGGAGATCGCGCGCGAACGCGGCTGGAGCGCGCCGAAGGAGGTTGCCAAGTGAGCGAGTTTTCCGCTCCCGGAGTGCTGTCCCCGGTCATATCGGACGTCTGGGACCGCGAGCGTTCGTGGACGCTCGGCGCCTATCGCGACGCCGGAGGGTACGAAGGGCTGGCCAAGGCGTGGTCCTACGGCCCCGGCGAGCTGACCCAGCTCATCAAGGACTCCGGCCTGGCCGGGCGCGGGGGAGCGGGATTCCCGACCGGCCTGAAGTGGAGCTTCCTGCCCCCGCCCGACGGCGGCCCGCGCTACCTCGTGGTCAACGCGGACGAGTCCGAGCCGGGCACGTGCAAGGACGTTCCCGCGCTCATGGGCAACCCGCACGCGCTCATCGAGGGCATGGCCATCTGCCTCCTCGCCGTCGGCGGACACCACGGATTCGTCTATCTGCGCGGAGAAGTGGTGCACGTGTACCGCCGCCTCATGGCCGCCGTCCGGCAGGCGCGCGAGGCGGGGCTCATCGGCAAGGGCACGGGGCCCGACGGCGACTACGACATCGAGATCACCGTGCACGCCGGCGCGGGCGCCTACATCTGCGGCGAGGAGACGGCCCTGCTCGACTCCCTCGAGGGCAGGCGCGGCCAGCCGCGCCTCAAGCCGCCCTTCCCGGCGGCCGAGGGCCTGTACGCCAGGCCCACCGTCATCAACAACGTCGAGACGATCTCCTCGGTTCCGGGGATCGTCCGCAACGGCGTCGAATGGTTCCACGCCATGGGCACGGAAAGCGCGAAGGGCCACGGCTTCTTCTCGCTTTCGGGCCACGTGAGGAATCCGGGCCAGTACGAGGCGCCGCTCGGGATCACCGCGCGCACGCTCTTCGACCTGGCAGGCGGCGTCAGACCCGGGCACGAGCTGAAGTTCTGGGCCGTCGGCGGCTCGTCCGCGCCGCTGTTCACGCCCGAGCAGCTGGACGTCCCCCTCGACTACAACTCGGTCCGGCAGGCAGGCTCCATGCTTGCGACCCGCGCGATCATGGTCTTCGACGAGACCGTCTCGGTTGTGCGGGTCATCTCGCGCTGGACGGACTTCTACCAGCACGAATCGTGCGGCAAGTGCACGCCGTGCCGCGAGGGCACCTACTGGATGCGGCAGGTCATCCACCGCCTGGAGGCCGGGCGCGGCCGGCCCGGCGACGTCGACCTCCTCTACGAGATCGCCTCGAACATCGCCGGCCGTTCCTTCTGCGCCTTGGGCGACGCCGCGGCGACCCCCGTCAAATCGGGGATTGAGCTGTTCCGCGAAGAGTTCGAAGCAGGGTGCACGACGCCGGCGCGCGAGCTCTTCCCCTACGAAAAGACGACCCTGTTCTCCGAGGTGTCTGCACAATGACGGCCAACGACTCTCTCGTCAATGTCACAATCGACGGCAAGGACGTCGAGGTTCCCGCGGGAACCCTCATCATCCGCGCGGCCGAGAAGATAGGCGTGCGCATTCCGCGTTTTTGCGACCACCCGCTGCTCAAGCCCGCCGGCGCCTGCCGCCAGTGCCTCGTCGAGGTCGCGCGCCCCGGGCGCGACGGCATCGTCGCGAAGGGCCCCAAACCGGTGCCCTCGTGCGCGGAGGCCGTCACGCCCGGCATGGAGGTCTACACCCAGCGCACCTCGGAGGTTGCGGCCAAGGCGCAGCGCGGAATCATCGAATTCCTCCTCGTCAACCACCCGCTCGACTGCCCGATCTGCGACAAAGGCGGCGAATGCCCGCTGCAGAACCAGGCGCTCTCGGACGGCCGCGCCGAATCGCGTTTCGTCGACGTCAAGCGGACCTACCCCAAGCCCGTCCAGGTGACCTCCCAGATCCTGCTCGACCGCGACCGCTGCATCCTGTGCCAGCGCTGCACGAGGTTCCAGTCCCAGATCGCGGGCGACCCGTTCATCGCGCTTCAGGGGCGCGGCGGCGGCTCCCCGGGCTTCGAGGTGCACTCCCTCAACGGCTCGCAGATCGGGGGCTTCGACGCGCGGGTCCTCAACTTCTCCGATTCGGACGGCGGGCGCGCCGAGCCCGTCCCCGGAGACTACGTCGGCGCCTACGGCAGCTACGGGCTGGCCGAGGGCTTCGCCGCGGGCCCGATAGAGCCCGCGGAAACAGACGAATCCGGCCGCCCCTTCTCCTCTTACTTCTCCGGCAACATCATTCAGATCTGCCCGGTGGGCGCGCTCACCAGCTCCGCCTACCGCTTCCGCTCGCGGCCTTTCGACCTCGTGTCCGTCCCCGGCGTGACCGAGCACGACGCATCGGGGTCGGCCATCCGCGTCGACTACCGGCGCGGCGAGGTCGTGCGCCGGCTCGCGTGGGAGGATCCGGAGGTCAACGAGGACTGGATCACCGACAAAGACCGCTTCGCCTTCAGGTGGCAGAACGGCCCGGACCGCCTGAGGCGCCCGCTCGTGCGCGACGCGTCGGGCGAGCTCGCGGCGACGTCGTGGGAAGACGCCCTCGACGTCGCAGCCCGCGGGCTCGCCGCGGCCAAGGCGCACGGCGGCGTCGGCGTCCTGGCCGGCGGCAGGCTGACCATGGAGGACGCCTACGCCTACTCGAAATTCGCGCGAACGGTTCTCGGCACCAACGACATCGATTTCAGAACCCGCCCGGCCTCGCCCGAAGAGGACGCGTTCCTCGGCTTCGTCGTCGCCGGGAGCGGACGCGGCGTCACGTACGGCGACTTGGAGAAGGCCGGGCACGTCCTCGCCGTCGGCTTCGAGGCCGAGGAGGAGTGCGGGTCGGTCTTCCTGCGCCTGCGCAAGGCCGTCTTGGCCAAGACGACGTCGGTGAGCGTCGTCGCCCCGTACGCGACCGCCGGAAGCGCGAAGATGAACGCCAACCTCATTCCCGCGGCGCCGGGAACGGAGGCGGCGATACTCGACGGGCTCGACGCCGGGGACCCCGTGTACGACGGGCTGGCCGACGGCGGGATCATCCTCGTGGGCGAGCGTGCGGCGGAATCTGAGGGCGCGCTGTCGGCCGCCCGCCGCCTCGCCGAGCGCAGCGGCGCGCGCCTGGCGTGGATTCCCCGGCGCGCGGGCGATCGCGGCGCCGTGGAGATGGGTGCCGTCGGCGGTCTGCTGCCCGGCGGGCGCCCCGTCGCGGATCCGCAGGCCCGCGCCGAAGTCGAAGAGGCGTGGGGAGCGAAGATTCCCTCGATGCCCGGCCGCTCGGCCGAGTCGATCCTCCTGTCCGTGCACTCTGGCGCGCTGGGCGGGCTGCTCCTGGGCGGCGTCGAGGTCGGCGACCTGCCCGGCGACGCCCTCTCGTCGATCGAATCCGCGGGGTTCGTCGTCCAGCTCGAAGTCCGCGCCACCGCTGCGACGGCCCTGGCCGACGTCGTCCTGCCGGTCGCCCCGCCGGTCGAAAAGGGAGGCTCCTTCGTCAACTGGGAGGGCCGCATACGCCCCTTCGGCCAGGCGCTGACGTCCGTTGAGCGGCCCGACCGCATCGTCCTCAACGACCTTGCCGCCGAATTCGGGGTCGACCTCGGTTTGGCCACGCTCGCCGACGCCGTCGCGCAGATCCGCGGCTTCAAACCGTGGAACGGGTCGCGCATGGCCCCGCCGCACGCCTTCCCCGAGGGGGAGCCCGAGCCGCCGGCGCCGGGAACCGCGGTGCTGGCCTCGTGGAATCTGCTCATCGGCGAGGGCGCGCTGCTGTCGAACGAGCCGCATCTGGCCGGCACGGCCCGGCGGCCCGCGGCCGTCATGTCGGAGGCCACCGCCCGGGCCGCCGGAGCCGCCCCCGGCGGCAGAGTAACCGTCCAGGGGACGATCGGACGCGTCACGCTTCCCGTCGTCACCCTGCCCATGCCCGACGGCGTCGTCTGGATTCCCCAGAATTCCGCCGGATGCAAGATCGCGTCGCTGGGCGTCAGGCCCGGCGACGCCGTCACGGTCGCTGCGGAGGTGAGAAAGTGACGCCGTCGATCCAAGCCGCCGTCCAAACGGCGGACTTTTCCCAGGACACATGGTGGATATGGGCTTTGAAGGCCGCGTTCATCATCGTCTTCCTCATCATGAACGTCATCCTCGCCCTGTGGGTCGAGCGCCGCGGCCTCGCGCGCATGCAGACGCGCCTCGGCCCCAACAGGGTGGGGCCCTTGGGGCTGGGGCAGGCCTTCGCCGACGCCCTCAAGCTTCTCATCAAGGAGGATTTCTGGCTCAAGGGCGCGGACAAGGTCGTCTACTTCGTCGCCCCCTTCGTCGGCGCAGTGTGCGCCTTCACGGTCATGGCCGTGGTCCCCATGGGGCCCAACGTGTCGATATTCGGCCATTCGACGCCGCTCCAGCTCGCCGATTCGCCCGTCGCCGTCCTGTTCGTCCTCGCGATCGCCGCCCTGGGCGAGTACGGGCTGGTGCTCGGCGGATGGTCGGCCCATTCCACCCTGCCCTTCTACGGGTCGGTGCGAGGGGCCACCCAGATGATCTCTTACGAGTTGGCGCTGGGACTCTCGCTCGTCACGGTGTTCCTGACGGCGGGCACGATGTCCATGTCGGGGATCGTGGCCGCGCAGTCGGACCTGTGGAACATAGTCACGCTCTTCCCGGCCTTCGCCGTCTACCTCATTTCGATGTTCGGCGAGACGAACCGACTTCCTTTCGACCTCCCCGAGGCCGAAGGCGAGATCGTCGCCGGCCACACCACCGAGTACTCGTCGATGAAGTTCGCGTGGTTCTTCCTCTCCGAGTACATCAACATGCTCAACGTTTCGATGGTCGCCACAACCGTCTTCCTCGGCGGCTGGCGGGCGGACCCGATCACGACGTCGGTCTTCTCGCTGTGGGGCGGCAACCCGAACGCCGGCTGGCTGCCGGCGCTGTGGTTCTTCGGCAAGACGTGGACCCTCATGTTCTTCATGATCTGGACCCGCGGCTCCCTCATGCGCATGCGCTACGACCATTTCATGAAGCTCGGATGGAAGGTCCTCATCCCGGTTTCGCTGACGTGGCTCGTCTCGGTCTCAGTCATCCAGGCGGTCACGAGCTTCACCGATCTGTCGCGCAACCAGCTGTTCATCGGGATAGGCGCGGCCTTCTTGGCCGTTCTCGCGCTCGTTTTCCTTTTCGGGGGAAAGGGCGACGCCGAAGGCGGCGAGGCCGACGAGGCGGGCTTCGTCCGGCCGTCCGAAGAATTCGACGCTTTCGCCGGGGGATTCCCCGTGCCTCCGCTGCCGGGCCAGGCTCTGCCGCCTTCGCCTCGCGCCTCGCGCAGCGCGGCCCCGCCGGGCGGCCCCGAGGCTTCGGGCGAGACGCCCGAAGCGGAAGGCGCCGAGCCTCAAGCCGACGCCGCAGAGCGCCAAGCTGACGCATCCACCACTCTCAAGGGAGGCCACGAGTGACAGACCGCATTCCCTCTACGTCCCCCGATCCCGAGCTGTGGGACCGGCTGAAGAAAGGGCCGATGGGGGAGCTTTTCGCCCCCGTCGCGGGGTACGGGGTCACGATCTCCTCGATGTTCCGCAAGCCCGTCACCGAGCAGTACCCGGAGGAGAAGGTTCCGACTGCCCCGCGCTACCACGGACGCCACCAGCTCAACAGGTATCCCGACGGCCTCGAACGCTGCATCGGCTGCGAGCTGTGCGCCTGGGCGTGCCCGGCTGACGCGATCTTCGTCGAGGCGGCGAACAACACCCCGGACAACCAGGTTTCGCCCGGCGAGCGCTACGGCCGGGTCTATCAGATCAACTACCTGCGCTGCATCTTTTGCGGCTTTTGCATCCAGGCCTGCCCCACGAGGGCGCTGACGATGACGAACGAGTACGAGCTGGCCGGCCCCACGCGCGAGGGCCTCGTCTACGAGAAGGAGGACCTTCTCGCGCCGATGCTCGAAGGCATGCTGGCCGCCCCTCACCCGATGGCCGAGGGCGCGTCCGACGCCGATTACTACCGCGGCGATGTCTCCGGCCCCACCGCGGCCCAGATCGAGTGGGTGGCCGAGCACCGGCCCGACGATCCGACCCTCGCGACGGCGGTCTCCGTCGATTCTCCGGGCCCCTTCGATTCGGCTGCGGCCCCGGCCGGCGCGCCTGCCGATTCGGCGGCGGCCTGGGCAGACGCGTCCGCGGGCGAGCGCACGGAAGGCGGAAGGTGATGGAAGAAGCGGCGACCATCGAAATCTCCCTGGGCGAGACGATCCTTTTCGGCGTCGTCGCCGTGGTCATGGTGACGCTGACCGTCTTCGGCCTGCTCGTCACGCGGCGCGCGGTCTATTCGGCGGTCTGCGTCATCGCCGACATGGTGTGCTTGGCGGTCCTGTACACGGCGCTCGAAGCCCCGTTCATGGGGGTCGTCCAGATCGCCGTCTACACGGGCGCGATCCTCATGATATTCCTCTTTGTGCTCATGATGATCGGCGTCGACGCGGCCGATTCGACGTACGAGACCCTGCGAGGCCAGCGGGTCATGGCCGCCCTGGGGTCGCTCGGCTTCGCCGCGATCGCCGGCGGGGCGGTCATGGATGCGCGAACCCCCGGCCCGGTCGGCTTGGCGAAGGCCAACCAGGAGACGAATCCGACGGCGATAGCCAAGTCGATCTTCACCAACCACGCCCTCGCGATGGAGCTGACCGGAGTGCTGCTCATCGTCGCCGCCGTCGGCGCGATGACGCTGACGCATCGCCAGGGCGTGCGCAAGCGCCTGAGCCAGGCCGAGCTCGCCGAGGCGAAGATGGCCGCCTACGCGCAGACAGGGCGCCACATCGGCCAAAAGCCGCCCACGGGCATCTATGCGGAGTCGAATTCCGCCGCCGCCCCGGCTCTCACGAGCGGGGGCGAGGCCGTGGCCGAGTCCGTCCCGCGCATCCTGCGAATCCGAGGCCAGGCCTACACGCCGTCGGACGTTTCGCCCATCACCGTCGCGCGCGCCGCGCGCGGCGAACTCGACGGGCGGGGCCGCTCCGAGGTCTCTCGCGCCCACATGCCCGGCATGCCGGGCGAGGAAGCCCCGGCCTACGGGGACTCGCGCGAGGATGCCCCCGCCTATGGCGATCCGCCCGAAGAATCCCCGGCCGGGGGCGGCCCGGGCCGCCCCCGTCTTGACGGCAAGGAGGAAAACCGTTGAATCTCATGCTGTACGTCGTTCTGGCCGTCGTCCTTTTCTCCATCGGCGGGGCCGCCGTCCTCACCCGGAAGAACGCGATCATCGCGCTCTTGGGCGTCGAGATCATGCTCAACTCCTGCAACCTCGCGCTCGTGGCGTTCTCCCGGATGTGGGGGAACGTCGAGGGCCAGGTCTTCGCCTTCTTCGTCATGGTGGTCGCCGCCGCCGAGGTTGTCGTCGGCCTGGCGATCGTCATCTCCATTTTCACAACCCACCGGTCCGCATCGCTCGACGGCGCGAACCAGCTCAAGCACTGACCGGAAGAGGTGTGAATTGACTATGGAAATCACTTCGGCCTCGGGCGCGGCGGCCCTCGTGTGGCTGTGCGTCGCCGTCCCCCTCCTCGCCTCGGGCGTCCTGCTCGTCGCCGGAAAGAGGGTCAAAAGCTGGGGCCATTGGCTGGCCGTCGGGGCGTCGGGCCTCTCGCTGCTCGTCGGCTCGGCGGCGCTTGTCCAGCTCATCGGCGCATCCCCAGAAGAGAGGGCGATGCGGGTGCGGCTGTACCGATGGTTTGCGACGGGCGACTTCGCCGTCGATCTCTCCCTGCGGGTCGATCCGCTGTCCGTCACCTTCCTGATGCTGGTGACCTTCGTCGGAACCCTCATCCACGTCTACTCCGTCGGGTACATGGAACGCGACCCGGCCAAGACCCGTTTCTTCGCCTATCTCAACCTGTTCGTCGCCTCGATGCTGCTGCTCGTCCTCGGCGACTCCTACGCGGCGATGTTCGTCGGCTGGGAGGGCGTGGGGCTCGCCTCCTACCTTCTCATCTCCTTCTGGAACCAGGTTCCCGCCAACGCGGCCGCGGGCAAGAAGGCCTTCGTCATGAACCGCGTGGGCGACGTCGGCCTGCTCGCCGCGATGATGGTCATGGTCTCGTCTTTCGGCACGGTGACTTTCGACGGCGTCGCAGCCGGCGCGGCCAAGGCCGGATCGGGCACTCTCCTGGCGATCGGCGTCCTGCTCCTCGTCGGCGCGTGCGGAAAATCAGCCCAGTTCCCGCTTCAGGCCTGGCTCGGCGACGCGATGGCGGGCCCGACGCCGGTCTCGGCACTCATCCACGCGGCCACGATGGTCACCGCCGGCGTCTACCTCATGGTGCGTTCCGGCTTCGTCTACGCCGCAAACGCCTCGGCGCAGCTGGCCGTCGCCGTCATAGGCACGGTCACGCTGGTGTTCGGGGCGGTCGTGGGCGCGGCCAAAGACGACATGAAGAAGGTCCTCGCCGCCTCGACGATGTCCCAGATCGGCTACATGACGCTCGCCGCGGCCCTCGGCCCCGCGGGCGCGGCCTTCGCCGTCTTCCATCTCGTCACCCACGGCTTCTTCAAGGCGAACATGTTCCTCGGAGCGGGGTCCGTCATGCACGCGATGGACGACGAGGTCGATATGCGCCGATTCGGCGGCCTCCACAGGCGCCTGCCGGTCACGTGGGCCACGTTCCTGGCCGGATACCTGGCCATCATCGGCTTCCCCTTCCTCTCGGGGTACTTCTCGAAGGACAAGATCATCGAGGCCGCCTTCGTCGGCGAAGGATGGCGCCCGTGGGTCTTCGGCGGCCTGACGATGGCCGTCGCCGGTTTGACGGCCTTCTACATGTCGCGGCTGTTCTTCATGGTCTTCCACGGCGAGGAGCGGTTTGCCAGCGAAGGCCCCGAGGCCAAGCGCCCGCATGAGGCGCCCGCCACGATGTGCGTCCCGCAGATCGTGTTGGCCGTGGGCTCGATCGGCCTCGGCTTCGTCCTCAACGCCGCGGGCTTCGTCGAGTGGCTCGAGCCGGTCGTCGGCCGCGCCGCCCACGGGGAGCCCGTTCTCCCCGCTCCGGCCATCACCCTCGGCACGCTCGCACTCGTCGCCGTCGGCGCCGGCGCAGCGTGGAAGATGTACGCGGCCAGTCCGGTCCCGACGCGCGCCCCGGAGGGCGGCGCCCTCGTGCGCGCGGCGCGTGCAGACCTGTACCAGGACGCGTTCAATGAGAATGTCTTCATGAAACCCGGCATGGCTTTGACGTCGGCCGTCGCCGCAACGGACGCGCGCGCCGTCGACGGCGCGGTCGAGGGCGTGGCGAAAGGGACGTCGGCCGTCGGCCGCTTGAGCACGCGCCTGCAGAACGGCTACGCCCGCACGTACGCCTCGTACATGACTTTCGGCGTCGTAATCGTGCTCGTCGCGGCCTTGGCGGCGCGTCTGTAGGAAGAGGAAAGCATCATGCACAACGTCATCGAGGCAGCCTTTCCCTGGCTGACCGTCCTCATCGTCGTGGCGCTCGTCGGCGCGCTTCTCCTGTGGCTCGTCAAACCGTTGAGAGAGCACGCCGTCGGCTTCGGCGTCGGCCTTTCGGGCCTGATTCTCGCCCTCTTCGTCGGCGCCGCGGCCGGCTTCGACTTCGACGCCGCCGGCCGCGTCCAGCTGGCCGAGGACTATTCGTGGATCCCGCAGATCGGCGCCAGCGTCGCGTGGGGAGTCAACGGAATGGGCCTGGTGATGGTGGGCCTGGCCGTCTTCCTCGTTCCGCTCGTTCTGCTCGCGGCGGCAGGCGACTTCAAAGGCGAGGCCCCGGACAGGGCCGCCGGGTACGTCGGCTGGGTGCTCGCGCTCGAAGCGGTGATGATCGGCATCTTCTCCGCGCGCGACGTCTTCCTTTTCTACGTCCTCTTCGAGCTCATGATCTTGCCGATGTACTTCCTCATCGGCCGCTACGGCGGGGAAGGCGCATCGCGCGCCGCCGTCAAGTTCGTCCTCTACTCGCTTTTCGGCGGGCTCGTCATGCTCGTGGGCGTCGTCGCGCTCGCGGCTCGCGCGGAGGGCCCCAAGGGCCTGCTCTTCGAATCGGCCGCGCAGGCCGCCGGCGGCAACGGCATGCTTGTGTTCCTCACGTTCTTCGCGGCCTTTGCGATCAAGGCGCCGATGTTCCCCGTCCACACCTGGCTTCCCGACGCGGCCGAGAAGGCGCCGGCGGGAACGTCCACCCTGCTCGTCGGCGTTCTCGACAAGGTCGGGACCTACGGCATGATCGCTCTGTGCCTGCCCATTGCGCCCGACGCCGCGAAGTCCGCCGCCGTCCCCGTCATGGTCTTCGCCGTCATATCGATCTTCTGGGGCGCCTTCATGGCAATCGCTTCGAACGACCTCATGCGCCTCATCGCCTACACGTCGGTCAGCCACTTCGGCTTCATCGTGCTCGGCGTCTTTTCCGGCAGTTCGACGGCGATGACCGGCGCGATCGTCTACATGGTCGCCCACGGCGTCGCAACGGGCGCCCTGTTCCTGACGGTCGGCTTCCTGCGCCGCCGCGGGGGCGATGCGCTCATCACCACGTATGGCGGATGGCAGCGTGTGACGCCTCTGATCGCCGGGGTCTTCCTCGTGTCAGGCCTGGCGACGATCGCCCTGCCCGGGCTTTCCGGCTTCGTGCCGGAGTATCTTGTGCTTATGGGGACTTTTAAGGTTCACAGGGCGTTCGCCCTCGTCGCCGTGCTTGCCGTCATTCTCGCGGCCGTCTACATACTTCTTCCGTATCAGCGGATCTTCACGGGCCCCAAGCCCGACGTCGCCGCGCAGGACCTCGACGCGCGCGAGAAAACGGTCGCGGGAATCCTTGTGGCGGCGATGCTCGCCCTCGGGCTCTTCCCCTCGCCCCTCGTCGACGCCGTGAAGCCGACGGCCGTGCAGTCCTCAACAGTCGCCATTGAAGGGAGCGCGAAGTGACAACTCCTACGATCGAATGGGCGGCGCTCACTCCCATCCTCATCGTCTTGGGCACGGCCGTCTTCGGCGTGCTCGTCGAGGCCTTCGTCCCCCGGCGCGCGAGGCGGCCTGTCCAGGCGACGCTGTCGCTGGCTGCTCTGGCCGGCGCGCTCGCCGCGGTCGTGTGGCGGTGGACGGCCGTTCTCGACGACGGGCCGAAGTCCGCCGTCAAACTCACGGGCGAGAGGCCCGCCGGCGTCGGGACTCTGCAGGAGGATCTCCCCGGCCTGGCCTTCCAGGCGTTCATCCTGGCGTGCTCTCTGCTCGCGTTCCTCGTCTTCGCGGACCGCACGAGGACCGGCGAGGGGTCGTTCGCCGCCTCCGCCGCGACGGAGCCCGGGTCGCTCGACGAACGCGAGGCCACGGAGGCGGGATACGAGCAGACGGAGATTTTCCCCCTCGGCCTGTTCGCCGTCGGCGGCATGCTCGCCTTCACGTCCGCGGGCGACCTTCTCACGCTCTTCATCGCCCTCGAGGTGCTTTCGCTCCCTCTCTACGTTTTGTGTGCGACGGCCCGTCGGCGCCGCGCCCTGTCCCAGGAGGCCGCGCTCAAGTACTTCATCCTCGGCGCGTTCTCCTCTGCGTTCTTCCTCATGGGAGCGGCTCTCCTCTACGGCTTCTCCGGCTCGCTCGACTATTGGTCCATTGCCTCGGCTCTGCTTCAAAGCACCGGAATGGACGCGCTGTTCGTCGCCGGCTCGGCGCTCGTCTTCGTCGGCCTCCTTTTCAAGGTCGGAGCCGCCCCTTTCCATTCGTGGACGCCGGACGCATACCAGGGCGCCCCGACGCCCGTCACGGGCTTCATGGCCGCCGGAACGAAGATCGCGGCCTTTGGCGCGATGCTCAGGTTCGCCTATTCGATCGGACGCGGGGCCGAGACCGAGCTTCGGCCCGTCTTTTGGGCGATTGTCATCCTGACGATGCTTGTGGGCACGGTCGGCGGAATCGTCCAGTCGGACGTCAAACGCATGCTCGCTTACTCCTCGATCGCCCACGCCGGGTTCGTGCTCGTCGGCGTCGGGGCGTACTCCCGGGACGGCATCCGCTCGGTCGCCTTCTACCTGCTCGCCTACGGCTTGGCGTCGGTCGGCGCCTTCGCCGTCGTGACCCTGGTTCGCCAGAAGAGCGCCAACGGCAGCATTCTGGGCGAGGCGACGTCGCTGCGCGCCTGGCGGGGCTTGGGCAAGACGAACCCGTTCCTCGCCGGGGCTATGGCGCTGTTCCTGCTGTCGTTCGCCGGCATTCCGCTCACCGGCGGCTTCATGGGCAAGTTCTTTGTGTTCAAGGCGGGGTACGCATCGGGCGAAGCGGTGCTCGTGTTCCTCGCGGTCCTCGCCTCGGCCGCCACGGCCTTCTTTTACTTCCGCCTCATACTCCTCATGTTCTTCAGAGATCCGGCGCCGGGGACGGCGACGATCGCTTCCGAAGGGCTTTCGGCGGCTGCGATTGCGGCCGCGGCGGCGGGAATCGTGCTGACGGGCGTCGCGCCGAACGCGGTGTGGAGCTTTCTCGACAACGCCATGGCGTTTATACTCTGACGGTGGCCCTAGAAACTAGTACGTTGGCCGAGCGCCTCGGCAAACGTATGGAAGCCGTCGAGCGTCGCCTCGGCGAGGAAGTGCGTCTGGACGACCTGCAGGTCGATCCGGCGACGACGCATCTCGTCGGCGCCGGGGGCAAACGGCTTCGTCCGGCCCTCGTCCTTTTGGCGGCCGAGCTCGGGCCGAGGCCCGGGGCCGAGGCCGTCCTCGATTCGGCGGTCGCCGTCGAGCTGACCCATTTGGCGTCCCTTTATCACGACGACGTCATGGACGACGCCCCCATGCGCCGCGGCGTCCCCTCCGTTCAGTCGCTGTTCGGAAACTCTGTGGCGATCCTCGCCGGAGACGTCCTTTTCGCCAGGGCGTCGCTAGTCACGTCGAAGCTCGGCCCGCAGGCCGTCAAGCTGCACGCCATGACGTTTGAGCGGCTGTGCCAGGGGCAGCTTCACGAGACGATCGGCCCCCGGGCGAGCGTTTCGCCGCGCGACCACTACATCCGCGTTCTGGCGGACAAGACGGGCTCGCTCATCGCCGCCTCCGCGCGCTATGGCGTGCTTTTTTCCGGCGGGTCGTGGGAGCTCGCCGACGCCCTCGCGCAGTACGGCGAGTGCATCGGCGTAGCGTTCCAGCTCGCCGACGACGTCATCGACATCGAGTCCGACGGCGTCGTCACTGGGAAGACCCCCGGGACCGACCTTCGGGAGGGCGTCGACACGATGCCGACGTTGTTGCTGCGTGAACACGAGGAGAAGGGCGCGCTCGACGCCGAGGGTGCGGCGATCCTCGATCTGCTCGACAATGCGGACCTTTCCGGCGACGAGGCGCTCGCCGACGTCGTCGGACGCCTGAGGCGCCACTCCGTCCTCGAGGAGACCCGCGCAATGGCCCAGGATTGGGTTTCCCGCGCGATTGAGAGCATCCGGTTCCTGCCCGACGGCGAGATCCGCGAGGAGCTCGTCAGGTTTGCGCGTCTGACGGTGGATCGTTCGGCCTGAAGGCTGCCTGGCTGCCCGGCTTGGCGAGCCTGCCTTGCTCGGCGTCGCCCGCCCGCGTTCAGCTCGCTTGCCGTCGCGTTTCTTGAGTTCGCCGACGCACGGCGCGCGTCCGCGGACGCTTCTCGAGCCGTGTGTATTCGTCGGCGTTCGCCGGTCTCGCAGCAGGCGTTCGCCGGTCTCGCAGCAGGCGTTCGTCGGTCTCGCAGCAGGCGTTCGTCGGTCTCGCAGCAGGCGTTCGCCGGTCTCGCAGCAGGCGTTCGTCGGTCTCGCAG
>CALIHR010000048.1 GCA_938020505.1 uncultured Actinobaculum sp. | reverse complement strand
CGCTCGAGCGCGACGAGCGCCGTCGTCGTATTCGCGGGGACCGCCGCGGCCAGCGCCGGATCCATGCCAGGCGGCAGGGGCGCGACCAGATTGGCGTTCGTGACCGCGACCTGGCCGTAGGCCCCGCCGCGATTGATCGTCAGCGCGACGACGGGGTCGCCCGGCTTAAGAGTCGAGAGGGGAAGGTCTGGAGAAGGGAGGTTGGCCGCGGCGGAATCCGCCTCTGCTGGGGAAACTGCGGCGGCTGACCGCGCGGGGCGTTCCGGGGCGTGGTTGCTCGGCAAGGCCGCGATTTCCGCGTCCGCATCCGCCTGCGGGCTCGGGTTTGTGATCTGCGAGCCGAGCGAACGGACTCGGCCGACCGCCTCCAGCCCTGGAACGTAGGGGAGCGGCAGGTCGATCAGGCCGCCCGCGAGCAGCGCCTCGATGTACCCGACGCCGGCATATTCGACGTCGAGCGCGACGTCCTCCGGCCCAGGCTCCGGTACCGGCGCCTCGGCGTACCGCAGGCCGGCGGGGCCGTCAAAACCGGTGATCTGCATGGCCTCCATCATGGCTTTCTGGTGCGCGGCCGCCGGGGCGTCCTTATGGTGTCCAGCCGTCGCGGCGGCGTTCTGCGTTGCGGCCCCTTGGAGCGGTGTGCGACTCGCATTCTGATTCATGGCGTCCTTTCGACGGTAGTTTCAGGCAGCTGTACAATGTAAGTAACCTTAAACATGAAAGTTCTGGGAGCGCAACCTGGCGCGTTGCCTTCGAAGCCTCGATCGGGCGCGGCGGCGACTGCGCGAGTTGCCCGCTGCGGCGCAGCGAATGGCATTGCCGGGCTGCCGCTCGCCAGAGCGTTGCCGACGCGCGTCGCGGAAAGGGAAGAAAGGTGGATTCAATGGAAAACACGAGGCAATCAGACGGCGCCCGGGAGCTGGGGACAGGCGGCCCGCGCGTGATGCCCATCGGCCTCGGGTGCATGGGCATGAGCTGGATTTACGCGGAGAGCGGCCGCGACGACGCCGAGTCCGTCAGGGTCATCCGCGAGGCGCTGGACTCCGGCGTCGGCTTGCTCGACACCGCGGCCCTGTACGGGGACGGGCACAACGAACGGCTCGTCGGCCGGGCCGTCGCGGGCAGGCGGGACGACGTCGTCGTGGCGACGAAGGGCGGGCTGGTCGTCGACGACTTGGCGACAAAAAGCATCCACCGCGACGGCCGCCCGGAATCTCTGCGGCGGCATGTCGAGGGCAGCCTTGAGCGGCTCGGCGTCGAACGGATCGACCTGTACTATCTCCACCGCGTCGACCCGAACGTGCCGCTCGAGGAAAGCTGGGGCGTGCTCGCCGAGCTCGTCGCCGAAGGGAAACTGGCCCGAATCGGGCTTTCCGAGGTGACCGTGGCCCAAACGGCCGCTGCCCATGCCGTCCATCCGGTGGCGGCGATCCAGTCCGAGCTGTCGGTGTGGACGCGCGATCCGCTCGGCGGGCAAACGCGCACTGACGCCGAAGAAAGCCTCCTCGAGTGGACCCTGGCCAACGGCGTCGCCTTTGTGCCGTTCGCGCCGCTCGGCCGCGGCTATCTGACGGGAACGCTCGCTCCAGGCACGTTCGAAAGCGGCGACATTCGTTCCGTCAATCCGCGCTTCACGGCCGAGGCGTTCGAGCGCAACCGCTTGATCGGCGAGGAGATCGCGCGTATCGCCGAGGCTCACGGGGCGACGTCGGCTCAAGTCTCCCTCGCCTGGCTGCTGGGCCTGGCCGACAACGTCATCCCGATCCCCGGAACCCGCAGCGGCAGGCACCTTGCCGAGAATCTGGGGGCCGTCGGCCTTCGGCTGTCCGACGCCGAACGCGAGCGCCTTGACCGGCTCCCTCAGGCGTACGGCTCGCGATACTGACCCGTGCGGTCGGCGGCATCGGGGCGCTCTTCAAGCAATCCTTGAATGTCCACATCCGACCGGGGCGGTGCCCACAGGCAAGGTCTTCTGTTTGCAGGGCCTGTTTGAGGATTCCTTGCGCCGGTGCCGAGACCGGCCCGCCTCGACACGTTGTTGACTCTGGTTAATTCGAATATAGTGAAAGACACCACGACCGGTTCCGCTGCTTCTCGGAGCAGTCCAGGGCCGGTCCTCTATTTGCGTCTAGAGATCTCAGGGCTGGTTGCACGCCGGAAGCGCCCGGCTAGAGGATCCGTCGGTCCAATCGGGCAGTGGCCCGGCTCTTGAGACTGGGCAACCTCAACCTTTGGGGTTGGGATGCACAGCCTCAACCTTCGGGGCTGGAATGCTCCGTGGGCTGACTTTTCGAGAGATATCAATCGTCGGGATCAGATTTGAGGGTGGCTACATTGGCCGGAAGATCCGATTCTTCGAGAGCCGCGCCCACGCACCGCAGCAGCTCGCACAGCTGCACGCGCTCGTCCGCGCTGAACGCCCGGCCGATGCGCTCCTCGACGGTGCGCGCCGCGGCGTCGGCCTCGATGAGCAGCCTCTCGCCCTTTGACGTGAGCGTCACGACGAGCACCTTGCGGTGGAGTTTCGAGGGTTTGCGGGTCACTAGGGACTTGGCGGCGAGCTTGTCGAGCGTGGCGCCTATCGTCTGCGGCGTGACCGCCACGGCCCGCGCGAGCTGTGAGGGCGACTGACCGGGAACGTAGTAGAGCGAGAGCATCGCGCCGTACTGCGCCACCGTCAGGTCGAACGGGCGCAGCGCTTCGGCCTTCGCGGACATCATCGCCTGCTCGGCAAGCTTGATGTGGAGGCCGAGGCGAAGCTCGGTGTCGGCTGCGAACTCGTCCTCGCCGCGTCGAGGAGCCGGAAGCCTGAAAGCCGGATCGCAGGGAAGGCTCGGGGCGGGCGCAGGTTCGACGTCGTCGCGGGAAGAAGCATCGGTCACCCCACCAGAATAGGACACGGTGTCAACGGCTTTGAGGCCGTCAGACCCTCACCGGTTTGTCTGCGCCGCTTTGACGTCGTCGGAGCCGCTGCGGCTCAATGTTCTCAGACCCGCACCAGTTAGTTCGACGTCGTCAGGTCCCCACCGGCTCAACGCCGTCCAGGTTCAGAAAGTAGACGCATTCGGGAGACCAGCCCGAGAGCGTCGTGAAACCGAGTTCGGCCAC
>CALIHR010000047.1 GCA_938020505.1 uncultured Actinobaculum sp. | reverse complement strand
GGCGCGAGCCGGCTTGTCGGAACCGTACTGCTCGAAAATCACAAAGTTGTGCCACACCAGCTGGACTTTCCCAGATTTGGCCAGTTCTTCGAGCTTCGCCATGGATTGGGAGTGAAACTTCGCGCACATCGGACACGAGAAGTCCGTGAAAAGGTGGATCTTGACTTTCGCGTCGGCGGGGCCGAGTGTGCGGCCCGTGTCCGCGTAGGTCGGGATCTTGGATATGAGCTTGCGGCTCTCCTCGGAGACCGAGGGGATGTAGTCGTCGGTCGTCAGCCCTTTGGCCTTCGCGGCGGCCCTTTCTTTCTGTTGGAAGCTGTCGGGCAAAGGCTGGCTCGACGACTCCTTGGCGCCGGCCTGCGAGTCTTTGGCGTTCGCCGTCGCGTCGCCCTTCGTCCTGAATATCGCGAACGAAGCCACGATGGCGACCGCCAGCAAAGCGACGACGGCGATCGCCCATCCCGGCGCCCCTCTGCTCGTTTTGACTGCGGAAAGGGAATCCGCCGAGTTCAGGGCGTTCAGATCGACGCCTGGAATCTCGCGGTTCGGCGGCGAGCCGAAGCCGCCGGGGTTTTGGAAGCCGCTTGGGCCCGGGGAATTGAGCGGGCCGGACGAGCCGGAGGGACGCGAATTGTCCGCTGCGTTGTTCTGGGGCGTGTCGGGTCGGTTCATCGTCAGTCCTCCACCCAGCCTTCGAGGGCCTGCATGTACCCTTCGGCGTCGGCGTCCTCGAATATGTTGAAGACGACGAGCTCGATCACGTCCGTGCCGTGGTACTGGAGCCACTGGTTGACGGTGTCGAGGGCGATGTGGGTCGCCTCCTCGAAGGGGAAGTTGTTGCGGCCCGTCGAGAGCGCGCAGAAGCTGACGTTGTGGATGTCGCCCTTCTCCAGGGCGAGGTCGAGGCACGAGGTGTAGCAGGCGGCGAGCTTTTCGCGGTCTTCGTCCGTGATCTCGCTTCCGTTGAGGTGGGGGCCGAGCGTGTGGAGGACGTATCGGGCGGGAAGGCGATAGCCGCGGGTGAGGACGGCGTCGCCGACCTCCTGATCCTTTCCCTGGATTTCGCGGATGACCGAGCAGTCGTTGCGAATCCAGGGGCCGCCCTGCCCTTGGATGTAGTTGTCGATGCACGGGTGCAGGGGGTCCTTGCACCCCAAGAGATTCGGCATGGCGGCGTTGACGACGGCGTCGGCGGCCAGCTCGCGGACGTCTCCCCGCCACATTGCCACGTTGCGAGCCGAGCCGTAGTCGGACGCGGGCATCATGTCGGAGATCCGCATGAGGTTTTCCGCCGTCGTGCGGCCCATGTGCGCCGAATGGCGGTAAAGGAGGAGGTTGATCGCGTCGGTGACCTCCTCGTCGATCGGCTCCGGGCCTCGAAGGACCAGCTCGTGGCGCAAAGCGAAGGCCAGCTCTTTCTGGGGGAAAATCGAAAGGTCGGGGTCGATGCCCGGATAACGGCGGTTCTTCAGCCCTCCCAAAGCCACTCGCAGAAGGTCCAGATTGGAGCGGGGGTCGTCCACGGGTGTGGGAAAAGGTTCGTCTAACCGAATCGCCTCGCGATATGCGGACAGGGGCAGCATGTTTCTCCTTCGCTGATCGCCAACGCAATCAATCTACCGTTCAGAGCTGGGAAAAGCACGAGGGCGCAGGGCGGGTGCGCCTTTGTGCCTCGCCGCGGGCCGCGCGTTCGCGCCCGCCAAAGCCCGGGTACCCTATTGGCATGGCCGAATGGATGACGATCGGCGAGCTTGCCGAGGAATGCCGCGTGGACGTCTACGCTCTGCGCGAAGCGTTGGAGCTGCTTGGGCTTTTCGACGTCGGCGAGCCCACTCCGCTTGCGGTCAGGCATTCGCTCGCCACGCCCGAGGTCGACGACGGCGGCCGCGCGATCTCGCTTTGGCACGCAGACGCGGTCACTTTGGCCACAGCTGTCCTTTCCGGGGGCCAGTCCGGCGACGCGTCGGCGTCGTGCGGCCCGTTCGCCTCCGAGGGCGCCGAGCCCGAATACGTTCAGGGCGATCTCTTCGACGTCGAAGAAGAAATCGAAACCGCCGGAGGGGGAGATGCTGAGGGGAGCATGGGCGCTGGGCCGATCGGAAGAATCGCCGAGGGCTTCGATGCGATCGTCGCCACAGACGGCGCCTGCTCCGGCAATCCCGGGCCGGGCGGATGGGCGTGGGTCGAGCAGGTGACCGGCGAGCGTGACTGCGGAGGGGCTGCGCACACGACCAATAACGCAATGGAACTGACGGCGCTCGTGCGCGCGCTCGAGCATGTGGGGCCTGAACCGGATTTGCTCATGCGCATCGACTCGCAATACGCCATCAATGCCATGACTGTGTGGGCGAAGACGTGGAGGCGGAAGGGCTGGCGCAAGTCCGACGGCGCGCCCGTCGCCAATCGGGAGCTTGTGGAGCGGCTTTTGGAGCTCTACGAGGGCAGGCGGGGCAGGACCGAGGTCGAATGGGTGAAAGGGCATGCGGGCGACGCCGCGAACGAGCTCGTCGATTCCATGGCTGCCGAGCAGGCGGCGAGGCAGCGGCGCTGAGCGTCCCGCGCCGTTGCGGGCGGGGCGCCTTGCAAAGACAAGGCAGAGCTCCGAGCTCCGTCGCGGCCTGCGCTTGCGAAGCCGTGCCGGCGCAGATAGGTCAGCAGACGCGCAATCGATCGGGGGCCGCCAGTGTTCTAAGTTCTAGCCAGGTCAGAGCTCCCGTCTTGCGAAGGATTTCGCTCCTAAAACAACGACGAGGATCATGAGTATGAGGCTTGTGGCGAAGGGAACGACGACCGCCGCGACCCCTATAGTCCGCCCTTCGGCGAATGCCGAAGGCAGGGTCAGGAGACCGGCAGGCGAGTTCTCCGCGATGGGCTCAACTGCGGAACCGATCATTGTGAGCAGCAGGGAGCCGACTCCGATTCCGGCGGCTGCGAGGGTCGAGCCTGTCAGAGACGACATGGCGACTGTTATGGCGAGAAAGAAGCATGCGCACGCGAACCAGGCGGCGGTCGCCGCCACGAGGGGGCCGACGGGGGCTTCTCTGTAGAAGCCGAACGTCGCCGCCCACACAATCGCCATTCCCGCGAGAGACGCGGATGCGAGCACGGCGATTCTGGCCACGAGGGCTGCAAGGGGCTGTGAAGCGCGCGAAACCGGACGCACGGCCAACAATTGGGCGCGGCCGCTGGAGACGAGGGAGGATGTGGCCCCCGCCCCGGTGAAGATGACGACGAACATGACCGTTTGCGCCAGATTTTTAGTCCACTGATTGTAAGCTTCGTGCCAATTCGGCTCGGGCATGGCTTTGCGAACGGCTTCGCCCATCATCGATCCGACGATGTCCGGAGCGAATCTCGAAAGGACTACGGACATCACGCCAAAGAGGCAAAGAACAGTCGGCAGGACGTAGCGGTGCCACGTTCTCCAAACCGCGTAGAGCTCATGTTTGCACAGAGTCGAGAAGCCGGTCATTTTCCCTCCGTCAAAGCTGTGAATACGTCTTCGAGGCTCGGTTCCAGCGGCGTGAGCGCAGAAAGGTCCCACCCTCCGCGGGCCATCAGCGCAGGCAGGGAGCGGGCGGCCGCTGAAGCGTCGGAAACGACCACGATGAAGTCGGCGCCCTCTCGGCGAACTCCGGCGCACCAGGGTTCTGCTTTGAGGGCCTGGGCCAGCGGCTCGCCTCCCCCGGAGACGAGGAGCAGGGAATGGTCGCCCGCGCGCTCGCGCAGATGCGAAATTGTGGATGCGGCGACTGCCTTTCCTTCGCGCAGGACGACGGCGTGAGTGCACACCCGCTGCACCTCTTCCAGATTGTGCGACGACAAAATGATCGTCGCATGCTCAGCCAGCCGGGCGATGAGCCGGAGGACTGCCCTTCGGCCCGCGGGGTCCAGGGCCGACGTCGGCTCGTCGAGGACGATGAGGTCGGGATTGCCGACCAGCGCCTGGGCGAGGCCGAGACGCTGCCGCATGCCGCGCGAATAGCCTCCGATGCGCTGGCTCACCCCCGCCAGCTCGGCCAGATTGAGCAAGGACGCGATCCGACTGCGCCGTTCGACCGCTGGAACCCCGGCCAAGTCTGCGCTGGCCTCCAGGTATTCGCGAGCGCTCATCCATGCGGGAAAGGCGGGAACGTCGGGAAGGTATCCGAGTCGGCGCCGCACGGCCAGGCTCCCCGCCGGATCGCCGAGAATGCGGACGTCGCCTGCATCCGCGCGAGCAAGGCCCAGAAGGATGCGGATGGCTGTCGTCTTCCCGGCTCCGTTGGGGCCTAAGAGCGCGCAAACCGAACCCGCGGGGATGCGAAAGCTCACGTCGTCCAAAGCCAGTTTGTCCCCGAAAGCCCTTGTGACGTTGCGGAACTCGACGGCGTTGCCGGCCGGCGCCCCGGTTTTCACGCTCGCCGGCTTGAATGTATGCGTGAAAGGGCCGCTGCCGCCGCTCGCCGGAAAGGCTCCGGCTCCATCGATGTTTTCGCGGTCTTTGACGTTTCCGTCGCCCACGATTCGCTGCTCGTCGGCGTGCTCGGCTTGAGAGGCCCACGCCCGTTCGCGTTTCTGCAAGGCCGCGCTTTGCCGGCGGGCGATGAAAAAGGCGATTGGCCCGGCAGTCGAGACCAAGAGGCAAATGAGAAGCCAGGCGATCTTTCCCGGTTGCGGCATCGATTCTGCGTCTGTGCGGCTCCAGACTGCCAAAGCCGTCGCCATGAGAAGGAAATTGAGGATTATGACCGCGATGAGCAGTTTTTGCACTCCCGGGGACAATTCGCTCCAGGAGACGGACGAGACTCCGATTGCTGCGATTTTACCCATCCTGCTTCTCCTCGAACTGGCCGCGGACCCGCCCGCGAACCCGGGCCAGGCCCGCCCGGGTGGCGAGGAGCAGGGTTCCGCCTTCGACTGCGAGGATGAGGCCGATGCTCAACGGAAGATAGCCGGGATGGACGCGCCCTTTCTTCTGGACGAACGAAGACCCGGCGGTGAGAAGAAAGGCGGTGTTCGCGGCCAAAGCCTGGGAGCTCTGCACGAGCAGGTCCGCGCGACTCGATGTGGGGGCGGCCAAAGAAAGAAGGCTCGCCAAGGAGCTGAAGCCGGTTATCGCGAGGCCTCCCGCTTTCGACGGCCAGGTTTTCTTCACTTTTCCGCTGAAGCCGATCCTTGTGGGTATGCGCAATCGCCGTCGGTGGACGAGCATGCTGACGGCGGCGGTCGCCGCCGTCAGCGCGAAGGGCCCCCAGCGCAGAGCTCCGATGACGCGTTGCGGAATTGCGTCGAGCACCGCGGGATCGACGTCGTCCTCGCGAAGCAATCCCAGTTTGACGGCGATCGCCCCCAGATTGAGATCCGTGGAGCTCAGCTGCAAGATCGAACGGGACGAGGACCTTTGCCTGTCCGCGAAGAGCTTCGGATTGTCGGGGCTCCATATCGTCGCTCGCTGCCCGTCCTCCGATCCCGTGAGGGCGTCGGAGATCTCTTGCGCGAAGGCGGCTGGCGAGCCGAAGGATTCGGGCGGAATTCCCTCCGACATCAATTCGTCGACCTCGGTGAGCACCGTCTCCCGGCGTTTGACGGGAATGTTCGCTTCGGCGAGTTCGTGCGCCAGCTCTTCGAGGAATTCGTCTTCGAGCGGTGTGTCACTGCGGGTCATCAGCGTCTCCTAGTATCGAGTTCATGGCCATGGCCAGAGTTCGCCACGCTGCGGTTTGCGCGACGAGGGCTTTCCGCCCCTTCGCCGTGATGTTGTAGTACTTGCGCGGAGGGCCGCCGCGCACGGAGGGCTCCCACGTCGCCGCGATCCTCCCTGCCCGTGCCAGCCGCGTGAGCATGGGGTAGACGGTTCCCGGATTCGCTGCCAACCCCTCGATCTCGGCAAGCGCCGAAATGATTTGGGCGCCGTACATGGGCGCGGGCCCAAGCATTGCGAGAGCCGCCAGTTCAAGGACGCCTTTGCGCAGCTGAGTCGCCTCGTCGGCCATCGTTCCGTTCCTCCTTTGCGGGCATTGCCAGTATATAGGCATAACCGACTAGTTTGCAATGCAGAGTAGGATCGGCCTCGCCGAGCTGCCCTCGCCTTTCGGTTCGCGGCCCGCATGCGGGCGGCCGCCGATAGACGGCGCGGACGTCGTGGGGACGAATCGCCTTGCGGTCCACATGTGGACGGCCGCCTCGAACGGCTGCGTCGAGTGTGGACGGTCGCCCCCGTCCGGGCTCGCTCGGGTAGGCTAGAGCCCATGCCAGCACCGATCGCCAAGAAGATTCCGACGTCGCGGACGTTCCACGGGGACTCCTACGTCGACAACTACGAATGGTTGCGCGACAAGAAGAGCTACGACGTGCTCGGCCTCCTGGAGGCGGAGAACGAGTGGACGGCCGAACGCACCGCCCACCTTGAGCCGTTGCAGGAGGAGATCGTCCGCGAGATCGCTTCCCGAACGAAAGAGGACGACACCTCGGTTCCCGTGAGGCGAGGCCGGTGGTGGTACGTCACGCGCACATGGGAGGGCAAGCAGTACCCCGCCACCTACAGGATCCCCGTCGACCCCGAGGATCCGGCTCGCCGCCCGGCCGTCGACGGGAGGGAGCGCCTCGTCTGGGACGGCAACAGCCTGGCCGAAGGGGAGGAGTTCTTCGGCGTGTCGGGTTTCGCCCCGTCGCCCGACGGGCGTTTGGGCGCTTTGGGCGTCGATTTCACCGGAGACGAGCACTTTCGGCTGCGCGTCTTCGACGTCGAGACGGGCGCGGTGGTCGACGACGCCGTCGACGGCCTCGGGTACGGCCTGGCGTGGACGGCCGACTCAAAGGCGATCGTCTACTCGCGCGTCGACGACTCGTGGCGCCAATGGCAGATCTGGCTCCACAGGGTCGGCTCCCCGACGTGGGAGGACCGGCTGCTCTTCCAGGAAAACGACGGGCGTTTCACCGTCGGCCACTGGGCTTCCCGCGACGGGCGCTGGATCGTCGTCCACTCGTCGTCGTCTTCGACCGCGGAGGCGCTTCTCTACGACGTCGCCGACATCGACGCTTCGCCGATCGTCGTGTGCCCGCGGCGTCAGGGGCTCGACTATTCCGTGGAGCCTGCCGGAGACCTGCTCCTGATCGTCCACAATGCCAATGTCGCCGACTTCGAGGTCGCGTACGCCCCGATCGGTCAGTCGGGGCCGGAGGAATGGACTCCAGTTTTCGCGCCCGAGGCCGGCGAACGGGTTCTCGGAGTCGATGCTTTTCGCGACTTCGCGGTGATTTCCATGCGTTCAGGGGGCCAGCCCCAGCTGCGTTCCATGCTGCGGGCGAGGGCGCACGAATCGTCCGGCGCAGCCAGTGAGCCGCCCGAGTCGGCCGATCAATTGACCGAGTCAGCTGGGACGCCTGAGTCAGCTGACTCGGGCGGTCAGTCGCCGGATGCGCTTGACGGCCGGGAGGGGCTCGAATTGGCCCGGACGGCAGAGGGAGACGCGGGATCGCACGGGCAAGCGCGGCGAGGGGCGGAGCCCTCGCCGTGGGCGGCCCCGGCCGTCGTCCCTTCGGAGGATCTCGCCTCCATCGAGGTGGACGAGAACTACGTGTGGGAGGCGAGCGACGTGGTGTACTCCCTCCAATCCGTCCTGACGCCGCCGACCCAATTCGCCTATGCTCCGGCGACGGGCGAGACGAAGCTGCTCAAAGAGCTTGAGGTTCCGAACTACGACCGTTCGGCCTACGCCCAGGAAGGGGTGTGGGTCGAGACCGACGACGGCGCACTCGTGCCGATGACGGTGGTCCACCGAGTCGACGTCGCGCCGAATTGCAAGAATCCCGGATATATCTACGGCTACGGCTCGTATGAGGTCTCGCTGGACCCGGTGTTCAGAGCCTCGTACATCTCAATTCTGCAGCGCGGAGCGGTGGTTGCCTTTGCCCACCCGCGCGGAGGCGGCGAGATGGGGCGGGCGTGGTACGAGAACGGGCGCCTGCTCAAGAAGCGCAACACTTTCACCGACTTCATCGCCTGCGCCCGCTGGCTTCGCACGTCCGGCTGGGTGGCCGAGGGGCGCTTGGCCGCCGAAGGGCGGTCCGCCGGCGGGCTGCTCATGGGAGCCGTCGCCAATCTGGCGCCGAGCGAGTTCAGGGCTATCCACGCCGGAGTTCCTTTCGTCGATGCCCTCACCACCATCCTCAAGCCGGAGCTGCCGCTGACGGTGGGCGAATGGGAGGAATGGGGCAACCCGATCGAATCGCAGGAAGTCTACAGGTACATGCAGTCGTATTCGCCCACCGAGAACGTCGGCAGGCGCGAGTATCCGGCCATTCTTGCGACCACCTCGCTCAACGACGTTCGGGTCTTCTACGTCGAGCCGACGAAGTGGATCCAAATTCTGCGCGAGCGGGCCACGAACGACCCGATGGCGCGCCCGATTCTCGAGAAGGTCGAGATGGTTGCCGGCCATGGAGGCAAATCCGGGCGTTACGACGCCTGGCGTGAACGCGCCTTCGAAATCGCCTGGATGCTCGATCAGATCGACGCAGCGTAACTTTGCGGCTATCTCGCATCGACGCAGGGTGAGACCTCGCCGGGGCCAGGGCTTTTGCCGCTGCCCGAGGGCCGCTCCGCGGTCCCTCTCTCGCGGCGTCGGCAGTCCGCTTTCACCTCGCCCGTGCGCCGCCCGGATGCGGATCGCCGTGAGACTGCCGCGATCGGCCTGTCCGATGCACGATCGGCCGCGCTTGGCGGTCTGGGCCGCCGTCGGTCGCAGCGCCGCCGTCAATCGCAGCAACGTCGCCGGCGTCGTTATGCGGCGTTGTCGCCGCCCGCGATCAATCCCTGGCCGTCATGATCGCGGCCCGCCACGTGTTGAAACGCTGACGGATCGCGGCAGAGGACGGGCGGCCGGGAACCTGGCCCTTGCCGCCGTCGGAAGACCACACGCCGTACGCGGCGACGGACGGGCTCAGCCCGTTGGTCTCGGCCCACAACAGGAAGTCGCGCAGCGCCTGCAGGTACTCCTGCTCGGTGAACTTCACGGTTCCGCGCTGGCGGCCAGACTTGACCTGGATGCCGAGGCCGGCCAACGCGTCGTTCCAGTAGCCGTTCGACCGCTTCGAAACCGTCTGCGACGTCGGAGGCCACGCGATCTGCCCGCGGTCGGACGTCAGGCCGAGGGTCGTGACGTAGTTGCTGCGTTCGGCGTCGTACTTCTTCGCCGTCAGGGTGATGCTCGGATCCGTGCGAATCGCCGTGAGCGCGGCGGAAACCTGCCCCAACGCCTCGGCGACGGCCACGGCGTTGCCCGAGAGCTGGGAGCGCACGGCGGTCGCGATGTCGTCGGGGATGATCGAAATGTCCTCGGCCGGTTCGAGCTTCAACGTCCTGGCGAGGATGAGCAGCAGGGCGCCGTCGATCGCAGCCTTGCTGAACAGCGGCGAACGGCCCTTCGTGTGCTGGTTGAAGTAGCCGGAGAGCATGACCGCTGTGGCCACGGCGCTGACCGCCGCGGCCTCCTCGATCGCCACGTGGTAATCCTGATCGGCCGCCGGCCCGCACAGGTCGGAGACGCAGCGAAGCGACACGAACGGAATTCCCCACGTCGTGCAGACCTGCGCCGCCGCCGTCGACTCCATGTCGGTTGAGATGGCGTTGGGGAACGCCGCGCGCACGGCCTCCACCTTGCTGGATGTGACAAAGGAGTCGCTCGTGAGCACCTGGCCCGAACGAGAGGCCGAGCCGGAGTGGAAGAGCAGTTCTTCGTCGCCCGCGAACATGTCCGGCTGGCCGGGGATCTGCCCCAGCTTGTAGCCGAAGGCGGTCGCGTCGGCCGAGCCGTAGGCGTAGGTCGATCCGACGACGAGGTCAAGCACGTTGACGTCTTTCGCCAACCCGCCGGCGGAGCCGATGGACACGACGCATCTGGGGCTGTACTCCGAGAGGATCCAGCCCAAGGCGCTCGCGGTGGCGACCGTTCCCACGCCCGTGCGCATGACGACGATTCGCCCGCTGGACGTCTGCGCATACCACGCTTGCCCTGTCGGAATGGGGATCTGAGTGATTCTAGATGCGGCGCCGAGCAGGGAGCGGCCGATGCCCGGGCGCTTTTCAGCGAGCTCGCGTGCGCGAGAGGGCGCCTTAGTGAGGATGTCGAGGAAGGGCTGTACCTCGACATCCTGTGCAGCCAGCACAATGGCGTTTACGGTGGTCACGCCTCAATATCCTTCCATACCTCGCGCTGCTTCAACATAGAGCGGACGGCATGTTGCGCCGCCTCAAGTGAGTGATGTACGCCCCATCCGCATTGAACCTCGTTCGCGGCTGGGACTTCCGTTGTTCGCAGTATATCTTGAAAAGTGGTGGAAATGAGTGAAATTGCCCCGTCAATGTCAGGCTCGGAAGCGAGAATGAGATAGAAGCCAGTCTGGCATCCCATCGGAGAGAAGTCCACCACGACGTCACTGTGATTACGCGCATACTCTGCGAAGGAGTGCTCAATCGAGTGCACCGCCGGCATCTCCAGATGCTCCACATTGGGTTGGCAAAAGCGCACGTCATACTTGGTGAGCACATCGCCATGCGGCAGTCGTTTGACGTCAGCGACTCTGACAAACGGGGCGTGAACCGCGCGATGGTCTAGATTGAAGGACTCCACATTCATTCGTTCTCGTTGATCGGACATCGGATACTCCTCTGGTCAGGCAAGCGTTGAAAATGCCGACGCTTCTTGCAGCCAGCGTCTACCATTATGTTACATACGACGTCGTATATGGTGGAAGGCATTGGAAAAACTGCTCGGTGTTTCTCATTCTGTGAGACGGTGTGTTGGTGCGAAAGTTGAATTGGTGAGGGATGTGTCGGATTCTTTCGGATGTGGCTCCCTCTCGCAGGGCGTGGTCGTCAACTTTAAAAGCGATTGTACCCCGGATTTTCTCAGGGTCGCCTCATGGTTGGCTCAGAAACGCTGGGCAGGATTGAAACATAGGCGGACGCCCGGGATATCGTGGACCCGGGCCCGCCGCCGAGGCGAAGGACATGCGCCTCGTACAAGAGAATAGCTTCGGTTTTCTCGGCATGGCGAGAATCCCTTCAGGCCGAAGCATTGGCGGGCGGCGATGCGTGGATCGCCGCCCGCTTGCTCTGTGCGAAAACGGGTCTGCGAATTTGCTATTTCCTTTGCTTTGCCTGGCAATCCGGGCAGTAGCCGTGGTAAATGACCTCCGCCTCGTTGATCGTGTATCCGTGAGTGTGCGAAGCGTGAAGGCAGGGCTTCTCGCCTTTTGCGCAGGGAACGTCTTCAATCCTCCCGCATGACCGGCAGATGGCGTGATGGTGATTGTCGTTCCGGTTGATCTCGTAATAGGTGACGGTTCCCGCCGAACGAACCTCGCGCAGCAAGCCCGCCGTCGTCAGAGCGTGGACGATGTCGTAGACGGCCTGGACGGAAACCGAGCCGATCCGGTCGACGACTCCCTGTCGCAAAGCCTCGACGCTGGAATGCCCGCCCTCTTGCGCCGTGCGCAGAAGGGCCAGGCGCGGTTCCGTGACGCGCAGCCCCGCATCGCGCAGCGCGCTCGAATAGTCTCTCATCGCTCCTGCGGCTCTCTCTCGATTGTTTGCACTGTGCAGTGAAGCGGAAGCTCCCAGTGGGGACGCGGAGTTCCGGTGGGGATGCGAAGGCCCGCCCCGGTAGCATTGTAGTTGCTTGCGTCAGCCCTTGGGTACTTGCCGGCGCCGGTTCCGTCGGTCGGCCCGCGGGCTTGGCACGTCCGCACCGCAGCGGCGTGTCGCGCGTCGATTGGAAGGAATGCAATGGCTCCGCTTCACGGTCTGCCCGACGGCCCCGCCGCGGTCGTCTCAGGCCAGATCTCCGCCGAAGAGGCTTCGCGCCCCCTGTCCGTCCGGGACATGTTTCGCGTGGGAATCGGCCCTTCCTCCTCTCACACGGTCGGCCCCATGAGGGCGGGCCTGCACTTCGCCGAACATCTGAGAGTCCCGGCGCAGGCGAGGCTCGGGCGCGTCGTCGTCGAGCTCATGGGCTCCCTGGGCGCCACGGGAAAAGGCCATTCGACGGACAGGGCCGTCATGCTCGGCCTCGCCGGCCATTCTCCCGAGAGCGTGCCGATTGACGTCGTCGACGCCATCATGGGCGACGTCGAACGCACCGGCGTCCTGAGCGTGGCCGGAGCGGGGGAGGTCGGATTCGCAGCCGAACGCGACTTTCTCTTCCTCCCGGGAAAGATCCTTCCCTTCCACGTCAACTCTCTCACTGTCCGTGCCCTCGCCGAAGACGGGGCGATCCTCGGCGAGCGCACATACTATTCGGTGGGCGGCGGATTCGTCATGGAGGAGTGCGGCGACGCCGAAAGGGCCCCTGAGACGCGCCCGCTCGCCCCAGCTTGGGACTGCCCGGCGGCCTCTCCGCCCCCGTACCCGTACACGAGCGCGGCCCAATTGCTCTGCCATTGCGAACGCGAGGGCATGAGGGTCTCCGACGTCGTCAAAGCCAACGAGCTCGCTCTCATGGGCGAAGACGAGCTCCGGGCGGCCCTTGACGGGATCGTCGTCGCGATGTGCGAGAGCATCGAGGCCGGCTGCACGACGACGGGGCTGCTGCCTGGATTCCTCAAAGTGCGCAGGCGCGCCCCTCGGCTTCTGGCCGACCTGCGTGCCCGTCAGGCCTCGGACGACGGCGACGAGCTGGCCGGAATGGACTGGATCAACCTCTACGCGCTCGCGGTCAACGAGGAGAACGCCGCGGGCCACCGCGTGGTGACCGCGCCGACCAACGGGGCGGCCGGCGTGATTCCGGCGGTGTTGGCGTACTACATACGACGCAAGGGCGGCTCTGCCGAATGCGTGCGCCGGTTCTTGCTGACCGCGTCGGCCGTCGGCGGCCTCATCAAGGCGAACGCTTCGATCGCCGGCGCCGAGGTCGGATGCCAGGGCGAAATCGGGTCGGCCTGCGCGATGGCGGCGGCCGGCCTCGCCGAGGCTCTGGGCGGCGAGCCGCGGCAGGTGGAGAACGCCGCGGAGATTGCCATGGAGCACTGCCTGGGGTTGACGTGCGACCCGGTGGGCGGGCTCGTCCAAATCCCCTGCATCGAGCGAAACGCCATCGCCGCGGTCAAGGCGATCAACGCCGCGCGGATGGCGCTGTGGGGCGACGGGCGGCACGCGGTCTCCTTCGACGCCGTCATCGAGACCATGCGCCAAACGGGGGAGGACATGCTCTCCAAGTACAAGGAGACCAGTCGCGGAGGCTTGGCCGTCAACGTCGTCGAATGCTGACCTCGAGCGCTCTGAGCAGGTCGTCGACGAGGTCCCGCCAATGCTCCAGGCCGACGCTCAGGCGGAGCAGGTCGTCCGTCAGCCCGTAGCCCATTCGCCTCTCCCGCGGGACGTCTGCGTGCGTCTGGACGGCCGGGCATGTGATGAGCGATTCGACGCCGCCGAGGGATTCGGCGAATGTGAAGATGCGCACCGATTCGAGGGCCTTCGGCATGTCCACGGACTCGTTCGGGACGAAGCTCATCATTCCGCCCCTGCCGGTGTAGTGCACGCGGTCGATGAGGGGGCTCTTTTCGAGGGCGGCCGCGACCTTTCGCGCGTTGTCCTGGTGGCGCTCCATGCGCAGGGCAAGCGTCTTCATGCCGCGCATGAGCAGCCAGCTGTCGAAGGGGCTGAGGGTCGCGCCCGTCATATTGAGGCGAACGGCCAGCTTCTCGGCGAGGTCCTCGCGGGAGACGATCACGGCGCCCGCCAAGACGTCGTTGTGCCCGCCCAGGTACTTCGTGGCGGAGTGAAGGACGACGTCGGCCCCCGATTCCAAAGGCCTCTGGAAGATCGGCGTGTAGAAGGTGTTGTCGACGGCCACGATCGCGCCCGCCCGATGGCCCAGATCGACGATTCGCTCGACGTCGATCTCGACCATCATCGGGTTGGTGGGCGTTTCGATGAAGACGAGGCCTGCCGGCCTGGACAGGGCGGCGCACAGGCCTTGTTCGCCCGTAGCGAAATCCACGTTGTAGACGCCGGTCTTGGCGAGCTCGTCGAAGTAGCGATACGTCCCGCCGTAGATGTCTTCGGCGGCGACGATCCGCGAGCCGGGGGCCGCCAGGGAGACGACGAGCTCGGCCGCCGCCATTCCCGACGACGTCGCGAATCCCGCCGTGCCGCCTTCGATCTGCGCGAGCGCGCTTTGCAGGACGTCGCGGGTCGGGTTGGCCGTGCGGGTGTAGTCGTATCCCGTTGAGGCGCCCAGCCCCGGGTGGGCGTAGGCCGTGGAAAGGTAGATGGGCGTAGTCAGCGCGCCGGTGCCCGGGTCGCTCGACGTGCCGATATGCGCAAGAACCGTCTCGGCGCGGCGCGAGGCCTTTTCGGCCTTTTCGCCGCGGGAGGCTTCGTCGCCGCGGGAGGCTTCGTCGTGAGCGCTCACGAATCCCCCTCCGTCCGCTCGGCGGCCTCGTCCTTCTGCGCCCGCGAGGCGCCCTGAGAATCCTCGGGGGCTTCAGGATCCGTCGGCGTCGCTGGATCGGTTGGCGCCTGAGAGTCCTTTGGCGCGGCGGAATCGGCTGAAACCGCGGAATCGGCGGACGCAGCCGAGTCGGATGAGGTCCCAGAGTCAGCGGGGGCCTCGGCGTCGATCGGCGCCGTTTCGAATGTGGCCTCTGCGGGGGAAGGGGCGGACTCGTCGTCGGACACCGATTGCGCCTCGACGGCCCGCCTGAGCCGATCGACCGCCTCTTTCAGTGTGCTGCGCGGGCAGGCGATGTTGATGCGGGTGTACCCGAGGCCTTCGTCTCCAAAAATGGCGCCGTCGTCGAGCCAAAGGTCCGCTTCGTTGACCATGAACTCGTCAAGCTCGCCTGCCTCGATCCCCAGATTGTGGATCAGCTTGCGGCAGTCGAGCCAGGGAAGGTACGTGCCCTCGGGCTTGATGAGCTTGATCCCGTCGATTCCCTCGAGCGCCGTCGCCAGAAATTCCAGGTTTTCCGCCATGTGCTCTCGGAAGGCGTCGAGCCATTCCTCGCCCTCTTCGTAGGCGGCGCGGCAGGCGGCCAGGCCGAGGGCGTTCGGTTGGCTGTAGCCCGCGGCGTTTGACTCGCGGATGAAGTCCTGCCGCCGTTTCCGGTCGGGGATGACGATGTTGGCGAGCTGGAGCCCGGCGAGGTTGAAGGACTTCGACGGCGACGTGAAGGTCACCGTTCGATTGGACATTTCCGGCAGCGAGGAGAACGGCGTTGTGCGGATGCCCGGATAGGTCAGATCGGCGTGGATCTCGTCCGAGAGAATGAGGGCGTCGAGTTTTGCGGCGAGGTCGGCCAGCCCGAGCAGCTCCTTGCGGGTCCACACCCGGCCGACCGGATTGTGGGGGTTGCACAGGATCATCGTCCGCGCGCCGGAGGCGACGAACGTGGCCTCGAGGACGGCGAGATCCCGAACGTATCGCCCCTTCCTATTGCGCACGAGAGGCGCGTTGACCGCGGTGCGGCCGTTGTTTTCGAGGATCGAACGGAAAGGGTAGTAGACGGGCTCCTCGATGACGACGCCGTCGCCGGGCTCCGTGAAGGCCCTGACGGCGTATGCCAGAGCCGGAATCACGCCTCCGGCGGCGACGATTGACATCGGGTCGACCTCCCACCCGAAGCGGCGGGACTGCCAGGCGGCGACCGTCTCGAAATAGGACGCGTCCGGACTCGTGTACCCGAAGATTCCGTGGGCGACGCGCTCGTGAAGCGCCTGGACGACGGCGGGGGCCGTCCGATGGTCCATGTCCGCAACCCACATGGGCAGAACCGTCTCGGGGTACCCGCGGCGCTCACGGGCGTCCCATTTCAACGACTCCGTGTTCTCGCGGTCAATGAACGAATCGAAGTCGAACTCTCTGGCCACCTGCACGCCTTTCTTCCGGTCGTTGAAGCATCGGTGCGGTTTCAGGCGCCTGCGGCAAACGCAATGCGCGGTCCGGAACGGCGTTCCGGTCGGCTTCGACAGCCGCCCATTGACCGCGAACCTAGATTACCAAGAACCCAGATTGCCAAGAACTCGGGCTGTCAAAGCTCGGCTGTCAAAAGGGAGCAAGCCGGTTGGCGCCGTCGGCGTCGGTCTCACCGAAGGCCGTCGGAGAGTGCGTACGCCAAGAAGGAGGACAGGGATATCGTGAGGGCGGCCGCGACGTAGGCGAGGGCCATGCACGCCAAGGCCTTGCGTGTGTTGCCCGCCTTTCGGCCGCCGCCCAGTGCGATGTGGCCGGTAACGATCCCCGGTATGGAGGCAAACGGGGGAAAATGAGGAGGAGGCAAGGCGATATTGCAGCCGAAAGCATGCACGCAACCGCTCCGAGGCTCAGAAAGCTGAATGCCGGCGACGCCGCTGCAAAGGGACTCCCCGGGGCGGTCGGCTGGGAGCCTTCGCGAACCGGCGTCCGAGGGGCTTGACCTTGAGGAAGCCCGCTCTGCTCGGCAATGGAGGCAACCTGCTCGGCAGCGGAATCACCCTGTTCTCCGGCGGAATCGGCAGCCTGGGATGATTGCGCGGGGTTTGCCGCCTGGAGGCCGTCGTGCGTCGCTGACATCGATGCCCTTCTCCCAGACGTCTTGATCGTCTGGTGGCCGAACTGCGGCCGGGAAGGGATGCTAGTGTGATCGCCCTTCAAAACCTGAAACAGAGTGCCGTGCGCACGCTTGAGGGAAAAGTGTCTAGGCATTCCCTCGATGCCCTTTGGCGGGGTTCAGTATGCGCTGAGCATAACGAGTGCCGGCGGGACGGGCAAGCGAGCACAGAGCGAGAATGCCCATCCTGCCGTATGGGGCGGGGCCGCTGCCGACATCCGCGGCGCTCGCACGCGCGGGCGAGGCGGCGTGGTTCGATTCGGGGTCCGTTCGACCGGGCGAGGCGCCGCTGTCCGGTTCGGACATGCTGTTCTCCAATGCGGTGAATACAAGGTGCAGCGACTCTGTTCGTCGTATCGGACGCGGTCCCGACGCCGCGGCGGCAGCCCGGTATGCGGCGGCCGTTTCATTGGCGTAGCCCCTATCAGCGGTGTGCCAATGCGAGAATAATGGGCGGCACGAAGATGAGCCCCAGGTACCCGAATATCGATCCCGCGCAGGCCAGGACCACTCCCGGCTTGCCGGTTCTTTGGATGGAATACAACGCGCAGTGTCCGCAGATGATTCCTGCCGGCAGGAGGACGAGCCAGGCCGGTATCCATCCGCAAAGGCTCAGAATCCATCCGCAAAGGCTGAAGGCGAGTGAGCAGATGGCGAGCGAGCTCGTTTTCCGGGAGTGCGGCGGGACGAATCCCATTGTTGATAAGGCTGCGGCGCTATGCCGTAGGGAGAATTCGGCCGGCGCCCGGCGGGCGGCCCCTGAGTTTGCCAGTAGCTGCCGGGGGCGAGCCCATAACTGTCGGGGGCGAGCCCATAACTGTCGGGGACGGATCCATAGTTGTCGAGTGCGGATCCATAGTCGGCGGAGGCGAGCCCATAAGGGGACGAAACCTGTCCATAGGAACTTAGTATAGGCGTTTGAGGATTTTGCATCTGGGAATCCTGCATATAGGAGCCTTGGGCCTGGTTAGGCCAGTTTTGATCATAAAACTCCCAACCGAGACCGTTGCCCTGATCTTCGTTCGAAGGACAGTGGCCGCCGTTTGCATTTTCCTTCGAAATCCATTCGTTTGGGACTGGCATGGTGAAATCCTTATTTTCGATTTCTTAATTTTAGTTTCGCATGCATTTGTGCTTTTTGAGTTTCGTTATCTATGCGGCGGTGCCGCGAGCGGCCGTTGTGACGTTGTCTTCGCTCAGTCGACCGCCCGTTTCAGCCTTGCTCGCTGTCTTCGGCTAACTTGCGGGCGAAAACAGGAATTTCATCCGACGTCGCTGCGCCGTTTGATTCCTCTTGAGGGCAGGCGTTCTGCCCTCGCCCCGCGGAGATGTAATTAGAACGATGATATGCGTGTATGTCTCTGGCCACAAGGGCGTTGACGGCATTCGCGGCGTGCCTGTGTCGATACCCGCGAGAGACAGGAACGCATTGGTTGGGGCATGGGGCGGGTTCGGGCGTACGACGGGGCGGGTTCGGGCGTACAACGGGTCGGCCTGTGACGGGTTCGGGCGTACACAACGGGTCGGCCTGTGACGGGTTCGGGCGTATGGCGGTTGGGGCGGCCGCGGGGAACGCGGAGCGGGGCCCAGAATGGCGTTCTGAGCCCCGCACCGAATGTGAATCCAGATTCTGAATATAGATTGCCCGGGCGCTTGCAGTCTGAAGTGCGCCGCCCTGGACTGCCCTGAGTGCGCCAGGCGGGTCGCACGTCCGGCGTCGCACGGGCCTTATCCGAAGATGTCCGCGATTCCTTTCAAAATCGTGAGCACGAGCACCGCAAAAAGGGTCGCGATGTAGCCGATCACCGTGCCTGCGATGGCTTCGGGCTTGCCTCCCTTGCCCGTCTTTCGGATGTCGTTGAGAGCGACGTGTCCGAGGATGACGCCCACAATGGGCAAGAGGAGGGCCAAGGCTGGGATCCCGAACAGGCCGCTCACGATGCCCAGAATGCTGCACGCCAACGACGCAATTGCCAGGGGGTTCATTCCGCTGGCGACCGGCTGGGGGCCTCTGTAGCCCGCGGGGGGCGGCGCCTGTCCTTGGGGGAAGGAGCCCTGGTTCTGGGGGAAAATGGGCGTCTGCGGCTGTGGAAGGCCTTGGCTGCCTGCCTGTGGGACGCCCTGTGGGTTCTCGTTTGGCGACGATCTTTGCTGCGGGTCTTCGTTTGGCAGCGACATCGCTCTCCTTTCTCTCGATATTTCCGGTCTCGTGGCGATCCGGATTGCACCCGATGCCCCTCGGCGTGAACGACTTCGAAGTGCAGACTTATAGTAGCGTGAAGTCCCGCAAGGGCAAAGCTGAGATACCATTCAGCTCCACCTGCGTCCGTGCGCGTATGCAACGCTTCGACTCCGCCCGGGCCGTGCGCATGTGCAACGCTCGTGCGTCCGCCGGCTTCAGCGGCCCCGCTTCCTCTGGTCTGCCCGAAGCTCAGATCGGTCCAGCGCGCCAAACCGCCGGCGACAGCTGTGTCGCAAATTGGCGACATTCGATTTTCGCTCATGTCGAAATCAATCTCTAAATTGTCGAAATATCAATGAATACTTGTCATCGGGGAAGAATCGCCGATTCGCCGGTGCAAACTCAGTGTGTCGCAGACACTAGAAAATGAAGTCGATCTCTGGCACGCTGTCCTTAGCTGGATTGAAGCGGTCCACACTTCCACAACTTAAATAACTTCATCGCACAACGACCATGCCGGATCCGAGGCGTGCGGCTTCCGTCCCCACCTTCAGCGGTCGCCCCGCCGTCAACCGTCTCTGCGCGCACCCGTCCAGAGTTCGGAAAGGGTCAGGCAACGAGGGCCTGAGCCGTTCGACGACGGCGTCGGGCGTCGCGGCAAACCGCAGAAGAAAACCATGCAACCTTCTGGGGCCGGCCTCCGCCTCGCGCGGGGCGGCGATGAAAGACCACGACAGGAGATATCCATGAACTATCCCCTTTTCGCCGTCGACCTCACAGCGATTGGGGCACTGGCGTTCGCGCTGTACTATCCGCGACACCGGCGCAAAGACCTCGCCGTCGCCCTCCTGGGCGTCAACATCGGAGTTTTCGCCGTGACCACGGCTCTGGCCACGGCGACTGTGGGCGCCGGGCTGGGGCTCGGCCTGTTCGGCGTGCTCTCGATCATCCGTCTGCGCTCGACCGAGCTGAGCCAGGTCGAGGTGGCCTACTACTTCGCCGCGCTCGCCATCGGGCTCATCGGCGGAATGGGCGAGGGCATGTCCCTGCGCATTGCGGCGCTGCTCATCGCCGCGATCATCCTGACCCTCGCGGTGGCCGATTCGAAGCTGGTGATGACGGGTTCGAGCCACATGACGCTTGTTGCGGACAAGGCTCTTTCCGATCCAGAAGAGCTTGCGCGATACATCGAGCGCCGCACCGACATGAAAGTGCGGGAGGTGAGCATCGTCAGGCTCGATTACGTCAACGATTCCACCATGGTCGACGTCCGCTGCTCGAAGGGGCGGGCCCAGATCCGGGAGACGAAGTCGTTGAGGGCCGCCTGATGGCCGTTATGTCCATTGCAGGCGAAGCCGAAGTGAAATCGAGTTCGAGGAAAGGCGGATTCGAGCTGCTCGGCTTTCCGGAGATCTCCCTCCGCGAGCTGTCCGCACGGGCTGAGCTGCTCAAACGGACCGACCGCAAGTACCTCGTTCCAGACAGGACGGTCGCCGAGATGGTCGGCTTTCTCTGCGACATCGGGGCCTGCGCCTTGACGATCGACGGGCTTCAGACTTTCAGTTACCTCTCGGATTACTACGACACATCGGACTTCGCCCTTTACCGCGCGGCCGCCACTAAGCGCCGTCGGCGTTTCAAGCTCCGCTCCCGTGTCTACCTCGATTCGGGACTGCACTTCATGGAGCTCAAGACGCGGTCCGGGCGCGGCCAAAACGTCAAAGACCGCCTGCGGCTGGAGGACGTCCGCTCGAAGGGACATTCCTACCGCGGCGACCCCGCCGAACCGCTCACGCGTTCGGAGGTGCTCCCCTGGGCGGCGAAGCTGCTCGTTCGCCGCGGCGTCACGGCGACTCACAGGGAGGGGTTCAGAACCCTGGCGAGCCTTGTGCCGTCGAGCCGCTCGTACTACCGGCGCTCGACGCTCTGCCTTCCCGACGACTCCAGGTTGACGATCGACCAGGGCCTCGTGCTTGCGGGCCCCGGAGAGGCCTCCGGATTCGAGTTCCCCGAAGTGGTCGTCGAAACCAAATCGAGCGGACGCACGTCCGACGCCGACCGGTGGCTGTGGTCCCGCGGCATACGGCCGTCCCGAGTGTCCAAATACGCCATTGGCACGGCAATCGTCCATCCCGAACTGCCGGCCAACCGCTGGCATTCGACAATGACCAAACTAGGAGTAAGGAGATAGCTATCCGATGACCGGGAAAATCCAAAGAAACGCGGCGGCGGCCCTCGCCGTCGCGGGCCTCGCCTTGGCCGGTTGCGGCGACGGAAAGTCGGACCCGAGCGGATCGAAATCGACGTCCAAGGGATCGTCGATTGTTGGCTCCGGTGAGACCGACGGGTTGAAGATCCTCGATTCGTTGCGCAACGTCTCCGGAAAGAAAGTCCCCACGGGAGGCGACATTTACGCTTCGTCCGTCAAGCCGAACGGCGCCACCCCCGAGGCGATCATGGCGGAGAACCAAAAGCCGCACGCCGATTCCAACGACACCGATTACAAGGAGGCGTCCGCGACGACGATCCAGCTCGACGGCACGCCGAAGGTTTCGGGCAAGGGCGCGAGCGCCACGCAGGACGCTGTGACCATCAAGCAGGACGGCACCTACGTGCTCTCAGGATCCTTCAACGGGACGGTCACGGTCGAGGCGCCGACCACGGCGAAGGTGAAGATTGTGCTCAAAAACGCCAACATCTCCTCGTCCAAGGACTCGGCCATTCGGATCGAGACGGCCGACGAGGCCGTCGTCATCGCCGCGGAGGGCACCTCCAACAGCCTGTCCGACACGTCGAGCTACGCCGGCAAGGCCAGCGGCCCGTCAGCCGCCCTCGCGTCGGCCGCGGACCTCACCGTAGGCGGCAAGGGCGAGCTTAAGGTCACCGGAAACGCCAACGACGGCATCTCCAGCTCCGACGGCCTCGTCGTGACCGGCGGGAAGATCAGCGTCAGCGCCCCCGACGACGCCGTGCGCGGCCAGGACTACGTGGTGATAGCCGGCGGCACGCTCAACGTCAACGGCAAGCGCAACGGCATCAAGTCCGAAAACGAGACCAAGTCGGGCCGCGGATACGTGCTCGTCACGGGCGGCGACCTGACCGTCAACGGCGGTTCGTCCAATGCTGTGAACGCGAAAACCGAGGTCGTCGTCGCCGGCGGCAATATCAAGATCGCGGGTTCCAAGGAGGGCATCGAGGCGGCGCACGTCCTCCTTGCAGGGGGCAAGGCCGACGTCAAAACGACCGACGACGGCGTCAACGCGACCGGCGTCAGGCCGTGGCTCGCCGTCTCCGGGGGCGAGTGGCGTCTGGACACCGGAGGCGACGGCTTCGACTCCAATGGCGCCGCCTACATCGGCGGCGGAAAGATGACGATCTACGGCCCCACCGACGCGCGCGCGGCCTCGCTCGACGCCGAGACCGGCCTCGAAATCGACGGCGGCACCCTGTTTGCCGCGGGCCCCGCGGGCATGGACGAAACGCCGTCGTCGGGCTCCTCCCAGACGGCGATCAAGGTCGATGCCGCGGTCAAGGCGCAGACCACCGTGACCGTCGTCGAATCGGGGGGCAAGGAACTGGCCAAGCACACGCCGACGAAGGACGTCAGCTCGATCTTCTTCTCCTCCGCCGACATAGCGAAGGGCAAGGAATACAAGATCGTCGTCGACGGCCACGAGATCGCCAAGGCCAAGGCCGGGGAGTTCAAGTAGGGCGAATCTGCGCGGGCCCTGCCCGCCGCCCGCCTCCCAGACGCGAATCCCGCGGAACATTTCCAGGCGTTCCGCGGGATTCGCCTGCCTAAAGCGGGATTTGCCCTCTTAGATACGCCGGTTTCAAGCGCGTCTGGCGCGGCCGGGTTGATCGCGTCCGAGCCGCATTGCTCAACGTAAAACAAAGTTCAAGTCGATTTTCAGAAAAGTTTCGGATAAAACATTGGAAAAACCAAGCTGCCTTTCGCATTCTTGACGGGTCGGCGAAGCACGTCCGCGTCTCGGAACGTCCGAGTGCGCGGGGCTCGCAAGAAGGAGGCAGCATGGACGTCCGGCTCTTTGCCCTTGACATAGCGGCGATATGCGCGCTCGCGTTCGCCCTGTACTATCCGCGCCATCGGCGCAAGGACCTCGCGGTCGCCCTCGTGGGCGTCAACGTCGGGGTGCTGGCTGTGACCACGGCTCTGGCCACGGCGACTGTGGGCGCCGGGCTGGGGCTCGGCCTGTTCGGCGTGCTCTCGATCATCCGTCTGCGCTCGACCGAGCTGAGCCAGGTCGAGGTGGCCTACTACTTCGCCGCGCTCGCCATCGGGCTCATCGGCGGCCTCGGGCCGGGAATGCCGCTCGCGGCGGCTGCCTCCCTCATCGGCGGCATTGTTCTCGCGCTCGCCGTCGTCGATTCCAGGCGCGTCATGTCCGGCTCCCGGCACATGGCGATGGTGGTCGACCGCGCGATCGGCGACGCCGACGAGCTCGCCCGGTTCATCGAGGCGCGCACGGGCATGGCCGTGCGCGAGGTGAGCGTCGTCAGGCTTGATTACGTCAACGATTCCACGACGGTGGACGTGCGATGCGGCGGGGCGGCAGCCGTCGAGAGCTCTCGGCCCCGAACCCTGAGGGCCGCCTGATGGCGGTTCCGGACACGCGAACGGCCGACGTCGTCGGCGAATCCTTCGCGCGGCTGCCGGAGATCTCCCTCGACGAGCTCTCCGACAGCGCCTCGCTTCTCACGAGAATCGATCGCAAGTACCTTCTGGAAGCCGGCGTCGCGGCGGACCTCGTCGCCTCGCTGGCGGCGAGCGGGGCGCGCGCGTTGGCCATCGACGGGCAGTCGGCTTTCGGCTACCTGTCCGACTACGACGACACGCCCGATTTCTCCCTCTATCGCGCGGCCGCCACGAAGCGCCGCCGGCGTTTCAAGCTCCGCTCCCGGGTCTACCTCGATTCGGGGATGCACTTCCTCGAATTGAAGACTCGCTCGGGGCGCGGGCACAACGTCAAGGACAGGCTGCGTTTGGAGGACGTCCCGGCAATCGCCTGCGCGGCCGTGCGCCATGGGCGCAGCGTGAAACGCCCCGATCTGCTCGTTCGGCCCGAGGTGCGCGAATGGCTGGCCGAACGCCTGACGGACAGGGGGATCGTCGAAACCCGACGCGAGGCGCTGAGGGTCGCGGCCAGCCTGACCCCGGCGGCCCGATCGGTCTACACGCGTTCGACCCTTTGCCTGACCGAAGGCTCCCGGCTGACGGCCGATCGCGACCTCGTCCTCTGCGCGCCTTCGGGCGGCGCGCGCGTCGAGGTTCCGGGCGTCGTCGTCGAAACGAAGTCCGCCGGCCGCGCCTCGGCCGCCGACAGGTGGCTCTGGCGCAACGGACGCCGCCCGCTGAGGATCTCGAAGTACGCGCTCGGCGTCGCGTCGATGCATCCCGAATTGCCCTCCAACCGCTGGAACGCGGCGATGAAAAGACTAGGAGACGAAAGAACATGAAGAAGAACTTGAAAAAGAAATTCACGGCCGTCGCCCTCGTCGCGGGAGCGGCCCTGGGCGGCTGCAAAGTCGGCGCCTCGGAGGCTTCCGAGGTCGGCGCGGCGTCGAACTCCACGGCCTCGAACTCGTCGGCGGGCTCCGCAAACGTCGCCGCAACGGACGGCGACGGTTTGAAGACGCTCGACTCCCTGCGCAACGCGTCCGAGAAGTCCGTTCCCTCCGGCGACGTGTATTCGACGACGGTGACGGCCGCCAAGGCGACCGTCGAGAGCGTCATGGCTGAGAACCAGAAGCCGCACGCCGATTCGAACGATGCGCAGTACGACGCCGCCTCGGCGACCAAGATCTCGCTGAACGGCGCGTCCGCTTCGGTCGAGGGCTCCGGCGCCGCGGCGAGCGAGGGCAAAGTGACGATCTCCTCGGCTGGGACCTACGTGCTTTCCGGCAAATTCACCGGCCAGATCCTCGTGACGGCCGCGGACTCCGACAAGGTGAAGATCGTGCTCGACGGCGCCGAGATCTCGTCTTCGACCGACGCCGCGATTCGCGTGAAGAGCGCCGACGAAGCGGTGGTCGTCGCCGCCGAGGGCACTGTCAACTCGGTGTCCGACACCTCGAAGTACGCCGATTCCAGCGGCCCCACGGCTGCCATCGCCTCTTCGGCGGACCTGACGCTCGGCGGCGCCGGGACGCTCAACGTGACCGGCAACGGCAACGACGGCGTCTCCAGCTCGGACGGGCTCGTCATTCTGGGCGGCAAGATCAACGTCAAGGCCGCCGACGACGCCGTGCGCGGCCAAGACTACGTGGTCATAGCCGGGGGGACCCTCTCCCTTCAGGCCAAGGGAGACGCGGTCAAGGCCGACAACGAGACCGCCTCGGGCCGCGGATACGTGCTCATGACGGGCGGAAACGTCACGGCCTCGGCGGGCTCCGACGCGATCGACGCGACGTCGGACGTGATTCTCGCCGGAGGCTCGACGAAGGTGGCGAAATCGCGGGAGGGCGTTGAGGGCGCTGCAATTCTCCTGGCCGGAGGCTCGGCGGCCATAACTTCCAGCGACGACGGGCTGAACGCCACCGGCGGCGACTCGCCGTGGCTGTCCGTGACCGGCGGCGACTGGACGGTCAACGCCCAAGGCGACGGATTCGACTCGAACGGCGCAGGCTACATGAGCGGCGGAAAGATGACGGTCTGGGGGCCGACGAACGGCGGAAACGGCGCCGTCGACGCAGAGAGCGGCCTGACGATGGCCGGGGGCACGCTTTTCGCCGCGGGATCCCAAGGCATGGACCAGGCGCCCGCGACGTCCTCCGCGCAGGCCTCGATCAAGGTCGCCGGTCAGGCGAGCAAAGGCTCGACCTTCGCTGTGTTCGATTCGAACGGCAAGCAGATCGCCTCCTACACGCTCGCGAAGAACGCGGGCTCCTTCGTGTTCTCCTCGCCGGACATCGTCAAGGGAAAGAAGTACACGATCAAGGTCGACGGCGAGCAAGTCGTGACCGCGACGGCCGGAGACTACGACGAAAACCGCATGAGCATGCCGGGAGGCGGGAGGTGACTGAGGCGGCCGACGCGAGAGCGCCGACGTCGCGACGGGCGACGGATCCGCCTTCGGGCGGAGGCCCTTACCGTGGATGACGCGCCCAGGGACGCCGGGCGACGGATCCGCCTTCGGGCGGAGGCCCTTACCGTGGATGACGCGCCCAGGGACGCCGGGCGATCGGGCTTTAGGCGCGACACGCCAGAGCGAGACACGCCGACCCGGGAGAAGCTGCCCATCGAGGAGCCGGAAGAGTCTTTTCCACAGCTTGTGGATAATGCTCCTGGGTTTTCCACATCTGTGGATGAAATGAGTCCACATATGTGGAAAACTCGCGTCCTTCCAGCGCCGCGAAAAGCCGCCGCCCGGCTTCATCTGGGCGGACCGTTTGCCGTGACGGACCGTTTTGTCTTGGCGGACTGTCTTCTTTGGCGAAGGCGAAAAGGCTTTCGTGGGCGCTGCGCGCCTTGGCGGCATCGGAGTTCGCAACGGAGGCGCTTGCGTCGGCGACGGCGGTCTCAGGTCCGCAACGGAGGCGCTTGCGTCGGCCTTCGCAAGGCGGCTCCAAGGGGCTCTTGCGGGGCCGAATTTGTGTCGGAGGCGCGGGGGAGAATCGTTTCAGCCGCCCGTCGGGCGGCCCGAAGCGCCCGGTTGGTGTGGAAAGGAAGGGGATAAGTCGGCTACGCGGCGTATCTGTATGCACAGCTTCTCCACCGGAAAAGGAAGGCAGTCCACAGGGCGAATGACAAGGGTGTCACTTATCACCCGGACACAAGCCCTTGTGGTCTAACCGAAAGCCGACCACAAGGTGTAGTGTCTTCGCGTGTGCCGCTCAGGCGGCGCGACGTGGATTTGATGCGTACCCCGGGTTGGTCGGAGGCGACCCGCCCAAGGGATCGGAAGGAGCGGCTCTTATGAGCGTCACTGTTTACACCAAGCCTTCGTGCGTTCAGTGCAACGCGACGAAGCGGGCATTGGCGAAGGCCGGGCTCGCCTACCGCGAGGTGGACCTGACTCAGGATGCCGAGGCGCTTGAAACGGTCAAGGCGATGGGCTACCAAGCCGCGCCCGTGGTTTTCGCCGGAGGCGAGCACTGGTCGGGCTTCCGCCCTGACAAGATCAAGGCGCTGACGGCGGCCGCTCGAGATTCGGCGGCTGTCACAGCGTGACGGCGAACGGGGCCGGGCGGCGTCTGCGGCGTCGCCCGGCCCCGCCCGGAGCCCTTCACAGATCGGCAGGCCTCGGATGGCAAAGCTCGTCTACTTCTCATCGGCGACGAACAACACCGAAAGATTCGTCAAGAAGCTAGGCATGCCCGCGTGCCGCATTCCGCTGCGGCCGAAGGAAGGCCCGCTCCGCGTGGACGAGGAATACGTCCTCGTCGTTCCCACATACGGAGGGGGCAACGCCAAAGGCGCCGTCCCCAAGCAGGTCATCAAGTTCCTCAACGACGAACACAACCGCTCCCTCATCCGCGGCGTGATCTCGGGGGGAAACATGAATTTCGGCGCGGCCTACGGCTTGGCCGGCGACATCATCGCCGCCAAATGCCACGTGCCGCACATGTACAGATTCGAATTGCTCGGGACCCCCTTGGACGTGGCCCGGGTTCGCGAAGGTTTGGAGAAGTTTTGGCAGCAGGCACGTTGACGGACACGGGCGAGGAGAGCTACGAGGACCCGAGCCTCGATTACCACGCCCTGAACGCCAAGCTCAACCTCTACGACGCCGACGGCCTCATCCAGTTCGACGCCGACAGGGCCGCGGCACGCCAGTACTTCCTCCAGCACGTCAACAAGAACACCGTCTACTTCCACGACCTCGAAGAGAAGATGGAGTACCTCGTCGAGGAGGGATATTACGAGAAAGAGGTGCTCGACCAGTACCCCTTCGACTTCGTCAAGTCGCTCTACAAGGCGGCCTATGCGAAGAAGTTCCGCTTTCCGACCTTCCTGGGCGCCTTCAAGTACTACACGTCCTACACGCTCAAAACCTTCGACGGCACCCGCTACCTCGAGCGCTATGAGGACCGCGTGTGCATGGTCGCCCTCACGCTCGCCCGCGGCGACCAAGAGCTCGCCGTCGACCTCATGGAAGAGATCATCTCGGGGCGCTTCCAGCCCGCGACCCCCACATTCCTCAATGCGGGCAAGGCCGCCCGCGGCGAGCTCGTCTCCTGCTTCCTCCTGCGCATCGAGGACAACATGGAGTCGATCGCCCGCGGCATCAACTCCGCGCTCCAGCTGTCCAAGCGCGGCGGGGGCGTCGCCCTCAACCTGTCGAACCTGCGCGAGCTCGGCGCCCCGATCAAGAGAATCCAGAACCAGTCCTCGGGCGTCAACCCCGTCATGAAGCTCCTCGAGGACTCCTTCTCCTACGCCAACCAACTGGGCGCGCGCCAGGGCGCCGGAGCCGTCTACCTCCACGCCCACCACCCGGACATCCTGCGCTTCCTCGACACCAAGCGCGAGAACGCGGATGAGAAGATCCGCATCAAGACCCTCTCCCTCGGCGTCGTCATCCCGGATGTCACATTCGAGCTGGCGAAGAACAACGAGGACATGTACCTCTTCAGCCCCTACGACGTCGAACGCGTCTACGGCGTGCCCTTCACGGAGATCTCCGTGAGCGAGAAGTACCGCGAGATGGTCGACGACAAGCGCATCCGCAAATCGAAGATCAACGCCCGCGCGTTCTTCCAGACCCTTTCGGAGATCCAGTTCGAATCCGGGTACCCGTACATCGTCTTCGAGGACACCGTGAACGCGGCGAACCCGATCAAAGGCAAGGTCACGATGTCGAACCTGTGCTCGGAGATCCTCCAGGTTTCCGAGGCCTCCGAGTACAACCCGGACCTTTCGTACGCGCACGTGGGCAAGGACATCTCGTGCAACCTGGGGTCGATGAACATCGCCAAGGCCATGGACTCGCCCGACCTCGGCAAGACAGTCGAGACCGCCGTGCGCGCCCTCACCGCCGTTTCGGACATGACGGACATCCGTTCGGTTCCTTCAATTGAGCGCGGGAACGCCATGAGCCACTCCATCGGCCTCGGCCAGATGAATCTGCACGGCTACCTCGGCCGCGAGCGAGTCTTCTACGGCTCCGAGGAAGGCCTCGATTTCACGAACATGTACTTCTACACGGTGCTGTTCCACGCGATCCGCGCCTCGATGGAGATTGCGCGCGAGCGCGGAGAGCGCTTCGCCGGATTCGAGGATTCGACGTACGCCACGGGCGAGTTCTTTGACAAGTACGTCGAGGGCGCGTGGGAGGCGACGACGCCGAAGGTGCGCGAGCTGTTCGCAAACGTCCACATCCCGACCCGCGAGGACTGGGCGGCGCTGCGCGAGGACGTGCGGCAATACGGCATGTACAACCAGAACCTTCAGGCGGTTCCGCCGACGGGGTCGATCTCGTACATCAACCATTCGACGTCGTCGATCCATCCCATCGTCTCCAAGATCGAGATCCGCAAGGAAGGAAAGATCGGGAGAGTCTACTATCCGGCGCCCTACATGACGAACGACAACCTGGAGTACTACCAGGACGCCTACGAGATCGGCCCCGAAAAGATCATCGACACCTATGCCGCAGCGACCCAGCACGTGGATCAGGGGCTCTCGCTCACGCTGTTCTACCCGGACACCGTGACCACGCGCGACGTCAACCGCAACTACATCTACGCCTGGCGCAAGGGCGTCAAGACGCTCTACTACATGCGAATCCGCCAGCAGGCGCTCGAGGGCACGGAGGTCGCCGGCTGCGTCTCGTGCATGCTGTGACCGTCGCGGTCTGGATTCAACCGTCTTAAAGCGATCTGGGCTCGTCAACTCTCTGGACCTGCCGAGCCCGCTTCCCCGAGCGCTTATCTATGCGGTTGCAGGCACCCCGCCGTTGAGAGGGCCGGGCAGCGATGGTCGGGATTGATGGACATGTCAAGTGGCGGCGGGTGTTGGGAAGCTTGCCCAATGGGCCGCCTCAGCAGTTCGTGAAAACCCGGCTCATGAAAACCCGGCCTTGACTGCTCTTGAAAACTTGGCTCATGAAAACCCAGCTTCTGAAAAATCGCCGATTTCACCGACAGGCCAGGGCAGCCTCTTTTGCAGGCCGCTCCAACGCCGATAGAGTGAACGCGTGATCGAATTCGAGTCCGTCGGAAAGACGTATCCCGGCGGCGCGGTTGCCGTGGAGAGCTTCACGTACACGGTGCCGAAACATCGAACCGTCGTGCTCGTCGGATCGTCCGGCTCAGGCAAGACGACGCTGCTTCGCATGGTCAACCGCATGGTCGACCCGACGTCGGGAAGGGTGCTCATCGACGGCGTCGACGTGCGCGAAGCCGATCCCGTCAAACTCCGCAGATCCATCGGATACGTGCTTCAAGACGGCGGGCTCCTGCCGCATCGCACCGTCGCGGACAACGTCGCCACCGTGCCGATCCTCAACGGCACGCCGAGGCGTGAGGCCAGGTCCGCGGCGCTGGAGCTTCTCGAACGGGTGGGGCTCGACCCGGAGCTCGGCGCCCGATACCCAGCTCAGCTTTCCGGGGGCCAACGCCAGCGTGTGGGCGTGGCGCGGGCTCTGGCCGCCGAGCCCGAGATCCTGCTCATGGACGAGCCCTTCGGCGCCGTCGACCCCATCGTTCGCCGTGAGCTTCAAGACGAGCTCGTGCGTCTGCAAGGGGAGATCGGCAAAACGGTCGTCTTCGTGACGCACGACGTGGAAGAGGCGTTCCGCCTGTGCGACGAAGTCGTGGTGCTCGGCGAAGGCGGCAAGATCGCGCAAAGCGGCACGCCCGAAGAGATTCTGGCCGCTCCGGCAAACGACTTCGTGCGCACCTTCGTCGGCGGGGCGAGGTCCAACCAAACGCTGCGCGTGCGCCAAGTCGCCGGGCGCAACGTCGTCGTCGGCGAAGACGGGCGCCAGGTGGGAATCCTTGAAGGGCTTGAGGAGTTTGCCGGCGGCGTGAAAGGCGCGGGGGACGACGGCGCCCGCGAACAGTCGGCGCAGCCCCGCAAGCCGCAGCCCCGCCTGCCGCATGCCCTGGACGCCGCTCGGAGCTCTTTGCGCAAGGCGAAGGCCCGGTGGAGGCTCGGAGGCAAATCCGGCGATTCGACGGAAGGCGGCCCGGTGTGAGCTGGCTGGGCGAGAACTGGCGGTGGGTCGGCGAGCTTCTGCGGGCGCACCTGTTCATCGCGCTTCCGGCGACGGCCCTGGCCGTTTTAGTGTCTGTTCCGATCGGCCGCTTCGCGCATCGCTTCCCCAAGGTCGGCGGCGTCATCCTCTCCGGCGCCACGCTGACGTATGCGATCCCCTCGCTGCCGCTGCTTGTGGCCGTGCCGCTCGTCATCGGAACGCCCCTGCGTTCGCCGCTGACCATCATCGCGGCCCTCGGCCTGTACGGCATGGCCCTTCTTGTGAGGACGGCCAGCGACGCCTTCTCCTCGGTGGACCAGACCGTGATCGACGGCGCAACCGCGGTGGGGCATTCGCGCAGGACGCTCCTGTGGACGGTCGAGCTTCCGCTCGCGCTGCCCGTGCTCGTCTCGGGAATCAGGGTTGTCGCCGTCTCCACGGTGGGGCTTGTGACGATTGGGGCGCTCGTGGGAATCCCCAGCGTCGGCACGCTCCTGACCGACGGTTTTCAGCGGGGGATAACGTCCGAGGTCGTGACGGGGGTCGTCGCGACGGTCGCTCTGGCGCTCGCGGTCGACGGACTCGTCGTCCTGCTCGGCAGTCTTCTCACGCCGTGGACGAGGGTCGGCAAGGCCGCCGGCGCAAAGGGGGAGCAGGCGTGAACTATTTCCTTTCGGCCCTCAGATGGCTTGCCGACTCTGCCAACTGGCGGGGCCCGTCCGGCATCGGCGCGAGGCTCCTCGAGCACGTGATCCTCACTCTCGGCGTCGTCGGGATCGCCGCCGCGATCGCCCTGCCGATCGGGATCGTCGTCGGCCACACGAGGCGGGGTGCGGGCGTCGTCGGCGCCGTCGTCGGCTCCGCGCGGTCGATTCCGACCCTCGGCCTGTTGACGATCTTCGGCCTGATTTTAGGGATCGGGCTTGACGCGCCGATCATCGCGCTCGTCATCCTGGCGATTCCCTCGCTTCTGGCGGGCGCCTATTCGGGGATCCAAGCCATCGACCCTTCCGTGCCCGCAGCCGCGACGGCGATCGGGATGAGCCCCGCCCAAGTGGTCTTCCGCGTGGAGCTGCCGCTGGCTCTGCCCGTCATCGTGGGCGGACTGCGTGCGACTGTGCTCCAGGTGGTGTCCACGGCGACCCTCGCCGCATACGTCGCTGACTGGGGCCTCGGCCGCTTCCTCTTTGCGGGACTGCGGTCCCACAATTACCCGTTGATGCTCGGCGGATCGCTCGCAGTCATCGCCCTCGCGATCGTGTGCGAATTGCTCCTGTCCGCTTTGCAGCGGGCAACCGCGCGCCGCGCCGCGCCCGCCCACGCCGCCTCGAAGGAGTGACATTGTCTTTCATCGCACGCATTCTCCGAAAGGTCGCCGCGAAGGGCGGCCTGAGGGGCCTCCGCCCGGAAGAAAGCCGCTTCGCGGGCGCCGTGCAAGCCGCGCCAGTGCCTGAGGCCAAAGCCGCGCCCGCCGAAGGGGCCCAAGCCGCGCCCGCACGTCGGACGGGCGCCGGATCGCGCGTCGCGCCGTGCACCGCGCCCGCGAGGGCGCCGCGCTTCGCCAAGGCCGTCGCGACACTCGGCGCCGTCGCCCTCGCCGTCGGCTGCTCCAACGCCGATCCCCTGCGCAGATCCGACGGGAAGGACCGGGCCGGCGAAACGATCGTCGTCGGCTCGCAGGATTACTACTCCAACGAAATCATTGCGGAGATATACGCGCAGGCGCTCGAGGCGAAGGGCTACAAAATCGAGCGGCAGATGAAAATCGGCCAGCGCGAGGTCTACATGCCCGAGGTCCGCTCCGGCTCAATCGACGTCTTCCCTGAATACACGGGCAATCTGCTTCAGTACATCGACTCCAAGGCGAGCGTGACGGCCCCCGAGCCCGTGTACCGCGCACTGGAGAAGAAGCTTCCGCGCGAGCTCACCGTGCTCAATCAGGCGCCGGCCGCGGACCAGGACTCCTATGTCGTCACCGCGAAGTTCGCCTCGGAGAACGGGATTCGCACCATAGGCGACCTCGCCAAGGTCAAGGGGCGGCTGGTGCTCGGCGGAAATTCGGAGCTCGAATCGCGCCCGTACGGCCCGAAAGGCCTGAAATCGGCATACGGTGTGGACGTCTCTTTCACGCCCATCGAGGACTCGGGCGGCCCTTTGACGATCAAATCGCTGCGCGAAGGGCGCGCACAGGTCGTCGATCTGTACTCCGGAAACCCGGAGCTCTCCACGGGGGAGTTCGTGGTGCTCCAGGATCCGAAGAACCTCTTCCTCTCCTCGCACGTCGTCCCCCTCGTCTCCTCGAAGCTTCCGGTTCGCGCCGCCAAAATCCTCGACCGCGTCTCCGCCAAGCTGACATCCGAAGACCTGCGCGCGATGGGCGCCCGTTCAGTCAAATCCGGCCAGCCCGCTTCGAAGATCGCCAAGGATTGGCTCAAGGGCAAGGGGTTGGGCTGACTGGTCGGGCTAAGCAGCCGGGTCGATCAGCCCGGCCGGTCAAGGGGCGACGGCTTTTCTGCTTGAATTATTTACAGAATAATTAAAGGATACTTCTCCCCGAACGATATAGATTCCTTGATCTTTAACTAAGTGTTTGAAAGGCTGGATATATAAATTGAATTATTTGTGTCAGGCCACCTAAAAACATGTAAAAGGAAGGTGATTGCTTGTGGGAACACAATTTGCTTTGACACTCGGAGCCCAGACGGAAGCCGCACGCTCGGTCAATGAGTCCGCAAATGACTTCGCTGACTTGCTGAAGCAATTTGGCGAGAAACTCGAAGGAGAGGTGTCTCCTTTGGCCTTTTCGGCAATCGAGACATTCGGGGAGGGAGTCGGCAAGTGGTTTGAAGCGGCCAAACCTTTCCCGGAAGGACTGGTCAACTATTCCAAGGCGCTGGCGGCAGTCGATTCGACGACGGCGGAGACGGACAAAAAGTCGACTGAGGAGTTTTCCGCCGTCTTTGAGGAAATAGCCGCATTGATGGGAGGCGACGAATGAGCGAGAGAACCTTCAAATACAACGAGGCCTCACTGGCCAACCTGACAACTTTGGTTGAAAACATGAGCGCGAATGTGGAAGATCTCATTTCCACTGCGCGAAAGAAGACTGAGGGCCGGATCGAAGGGTGGAGCAAGGAGTCTGTCTCTCGACGGGCTCAAATGGCCTTCGACCGGCGTCTGGAAAAACGCACCGATGAACTGACGCAGGCGCTGGATGAAGCGGCCAACGCTCTGAGCGACATCAAAGACCTGGCCCACAACACAGAAGTGCGCAACGTCGCCGTCATGGACTGAGGTAGTGAGGATCATGACCAGTTACGATTTCGAAGTGGACCTCGAGTCCCTCATAAACGCTTCGACGAAGGCCAGCGAGGCCGTCAAGCAAAAGAAAGAGCAGGACGTAGAGGACGTCGTTCCCACGGAGAGCGACGTCGGAAGCGACACCGTTTGGAAGGCTCTCGACGATTTCCAGGATCGCTGGGAACGCGGAATCAACGACATGACCGATGACATCGAAGAGGTCGCCGGACGCCTGGGGCAAGTCGCCACGAACTACGTCGACTTCGACAACAAGGCGAAAGAGCGCATGCAAAAGTTCGCCGAGAAGACCGACGGCCTTGAAACGACGGAATTGATAGGAGAGCAAGATGGGAATTGAGCATACCGGCGCGCCGACCTTCTCCATCTCCGGAAGCCCCTCGGCGATACGCGAGAAGGCGACGACGATGCGTTCGCGTTCCAGCCAATACCAGGTTTTGTCTGACTCGTTGTCGTCCCTGTCCACAGACGGATGGACCGGACGGGCAGCCGACCGGTTCCACGAGAAATTTTCCGTGGAGCCTGGAAGGTGGCAGCAGGCCGCCACGGGTTTCACGAACGCGGCAGACGCGCTTGATCTGTATGCGACGTCGTTGGAAAACGCCCAAACAACCGCCTCTGACTGCAAGACCAACTACGACGAGGCGAATCGGATCACCAAAGAGGCTCGCGAGGAATACGATGCCGACGTCGAACGCGGAAAGCAGGAGAAGCGCGAATGGGAGCAGGTGAACGGTCCGGGGACGTACAATCTGACGATCGAGCCCTTCTCCGACCCCGGTGAATCCATGCGAAACCAGGCCGTCTCCGATTTCGATTCGGCGGTCAGCACGTTGGAGACCGAAGCAGAGACTTGCGCGAGTACGATACGAGCCTCGTGCGAGGGCGCCCCTGAAAAACGCAACTGGTTGGAGACCGGGGTGGCCGCCGTCGGAGAGGTCCTTTACGGTGCCTTCGAGGCATGCCTAGACGTGGGCAAGCTCCTGCTGGATTTAAATGGGATCAGCCTGCTCTTCGATGATTTGATCCCCTTCCTCACGGGAGAGCTCACTGCCGAGGAACTTGCGATGAAATTCCAGCTGCGGGGCGAATCTGTGGTCGCCTTCGGGAAAGCCCTGCGGGATCATCCTCTCGAGGTGGGAAAAGAGATCGCAAAGGGGGTGCTCGATTGGGACACGTGGGCGGACAATCCCGCTCGCGCCGTCGGCCACCTGGTTCCCGACATCGTTGTGGCGGTTGCGACGGCAGGCGGCGGCACGGCGGCCACAAAATCGTCGTCGCTGCTGGCGAGGCTGGGCGCCCACGCGGACGACGTCGGCGACGTCGCAGGCGCGGCCCGCCGTGTGGACAGGGCCGCCGACGCCGCCGAGACTTCCCGGAAGCTCGACAAGCTGGATTTCACGGACGTCGGCAAGCCGCCAAAGGACTTCTCGCCGAAACCCGGCCTGACCAAAGAGGGGTGGGAGCACAGCGTCGACGAATGGACCGGGAAGGTCTCGGAGGCCAACCCCGGCCTAGACCAGGACTCCGTCAGAGGCCTTCACCGCTACACGGTCAATGAGGGTTACACTAACATGAACGGCGCCCTGCGCAGCGGGGGCGGATCGCCGGAGACCCATAAGCTGATTGAGGATGCGACGAGGGCCCTCGATCGGCTGCCGACCCCCGAACCGGGAGATTTGCACAGGGGGACGGCGTTGCCCAAGGGCGTGGTCGACAAGATGCTCGACGAGGGCGTTTTCTCTGACCCCGCATTCCTCTCCACGTCGCGAGATTCCTCGGTTGCCGCACAATTTGCGGAGATGTCCGCCAAAAAGTCTCCCGACAACATCCCGGTCGAGTTCAGGATCAAGAACGGCACGGCGCCCGACATCCAGTCATTCTCGGCCTACGCAAATGAGGCAGAGCACCTTTACAAGCCCGGGGCCAAATTCAACATCCTCGAAATGAAGGAGAAGCAATTCGGATCCAAGCAAGGTTGGAAGGTCATCATGGAGGAGAAGTAGCGTCCGGCGGCATTCCCAATGCCCTCAGCTCAAACTCCGCCAATGAGCCAATGAAAACCAATGAGCCAATGAAAGAGGCGAAGCAATGACAAGCGACGATTTGAACCTCGATGCCTTCCTCAAGGCGCTTCTCAGCCTTCCTCCCGCCCCAGGCGTGAGCTTCCGCGGGTGGGTCCATCCGGCGGAGCTCGGGACGGTCGATGTGGCCACGAAGCTCCTGACTGCGGCGTCGGTCGACATGACGGTCGCCACCGCGGGCTTCACGACGTCGGAGCTGGGAATCGTCGTCGGGCGCACGGGCCGCGATCTCGGAGCCTTTTCGGCGATGCCCGAAGCGGAGGAAATCACGTACGCACCGGGCAGGATATTCCGAGGTTATCCCGTCGAGACGGTCGACGATCTCAGCGTGCGAGTCTACGAGGAGTGGGTGATCGGCGACGGCGGGCAGCCGGTCTCGATGGGAATCGACCCGAGCGAAGTGGTCGCCATGGTCTCCGCGATGATCCCGAAGGCCAGAGGCAAAGAGCTCGTCGTTCCGCGAGAATACTGCGAACGCTTCACATCCCCGCTCGAGTGACGTGTGCGCCGGGTCTGTTTACGCGGCGACTGGAGGAGTGAGATCTGTCAGCGGCTGGAGAGGCCAACGCGATCGTTTCCTGAAAAGGCGGGTGCGAGCGGCTCCTGAAAAACGGGCGCCGGCAGACTGGGCCGGCGCTGGAAAGAGCGGATGCGAGCCCCGTGTGAAAGATTCGGAAAAGGAGAAGTGCACAGATGTCTGATTCCAGGGCAAAGCCAGATGGCGCTGAGGACGCCGCTGTCGTCGACGCGGTCGCCGTCAACGGCGTCGTCGAAGGCAATCGAATATGGGTCGAGGAAGAGCCGTGGTTCCTCTTCGACGGCGCCTTTCCGGTGCGTTTCGAAGACGGGATGCTCGACTGGAGCCGGCTTAGCGAAGCCGAACGCGAAGAGGTGGCGCGAGTAGACGCCCACATGCGCGGCCTGTACAGAATCGGGGACGCGGCGCCGCGGACGCCTGCTCCCGCGCCCGACGTCCCGTGCGAACTGGGCTGGTTCATGCCGATTTCCAGGCGCAGAGCCCTGATGGACAGGCAGGGGCGCGTGCTTGAAGGCCGGCTTAAGGGCTATCACGAGGTTGCGGGGGAGGGGCGCTTCGCCCTTGAGTTCGCCGTCGACGGCGAAAGCTGGTTTCTCCTCAGAGCCGACGGGCTGCCGTGGGCCGCTTCGAGGCATGCCCGCTACTCTCGTGTGCCGTCAGTTTGGGTCGATGTGGACATGTGGCGATACGAAGGCGGCGATTTCCTGGAGATCGGAATCGACGTGGAGCGCCCCGAGAAAACGGACCGCGGACGGTTGAGGACGGTCTACATCGAGCGGTGGCCCGACGACGAAGCCAGGTATGGCACGTGCCCGGGTGCGGGCGAGCTTCGCGAAGTTCTGACTCCGATACGCTGGGACGGGCGCGCATGGTGGCGGAAACCCCGATGGCGGGAAGGCTTGTTTCCGTCAAACGGGAGCGGACGCGGGATCGACTATAGGAGCCTTGCTCCGGCGCAAAAGAAAACGGAGGGGGCAGTTTCGGCCTATTGCAGTGCGATAAGGCTGTGGGACGAGCCCATCGTCCACTACACCCGAGAACGCCAAGCCCGATGGACCGAGCCGATAGGCCCGGGCGTGACGCTCGAAGATCTGCGCAGGCACTACGAGTCGATGGGCTTGGAGTCGCCCTACTGAGCGTCTGAAGACGCCTTGCCAGGGGCTCGCGGGCGTCCTGGCGCGGATTCAGACCCGCTCCGCCGACGGTCTGAAGGGCTCCCTTCTCCGCTTAGGGCCCGAAAGGCTCCGCGCCGCCGACGGCGGACTCAGGCGTCGGCAGACTCCGCTTTCCCGTCGTCGCCGGCCTTTTGCTCGGCTCCTGACCTCAGACTTTTGCCCGTCGTTCCGCCTTTGCTGTGGGGCTTTCCAGCCGACCCGACGCCGACGCCGCGTTCGGCGAGGTCCGCCTCGATCAGAAGTCTGCGAGCCCGGGCCAGCTTGCGTTGCGCCCCGAACAGCCTCACGAGCGCCACGGTGAGGAAGACAAACGCGACGGCCGCCGTCGCGAAGAACAGCGGCGAGGCGATGAGCTGCAAGACGCTCACAAAGTTGTTGAAGAACACTGAGGGCTCCAGACGGTCGGTGCGTTGCTTCGGTGTGACAGCAACCAAGGATATTTTGCACGCTCGTTTCGGCCAGGGAAAACCGCCGCTCCGAAGACGCACCGGCCAAGGGGTGCAGACCAAAAAGGGAGCGCAGGCCAAGAAGGGGCGCGCAGACCGAGAGAGCGCAAGCCAAAAGGAGACGCGCAAGACGCGCAGCCTGAGGGGAGACACACAAGCCCGAGGGAGAGGCGTCGGCGGGCCGAGGGGAGGCCTAGAATGATCCCTGGGAAGGCATCGCCGCACGACGCCGCGAATTCGCTTTGCGACGCCGACGTGCGCTGCCGGGGAATTCCTCGGGCGTGCGCGACGTTGAAGCCGGTGGCGTCCAAACAGGAGGGTAGATGGCGAGAATCACAGGCTGCAGGCGGATCGTGCTCGCCGTGGTGTGCGCATGCCTCATGCTGGCGGGCTGCTCCCGCCCCATTCTCAAGCCGCCTGTGCCTCGTCCGCTTTCGGAAGGCGGGCGGGTCGCCCTCGACTCCCGCGCCAAGGGCCATGTGGGCGGCAACGGCTTCTGGACCAAGGACAGGCTCGCCCAAGCGGTCAGGGGCGCTCACCCGGACCAGGCCGATCCGCCGTCGTCGAATCAGCCGGGCCAGCAAAAGCAGCCTGGGCAGAGGCAGCCGTCGGCCCAGGCGACCCAACTGCCCGCTTCTGCCCTAAAGGACCCCAAGCTTTCGAACGTCCAACTCGGCGAGGGGCCGGTGGGCGTCGGCGAGAACTTCATCGGACTGCCGCAGACGGGAACCTTCTTCTACCGCACGGGGCCGCGCTCGACCGCCGAATACCACACGTGCTCCGGCTCCGTCGTCAATTCGGCTTCGGGGACGATCGTCGTCTCCGCGGCGCACTGCTGGTACAACGTCAACGCCCAGTCGGTCGTGTTCATCCCCCAATTCTCGTGGGTGGACGGCCGGGCTCAAACGCCATACGGGGTCTGGGAGATGTCCGGTTCCGCCATCCACATCGACCCCCGCTACGAGAGCGAGGGCGACGACGGCGTCGCCTACGACGTCGCCGTCCTCAGCGTCGCCCCGAACGTCGCCAACCAGACGATCCAAGAGGTGACGGGCGGGTTCGACATCTCCCTCGACGCGCAGATCGCCCAGCCGAAGGTGGAGATCGTCGGCTACCCGGCCGACGACTCCGACAATTCGACGTACACCGCCGCCTACCCCCGCCACTGCCTCAACTCGACCTCCGAGTACCGGGAAGCGGGCACGTCTTTCTTCAACATCAAATGCTCCGGGATGGCCAGCGGCGTCTCCGGCGGACCGTGGCTCGTTCCGAAGACGGTCAACGGCGTGACCAAGTGGTGCATGGTCGCCGTCACGGGGGGCGGCCAAGACGGCGGCGGATACACCGACGACGAATCCGTGGGCGTGCGCATGTCCGGATTCGTCACCGAGCTCATCGCGAAGGCCGAGGCATTCGACCTGTCGAAAGCCGGCGACTGGAGCGGTGCCCAGCTCATGGCGGCAGGCAACTTCGGCGCCGTGGACGGCGCCGACGACCTGGTCGTCTCCTGGCGCAACGGGACGATGGACGTCTTCCTGGGCTCGGGCAGCCTCACATTCCCGTTCATGGCCTCCCGGAGGGTCTCGCGCGGGTCGTCGTCGAACCTGCAGCCGCGGATGCTCACGACCGCGGACCTCGACGGCTCGGGCCAGGACGACCTCGTGTTCCTCGGGCGAGACGGGAAGATCATGATGCTCCAGGACCCGGGCTCGGGAGGGCCTCGCCGGCTGATGCATCTCAACCCCCACGATCCCCTCGAATGGGTTCAGGCACGCCAGATCATCGGCGGCGACTTCAGCCCGGACGGCGACCACAAGAGGGACGACCTCCTCGTTGTGTGGGCCGACGGCACGACGAGCGTCTATCTTCACGTGTCCAAACACGGGCTGACCAGGGACAAGCCGTGGCCCGTCCACGGCCTCAAGGGCCTGGTTGGCGGCGAAGGCGGCGCGAGCGGCCCGCTGGCGAGCGGGATCGACGGCGTCGTCGCGGCCGGGGACTTCGGCGGCGGCCGCCTCACGGACGTCATGGTTGTCGGCAGGGACCGCAGCGGAAGGTTCGCCGCGTGGCTCATCACCGACGACGAACCGAAGGGCAACCTCCCTGTCTATCGCATCACGCCCTATGACATTCGCGCCGCGGGAATCGATCCGAGCCAGGTCAAAGCGCTCGCGGCGGGGGATTTCGACGCCGAGGGAACGGGTTCCGACGTCGTCATCGACATGCGGGGGGCGCGGATGCTCATGCTCGCCAACGTGAAGGCGGGCAAGAAGCCGACGCCCTCCGACGTGACGACGGTCGTCAGCCAGTGACCGGACGAGCGGCTTTCAGCCATCGCATCGGCGGGCCGCCTGAGGGCGGCCGATAGAAGCCGCCGACGGACACGAGGGCGGCCTGCGGGCCGTGACCGATGGAACAGCGGCCTGCCGGCGTCCGTGCGAGCATCGGTCGGCCGAATGCCGCTGGCGGGCCCGGTTTCCGGCGTGCATGCCCAGGCTTCGCGCGCCGTCTGGAGGGCGGCGCCTCCCGTTTGGGGACTCGTCGCCAGGGATTCGGTTCGCAATTTGTTGCAGACCGTGAAACAGTAGGGAGGTCGGCTCGCAAGGTCCTCCCGGAAGGAGAATGAGAATGACCCGTAGGCCGTTCGCGCGCACATCGGCCGCGCTCGCGGGTCTTCTCATGGTCCTCGGGGCCTGCGGCCAAACGCCGAAGCCGACGCCGCCGTCCGGCGCAGGCACATCCGCGACGGAGCCCGCTCCCGCGCCCACCCTTGCCGCCCTCAAATACGCACCGAAAATCCCCGGGACGGCCGCTCTCCTCGAACGCAAGGAGAGCGGCCCCGGCGAACTCGCGGGCGTCGTCGTCAGCGGAAAAACGGCTGTCTCTGTGCGCCACGACTTCAAGGCGAAGAGCTCGGAGCTGGCCGGATACGCGCCGGGCGAGGCAAAGGCCTTGTGGAAGAAGACCGCGGACGGCTGGGTCGACTGCGTCGGAGACTCGCCCACCGTGTGCCTGACCTCGAACTACGAGGACGGCGAATGGTCGGTGGGCGATCCGCGCATCCTCAATCCGGCCAGCGGGCGGTTCAAAGACCTCAGCGTCGGCCCCGCCGGCACCTTCCAATTCGTCGGCGTGCGCGAAGGCGTCGCCTATTTCCTCACCTGGGACGGAACGAAGGACGTCCACGTGACGGGGTTCGACGCCGACGGTGCCCCCGTCGCGGACAAGAATCTGAGAATCGCCGCGCCAAAGACCGCTGCGCAAAAGACGGAAGGGACCGAAAAGAATCCCTCGCCGTCGGCGGGCGAAAAGGCTTCGCCGACCCCCGGAAAAGCAGCCTCCTCCGCGGCCGCCAAGCGGCCGAAGACGCCGCGGGCTTTGAGCCCCTCGCCTTCGCGCGGCAGCTCGCCTTCGCGCTCGGGTTCGACGTCCGGCTCTCCCGCCGACGGCGCTTCGCCTTCAAACGGCCCGTCGTCGAACGGCGTTCCCTCCGGCGCGTCGCCGCAAAAGAAATCCGCGCACAAGCCGATAAAGCCTCCGGCCTCCCAAGCGACAGGAATTCGCGCGCAGATGACTGGGTCTTACCTCGTCGTGCGGACGGAATCTACGTCGGGCGTCTACTTCACCCACGGAAATCGCTTCGTCAGGAAAGATTTCGACGGCGCTTGCGCAGCGCTTAAAGACGGAGTGATCTGCGAAGCCGAATCGGGCCTGGTCGGAATCGGCGCCGGGGCGGACGACGCGTGGGAACTCGACGCCGAGGTGACTGTGCTGAGCTCGGCCGTCGAGTCCGACTCCAGCCTTGCGGACGCCGAGGCGGACATCCGCTCGCGGCTTGGCCAGACCAACGGCGTGGACGACGAGGCCTCGGGCGAGGACTCCGAAGCCTCGGCGTCGCCGACGCCGCCGGACGGCGCGGGCGGCAAAGCGTCGTCCCGCGGCGCCACGGACGGCGATGCGGCTGGCAAAGACACGGCGCGCCCCCTTCCCCCGGGCAAGCGATACCTGGCCGCGGGTCCGAAGGCGCCGGTGCTCCTTTCCGCCGGCGACGGGAAGCTCTCGATCGACGGCAAGCGCAGCGCAGCCATCGGCGAGGCGAAAGTCAAAGGCGTGGACCTCAGCCACGACATCGCCGTCGTCAACGTCGAAACCCGCGGCAAGTCAGCAGGCGAATCCAGTGCGCCCGCCGTCGTTTCGTCGATCCTCGTCGACGGCGACGGCGCGACGGTCGCCGGGATCGACAAGACGCGCGCCGACCAGCTGCTCGCAGGGGCGAACGGAGGCGACGTGCTGCGGCCCTGCGGCTTTGCCTGGCAGGGTAGCCGTTTGGTTTACACGGACCTGACCGAGGCGGTCTTAGGAGTCTACCGAACCGCGGGGAAGGGCAAATGACGATGCGGCGACCCGGCGGGCGAGGGATTGAAACACGGCCGCGGCTGCGCCGAGACCGCTCAGCCGGCGAGGGGCCGGCATGAGCGGGAAGAGCCTCGGCGCAAGCGGCGGCGAGCGGACGAAAGTCCGCGTGGACGTTTGGCTGTGGAGCGTGCGCCAATGCAAGACCCGCTCGCTGGCGACGTCGGAGTGCAAAGCCGGGCACGTCAGGGTGAACGGCGAGACGGCCAAGCCTTCGACTCCCGTCCGAGTCGGCGACGAAGTGCGCTATCGGTTCGAGGGATTCGATCGGATTCTCAAAGTCACGGGCGTCATTTCGAAGCGAACGAGCGCGCCCCTGGCTCAGGCGTGCTACGAGAATCTCACGCCCGAGCGCCCGCGCGTGCACATTCCCCTGATGCGGCGCGAGCCCGGAACGGGCAGACCGACGAAGAAGGAACGGCGCGAGCTCGACAGGCTGCTCGGCCGGGACTCCAACTTCGGCCGCCTCGACTGACGTCGTCGGCTGAGAACGCTGCGCCAGTCAGAGAGCAGAAGGATTCAGGGCCCCGCCCTGCTCGAGGGCGACCGGATTCTGGCGAACCCGTGCCTCAAACCCGCCCGGCGGCGCGATTCGCTTCGCGGAGAGCAGACTCGCGACGTAGTAAGAGAACCGCCACATTGCCCACTCCAACGGCCCGCGCCTGTAGAAGAAACGCCACAGGCCGCATACGACCATGGCGCCGACGGACATCCACAGCATGGCCTCCCAGCTGTTGTTCGCAAGGCTCGGCATCGTTCCGAGAACCACAAGATGGGTTGCGTAGACCGTCAGCGACATGGAGCCGACTGCGGCCAGCGGCCAAAGCACGTTGCGGGAAGCCCTGCCGATGAGCAGGCACAGCCCGGTCAGCGCGATCGCAAAGCCCCCCGATCCGACGACTTCGAACACCGTGTTGGCGTGAGGGTTGGCCGTAATCAGCTGCGAGGCCGGGTCAAAGGCGACCGGCGCCCAGTCGAAGGCGTGCTCGCGCTGATCGTTGTCAGGGTCGGCGGGAGGCGGATCCGTCTCGTCGTCCGATGGGTTACGGACGGCGGTGTGGCCTCCTCCGCCTTCCTCCGTCACAACGGCCCCGCGCACCTCCAGAGCCTCGTTGGAGTCGAACAAAGTGTGCGTGAGAGCGTAGCTTCCCCCGTATCCCAGGACCATCAAGAATGCGCCCAAGGCGAGGAGCTTCGCTTGGTATCTCGTCTCGGCGACGCATGACTTGCCGATCGCCATTCCCGCAAAGACGAAAGCCATGTAGACCAGCCCCGGGTAGTTCCCGGCGATGAGCATCGTCCACAGGAACGGGTCGTTCTCCTGCGCGACAAGCCCGAGCGAGGTCGTCAACCACACGATCGCCACAGAGAGGATCGGGCCGACGACGGCCGTCGCCGCCGCAGCCGTCCACAGCTTGCGCACGCTCCACGATGTGAAGGGCAGGGCCAAGACGAACCAGACGGCGTAATAGCCGAGGATGACGATGACGGGCAGATTGAGCAGAGACGTCAACATCGAGAGGAAGACGAGGAGGAAGGCCCGCCCGACGATGCGCTTGCGCGCGGTCGCCATCCGCTCGCCGGTGTAGGGCGCGTCCCTGCCCGTGAGGAGGGACAGCGATATTCCGGCGACCAAGGCGAAGAGGATGGCGGAGCGCCCGTTGGGAATGTCGGACAGGATCGAGTGGGCCGACGACCACTTGTCGTCGCCGTCGCCGATCGGCGCGAAGTTCACATAGACCATTCCCAAGACAGCCAGGCCTCGCGCGATGTCCAAACCGCCGATTCGCCCGAGCCGTCGGGTGGTTTCCCCGCCTGCGGATGCGGAACGGCCGCCCGGGCCGTCCGCCGCCGAATCTTGCGGGTCGAGAGCCGCCGGCCCCTCCGGCAGGGAGGCCTGCGTCTGAGCGGCGGCGTCGGAGTCTCCGGCGTCGCCGTTTGGGGAAAACGAAGCGGGCTCGGTGATGCTCATGGCACAAGTCTAAGGGAGCCAAACGGGTGAGGGCTAAGGCTTGCGTGCGGAAACCGGCGGGGCGAAGTCCGCCCGGGCTGGCGCGTCCGTTCCATTGGGCGCCGCGACGTGGAAGAATGTCGGGGTACAAGCGGGCAACCCTGAACGAGGAGAATCATGACGCCGCCGAAGATCAAGCTGGTCGATTCCGTCAAGGCGATCAACTGGAACAGAATCGAGGACGAAAAGGACCTGGAGGTCTGGGATCGCCTCACCGGCAACTTTTGGCTCCCCGAAAAGATTCCGCTCTCGAACGACATTCCCTCGTGGAACACCCTCAAGCCTCACGAGCAGCAGATGACCACCCGCGTGTTCACCGGGCTGACGCTGCTCGACACCGTGCAGGGAACCGTGGGGGCCGTTTCGCTCATTCCCGACGCCGTCACTCCTCACGAGGAAGCCGTTCTCACCAACATCGCCTTCATGGAATCGGTTCACGCCAAATCATATTCTTCGATATTTTCCACCCTTATATCCACGGAAGAGATCGACGAGACGTTCAGGTGGTCGGAGGAGAACGAGCACCTTCAAAAGAAAGCCAAGATTATCCTCGACTACTACCGTGGCGACGACGCCGAAAAGCGCAAGGTGGCCTCGACGATGCTCGAATCTTTTCTCTTCTACTCGGGCTTCTACGCTCCGATGCACTGGTCCGCCCACGCCAAGCTGACGAACACGGCCGACCTCATCCGCCTCATCATTCGCGACGAAGCCGTCCACGGCTACTACATCGGCTACAAATACCAGAGGGCGCTGGCCAAGGCCTCGCAGGAGCGGCGCGACGAGCTGCAGGAGTATGCCTACAGCCTGGTGATGGACCTCTACGACAACGAGGAGCTTTACACCGAGTCCCTCTACGACGAGATGGGGCTGAGCGAGGACGTCAAGATGTTCCTGCGCCACAACGCGAACAAGGCCCTGAACAACCTTGGATACGAGGCGCTGTTCGGACCGGACCAGACCGCCGTCAACCCGTCCATCCTCGCGGCGCTCTCGCCCAACGCGGATGAAAACCACGATTTCTTCTCCGGATCGGGCTCCTCGTACGTGATCGGCACGGCCGAGGCCACGACCGACGACGACTGGGACTTCTGAGGGAGCGAGGCCCACAGCCGCGCGAGTGGCGATTGTCACTGCCTCCGCGGGGCTCGATTCTTTCTCCGAACACTCCGGCGCCGCCGCGTAAGGTTGACGATTAAATCAAGCAAAGCCCCTGTTTTTCTTCCGGGCTTTTTCGAGGCGTCCACCCGAAGTGGCTGGTCGGCTCGGTTTGCGGGATGACGGGCTAAGCCTCTGTTTTCCTTACTCTTGACGTAGTCGCTCCGGTTCACGCACTTGGAGCGGCCATCCGCGGCCCGTGTGGGGATGCGGGCCGCGGGGCGGCGCGATTCGACGTCGTCCCGCGGAGCCTCGGAAGGGTCCCCGCGCGAACTGTTCGGAACTCTTGCAGACGCCTTGTGGCCGACTTTACATACGGGTAGAGTTCCCCATAGGCCCGGAGGGGCCGGAAAAGGCTGTTTAATCTACGATTGATCTATGCCATGGGAACCATTCCCCACACGTGCCCACATTTGAACAACGCCCATGGCTCAACACGCAAGGACAACTTCATGACAACTTCCTCACCAATCGGGGTCCGCCGGAAAGCGCCGGGGATCCTCACGCTCATTTGCACGCTCGCGCTAAGCCTCGGTGCGCTCCTTTCCATGCCCACCGCGGCGAATGCGAATGAAGTCAAGGTTGTTACCGGCATCACGGTCGAAAACACGTCGCGCGACGGCCAATCGACGCCGCACCACGTGTGGGACATCACCAAGGTGAAGTTCACCGTGGACACGACCGGATCCGGCGCAAAGGCCGGCGACACCTTCACCATCGGCCTGCCTGACTCGATGCGCACCCAGATCACGTCGTTCCCGATGTACGCGAACGACGGAAAGACCGAGGTCGCCAAGTGCACGGTCCCCGGCGGCGCGGGCCAGACGCTGACCTGCACGTTCACGGACTACGTCAATTCCCACCCCGACATGACGGGCGGCGGCTGGGTTCGGACCCAGATCTCCAAGTCCGAGGGGGTCGAGAACTTCACGTTCAAGGTCCCCGGAAACCCGATCGTCGTCGGGCTTCCCGGCGGAATGATCAAGCCCGGCGATCTGCGCGGACTTCCCGAGAAGGCCTACAAGCAGGGCTGGGTCGAGGGCGAGGTCAGCCCCAACCTCTTCTACTGGAGGATTTGGGTCAACGCCGGCGCCTACGCCAACAGCGGGCAGATCACGGTCAACGACACCTTCAGCGCCGACCACGGCGGGTACAAGCTCTCGGACGAGTCCGGGCGGCAGCCCGTTCTGCGCGTGTGGAAGGATTCGAAGAAGTTCGAATCCGGGGCCGACGCCGACGAGACGATCAAGGTCGGCCAGAGCGTCGGCGGCGGAGCCTTCCAGTTCCAGCCCAACGAGAAGGGCTTCCAGGCGAGCTGGCCCCGCCAGGACGGATACGTCTACGAACTCGGCTACTACACAGTCCTCAAGGACCCCTCGCAGGTCAAGGCCGGCGACGCGATACAGAACCACGCGAACGTCAACGGCTCGGACGTCAAGAGCGACGCCGCCATCGTGACCCTCGGCGCCGGAAAGCTCGACGGGGCCGGCTTCGGCTCCATCAGCGTGACCAAGGCGCCGCTCACCGGCGACGCGGCCTCGCAGGTCGACGCCGCGAAGGAGTACACGGTCAAGGCCAGCTACACCGTCGACGGCAAGGAGAAGTCCGACACCCTCAGCCTCAAGGCCGGGGGCCCCGCTAAGACGATCGGCTCCCTCCCCAAGGGCACGAAGGTCACCCTTTCCGAGATCAAGCCGACCGACGACGGAGTGGCCTGGGGCGACCCCGTCTTCTCCTCGAAGGATTCGAACGTCAAGGTGGCCGACAACGGCAAGAGCGCCGTCGTCACCGTCGGCGACAGGACGCTCACGTCCGTCGTCGTGACGAACAAGGCCAGCCGGGTCGCCACGCCTCCGACGCGGACCACCCCGCCGACGCCGATTGCGCCGCCGACGACGCCGGGCGCCCCCGTGCCCCCGGCTCCCTCGACCCCGGCGACGCCTTCCACTCCGACGGCGACGCCTTCGAAGCCCTCGCTTCCCGACACGGGCGCGGCGGTGCTCTGGCTTGGAGTCATCGGCTTGCTCGCTGTGGCTGCGGGCGGAGCCCTCGTCTTCCTCCGCAAGAAGAACAAGGGCTGATGGGCTGAAAACCTAAGGCTGACGCCGAAACCGCAAACGCTCGGGCGGGCCTCGGACGGCCTCCGGATCACTCTGGGTCGGAGGCGTCGAGACGCTCTGGGCGATGAAAGGCCGATGCAATTTGGCCGAGCAGGCGGGCTCCCCGCGGCGCATGACGCGCTCGCGGGGAGCCCGCCGCCGTTGAGGGGCGCCGCCGTCGGGGACAGGCGATCTCGAGACGGGCTTCCGTCAAGAAGCTGCGGTCGAGGCAAAGAGAACCCGCCGTCGCCGCGTGTTTCGGCGGCGGCTGTGCGGCATATCGCATGCGGCCTTTCGGCGGGCCGGCTTTCGCCAGGCGGCGAACGGGCACAAAAAACCTGTCCAAACGAACTTCCCGTTAGGTAGGATAACGGGGACGCAAGCGCATACAAAGCAAACCAGAGAGACGGCACGATGGAACCACCCCAATCCAAATACATGTTGCTGAACGCCCCCCACCGTTTCCAGCTCAAACATCTGACCCCGCTTCCCCATCGGCTGATTGCGGAGGACTATCTCTCGGTCTGCATACCCGATATGCTCTCCCTGTTTCGGCACCCGGACCCGAACGTGGCGGCGCTCGCCCAGGAGGTCGTCGCGAACAACCTCAAGTCGAGGGCCACGGACGCCGTTTCGGCCATGCAAGTGCTCAAAATGGTCAGGAGGATGTTCCCCGACGAGCTTCGCGACCTGCCCGATCTCGCCTCGTTCAAAACCAAGCCTTTCGACTCGGGGTCCGCGCCGTCGGGCGGCGAACGCGAAACTCCCGCGGGAGAGGGGGAAAACGGCCGAGCCGACACGCCCGCGGCCGCGAGGGGCGAGATCGACCTGGACCGGGCGGGCCGCCTCGAGCCCGATGAGCTGGGGGCCATGCTCGGCATTGAGGGTCTCGAGGCGATGGACGAGTCCGCTCTGGACGATTTGAGCGGTCTCAGCCTCCTGGGGATGGTCGGGTTCTGGCCCATCAAGGCGCAGCGCTACACGCGCGGCATACCGGAATGGATCATCGCCGCCGCCGGTGAAAGAGGCCCGCAGGCCGTCGGGGACGCGGCCACGCTGCAGTACATCTCGCTCTTCTACAGCGCCGGGCTTTTCGACGCCGAGCTGGCGACCCGGATGATCGACTATTACGGCAAGAGAATCGTGGAATCGTACAGCGGCTGGGAGCAGTACCTGGCTTCCTTCGCCTTCGGAAGCATCGATCCCGACTTGAAGGACTTCTGGCAAAATCCGGTGGAATTCGACAGTATGGACGCCGTTCACGGACTGGCCGTCGCCCCGAGCACGATTTTCGAGGTCGCGGACTTCTGGCCGGCTCCTGACCTCGAGAGGCTGGGCGACGCCGTCAGGCCCCTGCTCCCGGAGGAGAAGGTGAGGGAGCAAATGAACTACGCCATGGCCATGATGCCGCAGACAACCGTCCCGTTCCCCGACATTGAGCCCACCCTCGACGAGGACTTCCAAAAGGAGCTCGACGTCGCCCTGAGCGAGGATCGGGAGAAGTGCGAGCGGGCCGGCGCCCTCGCCGAGGAGGTGTGGATCAAGCCGGCGGAGGAGCTCGGCGTGGCATTCTTCCTCCTTGACGTCACCAATAGCATGAAACTTAGTTTTCCCGCCCCCGATCCGGAGCACATGGCCGCGAACAACAAGTTCTTCTGGTTTCGCCAGAGAAACTTCGGCACGGCCGAAAACCCGATCGAAGGAGTTCCCTTCCTCAACGCCTTTGAGGGGCTCACAGGCCACTCGATGACGTCACTCGGCGTTTACCGCATCGCCCCTGACGTCGACAGGGGCTCGACGATGCCGATTCCCTGGGACCAAGTCGAGTTTTCCTGCACGGTCACGGCCGAGAGGGACATACGGGTGGACGTCAACGGCGAGACGCTGTGCGACGTCGAGTTCGATTTCGAGGCGCTCGGGCTTCCCGTCGACTACCGCATGGAGGATGAAGACGTCGTCAAGGCGGTGCTCGCCGCGCATATCATGCGGCTCCATGCGTTCTTGAGCGGCCTTCCCTCGCGCGTCCTGGACTGGCGCGCGAAGAACCTCGAAATGTGAGGCCTGCGGATATCATTGGCCCATGCCTACGAAGATTCAGCGCCAGCTTGCCGCCAACCCGCAGATCCTCGTCGTGTGCACGGGAAACATCTGCCGCTCGCCGATCGGCGAAGTCGTGCTGCGCGACAGGCTGGCAGGGGCGGGGCTCGCCTACGGCGTCGCCAGCTGCGGGGTCTCGGACGAGGAGCGCGGCAACCCGATCTATCCTCCCGCTGCCAGGGTTCTCCGCGAAGCCGGATACACTGTCCCCGCCCGCAGCGCCCACCGGGCGACGAAGCGCGAACTGGCCGAATCGGGGCTCATCCTTGCGATGACGACGGGGCACGCGCGGGCCTTGCGGAGGATGTGCGCCGACGCCGGGGTCGACGCCGCCCGAATTCACCTGTGGCTGGAGTTCGACGGCGCCGGCCCGGGGGTCGCGCCCGACGGCTGCTTCGGCGAGGGCGGCGCGCTCGCGGACGAGAAAAAGACCCGGGGCCGCTCCGAGTTCTACTACTCCAGCGGCCGGTGGGACGTGGCCGATCCATGGGGCGGCGGGCCCGAGGAGTACGATCGCACGCTGGCGCAGGCCGAGGCGGGCGCCGACGGGCTCATCGCCGAGCTCATGCGGGAATAGCCGAGCATGCGGGCGCCGCTATTTCATTTCCCTGTTCCCCGCCTCCTGGGCCTTCTTCAGACCTTCGGGGACCGGGTAGGACCCGAGGAAGGTGTCGAGCAGCAAGGGAGTGTAGGCTTTGGTTCCCGCGTTGACGGACGGGCCGACGGGCGGCTTCGTCGTCGTGCCCCTCGACGCCTCGACGAACGCCGAAACGTCCACGTTCCTCTTCCTCCAATAGTCGACGAAGGCCGACTGTGCGGCCACGGCCCCCGGGAAGGAGACGCCGCGTTCGGCAAGGGGCAGCTGGCCTTCGGCTGAGCCCAGCCACTTGAGGGCCTTTGCCGTGGCCGCCTTGTGCTTCGTTTTCGCGTTGCCGACGGCGGCGACCCCGTGAACGGTGGATATGCGGCCCTTCGGCCCGGCCACCATGGGGGCGACGCCCCACTTGAAGCCCTTGGCGTTGTCGGCGACCTCCTTGAGGTTGTACGGGCCGGATTGGAAAAGGGCGAGCCTCCCCTTGACGAACAGGTCGCGGGTGGAATCCCCGTTCGTGTTGGTGTCTGCGGCGGGCGGCGCCACGCGGTGGGCGTTGATCATCGCCACGAGGTAGGAAAACGCGTTGTTGCCCTGAGGCGAGGCGAAGGCGAATGAGCCGTCGGAGGCCTGGTATGTCCCGCCGGCCTCGGCCAGGAAGGGGAGGTAGACGGCCTGCATGTCGGCCTGCGCGTTGAACCCGTAGGTTGCGACGTTCTTTGCGTCGAAGCCGGCCTCGCCCGGATGCCTGCCGCTCTTGTCGACGGTGAGCTTGCGCGCGGCCCCCAGGAGGGTGTCGCCTTCGCCCGCGTCCGGCGCCCACGTGAGATCCGAGGCGTCGACGCCCGCGGCCTCGACCGCGTCCCTGTTGTAATAGAGGGCGATGGAATCCCACAGCTGCGGAACGCCCCACAGCTTTCCCTTGCGCGTGTAAAGGTCGACGACGGGCTTCTGCCACTCCTCGTGGTCCGAGCCCACCGCGTCCTCGATGTCCATGAGGTCGCCGTTGTCCGCGTACTGCGCGTAATTCGAGGAATTGACCCAGTAGACGTCGGCCATGTCGCCCGAGGAAATGTCGAGCGGCAGGCGGTCCCAGTAGCGGTCCCAGGAAACCACCTCGACCTTGACGTCGATTTCGGGGTTCTTCTTGCGGAACTCCTTGAATGACTCCCTGTAGGCGGCCGCGGCGTCCTGGTCCCACACGCGGAAGGTCACCCGGGTTCCGCCGGCGGAGTCCGGGGAGGATTCGGCCGGGGAGCAGGCGGCGAGGACGAGCGTCGCCGCCGCAGCCAGCGCGGCGAGCTTCCTCTTTTGGCGTGTGAAGAGTCCATGGAGCTTCATGGGTGTCCTTTTCGTGACTCGCTCGAAAATGTGGCGTTCGAGGAGGTTGAATGCGGTGATCTTATGTCTTTTATCCTATAGAACACATTGGGCAGTTGTTGTATTCCATCCAGCGCGCCGCAGTAATTACGGATGAGTATGCGATGTTTGTTTCCGTTCGGTGGCCCGTGTGTTCATTGCATGCCCGGCTCGCATTGCGGATCGCATCCGGTCTCTGCGCGAATCGCTTGGCTCCGTGAGCCGTTGGGCTGTTCTGGCCCGCCGCCGTCGGCCTGGCGCGGCGCCCGGCGGTCTAGCGAAGCCCCGAGATCCCCAGGGACCTGACAATCTGGCGATGGAAGACGACGTAAAGGACGATGAGGGGCGCAAGCGCCAGGACGGTCGCGGCCATGACAAGCGTCCACTCGTCGGAATGCTCTTGCTGCAGCGCCTGCGTGGCCACCGTGAACACGTGCCACGTCGGTTCCGGGGCGATGATCGACGGCCACATGAAGGAGTTCCACTGCGAGACGACGGTGATGAGCAGTAGCGTGGCTAGAATCGGGCGGTTCATGGGAAGCATGATCGACCAGAGCGTGCGCCAGTGGCCTGCGCCGTCGAGCCTGGCGGCGTCGAGCACGTCGCTCGGAACCCCCTGAAAGCTCTGCCGAAGGAGGAAAATCGCGTAGGGGGAGCCCAGAAGGAAGGGGACGACGAGTCCCGCGAAAGTGTTTTTCATCCCCGCCTGGGTGAGCGCGGCGAACAGCGGGATCATCGTGACCACCGCCGGAACCATGAGGGTTGCGACGTAGGTCCAGAAGATGAACTCCCTGCCGGGAAAGCTCAGGCGCGCGAAAGCGTAGGCGGCTAGCACGGAGCAGACCATTTGGCCGACGGCCAAGACCGCGACCGCCTGCACCGTCACCGCCAGCGGAACCACGAAGTTCGCGCGGTCCCCGAACAGCGACGTGTAGTTCTCGACGGTCGGGGAGGACGGCGGTGAAAGCGGGTCGCCGCCGGCGAACTCCTCCGGGCTTTTCAGGCTGGTGAAGACGGAGAAGACGAAGGGCGCGACCGTCAGGGCCGCCCCGGCGGCGAGAAACGCGTAGGTCGCCAGCGTCGCCGCCCACCAGCTCGCCGGTTTGCGCGTCCGCCCGGCCGGCGGTTTCCTTTTGGCGGAGATATGCGCGCCGCGTGCGCGCCCGGCGGCGCCCCGCGTGTCCTCATTCACGTTCGTACACCGTCCGTTTCGAGAAATGGCGCTGCTGAAGGAAGGTGACCGCCACGACGAAGACGAGGAGGACCACGGCCATGGCGCTCGCGCGCCCGATCCGGTTGGGGGCGCCGAAGGCGGTCCGATAGATCTGCGCGGCGACGACGTCCGTGGTCCCGCCCGGATAGCCCGGGTTGCCGCCGGTCAGCCCGTAGACGAGGTCAAAGGCTTGAAAGGAGGAGATGAAAGACGTGACGAGCACGAAGAACGTGGTGGGGCGCAGCATCGGCAGACAGATGCGCATGAGGAGCCTGACCGGCCCGGCGCCGTCGAGCTTCGCCGCCTCGACGACGGACTGGGGGATCGCCTGCAGGCCGGCGAGGAAGAACAGCGAGATGTAGCCGACGTTTTGCCACACGTAGACGAAGGCGACTGTCGGCAGGGCGAGGGAGGCGTCGCTCATCCACTCGACTCGGTTGCCGAAAAGCGCGTCGACGAGTCCGTTCGAGGGGTCGAGAAGCCATTTCCACACGATTCCCAGCGTGAGGGGCGCGCAGACCCACGGCAGGACGTAGAGCAGCTGGAAAACGCCGGATCCGGGAAGCCTGCGGTTGAGGGCGACGGCGATGAGGAGGCCGGCCGCGACCGCCGTCGGGATCGCCATGAGGGAGAAGGCCGCGGTGACGAGGATCGAGCGCCGGAATCCGGAGTCGCCGAGGATGTGCGCGTAGTTGTCCAGGCCCACGAAGCGCGGCGGCGATATGAGGTTCCAGTCCGTCAGCGAGGCAAGGAGGATGAAGAAAATCGGCGCAACGAGGAAGAGCCCCACACCCACGAGGGAGGGGGAGAGCATGGCGAAGGCGGTCAGCCTCTCGCTGCGGGCCCGGGCCACTGAGAGGTCGTCCCGGGCCGTTAAGAGGTCACCGCGAAGATCGTTCCCAATGCGACTGTCACGCCGAGCATGCACGTCGAAGCGAGCATTCCCCCGGCCCACCCCGGCTTCGGCGAAAGCGGGCTGCGGCGCATGGGCAGGATGGGCGCGTCCGATTTGAGCTTGCGCGGCTGTTTCTTGAGCTTGGCCATGAGCTCTTTTTGGCGCGCGGAAGGCTCGTCGACGGCGGCGAGCTCGCCCTTGCCGGGCTCGACCTGCTGGAGCGCCAAAAGGGTTCCGGCCTCGGGGTCCTTGGCGTGCTTCTTGCGCATCCCGCCGAGGGTGACGATCGATCGAAAAGGCTTTGCGCCGTCGACCGGCTGGACGACGACGGGAACCCTCAGGCCGCGCCTGGTGAGCCTGGACTCGACGGACTCGGAGGTGGCGAGGGTCCGCGCGACGACGGGGGATCCCAGGCCGTCTTTCGGCCGCACGATCCAAGGGGCGAGGAAAAGGAAGGAAAGCCCGAACAGGAGAAGGCCCACGTACAGGATGTTCCCGCTCGTCAGGCGGTCGCCGTAGGCGAGGACGGCCACAGCCGTTCCGATGCAGTTGCCGGCGAACAGGCCGGTTCCGGCGCGCCGCAGATTGTCGATGGGACGGTTAGCGGGAACGACGGCGGAATTCAGGACGTCCCGGACGGGGTGTTGTGCAGACATGCGGCTCCTCGATCGAAGGGTGTGGCTCCAGTCTATGCCCTGCCCGCCTCTCGGTTTCGCGCGACGCCGCCTGGATTGAGCCTTGCCCGGACGGCGACTCGGCTGTGCGCCGCCTAGGCCGAGCCTTGCCCGGGTTGCGCCGCTTGGCCTGAGCCTTGCCTGGACGGCGACTCGGCTGTGCGCCGCTCGGCGAGGATCCGCTCGAGGGGCAGGTAATGGGCGCGGACGGCCTTTCTGTACCCCTTGAGGTCGCCCGCCTCGGCCGCGTCGAGGATCGCGCGGTGCGCCCGGGCGGTGTCTTTCAGCCCGGCCTCGATGTGCTCGGCGAGGTCGGGGATCACCGCCATGTGCACGAGCCACAGCGCCGAGACCATCTGCTTGGCGATGGAGTTCCCTGTGGCGTCCAGGATCCCGGAATGGAAGGTTGCGTCCTCTTCGAGACACCGTTCGCCGGCGGCGGCCTTCGCATCCATGGCGGCCACGGCCGCGTGGAGGACGGGGTTCTCCGTTCCCTTGAGCGCCGCGACGACGTCGGCCGAGATCCCCAGGTCGAGGTACTTCCGCAGGGCGACGACGTCGGCCAGGGAATCCGCCCCGGAGCCCGATGTGAGCGAGGCGCGGAGAATGAGCGTGTCGACGAGGGGGCGCAGGGACATGTCGCCGACGAACGTGCCGCGCCCCTGATGGACGCGGACGATGTCGAGGGCTTCCAGCTTTCGCAGGGCCTCTCTCACGGACGAGCGTGAGACTCCGAGCTCGGCGCAGAGAACCGCCTCGGTGGGCAGCGGGGAGCCGGGCTGGAGGTCGTGGGAGAGGATGTAGGCGCGCACCGCCTGCATCGTTGCAGTGGAGCGGTTGACGAAGGGCGTCGCCGCGGCGGATTCTCCCCGCGGATCTTGGAGTATGTCAGACGACTCGGCGATGATCTGTTGCAAGAATTTGTCAGACATCATATGCTGAGTATACGCGATACCCCTAGGGGGCGCACCGCTCACTACACTCAATGGAGAGGAATACCCATGAATCGCAAGAGGTTTGGCGCGAGGGCACTGGCCGTGGCGGCCGCGTGCACGCTCGCGCTGAGCGCCTGTGGAGGCAGTGGAGGCGCCTCCTCGACGTCGAAGTCTCCGGCTCCGACGGCCGCGCCCTCGCCCACCGACAAGCTCTTGACAGGCGGCGACATCAAGGCCGCGGTCGCCTACGAGACGAATAACTACCATCCGTCGTCGACGTCCTCCGCGCTGGCGCAGGGGGCGAACTGGCACGTCGTCGAGGGCCTCTACGAACTCGACATGCACACGTACAAGCCGTACAAGGCCCTTGCCGCCACGGACGACCCGGTCAAGGTCAGCGACACCCGGTACGAGGTCAAGCTTCGCGACGGAGCGAAGTTCTCCGACGGAAAGCCCGTCACGGCCGACGACGTCGTGGCCTCCTTCCAGCGCACGATGAAGGAAGGCAACATCTATCTGCCGATGCTCTCCTTCATCAAGAATGTGCAGAAGAAGGACGACACGACCGTCTCAATCAACCTCAACTACCCCTTCTCGCTGGTCAAGGCCCGCCTTTCGCTCGTCAAAATCGTTCCGGCCGCGGCCTCCGACGAGGCCCTGACCTCCAAGCCGATCGGCACGGGCCCGTGGGCGTACGAGGCGATCGACTCAACGCGCATCGCCTTCGCCCCCAACCCGAATTACAACGGCTCCAAGCCCGCCAAGGCCAAGCACATGGAGTGGAAGATCCTCAAGGACGACACCGCCCGGGTGACCGCGATGCAGCAGAAGACCGTCTCCGCCATGGAGTCGGTGCCCGCCGAGTCCGCCGACCTCCTGAAGTCCGCCGGGGCCCAGATCACCGAGGTCCAGGGCTTCAACCTGCCCTTCCTCATGTTCAACACGAAGAAGGCGCCCTTCGACAACCCGAAGGTCCGGCAGGCCCTCTTCTACGCCGTCAACACCGAAAAGCTCATCGACCTCGGCACGTCGGGGACGGCGACGGCGGCGTCGTCCTTCCTCCCCGAAACCCACCCGAACTACCACAAGGCTTCGACCGTCTACAAGTACGACCCGGAGAAGGCCAAGAAGCTCCTCAAGGAGGCCGGAGTCAAGAACCTGCACTTGACGCTCCTGACCACCGACCACACGTGGATCACCAAGCTTTCGCCGCAGATCGTCGAAGACCTCAAGGCGGTGGGCGTGACGGTCGAGCTGAAGGCGCTCGCCTCCAGCTCCCTGTACAAGGACCACACCGACGTCGACAATCCGAATTTCGACATGGTTCTGGCCCCCGGCGACCCGTCGGTCTTCGGCAACGACCCCGACCTTCTCATGAACTGGTGGTACGGCGACAACAGCTGGACCCAAAAGCGCACCCAGTGGAAGGGCTCCGAGGGATACAAGAAGCTTCACGCGGCGCTTGACAAGGCCGTCCGCGCGACGGGCGACGAGCAGCAGAAGGCGTGGAACGAGGCCTACGACATCGTGGCCAAGGAGGCGCCCCTCTACCCGCTGTTCCACCGCAAGGTCGTGACCGCCTACTACCCGAAGAAGGTCTCGGCATACGCGCCGATCAGCACCACCGGCCTCGACTTCGTCGGCGCCGGAGCCGGCGGCGAAAGCGGAGCCAAGTGACCCACAGGGGCGGCGGGCGGCCCTCGCCGCCCCTGTCTTTCGCTTCCCCAGACCAACCCTCGCATCGTCATGACGCGTGCGGCCCGCAACAGCCGGACGCTCGCAACAACCATGCGTCAGGCGGGCTCTGCCGGCCGGTGCGCACCACCAGGAGATCCTCGTGAACAATCTCGTGAGACTCATCGGACGGCGCCTCGTCGCGCTGCCGATCATGGTTCTCGGCGTGACGTTCCTCGTGTTCTTCCTCATGTCCTTCTCGAAGATCGATGAGGCTTACACGGCCCTCGGCGAAGGAGCGTCCCAGAAGGCGCTGGAGGAATACCGCGAAAGCCACGGCCTCAACGACCCGTTCTTCGTTCGCTACGGTTCCTTTCTCTGGAACTTCTTCACCAAGGGCGACCTCGGCAGCTACGGCGCGAATCGCGCCTCCGTGAGCGACAGAGTCGCAAAAGCCTTTCCGGTGACGCTTCAGCTCACCTTCCTCGGCCTGCTGATCGCCGTCGTCATTTCGGTGTTCTTCGGCGTCGTCGCCGCCCTCTACCGCGACCGGTGGCCGGACAAGGCCATTCGCGTCTTCTCCGTCGCGGCCATCGCGACGCCGTCGTTCTGGCTGGGCGTCCTCCTCATTCTGGCCTTCGCCATCAACACCCCGGTCTTCGACGTTTCGGGCGAGCTCGTCCCCTTCAGCGAGGATCCCGGCGCGTGGCTCAACCGAATGCTTCTGCCGGCGTTCGCCTTGGGCGTGCCCGTGGCCGGTTCGCTCACCCGGGTGATCCGCACCGCCGTCGTCGAAGAGCTCGACAAAGACTACGTGCGCACGGCCATCGGCGCGGGAATCCCCAAACGCGTCGTCGTCTCGCGCAACGTGCTGCGCAACGCCCTCATCACGCCGATCACGGTCCTGGGCCTGCGCATCGGATACCTCATGGGAGGCGCGGTCATCATCGAGATCATCTTCAATCTCAACGGCATGGGACGCGCGATCCTCGAGGGCGTCAAAGAGAACTACCCGGCCCTCGTGCAGGGAGTGACCCTCATCGTGGCCCTGTCGTTCATCGTCATCAACATCGTGGTCGACATGCTTTACGTCCTCGTCAACCCGCGAATCAGGGAGGTCTGAGATGCGCCGCAAACTCACCGAAAAGATGGAGGGGCGCGTTCGCTTCCGCCGCTGGAAGGCGATGAACGCCGGAGCGAAGATCTCCCTTGTCTTCCTCGGATTCATGGCGCTTCTCGCCGTTCTCGCGCCGATCGCGGCTCCGCACGATCCGTACGCGACGTTCGGCAAGAACCTCGAGCCCGGCACGCACGAGGTGTGGGTCGGCGCGGCCAAGGAGCGCCTGACGTTCCTCTTCGGAACGGACGGAAGTGGCCGCGACATCCTCTCGCGCATGCTCTACGGCGCCCGGTACTCGCTCGTCATCGGATTGGCCGCCACGGCCTTCGCGCTGCTGTGCGGCGCCGTGATCGGCTCGGTGGCGGCCGTTTCCCGCAAGTGGATCTCCGAAGTGATCATGCGGATCATGGACATCGTCATGTCCTTCCCGGGCATCGCGCTCGCCGCCGTGTTCATCTCCGTGTTCGGCACAACCCTCCCGGTCATCATCCTCGCCATCGGATTCCTTTACATCCCGCAGATCACCCGCGTGGTCCGCGCGAACGTCATAGCCGAATACGGCGAGGACTACGTCAACGCCGTGGTCGTCTCCGGCGCCCGCGCCCCCTGGATCCTCGTCAAGCACGTGGCGCGCAACAGCGTCGCCCCGATCATGGTCTTCGCAACCGTCCTCGTGGCGGACGCCATCGTCTTCGAGGCCTCGCTCTCCTTCATCCAGGCCGGCATCCAGGAGCCGACGCCGACGTGGGGCAATCTCTTGGCAAACGCCCGGGCCGGCGTCATCTACAACTACTGGTGGGCCGCCCTCTTCCCGGGCTTGGCCATCATGCTCACGGTCCTGTGCCTCAACGTCCTCTCGGAGGGGATGACCGACGCCATAGTCGCCGCGCCGAAGGGCCCGGTCGACGTTCCGGAGACCTCCTCCGACGCCGAACGCGAAGCCGACAAGATGCTCGTCGACCCCGTGGCCGCGCACAGGCTCCAAGCCGAGGCGCTGAGCAACCGGCTCGACGCCCTCAAAGAAATGGAGACCCTGAGGAAAGACCGCCACATTCCCGTTTCCGAGGAGCCGCCGCTGCTTCAGGTCAAGGATCTGTGCATCAAGTTCCCGCGCCACGGCGACGTCAACGTGGTGGACCGCGTCAGCTTCTCGGTGCGGCCGGGCGAAACGATGGGCCTCGTGGGCGAGTCGGGCTGCGGCAAGTCCATCACATCCCTTGCAATCATGGGCCTGCTCGATCCCCGGGCCGAGGTCTCCGGCGAGATCCTCTACGACGGTAAGAGCCTCCTGGAGCTTTCGCCCTCCGAGCGCAACGCGCTGCGCGGGCACGAGCTCGCCATGGTCTACCAGGATGCGCTGTCCTCCCTCAACCCGTCGATGCTCGTCAAATCCCAGATGAAACAGCTGACCAAGCGCGGGGGGACGCGGTCGACGGAGGATCTGCTGGAGCTCGTCGGGCTCGACCCCCACCGAACCCTCAACTCCTATCCGCACGAGCTCTCGGGAGGCCAGCGCCAGCGCGTCCTCATCGCCATGGCGCTGACCCGCGACCCCAAGCTCGTCATCGCGGACGAACCCACCACCGCCCTCGACGTCACCGTGCAAAAGCAGGTCATCGAACTGCTCAACAAGCTGCGCGACGAGCTCGGCTTCGCGATGGTGTTCGTCTCCCACGACCTCGCGCTCGTGGCCGAGGTGGCCCACTCCATCACGGTGATGTACGCCGGCCAGGTGGTCGAGCAGGCCTCGACCGTCGAACTGATGACCGACCCCCGCCACGAATACACCCGCGGGCTTCTCGGCTCGGTCCTCTCGATCGAGGCGGCCTTCGGGCGGCTCCACCAGGTTCCGGGCGCGGTTCCGTCCCCGAAGGGCTTCCCCTCCGGCGACCGCTTCGCCCCGCGCTCGAGCCACCCCCACGTGGGCAGCGACGTCCGGCCCGTCATGCGCCGGGTCGAAGGCAGCTGGCACTTCTACGCCGACCATCCCGAAGGGTACGCGGCGATCGCGGCGGCCGGTCCGGTCTCCGCCGGCTCTGCAAGCGGCGTCGGCCTTGTTCGCGGCGAGGGCGCCGCGCTCAAAGACGGGCGCCCCACACTCAAAACGGAGGAGAAAAAGTGAGCGCCGAAACCCTGACGAAGACGGCCGGGGGCTCGATCGGCGACGCCGCCGGGCCGGAAACCGCCGCCGCGGCTCGGCACGAAACCGCCGCCGACGTCGCGAGCCCCGTTGAGCGCGACGCCGCAGGGGCGCCCCTGCGGCGCGGCGACGGGCCCGGGCCGATCATCGAGCTCGACGACGTCCACGTGACATTCCGAACGCGGACCGCAGGAAAGTCCGTCAGGGCCGTGCGCGGGGTGAGCCTGAGGCTCATGCCGGGCGAGACAATCGGCATCGTCGGCGAGTCCGGCTGCGGCAAGTCGACCACGGCCAACGTCATGTGCGGGCTGCAAAAGCCCACCGCCGGCCGCGTCTACTTCCAGGGGCGCGAGGTCACCAAGCGCACGGCCGAGGACAGGCGCGCCATCGGGCGGGTCATATCGGTCGTCTTTCAGGACCCGGCCACCGCCCTCAACGCGAGGATGGCCGTCCGCGACCAGCTGGCCGACCCCCTTCACGTGCACAAGGTCGGGACGAAGCAGGAGCGCCAGGCGCGGGTGCGCGAGCTCATCTCGCTGGTGGGACTGCCGACGTCGGCCCTCGACGCCCTCCCGGGCCAGCTTTCCGGCGGTCAGCGCCAGAGGGTCGCCATCGCGCGCGCGCTCGCGATCAAGCCCGCGGCGATCATCGCCGACGAGCCGACGTCGGCCCTCGACGTCTCGGTCCGCGCGCAGATCCTCAACCTCCTGACCGACCTGAAGGACGAGCTCGGGCTGGCGATGGTGTTCATCAGCCACGACATCCAGACTGTGCGGTACGTTTCTGACAGAATCGTTGTGATGAACGGCGGTCAGATCGTCGAGGAAGGGCCGGCGGCGGCGCTGCTGGCCGATCCGCAGGATCCCTACACACGCAAGCTCCTGAGTGCGGCGCCCTCGCTTCTGCACCCGAGCGTTCCCGACGATTTCGCGTCAGCCGATCAGGAATCGCGCAATACAGCAAAGGAAGAGAGCACATGGCAGCCCACGCCGACTTCTGCGGAGTGATCCCGCCCGTCGTCACGCCGCTCACGGCCGATCGCGAACTTGACCGCGCCAGCTTGAAGCGGTCGATCGATCGAATGATCGACCGCGGAGTGCACGGCCTTTTCCTTCTCGGATCGTCGAGCGAGGTCGTGTTTTGCACCGACTCCCGCCGCAGGGAGATCGTCGAGACGGGCATCGAGGCCGCCGCGGGCCGGGTTCCGGTGCTCGTGGGCGTCATCGACGCCCAGACGGAGAGGATGCTCGAGCACGCCCGCGCCGCGCGCGAGCTCGGGGCCGACGCCGTCGTCGCGACCGCCCCCTTCTACGCGCTCGGCGGCCCCGACGAGGTCGAGGCCAACTTCCGCGCCATCCGCGAGGAGGTCGGCCTTCCGCTGTTCGCCTACGACCTGCCCGTGTGCGTCCACAAGAAGCTGGACGCGGACATGCTCGTCAGGCTCGGAAGCGAGGGGATTCTCGCGGGGGTCAAGGATTCCTCGGGCGACGACGTCAACTTCCGCTTCCTCGTCCAGAAGAACCGGGCGGCCGGCAGCCCGCTCAAGCTGTTCACGGGCCACGAGGTCGTCGTCGACAGCGCCTTCCTTTCCGGGGCCGACGGCGTCGTCCCCGGGCTGGGCAACGTCGATCCCTGCGGGTACGTCCAGCAGTACGAGGCCTGCCGCGAAGGCGACTGGGACGCCGCCGTCCAAATCCAGGACAGGCTGGCGCTCCTCATGACGATCACCTCGGTGACGGAGGGCGCCGTGGGCTTCGGCGCCGGCGTCGGGGCGTTCAAGACGGCGCTTCAGCTTTTGGGCGTGTTCGAGACCAACCAGATGCCGCGTCCCGTGCGCGCGCTCGAGGGCAGAGACGTCGAAGCCGTCCGGAGGGTGCTCGTCGCCGCGGGGATGCTTGTGCGATGAGAGCGGCGGCGGAGCCTTCGGCCGAGGGGGAGGCGATGCCTTCCGCAGAAGGACGGCGCCTCGTCCTCGACATCGGAGGCACGAAGATAGCGGCGGGAGTCTGCGCTCCAGGGCAGGCTTCCGTGCGCCATCGGGCGACCCGGCCCACTCGGCCGCGCCGCGGGGGCGCGGCGGTTGTGGAGACGGCGCTCGAGCTGGCCCGCGAGGTCGCCCGGAAGGCGGGCGGCCCGCTGGCCGGCGTCGCAGCGGCCAGCGCCGGAGTCATCGACCGCGCGACGGGCACGGTTGTCTCCGCCACCGGCCTCATGCCCGGCTGGGCCGGGACGGCTCTCGGCCCGGCCCTCGCCGAAGCCCTCGGAGTCCCCGCGGCCGTGCTCAACGACGTCCACGCCCACGCGCTCGGGGAGATGCGGTTCGGGGCGGGCGCGGGGCTGCGCAACGCGCTGGTGGCCGCGGTCGGAACGGGGATCGGCGGGGCGGTCGTCGCCGAGGGAAAAGTCCTGTTCGGCTCGCGGGGCCTCGCCGGGCACGTCGGCCACGTCGGCCACCGGCTCGGCGAGGGCTTCGCATGCCCGTGCGGGCGCGACGGCCACATCGAGCCCGTCGCCTCCGGAACCGGCGTCGTCCGCCTCTATCGTTCCCGCGGCGGATCCCCGGATGTGAACGACGGCGCAGAGCTTCGCCTCCTCGCGGACCGGGGCGACGCCCAAGCGCGAAAGGCCTTCTCCGACGCCGGCGCGGCGCTCGGAGAGGTTCTCGGGTCGCTCGCGAACTGCCTCGACCCGGAGGCGATCGTGCTGTCCGGCTCCCTGAGCGGGGCCGGCGAATACTGGTGGGCGCCGCTGCGGGCCGGCTATCGCCGGCAGGCCATGGACCCCGTGCGCGGCGTCCCGCTCGTGCGGGGGACGCTGGGCGGGGACGCGCCCTTGCTGGGAGCGTTCGCCTACGCCGCTGAGTTTCAGGGGGAAGAATGCACCAGGTTTCAGGGGGAAGAATGCACCCGTTGATCGCCTCGCTCCGAGGCCGCCTCATCGTTTCATGCCAAGCCTATCCCGGCGAGCCCATGCGCTGCCCGGAGACGACGGCGCAGATCGCGCTCGCCGCCGAGCGCGGAGGGGCCGCCGCGATCCGATGCCAGGGCCTGGCGGACATCGCCGCCGTCAAGGGCCGAGTCGAAGTGCCCGTCATCGGCCTGTGGAAAGAGGGTCGCGAGGGCGTCTACATCACGCCCACGCTGCGCCATGCGAGAGCGTGCTCGAACGCCGGGGCCGACGTCGTCGCCGTCGACGCGACGGGGCGTCCGCGGCCCGACGGCTTGACCTTCGCCGAAACCGTGAGGGCGTTGAAATCCGAGGGCGTCCTCGTCATGGCGGACTGCGGCTCCATCGACGACGCAAGGCGGGCCGCCGCCGCGGGATGCGCGATCCTGTCGACGACGCTCGCGGGCTACACGGGCGAGCGCCCTCGCACGGACGGGCCCGACGTCGAACTGCTCGAGCTCATGGTCGCCGAGTTCCCCGAATTCCCGGTCATATGCGAGGGGCGAATCCACACCCCCGAGCACGCCGAAGCCGTGATGGCCGCGGGCGCGTGGGCGGCGGCGGTCGGAACGGCCGTCACGCATCCGACGACGATAACCGGATGGTTCGACGATTCCGTGCGGCGGGGGAGCAAACGCGCGAAGCAATGAGGCTCGCAGCGTTCTGAGCGGTTCGCGGCTCTCGCCGACGGGAAGCATTGCCCATGTACTTTCCCGCGGGACTGCCGTAGCGTAATGGAAATTGCCGGTTGCCTGCCGCCCATATGCGAACTGCAAAGGAAAACGATGCCGCTACCGCGTTCTTCCGTCGAAGGTGAGTCCAGCGAGCCCCTCCGCGATTCGGCCAGACGGGAGAAGCCCCCCGTGAACCGCGGGCAGGCGATAGCGGTGGCGATCGCTTTCGCTTTCGGGGCGGCCGTGATGCTCGGCTGGCTGGCGTCCGACCGCGGCGGGGAGTCCGCGGACGGCTCGACGCCGGCGAGCGCGTCCGAGTCCCGCTCGGCCGGAGAAGCCCCCTCCGCGGGCGGCACGGGCGGCGACGACGCAATCCCGACGGACGCTTCGACCGTCGACGTCGCCGGACTCAAGGGCAAGAGCGCCTCGCGGATCCTGGTCAAGGCGACGTCTTCGAAAATCGAGGCGGCCCTCTCCGACGGGAAGGGCTGGACGGGCGGCTCCCTCAGGGTCGAGGCGCAGTCGTTTTCCCGCGTCGTCGCCGGAAAAGTCGATCGAAACAAGGGCGAGACGGCCCCCTCGGAAAACGAGGCGGAATACTTCGTCGAGGCGTCGCTCAAGGTCAGGAACGCGGGCTCGGGCGACGTTCCCTTCTACGACGTCGATTTCGTCCTCGTCGATTCCGAGCGCGGCCTTGTCAGCTCGTCGAAGGGCGACGCGGGCCTGGACGAGGGCATAACTCTCAAGGGAGGCGAGGAAACCACCGTCAAGCTGCGCTTCAAAGTGAGCAAAGACCTGCAGGAGGCCAAGTTCTTCTTCGGAACGTCGGGCAGCTCGGGCATGGTTTTCTACGAAGTCAGCGAGCCCGTGACGCTCAGATGATTGCTCTGACGCGTCGGCCGGGCTGCGGCGCTCCGACGGTTCAGCTTCCCTGCGGCGCTCCGACGCGTCCGTCAGCCTGCGCGTTCTCTCGATGCGCATCCACCCCGCTTTTGAGGGGCGCCTCCGGCGTGTTGGGAGTAGGATTGGCAGCGCTCGACCCTTGCCGACGTCGGCGTCGCGGGCACAACTGAAAAACTTAACTTTTAATTTAATTAAATATCTGATCGTATTGTTAAATGTGATTAAAGGCCTTGTGTCGCCTTACGATCCATTTAATATTCGTTTTTATCCAGATGATGTTGATCAATCGTTTTAACCTTGTTAAGGTGGTCTTATGGAAATGGCGAAAGCGGCGTCCATGGCGCGAGAGCTGATGGACGGACATGGGCTGTGCGGGTGGCGGCTCGATTTCGATCGGGCTCGTCGCCGTGCGGGTGTGACGAGGTATGCTGAGCGGACGATATCCCTGTCTTCCCTCATCGTTCCACTGTGCACGGCCGATCAGGTGCGGGACACGGTCCTTCACGAGATCGCCCATGCGCTTGTGGGGCCCGAGCACGGGCACGGCCCCGTGTGGAAAAAGATGGCCGTCAAACTCGGAGCCTCGCCTCGGGCGACTGCGCGCGGCCTGCCGATGCCCCCGGCGCCGTGGATCGGACAGTGCCCGGAAGGCCACACGGTTGAGCGTTTCCGCCGGCCGAGGTCCCCGGTTTCGTGTGCCAGGTGTTCGCCCCGTTTCGACAAGCGCTTCCAGCTGCGCTGGGTGCGGCGGCAGGGGAATGCGCCCCTGGACGAGTATTGTGCACAGATATTTCAGACTGGTAGGATGCGGTGCTAGCATGAAGATGTCGATTTGCGAAAGCGCATCGCATCGATTGCCTGGGTGAGACACGACGATCGGATAAACATGACAGATTTTTCTTATGGATCCGGGGGACGGCAGGAACCCGGAGGAGACGGATACGCCCCTGGGGCCGGACCTTGGAATTCTGAGCAAGGGCCTCAAGGGGGCGCGCCTTACAGCCAATTCGGGCAAGGGCAGGCGTCGTTTGGGCAACAGCAGCCCTTCGGCTATGACGGGGCTCCTGCCTCCAACGTCATGCCCGGCGCTCCCAACGTCCCGAGCCAGCCTTCCGCCCCCGATGCGGCGGGTCAGCAGGCCTTCGGGGATTACGACTACGCGCCGAGCGTCACGCCGGGGTTTTCAAGCCCGTCCTCGCAACCGCCGGGCGGGGGGCCGTTCGGCGACCCGTATCAGGCGGACGGCATGGGCTACGGCGGCGCCGGATACCCGCCGGGGGGAATGTACGGCGGCGCCTTCCAGCAGCCGGGGAGGAGGGTCTCTCCCGCGATCATCGTCGTGGCGGTCATAGCGGTCATCGGCGTCGTGATAGGGACGCTCTGGGCCACCGGCGTCTTCGGAAAGGGCAGGCACGACGTCGATCCGACGCCCAGCATCACGACGACGGACCCGTCCGACGACGACACGACGGACTCGTCTGACGACGACACGACGGACTCGTCTGACGACGACACGACAGACCCGTCCGACGACGACACGACGCAAAGCAATGACCCTCAAGACCCGTTGGGGCAGATCGGCTACCAGATAAAGCCGGTGACGAAACAGGGCGACACCTACACGCTCCAGGACACCACTGTTCAGGTTTTGGAGTACAAGGCGGACGCCCGGGAACAAGTGAAGGCTGTCAACAGTCGAGACTACAGAGACGATGAGACCTACGTCGGCGTCAAGATTCGGTTGACCAACAATGGGTCGCAACGCACATACCCCTTTGAGTACAGGTTCTACGTCGGCGATCCGTCGTCCAGCAACCTCATGTTCGAAGTTGAAGACAGTTCTCAAGGAGCGTTGGCGTCGTCGAGTTACGTGGAAGTAGGAAAGCCGATCGAGGGGTGGGTGTACTTTGGCGCAGTGGAGCCCCCGAACGCCGGGAAGATGAAGCTGTACGTCCGCACCCCCAGCGATCGTTACCCGAAGAAGGTCGCCTACCGATGCGAGGAGCCGATAGGTTAAGGTCAAGCCCGCGCGAGGACCTTGGCGATGCGCTTGGCCGAAACCTTGCCGTTCGTCCCGAGCTGCTGGGCGAAGAGGGAGACCCGCAGCTCTTCGACCATCCAGCGGGCCTCGTCCAAGGCCGCCGCGGC
>CALIHR010000046.1 GCA_938020505.1 uncultured Actinobaculum sp. | reverse complement strand
GCGGTGTAGACCGTGTCACGCAGGAGGCCGGAGTAACATTGTTCGGGGCCTTTGCCCCAAACCGTTGTCACGTCCGACGCCACGACACGCATGCCCGAGAGCGGTTTGCCCTGTTCGTCGGTCACGCGCCCCAGTACCTTGAAGTTGGCAGTCGGCACGCCGTATTCCACCCGCATCTCTCCGTCATCGTTGTTGTCTTTGCCGCATCCGGTGAATCCCAGTAGCGACAGCAGTCCCGCCAGCGCCCAGTTGGTGCCGCGGATCAGTCGTCGATTCAATTTCTTCATGTCTCAAGTTCCTTTCTGTTTGGGATTACTACTTCGTTTTCAAATTCACGTCGACTTCTTTATCGGTCGAGTCTTGGCGCCCATTCTCGTTGCCGTCCTTGAGGTCTTCCTTGGCACGCTCAACCGTGATGCTGTCCGCCTCATAGTCCGGTCGAGGCGTGCCGTACTCTAATACCATGCCTCTTCTTCCGCAGCCGGAGAAGCCCAGCACGGACAGCAGTCCCACCAGCGCCCAATTGGCTCCGCGGATCAGTTTGCGATTGAACTTCTTCATGTCTCAAGTTCCTTTCTGTTTGGATTACTTCTTGGCTTTCAATTTCACGTTGACCTCCTTTTCGGCCGAGCCTTGATACCAATTCCCGCTGGCGCCTTTGAGGTCGCCTTTGGCAAAGCCGACCGTGATGCTGTCCGGCTCGTAGTCCGGGCGATTCGTGGGGTCTTCAAACTTCAGTTTGATGTACAACGAATCCGGCGCAAAACCGGCGTCGTACCAGTACCTGTAACTCCCGTCCGGAGAGGTGTAGACCGTGTCGTAGGGGGAGCGATAAGGTTTCTCCAAGTTTGTCGACACGATGCGGATCCCCGAGAGCGGTTGCCCCTGCTCGTCGGTCACGCGGCCTAAGACTTTAAAGTTCGAGGTCGGCGATCCGTATTCTACCTCCATGCCTCCGCAGCCGGAGAATCCTAAGAGCGACAGTAATCCCGCCAGCGCCCAGTTGGTGCCGCGGATCAGTTTGCGATTGAATTTCTTCATGATCTGTGTGTCCTTTTCTATTCTAAATAGTGCGTGATTCAAAGTGGATTATTCTTTCATCCACATCCGAGGACAAAGATGCCACATCACGCCCAAGCGCTGCTTCTGCCTGCAGCCAAACCTTTTTATTTTTGGGGCCATTCATACAACAGAATAAAATACTGATGGAAAAGAACAATCTGAGAATAATCTTCATGGGCACGCCCGACTTTGCCGTGGCCTCGCTGCGCGCGCTGGTCGAAGGCGAATATCGCGTGGTGGGCGTGGTGACGATGCCTGACAAGCCCATCGGACGGCACGGCAGTGTGCTGCAAGCATCGCCTGTCAAGCGGTACGCTGTGGAGAATAATATTCTGGTGCTGCAACCCGTGAGCCTTCGCGATCCCGCCTTTCTCGATGCGCTGCGTGAGCTCCGTGCCGATCTGCAAATCGTCGTCGCCTTCCGCATGTTGCCCGAGGTTGTTTGG
>CALIHR010000045.1 GCA_938020505.1 uncultured Actinobaculum sp. | reverse complement strand
CAGTGGGAGCTGGCCGATCCGTCGAGGACGCCCCTGACGCATTTGCGGCTCCTCGCAGGGCAGATGGGTGTCGGAGGGGACGACTCGTGGGGGTCGCCCGTTCACGAGAAATACCACATCGCCGCTGACCGGCCGCTGCGGCTCGACGTCGATCTGGAGCTTATCTAAACTCCCCGGCCCAGGGCGTGGGCCGGGCGGTCTGCCCGACCTCGGAATGCGGGCGGCCAAACAGCGGCACGGGGCCCGGCCGCGAGGCTACGGGGCCAGGGCGCCGTGCCGCACCCGCCACGCATTCACCCCGCGGGGGCGAAGCTGTCGCGAGCCACGAGCCTCGTCGATACGAGGACGTGGTGGCAGGAGGAGTATCGGCCGATGATCGAGTCCGAGAGAAGGAGGATGGCGGACTCGGCCAGCTCCGAGCAGTCGATGTCGAACGAGGTCAGCGTCGGGGAGGTGTATTGGCAGACCTCCTGGTTGTTGATGGATACGACGGCGACGTCTTGAGGCACTCGGACGCCTGCGGCGTCGAGGGCCTGCAACGTGCCGACTGCCAGCGGGTCCGCTGCGACGAGGATCGCATCCGGCATGCGATCCTCGTTTTCCGCGATCAACCGGGCAGTCAGGCCGCGGCCGTTCTCGACGGTGAAGGCGCCGCCGACGTATGAAAGGCCGTCGACGTCGAGGCCCAAACGCTGCGCCCAGTTCGAGTACGCCAAATGGCGAAGCTCCTCGTCGTAAAAATGCCGGCCCATGATGTGGCCCGTTCCGCCGACAAAGGCGATGCGACGACGGCCCGCCGCCATCAGCGCGTCAAGCCCGTCAAGAACCGTTTGCTGCAAATCCGGCCGCACCGAGTGGAACAGCCCCGGAGCCGGATTGATGTCGATGAACACGCCATGCGGCAGCTCCTGGCTGAGGGCCGTGAAATCGTCGTCGGCCAGCGGCGCCGGGCCTATGGAGATGAAACCGTCGAATTTCTTGCCCGCGCCCACGAGGGAACGCGTGTCGGGAAACGGGGTGAGTTTTGTGTTGTGTTCGTCGGCTTTGGCTTTCAAGGCCTCGCGGATCTCAAAGAAATAGGCGTCCTGCAGCCCGCGCTCGGGGTCGATGTTGTCCAAGACGGCCACGTCCTGCGGAATTCCTACGCGACGCCCCTGCACGGAATACCCCATCTCGTTGCCGGCTTGAAGGATGCGCCTGCGCGTTTCTTCACGCACGGTAAACGTGGGGTCTCCCTTGAGAACCCGAGACACGGTGGCCTTCGAGTACCCTGTCGCAGCGGCGATGTCTGCGAGGCTGACCATGACGGTTGACCGCCTCCTTTTGAACGGGAAAACGAACGGACTTGAATGGAAAATCGTTTTCGCTGACCAATGTACCCATAAAAGCTGGGCAAACCCAAGAAATAAACGAGGAGCCCTCCGCCTTGGCGGAGGGCTCCTGAGATACGGCGCACCGGTCCAAGCCCGATGCTCACACCGAACAGTTTAAGGCCCCTCAAGGCTTTGCGCGAGCCAGACTCTTGCCGGAGGCATCGGGCCAAGGGCCGTGGTCGAACTGCCGCGGTCAGACGGCTCGGGAGAGTTCAGCGAACACCTTTCCCACCGGCTCGCGGATGACGAGGTTCGCCCGCGAGTCGTACGGAGTGGGCGTGGCGTTCATGAGCACAAGGCGGTCGCCGTCGTAGTAGTCGACGAGGCCGGCCGCCGGATAAACGACAAGGCTGGTTCCGGCGACGATCAGCATGTCGGCGTCGGCGATCGCCCGAACGGCGCCCTCCAGAACGCCGCTGCCGAGCATCTCCCCGTAAAAGACGATGTCCGGCCGCACAACGGAGGCGCACGAAGGGCAGCGGGGAACCGTTCCTGCCCGCGCCTCGTCGAAATCGGCTATCGAGAAACGCCGCCCGCAGCCCGTGCACAGCAGGCGCGACCAGTTCCCGTGCAGTTCGAAGACCCGCTCGGACCCCGCCGACTGGTGAAGCCCGTCAATGTTCTGCGTGACGACCGCCGAAAGCGAACCCCTCTTTTCGAGCTCCGCCAGAAATCTGTGTGCGGCGTTCGGCGCGACTCCCTCGCGGGCGTTTTCCTGCGCAAACCACTCCCAATAGGCTTGCGGATGCGTCTCAAAAAAGTCGATGGACAAAACGCGCTCGATCGGGATCTCGCGGTCCTGATGATAGAACCCTTTGGCGCCGCGAAAGTCCGGTATGCCGGACTCCGTCGAAACCCCGGCGCCGCCGAAAAAGACGATGCGATTCGATTGCGCGATCCATTGAGCCAGCTGGGGCCGTTGACTGTCCATGTCACCAGCCTAGACCTTGGAGCGCCGCGCCACAGCCGGTTTCGCGACGCCGGACTTCCGCGACGCCCGGCCTTTCGCGACACCGGCCTTCCGCGCACCGTTCCACAGAGTCCGGCCTTCGCACCGCCTGGCGCCGCCCGAGCTTCGTGCGTTTCGTCTTTCTAGGCGGAACGTAACAGGTCCGAGCCTCCCGCGTTCGCTAGGCTCATATCATGACGATTAAAGACGCAGCCACTGCTTCCGCCATCGCCCTGCGCTTGGAGCTTCTGGGAATTCCCGCCTTGACGCAGGTCGATCAGAGCGAGACGGACAGCCTCATGTCCCCGATATTGGCGCGTCAGCGCGAGCTTTCTCGCCGCCTGGCGCATCGCCCCTGCGCTGCCGATCAGCGCATTCAAAGCTTCCTCGACTCCTATTTGGAGGGCGCCGCTGAGACTCCTCAGCTGCCGCGCTCCACTTTCGTGCTCGACCAGCCCGGCCTGGCCCGCGCGCTCTCTCTCCCGGCGGACTCCACGAGCTTCGTCTCCGACTACGTCGAGAGCTACAAGGTGTTGGGAGGCGTCCTGCACAACCCCCGAAACGACCGCCGCACAACGGCCGGCGTCTTCCACGTCGCCGAAGGCGGCCTTCCCATCCCGGATGACAAGATCGCCGTGGACCGGGACGTCTTCGCGCGGCTGTTGGCCCACGCGATCGACGCACCGGACGGCCTGCTGACCCTACCGTGGGCATCGACGCACGCCGATCCCGCCCGCTGCTTCGTCTCGCTGCTGCTGCGCCCCGTCGTCGTCCCCGAAGTCCCCGGCTTCTCTGCCGAACGATCAATGGAGATCCGCTTCATCGCCCCCGGCGGCCTCGTCTCCAATCTCGACTTCGTCGAGGGAATCTTCGGCAACGGCGGCGACCCCTATCTTCCCGAGAACGACGCCTCGCTCGCGCCGGAGTCATGGACCGGCCACACCGGCTGCGTCATCCTCGCGCCGCATCTGACGAAGCTGACCAAGAAAGGGCTGGGCCTGCCCTCGTGGGAGGAGGCCACCGAACGCCAGCGCCGCGACGGCCAGTGCTGGAAAGACGAAAACGAGCTTTACAACGGCGGCAAGGCATTCAAGTGCGTGGCGCGCGACGAGCGCGGCGTCATCGTCACCGTCATTGCGGACAACTACTTCGGCTACTGCAAGAAGGAAGTGAAGACCCAGATCGGCTACTCGGCGAACCTCTTCGGCTGCGTCGAGGAGGAGCACGCCGGCGGGGCCGTCGCCTACCCGCGCTACAACCTGGGTCAGGAGTTCACCGACGTCCACACGCCCGAGGGCCTGACCCTCGAACACGTTGTGGAACGCAACCCGGGCCGCTTCGAGGTGCGCGAGGACGGCTCGGCCGTCGTCGTCGATGACCCGACCGTGGTGCTGGTGCCCGGCGGAGCCCACTACTCGATGCGCAGCCAGACGGTCGCGTGGACGCGGCCCGACGGCGGAGAATCCTCGATTCCCCTGCTCGTGGGCAACACCTACGTCGCCCCCGGAGGCTATCGGGTGCACGCCAAGCACCGCGAAGGCGACGCCACCCAATGGCATTTGGTGGGCACTGCCCCCTGGTCGACCCAGGCGCACAAACCCGCCACTGTCTCCGGCGGCGGAAAGTCCGAGATATCCAAGTCGCTCCTCGACGCCTTCGTATTCGGCGAGGCCTACGTCGGCGACGTCGACGACGATTTCGACACCGTCCAAAGAATTCTCGACGGCAACTACGCCGACCGCTTCGTCGACCCGGCTAACAAGAGCGAGCATCACCGCTCAATCCTCTCCGAGCGTCGCTCACTGGGAAGCGTGATCAAGCTGCTGACGCCCTCGTCCATGTACACCGACGAGTACAACGCCTTCCTCGGTTCCATCCCGGACCACATCAAGGAGCTCATTTTCACCGTCAAGCGCTTCTACCAGCCCAGCTGGGGCAAGGATTGGCGCAGCCACTTCTCCGTGGGAATCATCAACGGCCGCAAAGGAAACTCGCTGCGACTGGACGGCGAAGTCATCAAGGTCAACATGCTGCGCGTGGGGTTCGAAGACGACGGCGCCTGGCGCCTCCTGTCTCTGCGCCCGGACTTCTCGCCCGCCGCGAAGGTTCAGACCGAGGACGACATCACCGCCTCGATCGTGGCGCCCGGCGGGCTCGAATCGACGCCGGATTCCGAGCTTTCGCGCAAGTTCGTGGCCAATTGCGAGGGCCTGCTCTTCCAGCGGCCCGACGACGCGATCGTGCGCGGCTACGACAAGCAGACCGAATCGGACATGTCCGCCCCCGACGCCGACCTGTTCATCTCGAATTTCCAGCCGCTGACGCCCGACGACGCTCGGGCCATGGCCGCTGACGCCCCCGGGCTGTCGCGTTTCACCGAACCCATGCAGAGCCTCGTCAGCCGCGCGGCGAAACTGCCGAAGGCCGATGACCCCAGCGAGGAAATCTACTGGGTTTCCACGGCGAACCCTCGCCTGGTGAACGGGGCGCCCACCAAGAATCCGCGCTATCTCCAGGTCCGCCCGGACATCGCCAATCCGAAGGACGTGGCGCTGGCGGACCTGACCAACCACCTCTTCCGCGACGTTCCACTGGACAGGCCGCTGCGCCACAGCGTCGACGTCGTCGCCGCGGGGCGCCGCAACAACCCGCCCGAAGAAGGCGTGCCTCCGCTGTGCGCGTACAACCCCCTCCACTACATGGAGCTTCCCGAGCTGTTCATGGAGTTCATCTCGTCCATGACCGGAAAGTCCCCCTCGACGACCGGCGCCGGAAGCGAGGGCGCCCTGACCAAGGCGCCGTTCAACGCGCTGCCGGCCATATACGATCTCAACGCCGCGCTGCTGTCCTACGCCCTCAGCGGCTACGACGGCTGGCTGTCCTCCGCCGGCTACATCGGCCCGAAGGTCAAAGTGGCGCATGACATCTCGCTGCTCATCCCCGAAATCTTCTCGCGAATGAGCGTTGAGGAACGCGACGCCCACAATCTCATTGAGCGGGGCTTTCTCGAGAAGATCGAGGACTTCGAACACGAGGGCCGCACGGTCCGCGCCTCCCGCCTCGGCTACCGCATGAACCGGGCATTCGCCTCAACCTTCTTCGGCCGGATCTTCCTGCACCCCGACATCGTCTTCACCGAGGAGATGCTGCGCCCCGAACTGCAGGACGAGGCGATTTTCGCCGACTCGGTGGACGTCATCGTCACCACCCACAAGGTTGTGGCGGAGCACTATCGAGCCGACGGCTCCCTCGAATGGGCCGTTCCTCCGCTGCGGGCCCTGCTGGAAATCATGATCGACGGCGTCTCGCGCGAAGGCTGGGACCTGGCAAGCCCGGAGTTCCGCGCGCAATTCGAGCGCGAGAACATTCTGGACTCGGCCTGGTACGCAGAGCGTCTGGATGCCAAGGCGGCCCGCGACGCCCGTCAGGCTCGCGAGGCGATCGAGGCCCTTGCCCGTTTCTACGAGGACGAAAACAACGAGGAGGTCATCAAACGCCTGGGGCTTGACGAGCGCTTGGCGGCAGCCCGCGCCTGGCTGGAAGAAGTCACGTCGCAGGCTTATCGCGACCACCTCGTCGGCAGCCTCGGTCTACAGCCCTCACTGGCCTAAAGCCAAGGGGCGACGTCGAAGTTCCGCCAGCCATCGCGGCCAAGACACGGCGGACGGGCAATGCGGGCGCCGTGCCCCGCCGCCCGACACACAGCATAGCGACGCCCTGGCAAACGGAAAGGCCCGGGCGCTGCGCTCGCCGCCGAGG